>NZ_AGFX01000041.1 GCF_000236805.1 Paenibacillus peoriae KCTC 3763 | reverse complement strand
TGATATTATCCCCTTTAGGTAGACAGTGTTAAAAGAGCACATGTATGATGTGTTCTGGCACTATTTTTCTAAAGGGGATTTTGTCATGGCCATTAAAGGACAGAAGTTTAAAATATATACACCAGAGTTCAAATTAAAGGTGGTCCTTATGCATTTGGAGGAGGGATTAACCTTCTCTCAAATTATTGAAAAGACAGGGGTCAAGAGTGATGTCCAATTAGTGGATTGGGTGAGGAAATATAAAGCGGGAATTGCGTTTAAGGATCGAAGCCAGAAGTGGAATAAGAAGAACTTCAGCAGCCTGGAAGAGGAAAATGCCTACTTGAAAGCGCAGGTTGAATACCTAAAAAAGCTCAATCCAAATCTACACGGGGAGGGAAGTTGGATAAACAGATTCGATACGAAATAGTATCAGAAATGGCTTCAGACTACAGTATTTCCTTGCTTTGTAGTCTTGCTGAGGTTTCAAGATCAGGATTCTATAAGTGGAAAAAGGAACAGGGGAACCGGAAGGCAGACAATGATTTTCCAATCAAAGAACATATCTTGTCTATACATAAGCAATATCCTTACTTTGGTTATCAAAGGATGAAAACAGCTCTTAGAAGAAAAGGACTGATTATGAACCATAAGAAGATTAGACGTTTGATGAAGGAATTGGGTGTCAGCTCAGTCATACGACGAAAGAGAAAGTATTATGGGAAAAAGGGATCTACTATCTTCAAGAACGTTCTAGCGCGTAATTTTGAGTCTTTGAAGCCACTTCATAAGTTGGTTACGGATATTACGTACGTGAGAATTGGGAATGAATTTGTGTACCTTTCTGCGGTTATGGATCTGTTTAATAACGAGATTGTGGCGTGGAAGCTATCGCGTAGGAACGATTATATTTTGGTCAAAGAAACTGTTGAACAACTTAGATGCAAAGGGGCTGTGTTGCATTCAGATCAAGGCTATCAGTACACCTCAAGGCTTATTCTTCATTGTTAAATAAGAAGGACATACAAGGCAGTCATTCCCGGCGGGGAAATTGTTATGACAATGCCTGCATAGAATCTTTCTTCTCGCATCTGAAGACCGAGAAAGTCTATTTGGAGAAGCCTCAGACGTTGGAAGCAGTCGAGGCTATGATTAATGAATATATTCGCTTCTACAACAATAAACGATTCCAGAAAAAACTAGGCGACCAATCACCTGAAGAATACAGGTTGGCGGCCGCCTCATAAATGCGCTCTTTTTTACTGTCTACTTGACAGGGCTATGACCAACCCTCGCTGCTCTTTTTAATGAACAAAATAAAAAGCCCTCAATATGAGGACTTGTGGTATAATCTGGATTGTGCGACAAGACGGCTATAAAGGGCGGTCAGCTAATCTCCCGGAAGGGAGGTGATGCTATGGAAGTTAAAGACGCACTAATGTTGATGATTCAATTTGCAACGTTGGTGATCCTGATACTTTCTTTCCATAAACGGAAATAGACCGCCCTGGCGAGGAATCGGTCTATTCCAAGATCAACCTCAAAGTTGCCGACCGCTCTTATAGCGGTAAGTCGTGCAGGGGATCGGGTGCAACCGATCCCTATTTCTATTCTTATGGTAACACATTCATTTTATTCAGGCAATAAAATCACCTTTGTTGTCTATAGTCATTATCTAAGGATGAGACGGGAACCGAAGGTTATTATGCCGATGGGAAATGGAGGGCGATAGAGAATATTAAATATTGTGGATGTGTAAGAATCGATCTCCTCCCAAAGCAGCACTATTAAGATGGATAAGTCATTAGAAAAATGTTCTATATTCAATTTATTTTACATGATAAATGAGACTAAAAAAATAATCTTCTTGATTTGGTATAAAAAAGCCTTTGGGAGAATGAACTCGATATTCTTCTGGGAAGGAAAGATATGGAGACACCCTTAAATCTTAAAAGTGACAATTTCATTGTCTGTTCTTCTAGTTCTTTTCTAGTATTGACCTTGACCTTCTTACCGAGAAGCCGCTTCGAAATGTATTTCAAATACATACATTTAGGACATGAATATAAGAGAATGGAGGCGATTTATTGTGCCACGCGCTTCAGTTTTACTGCCAGTTTATAATACTGCGGCTTTTGTTTTGGCAGCAATAAACAGTATTTTAGCTCAAACCTATTCGGATTTTGAATTAATTATTATTGATGATGGCTCGACAGATGGGTCTGCCTTTCTTATTTCACAAATTGCAGACTTCAGAGTGATTAAAATCTTCCATAGTACCAATCAAGGATTGGTCGCTACTTTAAACGAAGGATTAAATAAGGCAACTGGTGAATATATTGTTCGTATGGATAGCGATGATATTTCTACGCCAGATCGATTGGCTATACAAATATCATTTATGGATCAAAATCCGCTGATTGATGTATGCGGTGCTGCTTTTACCAGTGGAGGAGCAATGAAGGTGAACCCGGCCAGTCATGAGGAAATTAAAACATGGTTGTTATTTCATTGCTGTATCTGCCATCCTGCTACAATAATACGCAACAGCATGATCCGTCGACTAGGCATTCAATATGATAGAGACTATCCCCATGCAGAAGACTATGAGCTGTGGAACCGATTAGCTTTTCAGGTACAAATGGCGAACATTCCCATAAACTTGTTGTATTATCGTTAACATAATGGACAAGTGTCCAATCAGCACAAAGCAATACAAGATACCACCGCTCGGAGAATCCGACAAAGACAGTTTAGCCAGCTGGGCCTGGAGTTATCAGATGAAGAGAATCGGATTATGCTGGACATTCTTGAGTTTAAAATTAATGCCTACGATTATAATAGTTACGTTAAGGCTGTAGGATTTACAAACTGGGTGCTTGATCAAAATAGTAAGTACCTGGTTTATAACCAGGAGTTATTAAACATGGCTTTTTCACGGTGCATCTCCCATATTCCATATTAACCAGGGTATCAACAAGCGATCCGAAAGCATCGGTGGTACCCTGCTGCTAAGTTGGTGGGGTGTTTTTTGTTTGGAGGAATTGTTATCACCGAATTCCTATACGGAGGTAATTTTTCGAAAATGAAAGCGTTGACATAGTTTTCAACCCGCTATATACTTAGCTTAGTTAAATGAATAGCATCAGGATTGTTACTGTTATGAGGCAAAACCTAAGGAACAAAATGGTAAGATCCAAGGATCTTATGCATTTTGTAATACTTAGGTTTTTTTGTTTAGAGCGAGTGGAAGGTTAAATACAAGTGGTTTCGGCACTCTGCTGAAGCCATTTTCTTCTATTTATTCATCTTATTCATCTTCACATCTGAGAGGAGCAATAAATTTGGAATACAAATATGAGCTGGTCCAGGCAGACAATCATTTTCCGTTAAAAATTATAGTTCATGCCTCAAGTGAACCAGCATACATACCCAGGCATTGGCACGACAGCGTAGAAATATCCTATGTGCTTTCAGGAAGAATCGACAATATTTACATTGATGGCGCGAATTATAGCTCCAAAGAAGGAGATATTGTGCTTATCAATTCGAATGCTATTCATTCCTTTTCTGTGGCTAAGGAAGAAGGAAGAGAGGCTATAACCGTTCTGATTCCTTCTGGATTTATTAGAGAAAATGTTAACAGCAGTAATCCCATTTCATTTGATTGTATATCTATTTTTGAAACCAACGAGCAGAGATTGCAGCAATTTGCGGAGCTGCGTGATTTGCTAAACACATTATTTGCGGCTTATCTCAACCAGGATAATGACCCTTTAGAACATATCCATTTAACGTCGCTATCTTATAAACTGGTGTATCTTTTATTAATGCATTTTAAAATTGACAACGAATCTATCCGTGGCTTTAATTCCAATAAATATTTGGAGAGGCTGACGTTGATAACCGATTATATCCAAGAGAATTACGATCAAAGCTTATCCCTGGAATCCATAGCCCAGGTTTTTGGATTATCTCCCGAATATTTGTCCCGTTTTTTTGTCAAGCATGTAGGCATGACCCTATTTCAATATATCAATGCCATCCGTCTGGAGAGATCTTTTCGTGTTCTTATGAATACGGATCATTCCATCATCCAAATTGCACTGGAGCATGGATTTCCGAACGAAAAATCTTTTTCCAGAGTGTTTAAGAAGGTTTATCAGGCGACACCACATCAATATCGAAAGAGAACAAGGGGGATGCTGGGGCAAGGAGTCAGTAATTGACCCTAATTAGGTTAATAAAAGACAGGATGCAAATAAAAGAAATTATTAAAATAAAGAATGTAAGCGTTTTACAAATGGATCTGGGAGGTAAGACATTATGTTTAAACGGTTTAGAAAGGCTACTAAAACAACGATGTTATTAACTCTGGCTGTCGGTACGACCCTTGCTTTCAGCTCTGGTGCATGGGCTAAGGATGCAAAGATACAGCCAGCCTCATATCGAACGGTTGCGGAGGTTAAGGATTGGGGAGCAACCATTACGAAGATCATTGTTAACCTGGGTAAGCCGATACCTAAAGATGCGATAACCAAGGATACATTTAAGGTGCATGTAGTAAGAAGCGATAGCAGGCTGGTAAATCCCATTTTTGAGGAAGGCAACCGGAAGATCACCAAGGCCTATGTATCGGACAAAGACGGCAACCCTGTAAAGAAAAACGGAAGCTACGTTGTGTTGGAAATGGAGATCGGTCCGGCCATAACATTAGGCTCCGCTATTCATTATGATGCAGTCTCCGGGGTTAACGGATGGAATGATAACAAATACACGATCACGCAGCAAAAAGCTATTAAAACCCAATCAGGAACGATTTCCGGCTTGAAGATTGATACTTCCTCAGGTGAGATCCGGAAGCTTGTTGATCAATTTACAACTGGCAAAGTTTCTTATGACGGGGTTACTTTAACCTATGCGGGCTATGCACCGGCAAAAGACAAAGTGAAAAATCCTCTGGTGATCTGGCTGCACGGTATGGGAGAGGGTGGCACAGATCCAACGATTCCGATTTCCGGCAATAAAGCAGTGAATTTTGCTTCCAAGGATATTCAAGCCTATTTTGACGGGGCTTATGTGCTGGCACCTCAGACTTCAACCTACTGGATGGATGGTTTTACAGGCTTCGGAGACGGCACCTCCAAGTATGAGCAAGCATTGATGTCCTTAATAAAGGATTATGTGGCCAAGAACAAAGACATTGATACAGATCGAATCTACATTGGCGGAGACTCCAACGGCGGTTACATGACGATGCTGATGATCCGTGATTATAAAGACTATTTTGCAGCAGCTGTGGTCGCGTGTGAAGCCTTGAAGGATAGCCTTATAACCGATGAACAAATTAACGAAATGAAGAACCTGCCGATCTGGTTTGTGGCTGCCAAAACCGACACCATAGTACCGCCTAACGATTATGTGATTCCGACTTACAATCGTTTGGTGAATGCCGGAGCAAAGGATGTCCATATGTCGTTATTTGATAATGTAGTGGATACTTCCGGCTTGTACAAGAAGAGCGACAAAACACCGTATGAATACAATGGCCACTGGTCCTGGATTTACGTGTATAACAACGAAGTATCGAAGGTGATTAACGGAAAGAAAACAACGATGATGGAATGGCTGGCTTCCAAAACATTGGACTGAAAAGCATAGCTATGTAGCTTCCGGATCATCGTGTCCGACACGCTTCATAGGTACATCGTTAATATTAAAGCCCCTCATCAGCTTGTTAGAGTGATGGGGGGCTAGTTGCTTCATAAATACTTTTATACAGACAGCAGTTTCAGCATTTTTTCTAAAGTTTCAATGGATACGCCAGATTCCAAATATAAGGAATAGCTTTTATTATTTTGCGTCCATATTGCTTGATTTACCACATTATTATTGCCCTTTATTGTGACGTGGATATCATTAATATCCTTCTTGGAGACTTGGCTATACACTTCATAATTTCCGCTAATATCCTCGCTGCCTTTGGCTACTCTATAACGAATAGTATTCTTGCCATTGCTATAAAAAACTTCAACGACTGAATTGCTAATGACTTGAATCAAATCTTGTTTGTATTCATCAGTAAGGGTTGAAGGTGCATAAGTTGCAAACCCTACAGATTTTTCAGCAGCTTGTAATGTTTTAAATTCTACGAGCGGATTCGGAATTTGTACATTTTCCTCTTGTGGTGTATTAGGTGTATTAATAGTAATTGTTTTTTGGGTAACGTTAACCGTCTTAGGGTTGGAGAAAAGAATATTATATATTTCTACTGGAACATATACGCTGCCTTTTACAGTTGTAGGAGCAGCACCTAATTTGGTTGGAGCGGACATGCCAATCGCACGGCTGCTTTGAACGTAGTAATTATCAGTACCTATCGTTAGTGTTGTTTTTACTGATCCATTATCTAAAACAACAGTTCCCTTCTTATCCCCAAGTTGCACTTTGAAGTTAAGGGAACTGGCTGTTACACGCAGTGGCACCATAATAACATTTCCTTTTTTATATGCATGTAAACTACCCGCATCCAGTTTTGTGCCATTTATTATAACTTTGTATTGGCTCTGATTGTTTTGTTTAACCTGAGTAACAGGTGGTTTGGCTATTAAAATAGGTTCTGCGGCAAAGGCTGCTTGTGAAGCAGAAAGTAGGGTAAATGCACAGATTGCGCTAATTGCTGTTTTTTTCATTTGAATGACTCCCTTTCAACTTGTTTGTTCATGTTTCTAAACGGAATAGATTTATGAAATGTTGCACTTAAATGAAAAATTTTCATTATAGTAAGAATCAGTTTAACTTTAGTAAGTAAGACGGATCATTATATCTCAGAGCGCGTCTCCAGATGGTAATTAGTTATATCACTCATTTGAGTGGCTTTTTTTATCCTTCCTCTTTATGGGTATAATGATCTTGTGAGGATCAAAATGCTGTTGAATGAGGGGATTGAAGATGAAATGACACTACCTATTTCTTTGCCGGATATTTCACAAAGGCCGCATCATCTGACGGTGGAACGAAAAATGGAGGCGTCACCTGTTGTCCTGTATCAAGCGTGGACCAAGCAGCTCGACCAATGGTTTGCAGCCCCAGGGACAGTCATAATGGACGCCCGAGTGAATACAGCCTTCTTTTTCGAAACGCATTTTGAGGGAAAACGTCATCCGCATTACGGGAGATTTTTAAGACTTGAACCAGATCGCCTTATCGAATTGACCTGGGTTACTGGGGAAGGGGGCACAGAGGGGCATGAAACGGTGCTCACCGTTGAGCTTAAACCCAGCGGAAATGGCACACAGCTTCGCTTAACGCACGCAGGTTTTCCAGATCAAAATTCGAGGGACCAACACGAGCAGGCATGGCCGATGGTACTTGATCTGCTCGACAAGAAGATGATGACCCATAGCTGATTTAGAAATCTGAAAGCTAATAATAGAATCAAATAGAAAAAGGCTTCTCACGAGTTCAATAAACTGGTGGGAGGCCTTGTCTATTCTTCGAAAACACTCTTTAATCGTACTTTCAAATACAGTGCACACCAAAAGCAGTAATGAAGTATCTCAGCAATAATTTGGACCGTCTGCGGCCAGTCCAATGAGGATAACGACTTGGAACATAGCGTAACCATAATCAGAATGGCTTCAAAAACAAGAATGTCCACTAACAGTATAATGATTATATGGGATTTGATTTGTTGGAAGAGTTCTAGGGCTTTGAAATTCCAGGCCATTGCGATCCATTCGAGCATGATGATTCCCAAAGACATACCGGCATATCCGAGCCCGGGAATGGCAACTAAGGAATAAAGAATAATGAAGTTGACAAGGACTCCTGTGCCAAGACCAATAAAGGGAGTTTTCTTCCGATTTTGCGCCCATAAGATGCTTGTTGTGATTTCCCGCAATCCGACGAGTAACGGTAGCATTGCCAATGATTTAATGGGAATTTCGGCATGTTGTATACCAAAAACAAATAGGGAAATTTCGGAGGCATATTCAAAAATGAAAAACCCTGAGGCTAATCCCCAGACCCATGCTATCTGAAGGGCGGTATGGCTTTTTTTGTAGAAGACATTATATTCCTTATTTTGCCAATCCGTAGTTATTTTCATCGTGAGCGTATGTGTTAGTGAGCCCGTAATCAAAGTAGGCATATAAGCGACCACAAGAGCGATACCCGTGACAATACCGAACATCTCCGCTGCTTCTTTGGGAGAAACCCCGGCAACCTGTAATCGTTGAGGGATGATGATCGCATCCATAAAGTCGGAAGCCGGGATAAGCAGGCGTGTAAGTGCAATAGCAAATGAAGCTTGTACCACCAAAGGTAGATCTGTTCGAGTGGATGGGGGAGACAAAGCTACAGAGGGACGATTGTACATAAATAAAGCAGAAAGCATTGCAAAGGCTAACAAGGCGCCTGTAAAGGTTCCCAGTACCGCTCCGCCTACAGCAGACTCAATGCCGAATTGAATAAATAGTGGCACTAGCCATATTAAAGTACCAATCCTAACGGTTTGTTCTATGATTTCCGAAAAAGCAATTGTGGTGTATTTCTCAAGCCCTTGCAAATATCCGCGCAGCAAACTTAGCAAGGGAACGGCCAGTATTGCAGGGGAGAGACATCGAATCACAAAATCGATTTGTGGATAACCAAGCAAAGAAGCAATCGGTTTTGAAAGCCAAAAGGTTAAGACACTGCATATCAATCCCATGAGTATCAGGAATATAGAAAAAATTTTGAACAAACGCCAGCCTCTTGCAGTATGCTTAGCTGTAAACATAGCCAAAGCTGTCGGCAATCCCCCTGAAATAATCATCAATATTAAGCTATAGAAGGAGTAGGCCAGCTGATAAAGGCCCATTCCTTCGGCTCCAACAAGTCGCGTCATAAATACTTTTCCAACCAAACCGATGGCTTTCACAACAATCATCGCATTAGCTCTCACCATGGTTTGTTTTAATAAAAGAGGTAATTTCAAATTATTTTCACCCCATTAGAAGCTGTCCATATTATTCCTATGACAGCATCCTCCGGGATATGAACAAGTGTGACAGGTCATTTAATGCTTAATCTTGTATATGAATCAACAAATACTTGGTATTTTTATCCCATCCCAAGTCGAAAGGGACTCTGTAACGGTCTGCGGTATGGGAGTTGACTAAAGGAAAGCCACGCTGATCAAATCCAACAACTATAGAGAAATGGTCAACATCTCCTTTTAACACGTAAGCAATTAAATCACCTGGCATCAATTGGGGTTTGTCAAGCTGCTGCTGCCGTTCATTTACTGATTGGACAATATTAGAAAAACTTCCTTGCCCTATAATCTTGCCATAGCCGGAGCGTATCAGGAAATTTTTAAAAGCGTCCGTTTGAACCCAGGCTTGGCTTCCACCGTGGCCATACAAGTAATGCCATCCTGATTTCATAGGCAGCCCTCCGCCTTCCTTCGCGTCCCCGATCACTTGAGAGGAGAAGTTGGTACAGTCGCCCCCTTTGGAGTTATAATCCAGATATTTTTGATTATATCGCTGACCATTACCTGCCCCCCATGTCGTTCCTGCATACTTGTTCGCATAGTCAACTGCGCGGGCTCTGTTGTATTTATGAATACCCCTCTCTGGTGTTGCTGGATCTTTATGAGGAGTGAAAAATAAGTCGGATTTTTCAATTTTCTTTACATTTTCCTCCAGAGGGTCTGAATACCATTCACGTTCCACGTACCAACGACTGTCTTTTTTTTTCAGTGTAATGCCATGACGAGTTCCAATTCCAAAATCATGCCGACCGGGATAGTTATCGGTATACTCATAACTCAATTTCAAGGACTGAACAAGAGACACTTTTGCCGTATCGCCCAACACTTCGGCGCGAGCTACGCGAATGGAACTTTCCGCATTTACAAATTTCATTTTACGATGCTTGGCCCATTCTTGAATGTATTCGGCCCTATTCATTTCATGAAAGTACGCGTAGTTGCTTCGTTTATCTGTTAACAAGTAATGGTCTTCAATATGCTTTTTATCCTGATCCATCAACAACCGAGTGCGGTCTTCAAACAATTCTTGAAGAAAAGGGACAACGTTATCCTGTTTAGCTGGCTCGGCTTGTGCACGAAATAAAGAGAAGCTGTAAGCGAGGAGCAATATTAAGGTCATGCACAGCAATTGTAATTTTGTGATTCTAAGCACAGTTATTCATTCTCCTTGAAAATGATTGGGTTGTCCTTGTTCTGAACCGTAAGTTTCTCACAAGCTGAATTCATGTGTGCTAATTTGGTAAAAACGACCAGTCTTCCTTCATGTTCCTTCTTGCTTCGACTGTAGCGTCCGGCACAGGTAATCAGGTTTAAACGGTGCTCTTCAGTAGGTCCAAAAATCGTTTGAATCGGTGCTTCGGAGGTTAGGTAAAATTTTACCGACTCCACAACAAACTGAAGCTTACAACCGCCATCGCCAGTTACATACACGTAGTCCCCCCTTTTCAGCTTTTTAAGAGGATAAAAAACTGCCGGACCCGTATATGTATCAACATGCCCATCCATAATTGCATTACCCGCCGCTCCTGGCAATATTCCTGTAGATAAATAGCCTACTCGATCCGTGTTACCCGGAACGCCCATTTGTCCATTTTCTAAATAGGCAACCGGTTCTATAATCGAATGAATACGAACCGCAGGAATATCAATTTTATGTGGAATGATCCCTGGAAAAGGTTTGTTTTTAACCTGTAATGGCTTCGTCGTTTTAGTTTGTTGAATGTCAAGCTTAGCCGGGGTCTGGGTGGGGGTACCATGATGTTCAGCCGAAGACGAACAACTTGTACTACCCAGCAAAATCAATAGCACTATGATACGAATAATCCACTTTTTGTTCATATGAAGAAAGAGAGAGGGTCTACAAGCTAACCCTCTCTTTTTACCCTCCCTAATTCATTTGCTCGCTTGCGCCGCCAAATCCGGTTTTTGGTAATTTAGTAGCCTTTGCTTTCATACTTTTCGCATGAATGCTTTTTGTTCCAATGATTTTGGCAGGTGCAGCTTTATGTGCATGTAGCTTGTGGACTTTCTCATGTTTGCTCTTGGCGTGCAGCTTGTGTTCTTGTTTCGCATGAGCTTTAACCTTATGTTGGTGTATTTTGTGCTCGTGCTTTTCTGTTGCGGGTGCAGATGCAGACGCAGATACCATGGATCCTGCTGACAGAAATACAGCCAGGGACGCTACTGCCAATATTGCTTTTTTCATGTTATTGCCTCCTTGAGATAGTTGGTAATTCTCCATTATATTTTCCGTACGAAGAACGTTTTATGTAGCCAATAATTTCATAGGAGGAAATTGCCTTGTGATCCATTCCCATGAAATTATTTATTCACTTCAATAAGCCCTTCGGGCGTCTTACGATTGGCAAGCAGTTCGGATACGGTGACAAAGGTAAACCCTCTTTTTTTCAGTTCAGGTAAAATAATTTTGAGGGCTTCAACGGTTTGTGTACTTTTATATACATAATCGTGCATGAGGACGATATCGCCGTTTTTGGCGTTGCGGAGCACTTTATTAGCGATGCGGTGTACGCCGGGTCTTCGCCAATCCAGGGTGTCCTGATGCCAGGACCATAAAATCATTTTCAGCCCTTTTTCTCTAGATAGTTTGACGAGCGAGTCGGTATAGGAACCACCCGGTGGACGGAAATAAGGGGTTTCTGTACCCGTTGCATGAACGATGCTGGCTTGGCCCTGATCCATTTCAGACAGGGCTTTGTTACGGGAAATACGATGGAAGGATGGATGATGGAAGGTATGGTTGCCGACATCATGTCCTTCTTCTCGTTCCCGCTTTACAATGTGAGGGAGTTTCTCTACACGGCTGCCGACGACAAAAAAGGTCGCTTTGGCGTCATATTGCTTGAGCAAATCCAGAATGGCCGGCGTTTTGGTCTCATCCGGTCCATCGTCGAAGGTGAGGGCAATCACCTTGCGAGAGGTAGGAACTTCCCATACAATGTCCCCTCGTTCTTCATAATAGGCTCTTCCTTTTGTAGGAGCAGGGGAGGCGTACGATGCGGCCTGTGTAGTATTGGTATAGGGTGTGGGGCAAAAGCTGGCACAGAACAAGGCAACAGCGACACTTGTAGACAGTAATCGGTTATATTTCATCTGGCATCTTCTCCGTTCTGACGTTTTCTCATATTAGCTTGCCAAGAAGGAGTACATACCATTCCCCGTTTGCGAAATTATCTGCTTTTAGATTCCTTTAAATTCCTTATTTCAATATGTAAAATAAATACGTAAAACCTCCAAATTTGTGAATATGCCGATAGTCGGATATTCACAAATTTGGAGGTTTTTTTGTCATGAACTGAATGCGCCATGCGTCAGCTCAGCAGTATCACGACCAGCAGCGTGTATAGCACCAGCGGCAGAATGACATTGTTGAAGGCGGAGGATCGATAAAGGGTCGGATTCGCTGGGGAAGGCGGATGATACGGCTGAGGGACTTTTATATACAAATGATCGGCGTCCATGTGAACAATCGTTCCTTCATACACACGCTGATCCATCGTTTGGACCCGGACGGTTTGATTGAGGTGTGGTTTAAGCCTTTGATGCAGGTGCTGGCGAGCCTTGATAATCTTTGTCTGGAATTCCGGTTTGGCTTGATATAACGTTTGTGGGCTAACGGTACTGTAGGACATTCGCCTCTAACCTCCATACCATGTAATGATCCATCGTATGCAGACTGCTACGTCAGTGTGCTTAAAGCAATTGGAAGCATTTTTAACAAAGAGGAGAAAAATTTACATTATACTCCAGTTTGCTTGATGTTCCCTTTACAACGAAACGATACACTTACTGAGGTTGGTTTGAAAAGAAAGGGGCGCTTCGTTTTGGGTGAGCTTAACAAATCGATGGGATTTGGGACGAGAAGCCAGTCTCTGGCTTCGTCTAAGGCCCGCATACGTACAGGTTCGCTAAAAATTCAAAAACTGCGCGAAAATGCGCTGGCGTATACCTTTTTGGCTCCATCGCTCATTTTATTTGCTGTATTTATGTTTTATCCGATGTTGAAGTCGGTTTATCTCAGCCTGCATTCCACAGATCCGGCAGGAAACGTTGCAGCTTATGTAGGGTTGGACAATTTTGCTGTACTTTTCAGCTCAGGTCAGTTTCTGCAAGGGATCAAGGTCACGCTCCTGTTCGCGCTATTGACGGTGCCTGCGGGTATTTTATTGGCGCTCGTGCTGGCTGCACTGACCCATAGTAAACTACGCGGAATGCGCATTTTTCAGTTCGCGTTTTCACTACCGATGGTGCTGTCGGTCGGTTCATCCGCCGTCATTTGGAAGTTTCTTTTTCATCCGACACTCGGGATGTTCAACTACGTGCTTTCCCTGTTACATATCAATCCGGTTCCATGGCTGACCAGCCCGGACTGGGCGCTGTTCTCGGTAGCCATCATGACTATTTGGATGAATCTCGGCTTCAATTACATTATTTTATCCAGCGGACTGCAAGGGATTCCGGACGACATGTATGAAAGTGCCAAAATGGATGGGGCTGGTCCGCTGGTCACCTTCTGGCGTATTTCCATGCCGTTGCTTTCACCAACGATCTTTTTTGTGACGGTAGTTTCCATTATCGGGGCCTTTCAGTCCTTCGCGCAAATTAACATTTTAACCAAGGGCGGCCCGGTGAACAGTACGAATGTGTTCGTATACTCCATTTACCAGGAAGCCTTTGTTAATTTCAGGTTTGGAACAGGCAGCGCACAGGCGATTGTATTGTTTGTCGTCATTTTGCTGCTTACGATGATTCAGTTCAGATGGGTGGAAAGAAAGGTGCATTACCAATGAAAGGAAGCCTTCATTCAACGTTGCTGTATGTACTGCTTACGATTGCGGCAGCTCTGATTTTATATCCGGTGATCTATACGTTTTTTATGGCGGTCATGTCGCCCGAGGAAGCAAGTGCCTATCCGCCCCACTTTATTCCGCATTCCTTTCATTTGGCCAATTTTACCGAAGTGTTTGAAATCGTTCCGATCGCAGCCTTTATCGGCAACACCTTTCTCATTTCGGGCCTGACGATGATCGGTCAGCTCATTACAGCCAGTCTGGCGGCCTATGCCTTTGCCAAAATGGAGTTTAAGGGAAAAAACTTTATTTTCAGCATGTTTGTAGCCACAATGATGATCCCTTGGGAAGTGACCATTATTCCGAATTACCTGACAGTACGCAGCTGGAACTGGCTTGATACGTATCAAGGGCTGACGGTTCCATTTTTGGCAACAGCCTTCGGGACATTCCTGTTAAGACAATTTTTTCTCCAGCTTCCCAAGGAACTGTTCGAGGCTGCACGCATGGACGGGTGTGGGCATATCCGTTACTTTCTGTTTCATGTGCTTCCGCTATCGCGCCCGGCGCTCGGAACACTGGCCGTATATTCGTTTCTGAACATGTACAATTCGTATCTGTGGCCTTTACTGATTACAAATAGCGAAAATATGCGTACCGTACAGATTGGAATTTCCATGCTTGAATTTCAGGAATCCACGTCATGGAATCTGGTGTTTGCGGGCACTGCGCTTGTCATTTTACCGTCTCTGCTCCTGCTGATTTTTGGGCTAAAGCAGTTGGTACGCGGGATGGCCGCCGGTGCGTTGAAAGGCTGATAAGCCCATAAATAGCAGCACCTGCGCAAGCAGTCTATATACAAAGCTTGATCACAAAATAGCATCGTAAAAGATGGTCGCATTTGAGAATGATTTAATCAAAGGGGGAGAAGTGAGATTATGAGATTTGTTCGTCTGAAAAGTGCCTTGACCCTGCTTATTCTGACTGCAATGGTGGTTGCAGCAGGCTGTAGCAACAATACGGCGGCAGAAAAGCCGGGGAATGACAGTAATGCAGGGGCAGCAGCGGGTTCTCCAGTCAAGCTGACCTGGTGGCATTCGATGTCCGGTAATGGTGAAAAAGCGATCAAGCAGATCGCGGCTGACTTTAACGCCAGCCACAAGGACATTCAGGTGGAGCCTGTATACCAGGGCAAATATGATGACAGCCTGAACAAGCTGAAAGCATCGCTTGGTTCCAACAGCGGCCCGGACATCATTCAGGTATATGAGATTGGAAGCAAGTTCATGATCGACTCCAAAATGATCACGCCTGTACAACAATTTATTGATGCAGACAAATTCGATTTGTCGCAGCTTGAGCCGAATATTACGCGATACTACACGATAGATGGTAAATTAAATGCCATGCCGTTCAATACGTCAAACCCGATTTTGTACTATAACAAGGATGCGTTCAAAGCGGCGGGACTTGACCCGGCCAATCCTCCGAAAACCTATGATGAATTCGAAAAAGCTGCCAAAGCCTTGAGCAAGGATGGTAAATCCGGTGCATCCATCGCCATCTATGGCTGGTTTATGGAGCAATTGTTTGCCAATCAGAATGCGGATTATGTGAATAATGGCAACGGACGCAATCAGGCTGCAACGGAATCGCTGCTGAATTCGGATGCAGGTGTGAAAACCCTGACGTGGTGGAAGAAAATGATTGACGAGAAGGTAGTATCCAATCTGGGACGCAACTCGGACGATACTGCCAAAGCTTTTTCCGCAGGACAAATTGCGATGACCCTGGATTCCACCGCTTCACTGCGTAATATTGTGGAGCAGGTTGGCGATAAGTTCGAAGTAGGTACGGGATTCCTGCCAAGAGCAACTGAAGCTAAAGAAGGTGGTGTCGTTGTAGGCGGTGCGAGCTTGTACATTATGAACAACAAACCTGAAGCTACGCAAAAGGCTGCCTGGGAGTTCATTAAATTTGTTGCTTCCCCGGCGGTACAGGCACAATGGAGTGTGAATACCGGATACTTCCCGATCACCAAAGCAGCTTATAACGAGCAGGTGCTCAAAGACAATATGGTTAAATACCCGCAATTCCAAACGGCAGTTGACCAATTGCACGCATCGGCGCAGTCTACCGCTACACAAGGTGCTGTGATGGGTGTATTCCCGGAAGCGCGTCAAATTGTTGAAGGGGTAATCGAGGCCGTACTGAGTGGCCAGCAACAGCCAAAACAGGCATTGGACCAGGCGGCGCAGGAGATTACGGGCAAAATTGCACAATACAATCAAACGGTAAAAAAATAATCGGCCTTCCCTAAAAGCGACGGGTAAACTGTAATACGTCCCCCTTTATCGGCCGCTTTTATAAAATAACGGATTGAATGAGTGACCCTCTCACTGATTCAATCCGTTTTTTGCGTTATTTTCTTTTTAGAACGACTGTTTAGACGAAGTGTCTAAAATGAATGATTTGCATTTTTCCTATTGCTGGATGACTAAAAGTAGGCTTATAATAAATACATAATTTTTGTACTGGACGGTCAGTTCAAAAAAGGAGGAAGCATGAAACAGCAGACAAAGGAAATTATTTTTAACGGCGCACTCAAGGCTTTTTCCGAACGAGGCTTTAACGAGACCAATATGGAGGAGATCGCCAAGGTATGTGGCATTGCCAAAGGAACCCTGTACTATAATTTCAAAAACAAGCAAGAGCTGTACATCTACATTTTAAAGATGGGGATGGAGCGTTTTGTCCAGGATATCCATGCAGCGATGGCTCAAACTCCCAAGGATCAGGTAGAACTAAGGATTCGCAAGCTGATCCAGGTACATATTGAGTTTATTGGGAGAGAGCCGGATTTTTGCCGTCTGTTGGTCAGCAAAGGCTGGGTGTCGCAAGAGCAGCATTTTAATATCAGACAGGTACTGGCTGACTATTTTGATTTTATGGAGGCAGAGATCGAATCCGGCAAGTCCTATGGGAAAATTTCGAGCAAGCTGGATGCAAAAACAACGGCAAATTGCCTGTTTGGCATTTACATTTTTACTCCGATGCGTTCGATGGTATGGGGCGAAACGATGAATCTGCAGGAAGTTCGTGAAAGTACTGAATTATTTGTATGTAATGCACTAGGCATTTATCATTAATTGACAGATGGAGTGATGGAACATGAAAGCTAAAAAATATACGATTTACGCCGTACTTATTATTTTAATCGCTGTAGGGATCTATGCTTTGACCGCTTTTCCACGGGGAGGCAGCAGCTTATCTGCGGATCAATCCTCTTCTATTCCCACCGCTTACGTAGAATCGGATACCCTTAATGCCAGCTTTAAGATGGCAGGACGCATTGACCAGATGTTCGTAAAAGAGGGCGATCAGGTGAAAAAGGGGCAGGTATTAGCCAAATTGGAAAGTCGTGAGCTGGAAGATAAGGTGAAGCAGGCACAAGCTGCATTGCAGGCAGCCAAGAGTAATGTGTCCAAAGCGAAAGCCAGTGTTCTGCAGGCCCAAGCAGGAGTAGGCCAGGCACAGGCTACTGTGAGTGCAGCTCAGGCCAAGAAAAGCCAGGGATCAACAGCAGTCGGTGTAACTGCACAGGCTTCCTCCAGTCAAATCGAACAGGCACAAGCGGCTGCGGCTGCAGCTAAAGCCAAGCTGGATGCCCTCAAGAGCGGTGCAAGACCGCAGGAGCTGGAGCAAGCGCAAGTAGCTGTGAAGGCAGCCAAGGAAACGCTGGATTTGACCGTTAAAAATCTGGAGCGTGCCAAAAAGCTCCAAGAAGCCGGAGCGGCAACGCAGGCGTCATTGGATCAAGCGACACTGGATCATCAACAGGCTGAAGCCAAGTACAATTCGGCATCTCAACAGCTGAATATGGTACGTGAGGGAAGCCGTAAGGAGGAAATCACGGCGGCTGAAGCGCAGTACCGTCAGGCATTGGCTGCAGTGAAGGAAGCACAGGCAGGAGCAGGTAAAGTCGCTTTGCAGCAGGAAGATGTCAAAGCTGCACAGGCTTCGGTAGAGCAAGCGCAATCTGCTGTGAAGGCGGCGCAATCCACGGTGGAACAGGCGCAATCTGCGGTTACAGGTGCCAATGCACAGGTAGCACAAGCGGAAGCCGCGCTCCAGGAAGCGCAAACCTACTTGAGCTACACTACACTACGCGCGTCCGAGGATGGAATCGTGAAATCCAAATCACTTAGCTTGGGGGAAATGGCCAGTGCAGGATTCCCGGTCTATACGATTGAAACTTCGACACAGCGTTGGGCTAAATTCTATGTACCGGAAACATCTCTGAACGGTCTGCAAGCAGGGGATACCGTCCAAATTAAACTGCTGTCGGGTGGCAAGGAGCTGAAGGGAAAGGTGATTCTATTGGAATCTGCTGCCGACTTCGCCATTCAAAAACCGAGCCAAAGCTCCGGTGATAAGGATGTCCGTTCCTTTGGCGTTAAGGTTGCTTTGCCGGATCTTGCTGCCTCGGTTCCAACGGGCTCTACAGTTCTGTTTACAGGCAAAGGGGCGCAATAATATGCAGGATCAACAGGAAAGACTTCGTATCCGCGATGTGTTTCGCGAGGAGTGGCTGAGCATCTTCCGGGATCGCCGTTTTATGGCTATTCTGCTGATTACGCCGATTGTGTATACGATACTGTTCGGCTTCCTGTATTCACATCAGCGGATTATCGAGATGCCTGTCACGGTATATGATGGAGATAACTCGCAGCTCAGTCGCCAAATCATTCAGGCGTTCGACGCGACAGATTCATTTGCCGTTACACGGCAAGTGACCAATCAGGAGGATGTTGTCCATCAGGTGGAGACCGGGGAAGCTAAGGTCGGGATTGTCATTCCCGACAATTTCACCACTCGGCTTAAGCATGGGGAGAATCCGCCAGTGCTGACCCTGATTGATGGAAGCAACATGATGTACTCCAATAGTGCCAGCCGTATTGCGAATCAGGTCATCAGTAGCGTAAGTGCCGGAGTATCTATCAATTCTATGAAGCAAAAGGGAATGAACGCGGATCAAGCTGCCTCGGCCTTAAGCACCATTCCGTTCCGCTCCAGAGTGCTATTTAACCCGGTCTATGATTATAAGCTCTTCATGCCATTAGGGGTAATTGCGGCAGCTCTCCAGCAGTGCTTGCTGCTTGGTATTGCTTTATCCTGCACACGGGATAAGGAGTCAGGAACGTGGGGGAGATTTGGTGCATGGAAAAATACTCCCTGGCGCCTGGCTATTGCCAAGCTGGCACCGTATTATGCGGCAGGAGCCTTCAATGTGCTGACTGTATTCAGTATCAGCGCGCTATACTTTGATATTCCATTCAGGGGACAGGTTCTTCCGCTGATTATGGTGTCGCTGGCCTTTAATTTTGCATTGTGCGGCCTAGGTTTTCTATTCAGTCTTTTTTCCAAGTCAAGAGTGGATGCCACACAAACCCTGATGTTGATTGCTGTTCCTTCCTTTATGCTATCAGGCTATACGTGGCCGTTGGAAGCCATGCCTGGCTTCTTGCGGGGGGTTGCCGAAATATTACCGCTGACGTATTATCTGGATGCTGTACGCAATATTACGCTCAAAGGATTGGATATCACATACGTCTTTAAGGATACGATAGCTTTGGGCGTCATTGGCTGTGTGACTCTTCTGGTGTCCTTCGCTATTTATCCGCTATTTTTTAGACAGCACCAGACGACAGGGCAGCATGCCGATGTTCCCGCGCAAGAAGGTGTCACGCTTAAAGGCTGAAGGTAACTCTAAATATAGAAGGCAGATCAGATGTTACCCCTGATCTGCCTTTTAGCATATATAAGTGCCTGTACACGCTTTTTGTGTTTTTTACGGTAATCGGCCTACTGGCCGAAGTCCCCAGCTGCTGCGGAAGCTGAAGCCGAAGCGGCTCCGCTGTCCTACAAATCAGCAATTGATTTAACATTCATATAAGCTGGAACGACTAATCCGGTTTTAACACCGGTCATATTAGTACCCAGATCGTCAAGCTTATCCTTGTATTTAGCCCAGTAGTCCGCATGTGTCAACGGCAGCCATGCAGCTGGTGAGGCATCTACATCGCCGCTGGCGACACCCGTCCACATCGGACCTGCTTCAACCTGCAGTGCGGTTACTTTGTAACCCAGTTTATTTTCCAAAATATATTTCAGCAAATTTGTACTCGCAATTTCAGAATCCCAAGCCACATAACTCAGCTTAAAAGGGTCCCCATTGACAGGTTGCAGCCCTTGAGTCCATTCCTGCACCTTATCGGCATGCTTCTCTGCCCAATCCTTGGCAGCTTGCTCAGGACTGGTTCCGGCTTGAATGGCAACCATCATTTCACCCATATCCTCCGGAGTCCATTTGAAGTGTTTCAGGAATTCGTAAGCGACAGGAGCATCCTTTTGCAGCCCTTTACGGGCAATCGTATGAATTCCCTCTGCTTCACCATAAGACCTTTTAGGGTCTTCCAAATATTTGAGATCATATTTGTTGAACATCCAGTGCGGAGTCCACCCTGTGACGATGATCGGTTTTTTCGCCTTAATGGCTTTGTCCAGTGTTGCCGTCATGGCTGCACCGGAGCCTTCTACCAGCTTCCAATCGGATAAATTGTAGTCCTTAATCGCTTTGGCAGTTGATTTCATAATGCCTGCCCCGGCGTCAATGCCGATAATCTTGTAATCAACCTCTTCGCTAACCGGATTGGCGGCGGCGTTACCTTTGCCAGATGCAGAATGATCGGCACCAACAAAATATTGTGACGCGCCAGCGATCAGAATGACGGCTGTAACCGCAGAGGCAATCCATACTTTTTGTTTGCCGGATACACGGCTTTTGTTTCTTTTCGCTGGTTTGAACAGGTTTTGCGTGAACCGGTCAAGCACAATAGCCAGAACAACGACAGCCAGGCCGGCTTCAAAACCTTTACCAATTTGCAGCTGTGTCACTGCACGGTACACAACTGCACCGATGCCTTCCGCACCGATCATGGAAGCAATAACAACCATGGACAGTGACAGCATAATCGTCTGATTAATACCAGCCATTAGAGTAGGCAAAGCCAGTGGAAGCTGGACTTTGAACAGCTTTTGCGCTGATGTTGAACCAAATGCGTCAGAGGCTTCAATCAGCTCACCCGACACCTGCATAATCCCCAGATTCGTCATACGAATAGTCGGCGGGATGGCAAAGATGACCGAGGCGATTACGCCCGGTACAACACCAAGGCTAAAAAAGGTAACCGCAGGCAGCAAGTATACGAATGCGGGCATCGTCTGCATAAAATCAAGCAAAGGCGTGATTATGCGTGACGCCGATTTGCTGTATGCACACCAGATTCCGATTGGAATCCCGATAATAATGGATATGAGCGCAGACGTAATGACCAGTCCGAGCGTGTTCATCGTTTCGCTCCAATAGCCCAGATTGTCAATCAGCAGGAAGCCGATGACAGTAAACAGCGTAAGCTGAACCCGACCGATCATAAAGGCGATAATTCCGATGATTACGATAAACACCAGCGGGTGTGGAAGCATGAACAGGCCTGAGAAAAAGCCTACTACCGCTTCAATAACGGAAGAAATAATATTAAATAATCCTGCCAGATGAATACCCATCCAGTCTACAATGGATTGAATCCACTCAGCGATTGGCAGTTTCGGTATCATGGGCATTCACCTCCTTTGTAGTGGGCACATCTCCACTAAGTGCGCCCAGTAAAGCTCCACGGACGATAACGCCCAGCAGCTTTTGCTTATCATCGACGACAGCCAGCGGCACCTTGGACGAGCTTGTAATTTCAAACAAATCGTTAATGACGGTATCGGCAGCAACCTGCGGCCCGTCTGTCATCAAAATATCTTCAATCTTCAAATTGTTGCGCAGTGCATGAACAGCATCCTCGGCGTTAATAACACCCAGCAGCTTTTTGGCACGGTCAATGACGAACAGGTTGGAAATCCCGCGTTCCCGCATCAATTCCAGAGCAACACGTGGACCACGATCCATGGTAATTGTTTCTGGACGAAGCATGACATGGGCGGCCGTCAATACCTTGGACAGATCCACATCCTCGACGAAGCGCGCTACATATGAGTTAGCCGGTTGGATCATGATTTCTTCCGGTGTACCGATTTGTACAACCGCCCCGTCCCGCATCAATGCAATCCGGTCTCCGATCCGCAGCGCTTCATCCAGATCATGGGTGATAAACACAATTGTTTTCTTCATTTTATCCTGAAGCTCCAGTAGCTCATCCTGCATGTCGCGGCGAATGAGGGGGTCCAATGCGCTGAACGCTTCATCCATCAGGAGCACTTCAGGGTCGTTAGCCAGCGCCCGTGCCAGACCGACACGCTGCTGCATACCGCCACTCAGTTCATCGGGCATTTTATCGCCCCAATTTTTAAGACCAACCAGTTCCAGCGCTTGCTGTGCCTTTTCCTGGCGCAACGCTTTTTCTACCTTTTGAATTTCAAGGCCGTATTCTACATTTTCCAATACAGTCCGATGTGGAAACAGTGCGAATTTTTGAAAAACCATGCTGATGGTTTTTCGGCGAACTTCACGGAGTTGTTCTTTGTTCATCTTGCGGAGGTCCTTGCCATGGACAAGTATTTCACCTGAGGTAGGCTCAATCAAGCGATTCAGCATTCGCACCAAGGTGGATTTGCCACTACCTGATAGACCCATAATCACGAAAATTTCACCTTGCTTAATTTCCATGTTGGCCCTATTGACACCAACAGTAATTTGTTTCTCTTTGGCCAGTCTTTCCTTGTCCCAGCCTTGCTCCAGGAGCGGAACACCTTGCTCTGCGTGAGGACCAAAGAGTTTGCTGACATTTTTGACTTCCAAAATCGTCATACATACACCTCTTCTTTCTATACTTTGCTTGGTATTAACCCCATGTTGCATGATGGATTGAGTATAAAAAATCATAATTCCGCGCATCCTGAACGGTTAATGACAAAATAAATTGTAACAGAAGCCTTGCTTACTTTTCAAACAAAAAAACTGTTCATAAAGTATGTACAGAAAAAACTGTACATACTTTCCTTTAATATGCTCCTTCGTTCTTTAGAATGCTCAAACATTCGGAACTTTACAACCGATAATGCTTTTTTTAAAATAGACAATGAAATAGAATCATAAGAAAAAGAATTATGTATATCCATAATTTTAAAAATTTACTATCATTAGCAATTTTGCGAATTATGATTTTGAACGACTATGCTGCTGTAATATAGACAACATCTATTGCGTCAAAGCTTATCCGTTACAGGTAATTCGTTCATACTAAGTTGTGCAAAATGCTCTAAAATTAGGAGGTTGCAAGCATGAGCTTGTACCAGTTAGGTGATGAGCAGCAGGCTTCGCTGCAAAAAATTCGCAAACGTGTCATAGAAGCTATAGGTAAAAACATGGACTTGTATGGGATCACTCTGTCTGCGGGGCATTTGTACGGTTTGCTGTTTTTTGCGGATAAACCGATGACGCTGGATGAGATGGGCCGTGAAATGGAAATGAGTAAAACGAGCATGAGTACGGGCGTACGGACGCTGTTGGATTTGAAAATGGTGAACAAGGTGTGGAGCAAAGGCTCGCGCAAGGACTTGTATGAAGTCGAATATGATTGGCATCAAACGTTCACGGACTTCTTCGCTATTAAATGGAGAAAAGCGGTGGAAACGAATCTGCTGGTGCTGCGTAAAGCTATTGATGAGCTGAACAGGCTGATAGAGCAGGGTGGAGAATATGATGAATTTAAGGCGATTCTCCAGCAAGACCGTTTGAAAATGAAGCAGGCCGTAGCATATTATAAGTGGTTAGACCGATTAATTGACTCTTTGGAGAGTGAAGAAATTTACAAGCTGATTCCGAAGGAAGAAGTACAAGATTAATTGCCTATGTCCTATCCTGTCTACAACATGCCGGAACGCCAAAAGCGATTCCGGTTTTTTTTGTGTTTCACTTAATAAAGGAATGATTGGCTCCGCTCGATTTTTGGTTTGTCCCGGTTCAGAAGGTATAATAGAAATATGTAAGGATTGATATTATAAGGTTCTGTTGAACACGCGAGATTAAGGAGGGACATGATGGAGAGCATTACAGTACATACCAGTCTAGGTCAGCTGCGTGGGGAATCGGGGAACGGATATCATGTGTGGAAAGGTATCCCATATGCCCAGCCTCCTGTTGGAGAACTGCGTTTTCACGCACCTCAGCCTTTGAAGCCTTGGGAGGGTGTGCGGGCTGCGACGAGGTTTGGGCCGATCTGTCCGCAACCTATGCCATCAGCAGACAGTATGACCGGGAATCTGGCAGAACTGCCTGAGCAGTCGGAGGATTGTTTGTACCTGAACGTGTGGACACCGGCTTCAGAGGCTCCTGTGGAGGGACGTCCGGTGATGGTGTGGATTCACGGAGGAGCCTTCGTCACCGGGTCTGGCATTATTCCTTTATATGATGGGGCGCGAATGGCGCAAAAGGGTGATATTGTCGTTGTTACGATCAATTATCGGCTGGGGCCGTTAGGGTTTTTGCATCTGACTCCACGTGGAGATGGTCTGACTTCTAATTCGGGGCTGCTGGATCAAATTGCCGCACTGGAATGGATCAGGGACCACATCGCTGTCTTTGGCGGTAACCCGGACGAGGTGACGGTGTTCGGCGAATCGTCGGGTGCGATGAGTATTGCCACTTTATTGGCGATGCCGACTGCTGAAGGCTTGTTCCAGCGCGCGATCTTGCAGAGCGGTGCTTCGCAGGTGCTGCCGACTCCGCAGGCAGAGCAAATAGCAGCTGTGTATCTGCAGCAATTGGGTGTGGGCACTCAACAGCCTGAACGGTTGTTTACATTGCCGACGGATGCCTTGATGCTTGCGATGGCGAAGACGCATGAAGTGGTTGGACCGGGTATGGCGATGATTTACCAGCCCGTGGTGGACGGTGTGACTTTGCCTAACGACCCTCTGACTGCGATTGCACAAGGATCAGCGAAGCAGGTAAGTGTTCTGATCGGAACAAACTTGCATGAGGGTGACTATTTTATCCGTAAAGAATCCCATCTTATGGACAAAAAGACAGCGTGCCTCGCATTGGAAATGATGACGGGTATGCCGGATATCTCCGAAGTGACAGAACCTTTTCCTGTTACGATTGAGGGTCAGGCGCAAATGCTGACCGATCTGATTTTTTGGCGCCCTGCCTTAGCTCTCGCGGCTGCACAGTCAGCCTATGCGCCGGTATGGATGTATCGTTTTGACTGGACAATTCAGGAGCATCCAACCTTTAGAAAGGCTGTCCATGGCGCGGAAATTGCGTTTGTTTTCGATAATTTGGAGCCGCTGGGCAAGCTCGGATTAGAGATTCAACCGTCGATGCGGACGTTAGCTCAGGAAATGCAGCAGGCATGGGTGACTTTTGCACGTACTGGAAGGCCTGTGCTGCCAGAAAGGGAATGGCCGGCGTATGACAGGGAAAAACGCGCTACGACCATTTTTCATGAGAATATCACTGTAGAGTATGACCCGGATGGGGATAAACGGCGCCAGTTAACGGGGCAGATGGGTGTATAAGCAAGTAACAACTTCATTTAACCCATTTAATAAAAAAGCCCTCGCTCGTAATGAGGGACTGACCTTGTTAGTGAGACAGGGGTCAATCCCTCGTATTCGGACGAAGGCTTGTTTGAATTGAACAGATGTATCGTTGCTTATCCTTACTTGCATGGAATCGCAACAATCTAATGTGGAAGTTAAATTTTAAATCGCTTCACAAGTTCTTGCAAATCCTGCGCCATTCTGGACAGCTCCTGGGACGAAGAAGCGATTTCCTCCATGGCCGCCATCTGCTCCTGAGCAGCAGCGGATGTAGTCTGTGAACTGTCCGCCGAACTGCGGGACAGACTTGCCAGATGGGTCACGGTAGCCGAAACCTCTTCCGTGCTGGCCGAGATTTCTTCAGCAGCAGCGGATACGCTTTGAATTTGCTCCACGATATGAGAGGTGGAGCGTTCAATATTCGCAAAAGCACCTTCTGCCTCTTGGCTGATGCGCAATCCTTCGCCCACCTGGTTACGAACATTGCCGTTCATTGTAGCGGTAGAGCGTTGAATCAGGTCCAGCATCTGCGTAATAATCTGACTGATGGAATCGGCGCTTGCCTTTGATTGCTCCGATAGCTTGCGTACTTCTATTGCGACCACGGCAAATCCACGCCCGGCTTCGCCTGCTCTGGAAGCCTCAATGGATGCATTCAGGGACAACAAGTTCGTTTGCTTGGCAATGGCAGCAATAGCGCTATTCATCTGCCTCGCATCGTCGGAGAGCTGTGACAGCTCATCCATTAGACCAGCTGTTTGGCTTACGGCTTCCAGAATGCGGTCCATCTGTGTTCGCACATTGCTGATCATTTTGCTGCCTTGGGCTACATCGTGCTCGGTTTGTCCTGCAGAATCCACGATGGAACTTGCCGATTCGGCAATGGTGCTGACACCTTTGGCCATTTCTTCAACGGCATTGGCGGTTTGCTCGGATGCCTCGGCGCTGGTGGCTGCATTTTCGGCAGATTCCATGACGGTTTCCGCTACATGCTGTACAGATTCCGTTGTTTGCTCCGTGCTTTCCTTGATCATCAGGGAAGAGGAAGTAAGTCGAGAGGACGTTTGATTGACCTCAGAAACCATCGTATGCAAGGCATGTGTCATCTGGTCGAAATTCTGGGCCAGGTCGCCGAATTCATCCTTACTGGACAGATTAACACGTTCAGTCAGATTTCCATCCCGGACGATACGTGTCCCTGCTTGCAGCTTGCGCAGCGGAATCAGGAATGAACGAACCATCAGGAAAATAATGATAGCAGCAACCAGTACGGATATGGCGATGACGATGAGGCTTTGTTTCAAAATTGGACGGGCAGCATCACTATAATCCTCCAGATCCGACAGTGCGATAATGCTCCATCCGGTGACAGGGTCCTTGAGTGTAAAGGCCAGCACGTCTCTATTCATAAATTGAATCTGTTTTATGGAAGGAGTATCATTTTCAGCGTTTTCCTCTACTTCGGGAAGTCCCTTAATAGTGTCTGTCGGTTTTTGACCCGAATTGTTAAAGGCTGCTCCAGCTCCAGACACAATTTTATGATTAGAATCAACAATAAAGACTCCCCCGCGTTCGCCAATCTTGACAGACTGCATGTTTTGACTCATCTTGTCCAGATTCAAGCCCAACGCAATAGCTCCTTGGCCGTCCTCCAGCGTTCTTGATATGGTCACCACTAAATTTCCTGTCGTGGAGCTCACATCTGGAACACCGACGAATACTTTACCCTTTTGCTGCATCGCATTTTTGTACCATTTTTTCTCTCTAGGATCATAATCGGTTGATTCTTTTTTCGGCGTACGAACATATTGTCCTTCCGTATTACCGAGGAACGCGGCATCCAGTTCGGGATGAGCTTTGATGATGACATCCAATTTTGCCTGAAGGGCCTCTTGATTGGAAGCAAGGGAATTGGACTCGACTTCAGTCGCAAACACGTCCAGGTCCTTCATAATAGGCGATACGTACTGATTGACATTGCTTCGAATCAGATACAGATTCGTGTACACAGAACTGCTCATTTGCTGACTGAGTTGCGTTGTAGCACCTTCATAAGAAAAGTATCCAATAAGTGCACTTGGAATCAATAATACAGTCAAAAAAGCTACAATCAATCTTGTTCTCATTAAATATAACTGTCTGAGAAATCTGGCCCACCACGGAATTGTTTGTTTTGCTTTAGTCATAGTTGTTCTCCTCTGTGTCTGATGATCACTACATTGTTTTATTCGACAAAAAGCAGTGGATTTTATAGATGTAATCTATGGCAAATGAAGAATAGTTGCATGTTTTAGACGTTTTTATTTAAAAATAGTTCAAAAGTAGCATGTTATGTATTAATACTTATACATAAAAAGCCAAATCGGAGACGCAAAAGCATCATCGCGATTTGGCTTAAGTTAGTATGAAATGGATATGAACTTACTTGTTAGTTTTTTTGCTGACGTGAAATCATAAACAGTGTAATCCAGATAAGCATAAAACCAGCCAGTTGTGCTATGGTAACAATTTGCTGGAATGCGATCCAGTTAATCACGACACCGACCATAGGAAAGCTCAATTCCGCCATGGTGGCATAAGACGCTTTGGTCGTGCTCAATCCCTTGTAATACAGCAGCAGGCTGAGAAGACCCGGCAGCAGTGCCTGCAATAACAGATTGATAATCACGGCTGCGCCCGCCCATGTACCAGCAGGCATATTCCACGGCGCATGCTCCACAGAGGTGAGGACAATCAGTATGGGGAGCGCCACCATGAAGCGCAGGGAGGTTACCGTCTCATATTTCATCGAGCGAAGCAAATAACTTCCCATCACAGTCGAGCCGCCCCACAAAACCGCTGCTCCCAGTGCCAGCAGACTGCCGACCTGAACAAAATTGCGAGCATGTCCGAAGGGGAGCGACCAGCCGAAGGTAAGAAGATACGTCCCCAACAAAGCGATAACAATAAGTATTCCAAAATTACGCGGCAGCATTTCCTTCAAAATAATACGTGCCAGAATAATAGCGACCAACGGTTGCAGCTTTTGAAGTAAAAGAACGGCATTCAAATCACCGTTGCTGAGTGCCATGGTGAAAATCACGCTGGCCAAAGCTGAACCGCCCCACGAGACGAACAAAATAGCAAAAACTTGACGGAGCCGTACTGCTTTAAGCTCCTCGCGGTGCTTCCACAGGATCGGTGCCAAAGCAATAAAAAGCAGCACGTGCTCCATCAGTACAATTTGAGCTGAGGTGAATGATTTTAACAAAATAATACGAAACAGCGGGTCAGCGCCCCACAAGGCCGCTCCAATCGCGACTAGCCAAAAACCGCTTTTCATGTGAGTACTGCGCTCAAAACCCTTGGAAGTTAGTACAGTTGATGTTTGACTCATATTCAATTAGCTCCTTGCGAATACAGGACCGGTGGCACAAAAACCCCCGTCCATGGCGAGAGGCCATGCAAGACGGGGGTTGATCAAATAAACTTGCCGCTTGTTGCAAGTTAAATGAAGCTGCTGCCGAATCAATTATGCAGCACTCATCCACTTCACGGCATGTTCATGCTTCGATCTTCTTCCATCCGGACTTTACCGTCGGCTTTGGCATCTCACCAAATCAGTCCGTATCCTGTTGCCAGATACAGAGTCGCGGGCTTAGCTCCATGAGCCATACCGCCGGTTGGGAATCACACCCTACCCCGAAGATCCTTATTCCGTTTTTAATTTCTCCTTTAGGATATACCCGTTTTAGAATGAAGTCCAGTGAAAAATGTGTGTACTTTTAAATATCCTTATACTCAATGCGGCGAATCGCTGCATAGGCGACAAGCATTCCCAGCACAGAAAATCCAATTTGCACGAGGGCAATGGAGCTAAGCGTAGGGCCGTTATTATTGGAGAAAAGCAATGCTACAATCAGGATGGAGGTCACAATGGTTGTGGGTACAGAATATTTTCGCATTCCCATATACAGCGGAACCAATCCCATAAAGCTGGTGGCAACGGCATTCATCAGCGTCCGCACTGACTGCTGACCCAATACAGCAAGCGTAAGCTGATCGGGTACAATAACGACAAATTGATTGAGCAGATGAATGGCAGCCGTAATGACAATTTCCGATATCATAATGGACAGGAACGTAAACAGTAGCACGACCAAGAGTTTGGCGATCATCAGCTTTTTACGGTGGATCGGGTACATGAACAAGATGGTAATTGATTTGGACTTGAATTCGTCTACAATAAAACGGCACAGCAACACGGATGCAAATACGATAAAGGTGCCTCTGACCAAGTTGTCCATGAGATCCAGAAGCTGAGTGTACCGTGTAAATTCGGGCGCTCCTCCCTCACTTTGGCTGTCCAGCGCAATGAGGCAGATCAGCCCAAGAATACAGGCATTGGCAATCAGAGCTGAACGGATGTATCCTGCCAAATGAAATTTTTTCAATTCTAGCTGCATCAATTTAAGCATGGAGATCACCCCCATTTAGCAGACGCAAAAAGTAATCTTCCAGCGTACTGTTTTTCTGATGAATGGAATCCACCTCAACATCATTGATAATGAGGGTTTTTGTAATTTGCTTTTGCGGTACACTTGTATCGTAAATACGTACATTTTGCTCGTTCAGTACCCGAATATTATTCAGATTCAGATGATGCGAGAGGACGTAGACTGCCTTTTTGCAATCGTTGGTTGAAAATTCGATGTATTCGGTATTGGTTTCCCGCACCTGTTCCATCGACACTTCCTCAATCAGCCGCCCGTGATTAATGACGCCCACCGTATCCGCAATCTGCTCAATTTCCGCTAAAATATGACTGGACACGAGCAGAGTCATCCCGTACTCTTTGCACAGCATGTGGAATAGCTGGCGAATTTCCTTGATGCCCACCGGGTCCAGACCATTAATCGGTTCATCCAAAATCAGCAGTTCCGGCTTGGTCGCTATGGCTCGAGCGATTCCGAGACGCTGCTTCATCCCCAAGGAAAAGTCCCTGACCGGCTTGTCACCCACGTTTCTCAGGTTCACGAGCTCCAGTGCATCCCGAACAGCCTGCTTGTTATAATAGCCCATGTATTCACAGTGTAGCTCCAGATTTTGCTGGGCCGTCAGCCTGTCATAAAAAATCGGGTATTCGATAATCGAACCCATCCGTCCGAGCAGATGATACGATTTGGGCGTCAATTTTTCACCGAACAATTCAATCTCACCCGATGTCGGCTTAAGCAGATTGGTCATCATTTTCATTATCGTTGTTTTGCCCGCCCCATTGGGACCGAGAAAGCCATAGGTTTCCCCCTTTCGGACATTCATACTGACCTCTGTTACAATTTCATGGCCCTTCAGAGCTTTGGTCAGCTGATGTGTACGTAATATATAAGTCATGGGTGTTCTCCCTTCGTATACTGTTGATGATTCAAGAATAAAGGGTGAAATATTCATTTTTCTTTCGTAATTCTTACAAATTTATTAAGTTCGATGAATAGTTAATAGTTGATTTTCTTTAAGGTAAAAGAGAAGACCGTCTGCTTATAAGGCTTGCTGGTCAATTGAATCTCTCCATTCATCGTCTCGACCAGGCGTTTGGCAATCGTAAGACCCAGTCCGCTGCCTTGTATCGCCTTATTGCGTGAGTCCTCCAGTGTGTACATGCGCTCAAAAACCTTGTCCTGCTCCGGTTCCTGTATGCCTTTCCCACGATCCCATACTTCTATACGCACGGTGTCCTGCTGTTCCGATAGAGTCAGTCCCAGTGTTCGGCCGTCAGATCCGTAGCGAATCGCATTAGAAATCAGATTGTTCAGCACCCGCCCAAATGCTCCTTCGTTCCCCAAGGCATAAACAGGATGCTCCGGGATATCAATATGCACGGCAACCCCCTGTGCGGTCAGCAGATCATAAAACTCCAAAATGCCGCGTCTGCACAGTTCACCCACCTCCAGCCGTGTCAGTGGAATGTCCGTATCATTGGCCTCCAGCTTCGCCAAGCTAAAAAAGCTGCCGATCAGTTCAATCGCTTCGTTTGTTTTTTGATGAATTTTGGATAGCAGCTTTGTACGTTCTTCCGGCGAAATATTCGGATCACCATCCAGCATCTCGGCATATCCAAGCACAACCGTAAGCGGGGTCTTGAGATCGTGCGAAATGTTTGAAATCATTTTGCGCATGGCGATTTGGCTTCGGTTGTAATCCACCGACACCCTGAGATTCAAATCCAGCAGACGGTTGATTTCCGTCATGAGCCGTTGCAGTTCAGCGTCATCTGTAACATATAGCAGCTTCTCCGCATGGTTCACCGTCACAATCCGCTCCAGTAGGGTTCGGACATCCTTAATACTACGTTTGTAAGCCACACGCTCCCGCCACAGCCATAAAATAATGACGGTCAGGATGATGACGACAATCCATTCCGACATGTTCTCGATGTTCATATCAGCCGTTCTCCCATTTGTAGCCGATCCCCCAAAGCGTCTTAATGTGGACAGGGTGGGAGGGATCTTCTTCGATTTTTTCACGCAAACGGCGAATATGGACGTTAATCACGTTCTCGTCGCCCATATAGTCCTCTTTCCAGATAAATCCGTATAATTGCGCTTTTGTAAATACGCGGTTCGGATTGGTTACAAACAGCTTGAGAATATCGGATTCTTTGGCTGTGAGCTGAATTTCATTGTCATTGCGAATGACGGTAAAATGATCCAAATCGATATGCAGCTTGCCATAGGTCAGGACTTGTGCTTTCGGTTGTTCCTCCTGATGTTGTTGACGAGCATATGTAGTGGATCTGCGGATCGCAGACTGAATACGTGCGATCATTTCCAACATCGAAAAGGGCTTGGAGACATAATCGTCCGCTCCAAATCCCAGTCCAAGCGCTTTATCCACGTCGCTATCTTTGGCAGACATAATCAAAATCGGCACAGCGCTGCTGGTGCGAATTCGCCGGATGACCTCCATGCCATCCACCTTCGGCATCATCAAATCCACCAGAACCAGATCGTAGGTGTGGCGAGCAAAAGCAAGCAGCCCTTCTTCACCGTCAGAAGCGGTGGTTAGCTTGTAGCCTTCTTTAGTGAGCGCCTTGTGTAGCATTTCGGCGATGGATAGATCGTCTTCAATGAGTAGTATGTGAGGATTCATAGGTGTGTATAGCACCTCCTAATTTTGGGGATCATTTTATGAATCGAATTGTTAGATGAACTGATTATATAGTGGATTGAGGAGGATTCCAATAAAAGTTCCTTTAAGATCCAATACTAAATACAATGAATAAAACATGCCAGTTATGGAATATGAGAAAAATGAAAATATCTAAGAGGAAAATTAGTTGAATGCTATGAAGTTGGTAACCAAATAGCCGAGATTATGAATAAAGATTAAAAAGACATCAAATGTTATGGTTTAAGTTCAACTTTTTTAGATCCAAAAAAAATTACAAATTTAAATACACGTAGTGTTAAAGTCAATGTATTTGAACTAGCAAATATATTTACCATTATACCTCCAATAAATCCATTACAATACAGAATAAAGGTCTATTTTGAGGACGGAATCCAATTTTAATGATAAAAAATCGTTGCCCTTGAAGTTACTTGAAATTTAAAAGATGAGATGCGAAGGGTTCACTTTTTCCCAACCTCTAAATGGAATGATACAGGGAATCACTTAGAGCCACAAGCCATTTAGGCGTTTTCCTCTGAAACTTAGAATAATGACTTGAGGTTGGGAAAAAATTGCGAAACCCTTGCGGCTGTAGTAAAATATGCTCATTGTTAAAAATGGAACCCTTGATTCTACTAGCCTTTAACCAGAACATAGGATGTATTGAAATATCGCTATAGTCCACATTACGTGCGGAACAATCTGCCTTTAACCAGAACATAGGATGTATTGAAATTTAATGAATTTAAAAGAATTTGGGGTTTACTTTGCACTTTAACCAGAACATAGGATGTATTGAAATTGCATCGCGATGGCTGCCGGGTCGTGGTTAATTGCTACTTTAACCAGAACATAGGATGTATTGAAATCAGGCACATACGCTGCGAATGAAAAGACGTTACTTGCTTTAACCAGAACATAGGATGTATTGAAATTCGGTAACGCCATCGGCTACGGCTCCATAATCCATACTTTAACCACAACATGAGATGTATTGAAATATGTATTGCTCAAACACGTCTTGCAAGGCTTCTTCCTTTAACCACAACATGAGATGTATTGAAATTTGATTTTAGGCATCAATAAATATGCTAAAATAAGATTACTGCTGACTTGTAAGGAGGAAAGAGTATGCATACGAATAGAGAAGAACTTCAACGAATATTAAAACAAGCAAATGAATTTGCCCGTAAGCAAGCAAAGGAAGCAGGAGCTTCTATTTACTATATTAAAAATGGCAAGCGTGTACGCGAAGATGCTAACGGACAAAAGTATGAAATCGTCTTTGATACTTTGGGGATTCGTAAAGAGTATGAATTCCATGAATAGTTCCACACCTGCAATGACGATTTTTGCTGGAACTAATGGTGCAGGAAAAAGTACAATCAGCTTACAAATGAAAGATTGGATCGGAACTATCATTGATCCTGATCAAATTGCCAAACAATTAAAGCCGGAGAACCCTAGAGGTGCAGATTTATCTGCCGGGAGAGAAGCGGTAAGGCGAATAAGATCCTTAATTAAAAACAAGGACAACTTTGCCGTTGAGACTACTTTATCAGGTACATTTGTTTTGAGACATATGCAGATTGCAAAGGATCATCATTATAATATTGTTATGTACTACATTGGACTTCAGGATGTACAGATGCATATTGACCGAGTTGCTTCACGTGTAGAGCAAGGAGGGCATTGGATTGCGGAAGAAGACATTCGTTGGCGCTATGGGCAATCTCTCAAGAATTTGAAACCAGCTCTCTCTATTGCTGATCAGGTTACTATTATAGATAATACATTTGAACCTGAAATTATTGCGGAAATAGAACAACATAAATTAATCTTTTGTGCAGAAAATCTACCTGAATGGTCTAAAAATACATTGGCTTTATTTCAAGAATGAAATCGGATAGTGTACATCCAGCGATGTTCCATTGTCCGATTTTTGCTTTGTAAAAGGGCAGAAAGTCGATCGAAACTGGGATGCTACATTTATAGTTTAATTTTCAGCAATACTATAACTAAAATCATAAATTCCAATAAATTAAGGTATTTCATCGTGCGCGTAGGTAATTTCTTCTTATGCCTTACGTTTTATCCTTAGAAGCCATTTCGACAAAGCCGAAGGCCTAAATTTTTCCCAACCGCTTAAAAGGTATGAGACAGGGAATTACTTAGAGTGACAAGGGATTTAGACGCTTTCTCCACAATCAGAGGGCAGTGGCCTTACAGTTGGGAGAAAATTGCGAAACCCTTGTGGCTGTAGTAAAATAAGCACATTGCTAAAGGTGAAAATCTTGATTCTACTAGTCTTTAACCACAACATGTGATGTATTGAAATCATTATATTTAAGCTTGGCCCGTTTGTGCAAGTTATCTTTAACCACAACATGTGATGTATTGAAATTTGAGTATGCCAAGGCGACTAAGGGTAAGCAGCAGCTCTTTAACCACAACATGTGATGTATTGAAATCAGGGACAGTAGGCAACAACAACTCAATCGGGCAATCTTTAACCACAACATGTGATGTATTGAAATTTTTAGAGGACAGTATGATTGATTTGGCGAATTTTGTCTTTAACCACAACATGTGATGTATTGAAATCTATATTCAGCTTGGAAATGCCCGACTTGCAACTCTACTTTAACCACAACATGTGATGTATTGAAATTTCGATTAGCCTCCCAATTTCTTTAATTCAGCCGACTTTAACCACAACATGTGATGTATTGAAATGTTTATTTGCACCGACTGCGAGTGTTGGCAATGAACTTTAACCACAACATGTGATGTATTGAAATAGGGAATGAAATATAGAAAAAGGCCCTGGCATAACTTTAACCACAACATGTGATGTATTGAAATGGCGTCCGGACAATGACCGGGATACGGATACTTTGGACTTTAACCACAACATGAGATGTATTGAAATAGGAAAATCACTAAACTATATGTCCGCTACCCTTTGCTTAACCACAACATGAGATGTATTGAAATAAATAGTCGATGACATGCGGTACGTCCAAGATAAACTTTAACCCCAACATGCGATGTATTGAAACACCCCCCTTTTGAACACTACACGATAATTGCCAGCCATCCACTTAAATACGTTAACAATCGACAAAAATTCGGGAATTTTGATTGATATTTAGGAAGAAAACATATAAAATTGGATTAAAATGTAACCATGGAGGAATTGCGTGTGAAAGAATTTGACTTTGGTGAAGTAACAGATCTTGATTCCATTGTCGGAATGCTAAAAATGGCTTTTTCGCTTGAGGAATGGGAACAAATGATTCAAATTGCAGACCAACTGCACACTTAAGTTCATCAGGTATACGAACAACAGCAGTTGGAACGTACAAAAGGTGGACAGCCTAGAACTTTACATAGTGAAACGACCACTTGTATACTACTTAGGATTTAGTCAATTAACCAAAGGTATAGCTTTTCAAAAACAAGGTAAGTATGAGTTCTCTAGAGAGTGTGTTGAAAAATACGCCGAACTGGGTTGGGTAGACAGCCTGAATGAAGAGGGATTACAAGAGGTGGAAGACTACCGAACGTTAGCTAAAGCGAGTACATACACCTTAGACTTACTACAAGGCAAAGAAGAGGTTCTACCGGAATATATTCAGTTCTTACATGAACATTCGGCTGAAGAGGTAATTCCGGGTATGATCACGATTCTAGAATCGGCAATTATGCATAATTACGACATCAATCCTATTTTGAAGGATTTTGCAGAAAGAGTCGGAGAATTAGGTGGTTTCTATAGAGAACCCCAAAATTTGAACTATTACGGTTGAATTCCTATATCAGTTCAGTATCTATAGATTCAAGGAGGGCAAACCGGGTCTTGGGATTGATGCCGTCCTAAGAGCAATTGAGTATGCTGACAGCTTAAAAGACGATACCAGTTTTAAAAAATGTGTTGCCCTGTTTGAATCCTACCGTAGTCTGGCAGTTAAGCACCAGAAAAAAGGTACAAATCCATTCAAAATAGCATTTTGGGGCGGGAAAAAGATCCTGCTAAAAATACTTTTTTCGATGACTCAATAGTCAAAATTGTTTAGCTTCATTTCTCCAACTCCATTCTTATCTTTTATTGAAAAAGCAAAAACCTCCTAAACCACTTAAAATGGTCAGGAGGTTTTGACATTTGGGTGCATTATTTTCACTCTAATATACTCTTTAAAACTCAAATTCTAAAAGGATGATTAATATGAAAGACCTCAGAAAAGTGGATTATATTGCCATTTTTATAATTATATTTGTAGGTTTCCTTGTAAATATCGTGGATATTCGAAATCAATCAATACTGCCTATTATTTTAAAATCGGTATTTACTTCTTTTTTAGTAAGTTTGGTATTGGGTTCAATTACTAATTGGCTATTCAGAAAGAAGTAGCTCACAGCCATTAGTAAGAATATATCCGGACAAAAAGAAAAGAAACATCGGATGTTACGGTCATAGTCTAGTTTTCAGTATTTTAAAACTAGAATTATAAATTTAAATACACCAAGTGTTTCATTCATTATGAGCAATTTTTTCTGATGCATTTTACATTATACTCTTAGGTAAGCGATCTCGACTAGACCAAAGGTCTATATTTTTCCCAACCTTATAACTAGCTAGAGAGAGGGGAATTCTTAGAACCACAGGGGATACAGCTATTTTTCTTAACACTTGGCAAGAAGCGACCTACGGTTGGGAAAAAATTGCGAAACCCTTGTGGCTGTAGTAAAATAACCACATTGCGATTTTAGAAAGCTTGATTTTACTAGCCCTTTAACCACAACATGAGATGTATTGAAATCCCTATGGATTGAGTTTTTTTATGGTGTCATTTTGACTTTAACCACAACATGAGATGTATTGAAATTTGCCTGAAAATTTCAAAACAGGTAGCCGGAGGGATCTTTAACCACAACATGAGATGTATTGAAATTGGTTGATCGGTATCTTCAAACGCAACATGAATAACTTTAACCACAACATGAGATGTATTGAAATAGAGCAAAATAACCAAGCGTTCCGTCAGGCTTCTTTCTTTAACCACAACATGAGATGTATTGAAATACCCTTTGTTTGCAAAGTCTCTCACAGCCGGGCTGTCTTTAACCACAACATGAGATGTATTGAAATTTTTGTATTCCCATGCTTCCTCGGCTTTACCTGGTCTCTTTAACCACAACATGAGATGTATTGAAATGTAACTGACCACGTAGGCTTCCTGCCAGTACGTAAACTTTAACCACAACATGAAATATACTCAGTCCTAAGCAGCGAAGCGGGCAAAATTGTTCTGGAGAAGCGTAAGCGTTTGCCTTTATCCCCGGATTTTAACCCTTGATGGGTTTATACAATCCAGAAAATCCGGAGATAACAGCAATCGGAAGAACAATCTGCACGTGTAGCGTTCTAAGTACCGTCGAATCTTATTTTAAAATATAGAAGTATAATGAAAAAAATATTTACAAATCATGGGGCAAGGTCTATACTCTATATCAAGTCAGGAGGTGAATATAGTGTATTACGAAATTCATATAACAACGTTAATAAAACAATCATCTCATCATCTGGAGATACCGGAGCGTATCGGAGCGTGGATTGGTCGGGCTGGGTTGAAGGACGAAGCGTTGAAGCAGACGCACTACGACAAGGAATACAAGCACTATACATTCGGATCACCTTTTCCGCGTGAAAAGGCGGGGGTATACAAGCAAGGTCGTGTATACGTCATTACGATCCGCAGTTCCTTAGAGATTACGTTACGTCGAATATCGGCAGCACTGCAAGCCTTACAGGAGGATGAATATTTCCAGTTTATCGCCGCATCCCCTGTGCAGTCCAAGAAGCTGGCGCATATTATCGAGCTTACCACTGTCACCCCTGCTATTGTAACCATTGAAGGCAAGCCGTGGGTACCCGGCCTGAGTGTAGAGCTTTTACTGCAACGGATTCATGCTAACGCGGAGAAGAAATATAATCATCTGTATCCAGATCAGCCTATTCGACTGGAGAAGCCTTTTGTGGAAGGGATTCAGGTGTTGAACCATAAACCGATTGCCTTAGCCTATAAAGGACGCAAGCTACTAGGTAATAAACTACGGCTGCTTGTCAGAGCAGACGAACATTCACAAATGCTGGCGAATGTTGCGTTAGGCTCAGGAGCGGCAGAAAAAAATAGCATCCTTGGGGCAGGCTTTTGCATCGCCAAGGGATTGGAATAACGCGGAAAGGAGGCGCAAGGGATGCTAAAGGATTTGACCAACAGCTATCTATTGGCAAAGAAAGAGTTTCCGAACATTACATTTGATAGGCACCGCCCCAAGGAAGGGCTGTATATTCGCCTGCGATTAGATCAAAGCTGGAATGAACAGGTCAGCCAGTTTGATAGCGAACATATGATCATTACCAAAGAAGAACCTGATCTAGCACACAATAAGCTTTTTGAGTGGTTCCAACAAAAAGATTATGTGAGCTCTCTGATCACCATGAACAAAGCGGTAGACCCCGGTAAGCAGCTCCATTCCAATAATCCGTATACGCTATATGCCAAACGGGATGTATTTTTAGCCGAAACGCAGACGGATGGAACTACGGCGATGCAAGCACATGTGGCCCGTTTTCTGGACAAGACTCAGGCAGCAGAGGTGCAGAAAAAGTGGGATGAGCTGATAGGTACCAAGAAGACTAGCAGCAAGAAAGTCAGTAAGGAAAGCAGCACCGAGACTATCTTCACAAGTTCTACGCAGCAATTTTTCTCCCAAACCGATTACGCTCCGGCACTGAAATATCTCGTAAGTGAGCAGCGCCAGACAAGTATTGCACAGATTGAACAATGGTACGCTACAAACCTGTCGGCTCTCATTGAACATATCCGAACCATTCCTTTTAAGAATTACGTTAAAATCTTTTTCACCTCAGAGTTTACTCCACTTAACTCATCTAACAGTAACCTATTTAACGAATCTTCCAGCTTGTATTCATGGGACGAAATGTATGGCTATGAATATTTGCTATATACCATCCCAAAAATCTTTAATAGTAATGACTATAACCAAATGGTAGACGGATCTTTGACAGGTCTTCCCGGTTTTAACATGAGCATGAACAGTAAGAAGCCATATTTGGAGCATAAAACAATGCGAGTTGGTGCGCCTGTCCGCTTATCATTGGAGGAAGCATTACGGGTAAAGGAAGCGACCGAATGGCTTATTTCTCAACCTAAGTTCAGAATGAACAAGTTTAGCTATTATACGGATTTTTCCAAAAGTATCTCGGACGCAGCAGAAGGCTACTTTTTTGTTTACGTGGAGGGCAAGGATAACGAAATACAGGACTATGAAAATGTACCTTTTTCCAAACAGGTTTATGTTAATATTCGGCTCAAGAATGCACTGGGTCTGATGACCAAAAATAATGATGGCGAAGCGTTTGTGAAGGATTACGGCTATCTGGAAAATGTGGAGCAGCTGCAAAAGGAAATCAGCAGACGCTTTTTTCGCGGACGGATGAACGGTGATTTTCTTCAAGATGAGCCGAAGGCGAGAGAAAAGGATTTTACCAGTGGGATGGTTGCATTATTTATGCAGAGCAAAAAGGGCTTCCATGACTGGTTTTTCAAGGGAACGACCGCCGCGATCCGTTCTCAATTTGCACGGGTAACGCTTCGTCTGTTGGAGGAACAGCTACTGCGGGTAGAACCAGCAGGGCAAGAGAAGTCGAAGCTGGATCTGAGTGGGTTGGCCGATGCGATGAATGTAAGACTTTCGCTAATGGCTCATTTGGAAGGGGAGGAATACACAGCTATGGGAAATCGTCTGATTGAAGTGTCTAATAAACTCAAAGAAAAGCTGGACACCTTGGATAAGCGGAAACAGAAGGAAAACGCAGATGGAGCAGGGCAAACGGACCAGACAGCCTATCCAGAGCCGATCTATGTAGTAACAGATGATGAGTTTTATTATTTGGCGGGACAACTTGCTTTTTATTTGAAAAGTCAGTCTGAAGCCCAGCAGAAAAAAGGAGATTTACTCGGGCCTTTTTTCATGGCAAAGCGCAGTGGACAGCTTAAGAGACGTATCGAAGAAGCGTATCATTTGCATCGCCACAAAATACTGCTGAAATATACTAAATTAAATTGGGCTTTAGGCCAGATTTATGGATACCAGCCGGATAAGGAATTCCAGCATGAAGATGCAAGAGAAATGTTCCTGGCAGGGTTATTTTCGGACAACTGGTTCTGGAAAAAAGGCGAGAACGAGAAACCAAGCAGCGAAGGGGAGAACGGACATGGCGAAGAAAACTAATCGTGTGGTAGGACTAATCGGGATTGTCAGCCGGATGGCGAACTGGAATGCAGACTTTAGCGGGCAGCCAAAGACAACCAGCACGGGCCAAATTTTTGGTAGCGACAAGGCGTTAAAATACAGCATCAAGCGCTTATGGGCAGAGGAAGGCCAGAAGGTACTGTATATTCGTTCGTATAAAGTGAGCAGCGGCAAGGACAAGAAGGCGGACAAGGCAAAGGATGCGGATAAAGGGAAAGAAGAGAAGCTCCAGCCTCGTAATCTCGCAGAACGTTATGAATATCTTTTCGGTGAAGAAGTATCCAAAAATTCACGTGAAGTGCTGGGCAAGCTGTTTCAATGTGTGGATGTGATGAATTTTGGTGCAACGTTTGCGGTGAAGGATCAGAATATTGGTCTTGCTGGTCCGGTACAAATTGGTCAGGGCTTTAATAAATTTGATTGGTCGAATCTGGAGGTACAGGATATTTTATCTCCGTTTCGTAACTCAAATGAAAAGAGCGAGGACAATGACGCCACCTCGATTGGTAAAAAGAGAACGGTGGATGAATCCCATTATGTATATCCTTTTTCCGTCAATCCGAAGCATTATGATCACTATGTGGAACTGCTGGCAGCCGAGGGTTTTGAAGGGTATACGGAGGAAGCATATCAGGCCTTCAAAACGGGAGCTTTGACCGGGGCTACTTTGCAAAATACCAACAGTAAATCCGGTGCGGAAAATGCTTTTGCCCTATTTGTGGAATTTAAAGCGGGGAGCCCGGCGTATTTACCGAATTTGGACCCTTATGTGAAGGTAGATAAGGACAAGGATGGAGAGCAGACGGTTTATGATTTGTCGGCCCTTGCACCGCTTTTGAACGATGTAAACGAGGAAATTGAAACAGTAGAATTATACGTTAATCCGTATGCATCGCGTGTAGAGCTGGATTTTCCGGGGCTGCGGACGTTTAACATCTTTACACGCAGCGAGCTTCCTCAAGGCTAGAGGATGATTACATCGGGGAAGGAGGGAAGAAAGCATGCAGGCGTTATGCTTTGAGTTGAGCGGAGAAACAGCGTTTTTTAAAAAGCCGGATGTTAACGTATATGCGTATTTTACATACAGTCATATCCACAAGGTTGCATTATATGGCTTGCTCGGTGCGGTACTCGGACTTGGCGGCTATACGCAGCAGTATGAACGGAATATGGCGTTGGGCGGTAAAGCCAAGCAGGATAATCCGGCGATGCCGTACCCTGAATTTTATGAGGTGTTTCGTCATGCATCGGTGAGCATCGTGCCACACGGGGATCGAGGATATTTTTCGAAAAAAATCCAGATTTTCAACAACACAGTCGGTTATGCAAGCCAGGAAGAGGGCGGTGTGCTGAATGTGCGAGAGCAATGGTTGGAGCGTCCACGCTGGACGATCTACGTGGCAGATGATGGGGGAGTAGATCGGGAGGTATTTGATCGGCTTGCAGATTATGTACAGCATTCCAAGGCTGAATACATTCCTTATCTGGGGAAAAATGATCATCCGGCTACGATATCCAAGGCTCGATTAGTTGAGTTGGAGCCAGCGAGTGAACCGGAATATATCGACTCCCTCCGGGCTGCACATGTACTTGTGGATACGGGAGGATATGTGAAAGATGATCAAATGCAATCCTACTTGCAAGAGTATCTCCCCGTAGGGCTGAATACAGCCAACAACGGTTACATTCTGGAGCCGCTTGTATTTTCTAATCAGGAAATAGATACAGATGAGCTGAAAGCCGAAGATCTACAAAAAATGTACCGGGATGCTGACAATGACCGCACCTTGTATTTTATCTAAAAAAGGGCAGTCGCTTTCGTAGATGGAATCAACACCGGGTATTCTCCATTGTCAGGATGGGGAGCGCCCGGTTTTTTATATGGATTTTTTTAAATTGTACCCAAGGAAAAGAGGGAAGACGAATTGCGTATTCATGTATCCATACAGCATTGGCTAACGGAGGAAGGGAAAGGGAGGCTGAAGGCGCACACGGCAAAAGAAGAGGGGCTTCAACAGGATGAAATGCTGGAGGAGCATAGCGATCTGGTCATGCAACATGCTGAGATACTGATGAGGGATAATGGTGTGGAAGCTGCGGTACATAGGGCGCTGGATCGTCTCGGCATAGATGGAGAACCGCTGGATGAATCATTAAGGCTAATGATCATGTACTATTTTAGACAAGCCATTTATTTGCATGATCTTGGCAAGGTGAACCCGGCCTTCCAACGTATCAAAATGAAGAACAATGAAGTTAAAAGGAACGCTGAGTTGGGAGACAGTAACCATTCCATGCTGTCTGCTGTGCTTTACTTGCATATTCATTTGCGACAGGTGCAGGAATGGCATGATACAACAGAACTATATCCAAACCGTAAGAAGCATAAACGCAAAGTACTTGCATTCCTGCATCATCTTTTATATTCATTCGCGTATACGATCTCCCGCCACCATACGTATCTAGGAAACATGGATGAAGATATGGGAGGGCAGATCAACGAATTTGAGTTGAAAATAAAAAATCAATATAACCGGATCAAAGAGAATCCTGATTACATTCGCTATTATCGTGATCAGCAGGACTTGCTACAGAATGATAACGTATTTGGATGCATCCGTCTGGAAGGCAATAAACGTCAAAATAAAATACACAGGCCTTTTCCTTTCTATGTGTTGGTCGAGCTACTGTACTCCACGATGGTCGCATCGGATTTTCGGGCGACGTATCAATATATAGAGCAGCAAGTACCGGAGATGCATTATTTTGGAGAACGTCTACCACTGGAGCCCATACTGGAGGCTTATCGTCAGACGGGAATTGTGCAGGGGATTGAGTCCTATCGCCAAAATCCTGATGCCTCTGGCTTGTCTGAGATGAATCAGCTACGGGCGGCGTTGTTTATCGAAACAGAAAGACGGCTGTTGGAGCGGCTGCAAGAGCCTGTTTTTTATCTCGAAGCCCCTACGGGTTCAGGTAAAACCAACATGTCTATAAATTTGGCACTACATTTGCTGAATAGCGGCTTGGGACTGAACAAGTTAATTTATGTATTTCCGTTCAACTCTCTGATCGAGCAGACGAGACAGACGCTGAATGGAATTTTCCACAAGGAGCAGGTAAACGGCTATCGGGTGGAAGTTATTAATTCAATTACTCCGATGGTGACTGAGGGAGAACTAGAGGCAGAAGCTGCTTTGGAAGGGAAGGACACGGAGCCAGACAACACGGATTTCAAAAGGGTGCTGTTGGAGCGTCAATTGCTGCAATATCCGGTGACACTGACTTCTCACGTGAACTTTTTTAATTATCTATTTGGGACAGGACGAGAGGCCAATCTAGCCTTCGCCCATTTATGCAATAGTGTCATTGTACTGGACGAAATTCAGAGCTACCGAAATGAATTGTGGAAGGAGATTATTCATTTTCTACGATCCTTTGCGGATATTCTCAACATTAAAATTATTATCATGTCCGCTACCTTGCCGAATCTGGATTTGTTACTGGAGCAGCAGGATCATGAGGAGGCAATACAAACCTATACACTGGTGCAGAACCGGGATCGTTATTTTACCCATTCGTTGTTTAGAGAGCGCGTGAAGCTGGATTTTAATTTGTTGAAACAGGGCAAGATGCAGCCGGAACAAGTATTGGAGCATGTTGAATCTGTAATCAAGCAGCGAGAGCAAGATGGGCAAGGGAACAGGGTGCTGATCGAGTTTATCAAGAAAAAGACGGCACGCCAATTTTATAATCTGCTGCTAGAGCAGAATTTGGGCTTTGACGTTTATGAGCTTACCGGGGATGATAGCTTCTCCTATCGCCAAGAGCTGTTGCAGAAATTGGGGAAGGACGAACATGGGAGCTTTTATTTGAGTGATGTGATCGTTGTAGCAACACAGGTGATTGAAGCCGGGGTAGATATTGATATGGATGTGGGCTTTAAAGATATTTCTTTGCTGGATAGCGAGGAGCAATTTTTGGGACGACTGAATCGTTCTTGTCTGCGTGACTACTGCCAGGCTTATTTCTTTGATTGTGATCAGGCGAGCGGTATATATAAAAACGACTTGCGTGTTGCATTTGATCTCAAGGAAGAAGCGTATCAAAAAATGCTTGTAAGTAAGGATTTTAGTGGATTTTATGAGAATGTTATTCATGAAATCAACAAGTCTCGTGAAAAACCGGATCAACAGCATTGGAGCGACTTTACCCAAAAAGTACAGAAACTTGAATTTCCAGATGTACAAAAGCATATGGACCTCATACCAGATCAAAGTGTGACGCTGTTCTTGAACTATACCTGTCCAATGAAAGACGCTCCCCCGCTGAACGGTCAAGATGTGTGGGATGAGTTTGTTAGATTGTCAGACAAGCGGTTGGAAATGGACTATTCAGAAAGAATGATTCGCTTGTCTGTGGTGCGTGCTCAAATGAATAACTTTACTTTTATTTATCTGGTTCCCCACATGTATGCAAAATGGGGAAAGGTAAAGCCGGGGATATACACTTATAGTGTAGGTACTTTGTATTTCGTGGAGCAGGGTGAACAATATATGGATATGGACGAGAAGACGAATACCAAGAAGTTTAATCGTGCCAGGTATAAGGAAGATGAAGAGAGGCTTTTGCTATGAGAATTACCGGAACGTTGGTGAACTATTATGTACACTGCCGTAGACAATGCTGGTTGTTTGCCAACGGGATGAATTTTGAAGATGACAGTGAGGATGTACGAATCGGCAAGGTCATGCATGAGTTGCAAAGTGAAGGGAAGAAAAACCGCGAAGTTGCAATAGAAGGCATCAAAGTGGACAAGCTGACCAGCGACTATGTGACCGAAATCAAAAAGTCTGACGCTGATGTAGAGGCAACGAAATGGCAGACGCTGTATTACATGTATGTACTCAAGCAAAAAGGGATGGAGCGCAAGGGGAAAATCCAGTTCAGCGAGCGCAACAAACAGGCTAGTAAAACGATAGAGCTGGAACTGGATGAAGCGGCAGAACAGGCGATGGAGCAGTTGTTGGCTGAGTTGGAGCAATATTTACAGCAGGAGCAGCCCGATCCGGCGATACGTGAGAAAAAATGTACCCGCTGCGCCTATCTTGCCTACTGCTTTTTATAAGAAAGGAGGACGACAAAAATGTCCAAAACAGCGCCATCTACTAGATATATACGTACTCCGGGCACTTTGGGACGTGAAGATAATTCACTGACATTTCGGAGTGAAGAAAGAGGGATCGTACACCTGCCGATTCATGGATTGAAGGAGCTATATTTGCTGAATGAGATAACGTTGAACAGCAAGCTCCTGTCTTTTCTGTCGATGGCAGGGATTACAGTCCATTTCTTCGATTACTATGGTCATTTTAGAGGCACCTTTTATCCGAAGGACGCAAGGGTGAGCGGTAAGGTTAAGCTATTGCAAGCGAAAGCCTGTTTGGAGAGAAGAATACCTATTGCTGCTGCTTTTATTGGTGCCATTGCAGCTAACATCCATGAAGTGCTGTATCACTATTATAAACATGGCAACAAGGAGATCAAACCATATCTGGACTGGCTGAAAAAAGATGTACCACGATTATTAGATAAAATGGAGGATATTCCGAGACTGTTGAGTGTGGAAGGGGAGATTTGGAGACGGTTTTACGACACATTTAAGACATTCCTGCCCGAGGACTTTAAAATGAATAAGCGGGTCAAGCGCCCGCCGGACAATCCGCTGAATGCACTAATTAGCTTTGGTAATACCATTTTGTACACGAAAACGATTTCGCAAATTTACCATACCCATCTGGATCAGAGTATCAGTTTTCTGCATGAACCGAGCGATCGACGATTTTCCCTCAGTCTGGATTTGTCTGAGCCGTTCAAGCCATTGCTGGTGTACCGTACTATTTTTGAATTGGTGAACAACCGAAGAATACAAGTTAATAAGCATTTTGAAAAGGATTATAATTACTGTATTTTAAATGGGACGGGACGCGATGTATTTATCACCGCGCTTGAAGATCGGATGAAGCAGGTATTCGATCATGGCACACTTAAACGGAAGGTCAGCTATTTATCTGCGATTAAATATGATGCTTACAAGTTAAAAAAGCATATCGTCGAAGGAACGCCTTTTGTTCCCTTTTTGGAAAAGGAAAAGAGGTAAAGGATATGGCGAAAAATTATAACTATGTCATTCTGGTGTATGACATCGGAGAAAAGAGAGTGGGTAAGGTATTTAAAATATGTAAAAAGTATCTCGTTCATTTTCAGAAATCCGTATTTCGAGGTGAAATTACCCCCGCTAATTTAATTCAGCTACGCGCTGAGTTAAAAAAGGTTATTGATGAAGGGAACGACTTTGTTGCCGTTTTTAAGATGACAGGTGATTATGTTTTCGACGAGGAAATCATCGGTGCCCGCATGAATGATTCGGAGTCCTTATTGCTGTAATTTTCCCAACCGCCTTAGTAGACAAATAGCTGTTACTTCTTACAGCGACAAGGGTTAACGGGGATTTTCTATACCATTAGCTGCATCCGTCTTCCGGTTGGGAAAAAATTGCGAAACCCTTGGGGCTGTAGTAAACTAAGCACATTGCTGAATTTAAAAAGCTTGATTTTACTAGCCTTTAACCACAACATGAGATGTATTGAAATCGGATCGAGCAGATCCGGAAGAAACCATAGGAGCTTTAACCACAACATGAGATGTATTGAAATCTTTCTTTGCTATTTGAAAGTGAACAGTGCTAAGGACCTTTAACCACAACATGAGATGTATTGAAATCGTATTGGTGCTTCGGGTGCTTTCTGGCTCGCTCGCCTTTAACCACAACATGAGATGTATTGAAATAAAAGACTGTGACGATCTCCATGCCAAAAGGCGAGTGCTTTAACCACAACATGAGATGTATTGAAATTCAAGTCGACACATTTCCTCATACCGCTTAATGAGTCTTTAACCACAACATGAGATGTATTGAAATGTGAGTGGGACAACCAATGTATCATCACGAACATCTTTAACCACAACATGAGATGTATTGAAATATGTGAATTCTACCGGATACGTACCAGCCGCAAAGGCTTTAACCACAACATGAGATGTATTGAAATAAGCACCATTAGAGTAATCATGTACATATTCAATTGCTTTAACCACAACATGAGATGTATTGAAATAAAGATTCCTCCAGCCCGAAAAGGTCCATGCTGCCACTTTAACCACAACATGAGATGTATTGAAATGTGTCAAACAGCTCCCAAATGCGAGGGCCTACCATGCCTTTAACCACAACATGAGATGTATTGAAATTACCTGATGCTGCTGGCCGTCCGGCTAAATCATATCCTTTAACCACAACATGAGATGTATTGAAATTTGACCTAGCAGCTTGTAGCTTGGGAAAAGGTACACTTTAACCATAACATGAGATGTACCCAAATATTCCCAACCCGAAGGCACTAAAATAGATTTTTTCCTGCCCCAACACAAGATGTAACCAACTTACTAGCAATATAATTTTCCCCTATATTATACTGAAAGAGTTTACAAGCCGATCTTAGGAATAAGGTGTTATGATATCTGGGACATGTTTTATGCAAGAGGTCAGACATGTCAATCATGAGCTGCGGCACAGGACCGTTAATAAAGGAGAGCAACGATGTTTGTTATACGGGGAACACAAAAACTGCTGAAGGAATGGGATACCGAGCCACTTCACGTTGATATTTATCCGCCTTTAAATAGTTGGCATGCCAGCTTGTTTTTACTGAATCGGAGAAAAAATATTGTGTTTATGCATGATGCAACCCGCTTTAGCATTACGCTGTTTGGCATTAAAAAATCGCAGTACAAAAATCTGCCGACTCTTTTTATTCAAACCTTGAAGGAATTCATGATTAGCGAAGGCTTTGATGAGCAGATCGTAGAGGCATACACCCAGGAAGGTGAGCAGATGCTGGCTACGACGACAAACAGCCATAGTGTGATGAGAACCTTGGAAGAGCTTATTTTTGTCATGAAGGAATTGGATATGGAGCATGGGTGCGAGCTGGAAAAAAACCAGTGCAACAACCGGATTGTGTTTAAAACGGTTCAATACCAGTATCCTGTTGATACTTTTAAAGAAGCATTAGAAAAACATTATAACCTAGAACGTGTTTGAGCGAATTGCTATCTTGGTCAAAAAATAAGCTGACCTGATTTCTAAACAAAAGAGTATCCACCAAAGTCCATGCGGGCGGGGATGCTCTTTTTTTATAACTCATATGATGGCAACGCTTGCGATGAAATGAATCATAGCGCAATAAACGGCACACTTTGGTAGAATAAAACATAAAGTATTTAACAGCATAGATCTGACTTAAAAACGGGGGGTACATAACGAGCAATGAAGAAGATTATTGATGTAGCCAAGGAAGCAGGAATTGAAGAAGAGCATTTGGAGATGTATGGAAAGTATAAAGCGAAGCTGAATCCGTCCCTGTGGGAGCAGTTAAAGGATCGCCCGAATGGAAAGCTGGTACTCGTTACGGCGATGAATCCGACTCCGGCGGGAGAAGGAAAAACGCTAACAACCATCGGGTTGTCACAGGCGTTGAATGCACTTGGACATAAAACCGTTGCTGCACTGCGTGAGCCGTCCCTTGGACCTTGCTTTGGTATGAAAGGAGGAGCAACCGGGGGAGGACAGGCCCAGATTGTTCCAGCAGACGATATTAATCTGCATTTTACAGGTGATATACACGCGATTTCGGCAGCACATAATTTGCTGGCAGCGATGATTGATAACCATTTGTTTCATGGAAATGCTTTGCGGCTGAAGCCGGAACGGATCATGTGGAAACGGGCTGTAGATATGAATGACCGAAGCTTGCGTAGTATTGTTACCGGATTGGGTACAGGGAATGGAGCGGTGAGAGAAAGTGGCTTTCTGATTACCTCGGCCTCGGAAGTGATGGCAGTATTATGTCTAAGTGAAAATATGAACGATCTTAAAGCGCGATTGGGCCGAATGGTGATTGGATATAACGAGGCGGGTGAAGCGGTAACCGCCGAGGAACTGCACGCGGTGGAGGGCATGGCTGTGCTGCTCCGGGAAGCATTGAAGCCCAATCTGGTACAAACGCTGGAGGGAACGCCGGTCATCGTGCATGGCGGACCTTTTGCGAATATTGCACATGGATGCAGCAGTCTGATCGGTACAAAGCTGGCTTTGAAGCTAGGAGAGGTGGTCCTCACAGAGGCTGGATTCGGGGCCGAACTGGGAGCGGAAAAGTTTTTTGACATCAAGTGCCGCCAGTCCGGATTGCAGCCAGATGCGGCTGTATTGGTCGTCACCGCGAAAGCGCTGAAATACAACGGCGGTGTCTCCAAAAACGAGCTGGATGCGGAAAATCTGGAGCAATTACAGCTTGGCTTAGCCAATATGAACCGACATATTCGGAATTTACAAAAGTTTGGCGTGCCTGTACTGGTAGCGATTAACCATTTTGCAACAGATCATGAAGCCGAACTGGAGCTCATTCGGGCAGAATGCCGCAAGCTGGGTGTACCTGTCGAGTTGTCCCAGGTATGGGCGCAGGGAAGCCGTGGGGGAGAACGCTTGGCTCAAAGCCTGTTGCACATGCTTCAGGAGGGCAAAGCCCGTTTTGCACCTCTCTATGATACTGCGCTTGACCTGCAAGCGAAAATTGGCGTCATCGCCAAAGAGCTTTACGGTGCGGCAGATGTAGTATACAGCCCTGCGGCTAAACGGGCGTTGTCCGGTATGGAGCAGCTTGGCTTCGGACAATTGCCTGTGTGTATGGCCAAAACACCATATTCCTTTTCAGATCAGCCGTCCCTGCTGGGTGCCCCGGAGGGCTTTACGATTCACGTTTCCAGTGCTTCTTTATCCGCAGGCGCAGGCTTTGTGGTAGTGGAAACGGGCAATACCATGACGATGCCTGGACTGCCCAAATCCCCGGCCGCCGAGCATATGTCGCTGGAGGCCGATGGAAGCATTCAGGGCCTGATGTAGTATTTTACAATCGGTCCTCATTCGTCGGAGAGACCAGCCTGACGGGCGATTTCACGTAAAGGCCGTTTGCATTCCGGTAGCCGCCGCTTGGTATGATTCAAGCGCAGCTCAGTAAGGGAATGCAGCGGCCTTTTTTGCCTGCTCGGCAAGTTAAAAGCCTATCCTCTAATAAAGAGGATAGGCTTTTATGCGGTTCTTGATATCAGAAATATCATGGCATGGTAGATGGCTAGATTTAAGAAATTTTTTGTAGATTGTTAAGCGAATAGGTGCGGCCACCACTTGTAGTATAAAAATAATTGAATGGACTTAAGAACTCACAAACTTGGAATTTGTCCAAATCAATAACGATGTAATTAGGACCATACGAAAAATCAGCATGCCCTGTTCCAAAGGTTCTCGGAGTTTTAAGACCAGAAGGATCGGTGTAATCCATAATGTGCGTTACATCTCCCTCTACATTACGATAATAGCTATTACTATAGAGCCATGATCCCTTACTGATATCAATCAGTAATGCATTTGGAGCGGAATATGGTGCACTACTGGAGAATGACCCCAAATATACGCCCTTTACTTCAGCTACTGTCATGCTCATATCTCTAGCGGAATATCCATTTGAGGTATACCATGTTTCGTGATTTTCCCATTTGAGTCCTGTCAAAATATTATCTCCGTTGCTGCGGATTGTTGAAAGATTATAATACAAAACGACTCTGGAAAGGTCAGCTGTGCAATTGATGATGGCAGAAGCTCCCGATGGATTCGAAGCATTCCACATCAATTTATAGTTGCCTCTTTCGTTACCTGTTGCAGAACCAATTACAATCGCATATTTTCCTGCCGGGATATTAATGTATGAGTGACCTCCGTTTGCTTTAACACCCCATCCAGTAGAACTGCCTAACGAGCCGTTGGCATTGACATTGTACAGAACAGCCAACAGATTAGAATTGCTGGAATCCAGCTTTAGGAATGAAAGCTGCTTTGCAGTGAGAGAAACCACATAAATATCAAATGACTCACTGAGAGTTCCATCTCCTACAAATACAGGGTCGGAGATACCCCATACGCTTTGCGGTTCAACGGTTCTTCTCTGGGGAGAATCTGTAGAAATCTTTTTCGCTTCGTTCGGAGATATTTCATCTAGGTTGTCAAATTTTTGAGTATCCATTGCAGAATACGATGTAGAGGGCATGGATTGAATTTCTGTTGCATTCTGCGCCTCTTCCGTAGCCACTTGCGGTGTTGTTTCATTTGCCGCGAAAACGGGAACTACTGAAACACTGTACATGAGCAGTATCGCCAAAATATAACTAACGCTTTTTTTAGCAAATTTCATATTGTTCTCCTCTCACGATTTATATACTATATTTTTTCAACATTTTCTTTTGTTGCATGGAAGAGGTAATGCCCACCGTGTCAAAATTACGCTGAACAGCTTTCACGCTTATTAAAGATTGCAATCGGTTTATGGTTTGTGACAGAGGGGACTTAACTGGCATTACTCCACCACTATGCAGGTTAGATTTTCCGACGTACATAATCATCTCTGCGATACATAACATAAAAGTCTATTTCACTCGCATACTCCTTTCGTAGTTTTGGTTATAAGTCAATCGTTTCTTCTGTTGTGTCTAGATTATCAAGCAGTACAGAAGAAACTTCAAGGGAATGGCGTAGAGAGTATGTTGATGACGTAAACAGCATGAAATGCGAATAAGCCTCCGTCCGGACAAATATACTAAAAGAGGGTGCCGCAAATCAGCCATAAATTGGCTGTTTCGCGACACCCTTCATTAATTTGGTCATGTATTCATAGTATTCACTCTAATACATCATCTGAGTATACCTCAAGCAGGTTATTAATATAATTTCTGCTCACGGGAAGATTGATAATCTCATGACCATTGAAAATGTCCACGGAATATGGATAAGTTATTTTTATTCTGTAGATTTTAGATTTTGAAATCACATATGACCTATGTATCTGGACAAAATTCTCACAGCCTAATAACTGCATAACTTTATTTAATGCTCCTCTAAGATGGATTTCCTCTTTTGTTGTATGATAGATTATTGTATGATTGTTCACTTCCACAAAAAATATATCACTTTGACGAACACTATTTATCGTGGACTCTGCTATGATATTAAATACTCGTTCCGGTTTTTTTTGCTTCACTACTCTATCCAAGAATAGCGAAAGTCGCTTCTCGTCAATAGGTTTTTTTAAAAAGCCCATTGCTTCAACTAAATATCCGTCAATAGCACGAGCAGAATCAACTGTAACAAAAATGATGGGCACCCGATTCCCCATTTTCCGGATATACTTTGCTGTAGTCATTCCATCAATATCTTCACTACTTAGCGAAATATCGAGCAATACTACGTCTATATCTATATGAGCATTAAGATATTGGATTAATTCCTGAGACGAATAAAAATCAGCACATTGCAACTCTATATTTTTATTTAAAGCCCACTGAAATATAGACGCTTTTAACGCATCGCGCCAATAACATTCATCTTCACAAATTACGACTTTCACGGCATACCACCTCCTTCATTTGTACAGTTAAGATACAAGTGTTGAAAATCCACGGTCGGTGGCTACAGCCTGCGGCGCTTTGCCGAATTGCTTGATATGTGATTCTATGGCGGGGACGAGCAATTCATCGTCAGACGGGTTTCCTTCATAATACGGCGTAGCCGGTGACGAAGCCGCTTTCCTTCTCGTCGATTCGCACCTTGTATCCGAACTCCGTAACTTTCTTAATCGGCCTTGCTTCCGGGTCAAAGAAACTGACAATACAGCCCGCAATGATTCGATTCCCGGAGACGACCTGTTTGACTTGTTCCAGCGGCTTTCCGGTAAGCGTAGCCCGCCGCTCCAATTTTACTTTGCTTTGCTGAACAGCGGCTTTACCCTTGTCTTGCAACCCTCAATACTCAATGGACAAACTTGGCCAGTGAATCCGATTTTGTACAAAATAAGCCTCATGTGTTTTTGGCTTGTACAGCCTTCAACATTCTATTGATTTGTCGTTTTTTATGGTATAGAATACCTCTTTTATACATTTGAAAGGGGTTTTGAAATGTCATTGTTTATTACATATGTTTTACTAGGCTTCTCGATAGCACTACCTGTAGGTACCATTACGGTTGAAATGACGAAACAAGGGCTCAAGAATGGATTCATGCATGGATGGATTGTGGGCCTTGGAGGGATGACCATCGATTTATTATTAATCATTGGTTTATATTTTGGACTGGCCTCTGTCTTGTCATTACCTGTTGTACAGGTGATCATGTGGCTCATTGGAGCTATATTTTTGTGCTACGTGGGGTACGACAGCATTAAAAATGCGGATCATGATATTGCGCTGGAAGGAGAGAATAAGACGAAATCATTATTTTCTTCCTATAAAAATGGGCTGCTTGTAGCTGTTTCACCAGGGAATTTAGTGTTCTGGGTGAGTGTTTTTGGGACTGTGCTGGCAAGTTCATTTGATCGGTCAAATACAAGTCAATTCTTGATTGTTGGCTTAGGTATTTTGTTTGGTATTCTTATCCATGATTTAGGCTTGATGACCCTTGTAGCGACAACACGAAAGGCCATGAATCGAACCGCCATCAAGTGGGTTACGATCAGCGCCGGTGTGGTTTTGATCGGTTTTTCGGTTTATTTCCTGTATGAATTTGTTATCGGTCTCCAAAAGATTTTATAGCGTTCACGATATGCTCAGCTTGTCATGCCAGTCTGCATAAATCGAACAAGTTCTTCATAGACATGTACTAATTCATTTAAAACATGTGCTGAAGGGGTTGATGACATGCGCCGGATTTCATGGATGCTTGCCATGGTCATGTGTGTAACGCTGCTGCTGGCCGGGTGCGGCAAGAAGAGCGCGGACGATGTGGTTAAAGATTTGAGTGACGTGGTGAGCGACTTGAACAGCTACCACGGTACAGCTTTGATGACGCTGCATACCGGCGACACGCCGCAGGAGTACAAGGTGGATATTTCCTACCGCAAGCCGTCCTATTACCGAATTGCCATGACAAACGAGAAAAAAGATGTTACGCAGATCGTGTTGCGCAATGATGAGGGTGTATTTGTACTAACACCCAGCCTGAACAAGAGCTTCCGCTTCAAAAGCGACTGGCCGAACAACCAGGGTCAGGTTTATTTGTATGAAACGCTGGTTCGCAGCATTATCGGAGATGCCTCTCGTCAACTGGCAACCGATGATAAATCTTATGTGTTTGATGTGGCGGCCAATTATAACAGTCATGCGTTGGTCAGACAAAAGATATGGCTATCCAAAAGCAACTATGCACCCACTCAGGTACAGGTTTCGGATGCGAACGCCAAGGTCGTCGTTGATCTGAAATTCGATCAATTTGCGTTTGATACGAAGTTCGACAAGGACTCTTTTGATATGGAGCGCAATATGGCTTCAGGTAAAACGAATACGAAGAGTGGAGGGGCGCCATCTTCTGGAGCAGTGGATTCTAGCGGTCAGCTTGATCCTGGCAGTGCAATGGATGGAGCGACTGGCGTGAAGTCCAGCGAACCTGGGAAAGATGAGGGAACAGCAGGAGATCCGACTCAGCAGCAGACTGGGGAAGCGAAGGTGGACGGATCTGCCACAGGCGATACTTCGAAACCGGATACAGCAGCCAGCACGGAGCAGCAGCAAAATCCGGAAGCATCTGATACAGCAGCAACCGGAACGTCGGCGGGCACGGATGCCGCAGAAGCGATGATGGGTGAGTTCGGATTGATCGAACCATCCTATACGCCAGCCGGGGTGCAAATCAAGGATACACCGGAGCTGGAGGAAAATGGTACACATGCGGTGATGTTGCGGTATAGCGGAACGTACAATTATACGATTGTGGAGGCACGGCCGAAAGATCGGGCGGTCGCACTGAGCGCAGGTGAACTGGTTGATATTGGAGGAAGCTTTGCCGTTCTGACAGGTAGCGAGCAGCAGACCCTGACCTGGATGAATGATGGAATCGAGTTCCGAATCACCAGTGCTGACCTGCCTGTGAACGAAATGATACAAATTGCCGCTTCTATACAGGATCAATCGGGTAAATAAAACCTTATAAGACGGATGCAGACGGTCTGGAGTGTACAATGCTCTGCTGCCGCCCGTATCCGTCTTTTGTTCATTCGCGGTCCAAGATGTGCATCGCTTGTATGTCCTGTTCTTTGTAGAGATTGTTAGCGGAGGCTGGCAAACGTCCCCTGCCATTGACAGCCACGTTTCTGAACATTACCATTAACCTTTAGAAGTAAGGACTTTGCAACATTCCGAATGGTAAAAGGTTATGTTACAGGCTAACAATTGAAGAAGGTGACTGGATTTGCAAGCACAGTACAGATCGACCCGGGCCGAAATCAACCTGGATCACCTTGGCGCCAACTATGAAGCTTTTCGCAAGGCATTGCCAGCGGATAAGCTGCTGCTGGTCTGTGTCAAGGCTAATGCCTACGGACACGGTGCCGTAGAAATTTCAAAGGAATTGGAACGCCTGGGTGTGGATTATTTGAGCGTCGCTTTTTTGGATGAGGCATTGGAGCTTCGTCAGGCGGGGATTGGATTGCCAATTCTTGTACTCGGCTATACCTCACCAGAAGCTGTGCAAGCGGCATGGGAGCATGACATTTCACTAACGGTGTTCAGTGAGGAAGTGCTGGAGGGTATCCGCCGGTTGGACCGCAAAGGAAGCGAACGCAAGCTGAAGGTGCACATCAAAATAGACAGCGGCATGGGAAGACTGGGGCTACTCCCCGGAGAAAAGGCTGTTGCCTTTGTCCGGCAGGCCGAGCGGTTAGAGCAAGTGCAGCTGGAAGGCATGTACACCCATTTTGCCCGCGCGGATGAAAAAGACAAAAGCTATACACTGCTGCAATATGATCGGTTTCGGGGCGTGGTGGAAGCGCTAAGGGAACATGGTATTATCATTCCCATTATACATACGGGCAACAGCGCGGCCAGCATTGATACCCCTTCGCTTTCCCCTAACCTGGTACGGATTGGCATCAGTATATACGGACTTTATCCGTCTGATGAGGTGAACCGTCAAGCTATCGAACTGTTGCCTGTGCTGTCATTGAAGACGGCGGTGGTTTATACCAAGACGCTTCCTCCCGACTGGGGGATTAGCTATGGCACCCGGTATGTGACTTCAAGTGAAGAGCAGATCGGTACTTTGCCGATCGGCTACGCGGATGGATACTCCCGCATGCTGAGCGGGAAGGTCGAAGTGTTGATACGCGGACGCCGCGTCCCGGTACTCGGTACAATATGCATGGACCAGTGTATGGTTTCCTTACAATCTTTCGCAGAGGATGCGGAAGAAATTCAAATCGGCGAAGAGGTTGTTCTCATCGGTCAGCAGTCCGGCGAAATGATTGCGGCGGATGAGCTGGCATCCAAGCTTGGTACGATCCACTATGAAGTGATCTGCATGATTGCAGACAGGGTACCGCGTGTATATACACGGGGCAATGTTCCTGTTGTTCGAGTGAATTCGCTTCTTCCAACCGGCTGGAATTAATTTCATAACGTAAATTACCGGAGAAAAGCAGGAGTTTTCGCAGAACGTCCCGAAATATGTACAAAGGAAAGAAAAGAGGGCTATAGCTGTCAAAAAACGCATCAGGCTCCGCTGACACTTGTATTTCGGGGATCAAACGCCTGTACGAAATCGAACTGCGTAGTTTATAATGGAATGCAGCATAGATGATATACGAATATCATATACATTCTCTTGTATTCCGTTTGAATAAATTACCGGGAATAACGTTATAATGGTACAATGGCGACAAGGTTTTGGGGGTGGAAGAGAAGTTGGCCAATTTGCAGAACACCAAAAGAATAATGATCAGTTTGCCGGATCATCTCTTGCAGGAAGTGGACGGGATCGTAGCTATGGAAAATTCCAACCGTAGTGAATTTATTAGGCAGGCCATGAAGCTGTATGTAGGCGAACGTAAAAAACGTTACATTCGTGAAGCGATGCAGCGTGGATACATGGAAATGGCTAAAATTAACTTGACCATGGCATCCGAAGCCTTTCACGCGGAGGAAGATGCAAACAGCACCTTGGGCCGTACAGTTAGCGGGGTGTAATCCATATTGATCGTAAAGCGCGGCGACGTTTTTTTTGCAGACCTTTCACCCGTAGTCGGTTCCGAGCAAGGTGGCGTCAGACCAGTGCTGATCATTCAAAATGATATCGGCAACCGGTTCAGTCCTACCGTGATCGTGGCAGCCATCACCGCCCAGATTCAGAAGGCAAAGCTGCCCACACATGTGGAGATCGACGCGGCAACGCATGGCTTTGATCGTGATTCTGTCGTTCTTCTGGAGCAAATTCGGACGATCGACAAACAAAGGCTTACCGACAAAATCACCCATTTGGATGAAGAAACCATGCGCAAAGTGAGCGATTCGCTTCAAATCAGTCTTGGTTTGATTGATTTTTAGCATATTGGAACGACGAGTGAAACGGGAAAAGGGCAGCGCTTGAGGCGCTGTCCTTTTGCATGTCCGATGAAAATGCAGGCAGGGCCTTGCTTTAACGTCACCTGCTGGCGCTTTGAATCTTTTTTTGTGATAATGAAAGACATGGTGTATGACAAGAGTTGTAAGGAAGAAGGGATAGGTTTGTCTAACGAGGAAACGAAAACGGAAATCGGACAGGGGCCGAACGAAGCAGAACGCCAGGAGCGGATTGTCAAACAAGTGGCGAGAGAGCTGTCGCTGGCACTCAAGCAGATCCGGACAACGATCAGTTTGCTGGATGAAGGAAATACGATTCCTTTTATCGCGCGATATCGTAAGGAAATGACAGGAGAGCTGGACGAAAACCAGCTGCGTGAAATTGAAGACCGTGTGCTGTATTTACGTAATCTGGAGGATCGTAAGGTAGAGGTCATCCGCATCATTGAGGAGCAGGGCAAGCTGACAGAAGAACTTCAAGCCGCTATCACCTCTGCGGTCAAGCTTCAGGAAGTGGAGGATTTGTACCGCCCTTATCGGCAAAAGCGCAAAACCCGCGCGAGTGTGGCGAAGGAACGTGGATTGGAGCCGCTGTCGATCTGGATCTGGGGCCAGCCGAAGCAGAGTGATGCTCTGAAAGAAGCTGAATCCTATGTGAATGCAGAGTTGGGAGTCGAAAGCGCCGAAGCGGCTATTCAGGGAGCTTTGGATATTTTAGCGGAAAATATAGCAGACGATGCGACGATTCGCCAATGGGTACGTCGATATACACTCGATCATGGCATGTTGACCTCCGAAGCGAAGGACGCGGAGCAAGAGTCTGTGTATGAGAACTATTACAGCTATCGTGAGCTGGCTAAGAAAATGCCGCCTCACCGCATTCTGGCGATTAACCGCGGGGAACGTGAAGGCATTCTTAAGGTCGGACTAGAGGTCGTGCCAGATTCGATTTACAATTACATGGCAGGTCAAGTGATTAAAGGCTCGTCTGTTGTGGAGGAGCTGTTGCGCGGCGTCATTGAGGATGCGTATAAAAGACTTATCGCGCCATCGATTGAGCGTGAGGTGCGCGCCGAAATGACGGAGAAGGGCGAGCAGCAGGCCATCTCTATCTTTGCAGGCAACCTGCGCAGCCTGCTGCTGCAGGCTCCGATCAAAGGCCGCCGTGTGCTTGGTGTCGATCCGGCATACCGGACAGGCTGCAAGCTGGCGGCTGTCGACGACACGGGCAAGCTGCTGGAAGTGGCCGTGACCTACCCGACACCGCCGAACAATAAGAAGCGTGAGGCTGCCGAGAAGTTCAAGCAGCTGATTGCCCAATACGACATTGAACTGATCGTCATTGGTAACGGAACCGCTTCGCGCGAGACAGAGCAGTTCGTAGCTGAAGTCATCGCGGAGATTGGCGACAGCAACCTGGCGTACCTGATTGTCAATGAGGCGGGTGCGAGCGTCTACTCCGCCTCCAAGCTGGCACAGGAGGAATTTCCGGATTTGGACGTGGCTGAGCGCAGTGCGGCCTCCATTGCGCGTCGTGTGCAGGACCCGCTGGCTGAGCTGGTCAAAATTGAGCCCAAAGCCATTGGGGTAGGCCAATACCAGCATGATGTATCGCAGAAGCATCTGGATGAAAGCTTGAAGGATGTAGTAGAATCGGCTGTTAACCATGTTGGTGTGGATGTGAACACCGCTTCCCCCGCACTGTTGTCCTATGTAGCAGGAATTAACGCGACGATTGCCAAAAATATCGTCAAGTACCGTGAAGAAAATGGTAAATTTAACAACCGTCGTCAGTTGCAAAAGGTCCCGCGTCTGGGTGCAAAAACCTACGAGCAATCCGTTGGCTTTATCCGTATACCGGGTGGAGAAAATCCATTAGATCGCACGCCGATTCACCCTGAATCGTATGGCGTCGTAGACCGCCTGTTGGCTGAGCTGGGCATCAGTGCCCACGATTTGGGCACGAAGGCTGCGGCGCAAGCGCTGAACGTCTCCAGCATCGAGCGGCTGGCTGTTAAGCTGGAGGTTGGTGTCCCGACGTTGCGGGATATTTTGGAGAGCCTTCAGCGTCCGGGGCGTGACCCGCGTGATGAACTGCCGTTGCCGGTATTCCGCAAGGATGTGCTGAAGATCGAAGATCTGGCACCTGGTATGGAGCTGCAGGGAACCGTCCGCAATGTCATTGATTTTGGTGCCTTTGTCGATATCGGTATTAAAAGTGACGGATTAGTTCATATTTCGCAGCTGCGCAGCGGCTTCGTGAAGCATCCGATGGATGTCGTATCTGTCGGTGATAATGTAACAGTATGGGTGCTGAATGTCGATTTGAAAAAGGGCAGAGTGGGTCTGACGATGAAACCTCCAGCAGAGGCGCAATCACAGGCATAATACTTCCCCAAAAAGCCGTATAATCTTTTTATGAGGGTATTACAAAAGCCGGAATCTCCGAACCACATCGGAGCCTCCGGCTTTCATTTTTGATGCCTTCGCGTTTAGCCATTGTTGGCATCAAACTCTACGCCAGGGGCTTTATGATAAAAAAACCAACAATCGTTTAACAGTTTGATTTGGCGACGGTCCTTTTTGTAAAAGGCCCGCATAAGCTGGTTGCTGAGCCATTGAGGCAAGGCAATCTCCTCCTCCGCGTTGCTTTTGTATGTTTAGCATATGGGATGAGTACCTAAAGTGTGATTCTGAATTGGGGTTAGACTTCGATCGTTATTTTGTAATATGCTTGTCAGTATGGGACAAAGGAGGAGAAAGGCAAGGATGGAGTCCAAGTCCATGAGTAATGAGGAGCTTCAGGAGTGGGTGGAGCATATTTCGCTGGAAAGCTTCGGTGTGCCATTTAAGCATCAAGCTCGCTTCAATGCGCGCCTGTCTTCTACAGGTGGGCGGTATTTTATGAAAAGTCATCATATTGAAATTAATCCACATCAGCTTGCAGCCTACGGACGATCTGAGGTGGAAAAAATTATTAAGCATGAGTTGTGCCACTATCATTTGCATCTGCGTGGAATGGGCCACCAGCATCGGGATGCCGATTTCAAGGCATGGCTGGCCCGTGTAGGAGGAAGCAGGCATTGTCAGACCCTGCCGGGAAGATTGGAGCGGAAGACGCGGCCTTATCGTTACAAACTGGTGTGCGTTTCCTGTGGACAGGAATACTTGCGGAAGCGTAAAATGAATCCACAGCATTACCGCTGTGGTAAATGTGGAAGTAAGCTCCGTTTGTTAGCACTTGACGTCACCCCCTGAATCATGGTAAATTAACCATACTGTATGAATATTTACAGTAATATTCCCTGATAGCTCAGTTGGTAGAGCACTCGACTGTTAATCGAGTTGTCACAGGTTCGAGTCCTGTTCGGGGAGCCATGGAGAGGTACCCAAGTGGCTATAAGGGGACCCTCTGCTAAGGGGTTAGGCTGCGAAAGCGGTGCGAGGGTTCGAATCCCTCTCTCTCCGTTCGTTATTTGTAACAGAAAAGGACGCTCGTATGCATCGGAATGATGCTTGCGAGTGTCCTTTTTGTATATAACCCTTTTTGTCTATAATCCGTTTTGAAAATAACGATGATCGGAAAAATCTATATAAGCCGAACTGGATAATGTACATAATATCGGATTAGGCGGAATGGTGGTGAATTTTCAGCTTACAGTGTCAGCTTCAGCCTCGATAGCTTCAAGTATGCTGAGGAGGGCATGAGCGACCCCATTCTCTATATTGGTCAGGGTAACTTCGGAGCAGACGGCCTTGATGTCGTCTTTTGCATTGCCCATGGCGATGCCCTTCCCTGCCATCGTCAGCATCGAAATATCATTATAGCTGTCTCCGATCGCGACGGCTTCCTGCATAGGGATGCTCAGGTGATCCGCCAGATAACGCAATGCATTGCCTTTGGATGCATCCTTATGCTCGACTTCAAAGTTGTGGTCTGAGGAAATGACCATGTTTAGGGTGCCAAAATTCCGGTAACGCTCACGACCCCGATCCAGCTTGGCTTGATCAAAGGAGAAGCAGAGCACGTTATAAATCTCCACATCCAGTGGAATGTCCTCATATGAGGTGATGCGGATAAGCCCCGCCTGTTCATATTGCTTTTCGGCTGCGTGTAATAAAGTGTTCAGCGAAATATCAGAATTGGCGCTTAGTAGACGGTCCATTTCCACGGCAAGCAATTGATGTCCGTATTGTGGGGAATAAATCGCGCGGTCTGTCATGACCTCATAGTAAAAATCGTTTTCGCGCAGCCAGCTCAACACTTCAAAGGTTTCATCTCGGTCCATGGGTGTAGAGGTTAGCAGGCGGCGTTGTGTATCGTGTACGGTCGCGCCGTTGGCTCCAATGACGGGGGCTGCAAGTCCAGCTTCCTCCAGCTTTGTCCAGGCATCATAAGACGCTCTGCCAGTAGCAATCGCCACTTGGACGCCTTGTTGCTGTGCTTGGCGTATAGCCTCGGCGTTTACTTTACTTATTTTTCCCTCCTCATTCAGCAGTGTTCCATCCATATCAATCGCAAACAGTTTCATTTCTCCATCTCCTGACTTTTTATATCTCTTGTATGGCTCTTGAACTACAGCAGATCGACTTCATTTTTTATGAGGGAACAATAACTTCAATATCATGACGCTGGAGAAGTTCCAGCATATCCGGCTCTGGCAAGCGGTCGGTGATCACAATATTGACTTCGGACAGATCGGCAAAGCGGTAAGGAAATGTTCTTCCGAATTTTGTATGGTCTGCAAGGACAATCACCTGATCTGCCTGTTTCATCATCTGATGCATCAGCATACCGTCCTCTTCATAAATCACACTCAGTCCATGGGCGGCTATACCCCCAACCCCGATAAAGGTTTTGTCTACAAAATGGTGGGACAAGGTGGCAATGACGGAGGAACCGTATACGTATCGGTGTTCTTTTTGCAGGCGGCCTCCCAAGAGATGAATGGAGACACCGTTTTTTCCGGACAGCACGTCAGCTTGATTAATGGAATTGGTGATGACCGAACATTCCTGCACATTTAGTTTTTCTGCGCATGCCTGCACAGTAGTAGAGGAATCCAAAATGATGCGATCCTTGTTTCGTATTATATTGGCGGCCAGTTGACCGATCACTTGCTTTTCCTTAGATAGAGTGAGCAGTCTTTCGTTATAATTTCTAATAGAATCGTGATGGAGTGAAGGGAGAAGGGCGCCGCCGCGGGTACGAATAATCTTCTGATTCTCCTCAAGTTTTACCAAGTCGCGACGAGCTGTATCCCGTGATACATTAAAAATTTCGCAAATATCGTCCACCGAAATACGCTTGTGAAGCTGTAAGTAATCAACGATTTGAAGCATTCGTTCTTCCTGATACATAAGTAAGCTCCTTTGGCATAAATTGATTTCGGTTTCTGTAAGTGATTATAAGTAAATATAAGCGAATTTGCAATAAAACATGCATAAAAATTCTGAATATAATGTACTGAGAGGCAATTCGTAAGTGAATATGCGTTTTATAATCCAGAAAATGTCTTATTTAAAATTTTTAAAATTAAGTATTGCCATTCTCTATTCTATTTGATATACTCTTTCTTGTCGCCAAGTTGGCGTATAAAAATAAGGCCCGTTGGTCAAGGGGTTAAGACACCTCCCTTTCACGGAGGTAACAGGGGTTCGAATCCCCTACGGGTCATTGTTGTCTTGATAGACTACATGTTGCATGCTTAAGAGGAATTCCTGAGGTCTGGTTTAATGGCGGACAGCTTGGATGAACAGCATGAGCCATTAGCTCAGTTGGTAGAGCACCTGACTTTTAATCAGGGTGTCGAAGGTTCGAGTCCTTCATGGCTCACCATTTATTTTTTTGTTATGCGGTCGTGGTGGAATGGCAGACACGCTATCTTGAGGGGGTAGTGAGCGTACGCTCGTGGAGGTTCGAGTCCTCTCGACCGCATCAATGGAATGAACGGAGAAGTCTCTCGCAGTAGAGGCTTTTTTTGTTTGTTTAGTGATGTATGAAGTAATGATTATGAAGAAATAATGATTCCATAGTATAATATAACGCCATAATGTTATAGAATGATAAGTATAAACTTATGAAGTGACGGTGAAAAATATGGACACTCAGCTGTTAGGAAATATATCAGAAAATATTTTGGGCTTGTTTCCGATTGTGAAAAAGAAATTTTTCACCTACGGTCCGCTTGATTTCCCATTGCATTTGTCGCCTAATAACTTTCAGGTATTACTGCTGCTGCGAGAAGTACGTTCGTCTACGGTATCTGATTTGTCCAAACAGCTTAATGTCTCACGTCCGAACATGACTCCTCTTCTGGATAAGCTGGTAGAGCATGGGTTGGCTGACCGCCAGTCGTGTGACTCGGATCGCAGAGTCGTGAATGTGGCAATTACAGAAGAAGGTGACGCTTTTTGTGAACAGGTATTCCGTACCTTTTCCGGTAAAATTCAAGAGAGACTGGTGTATCTGCCGGAAGAAGATTTATTGCACTTGAGTGAAACTTTGAATGAATTGAAGCAGATTTTACTTAAAATTGACAACATTACTCCATAATTGGTGTACATGAGCTGACTAAAGGCCGCCGTTTTCTTCGGAAAATGGGCGGTTTTTGTTGCATATTGTGGTATAATGAAAACCAACATACATAATTCGGCAATTTTGGCACACGTGATCTTTGAAATGGGAACAAGGCACATGATATCGTTATTTGAGAGCCTGCTAGGGTAGGGAGGAAGGGACTTCTATGCAATCTATTTACCAACGTATTGAGCAACTTATCAAGGAACGGGGGATGACCAAAAAAGCGTTCTGCGAGCAGTTGGGTATTAGTACGGGAAACTTTGGAGATTGGAAAAGAGGCAAAACGACGCCAGGCACGAATAAACTCATTGAAATTGCTTCATTTTTTAATGCCAGTCTGGACTGGATTATGCTGGGGCGAGATGTGCAGAGTGAGGTGCTGAAGGAGTCGAGAGACCTTTATTTTTTTGGAGCTTCAGGGCAACTGAATTGCCAGGGGGAGTCGCTTAGCGAGGCGGAAAAGGGCTTTATACTTGAGTATATTGAATTTACTCGTTTTCGTAAAGAGAAAAAACAGGGCAATTCAACTGCCGAATAATGATTTGCTTGAGGTTTAAAATGGAATTTCATTCATAAAAGTTATAGTGTTGGAGGGGAAAATTTTGGGAGATCAAACTATTTATCAGCGGATTGAAGCTTTGATTAAGGACCGGGGAATGACCAAGAAGGCGTTTTGTGAAAAACTCAAAATCAGTTCAGGGAATCTCGGTGATTGGAGAAGAGGGAAAACAACGCCGGGTACGATGCATCTAATTCAGATTTCGGACTTTTTTAACGTATCTCTCGACTGGTTAATGAAAGGAATTAAGCCGGGAGAAGGCGTACTTCAGGAGCAAAAGGCTGCTTATTTTTTTGGGGTGATGGGGCCATTGAATTGCCAGGCAGAAGATCTGGAAGCAGAAGAACAGAATTTTATTTTGGAATATGTTGAATTTGCAAAATACCGTAAGCAAAAAAGAGAGAATAACAAAGCCAATCCGGAATGATCTTCTTGCCCTGAGATTCCCCGGATTGAAAACCCGTAAAACGGACTGGTGGGTTCGAATTACGAGTTTCTTTGGGTTTTAGAGTGGTGATGCCTCCTTATAGTCGTTATCATCAATGTTCAGAATTGCAGCAACTTTTTTTCTGTACCTTTGTGCTTTGCGGGTGCCATGAATCAGATTGGATAAACGTGAAGGCGGAATGTTGTTTGTCTCGCAAAATGTTTTCTGATCCAGTCGAAGTTCGACAAGCCGTTGTTTGATGGCCCACCCGAAGGAGGTGACAGGCATTTTGTTGTTCAAGAGAAATCGCCCCTTACGGATTCTTGCGGAATAATTGGTGTGTTATAATAATCATCAGTAAACATGTTAGAATTAACCATCTGAAACCATGATACACTTTTATACGTGTTTTTACAATCGTAAATACGTTATTTCATCAAATTAATTACTTAATTAAGTGAGAAGTTTGTAAAATCCTGAAGTGCTATGTGACCTGAATCATTCATCTAGAGCCTGTTAACGGTGTGAAATTGCGGTTATGCTTGGATAAAAAAAGCACTCTGCCACTTGGGGAAAGCGGCAGGGTGCTTTTGGTGCTGCAACCGGGTTGGTGAAGCGGGGTATCAGGGGGACGCTGGGAGACGTTTGGACAGGCTGGTGGAGGGAAACATCCTCACTTCATCCAGTCGGCTCTTACGACTCATATAAGGCGGTTGAGTAATGTAGGAACTGGACCAATGTCTGTAAAGCAGCTCTCGCTGAAATGTAGCTGACTCAGACACATTGATTTTTTTCCATGTAGTGAGCAGTTCGTCGGTCATGCGCCCGATGAGAGGATTTTTTTCCTCGTAAGGTGTATTTAGCAGTTTGGAAGCATCCTCAACGCAGAAGGACACGGCTGCGGCTAGATAGCCGTGAATGGTCTGCTCCACATCATTTCCAAGGAGAAAGTTGATCCACGTATGAACGGTAGCGAGTGTGCCAATTGCGCTGTACTGAATGAGTATCGCTTCAAGCTGATCAAATTCAAGCCAAGGATACAGAGCTTTGGCAAGCTTGATCAGGCGCTGACCAGACAGGCGTGACTCTTTTGCGTGTTGTAGAGAGGAGCGTTGGGTATGCAGCATCTTATCAATAAGGGCGATACGCCAACCATCCTCCTGTTGAATGGCGACATACAGGCTTTTGATTGCCATACCGTCAAGCGTTGTGAATTGAGGATACAAGTCGTTCCGCATGTAATGTTCCAGGTCTTGCATACAGGTCAAGCGTCCGTTATGGAATAGTTCCTCCAATCCGTAAGAACGGGTGAAGCCGCCGACGGGTAGGGAAGGGTCTAGTAGTAATGCGTAATTTAGCAAGCGGTTGCCTTTGTGCAGGGTGGTTCGCCTCCTTGAATTGAAAGATTGTGTTATATTATTTAACATTTGAATTGTGAATATTTGAATCATTTAAAGTGTTGTGTAATATATATTCACATTTATTTTGCGTTAATGTCAAATTAAATATTTTTATAGCTCTAATATGTTATTTAATATGACACATTAAATAATTATCGAATTTAGGTTTACAAATATAAGATAAGGGAGTATAATAAATCTGTTGCCTCAAAACATTATGATTTGCGGTCGTGGTGGAATGGCAGACACGCTATCTTGAGGGGGTAGTGGGCGTACGCCCGTGGAGGTTCGAGTCCTCTCGACCGCATTATATGTAAGACACGGTTACAAATAGCGAAAAACAAAAAAAGCATCCTGACACGTTTTGCGTGAAGGGATGCTTTTTTTGTTTTAATCGAATCTTATTTTTCCTGCAAAAGCTTTTCAATATCTCCTGCCAGCTTATCCGGAGTTGTTTGTGGTGCATAGCGCTTAAATACGTTACCTTCGCGTGTGATTAAAAATTTCGTAAAATTCCACTTGATCGCTTTGGAACCTAATACGCCTGGAGCTGTTTTGGTAAGGTAGCGAAATAAAGGGTGTGCCTGATCGCCATTGACATCTGTCTTGGCAAACATCGGAAAGGAAACTCCGTAGTTGATCTGGCAAAACTCCGAAATCTCCTCGCTGGAACCCGGCTCTTGTTTGGCAAATTGGTTGCTGGGAAATCCCAAAATTTCGAGCCCCTGCTCATGATACTGGTCGTATAGCTCCTGTAGCGCTTTATATTGGGGAGTTAGCCCGCATTTACTGGCTGTGTTCACGATGAGCAGAACTTTCCCTTCATATATGGATAACGGGGTTTCTTTTCCTTGCAGGGTTTTGGCACCATATTCATAAACGGTCATGGTATCCCTCCTAATTCGATATTCTACAATTAAATTGTAAGCAATTTTATTAAAGGTTGCAAGCCTGCAATAGATGTAATGAGTTTCTTACTACTGTAAAATCGTATTTTGTTCAAAACGGCAAATTGTGCTGCAAATGGAGCGAATTGCAGTGTTTCTCAGCGTAAAAGCAGGTTCAATCGGCGTTTATCTGGTGTATATAGCACATTTTCTTTCGCTTTTACAAAAAAAGGACAAAACTTCTCCCCTTACGCCAATATTGACATGCCTTTCATTTTCAAAAAGGCATGAAAAACCGAGATTAAAGGAGCTGGGAGAAGCATGGTCATATTGTAAGCGTTATTATTGGTCTTCTGCGCTTAAAAGAACGATTTATAACCCCGCTGGTGAGCTTTACAGTGTTCCTTGCGCGGGTGTATGATTCAAGACGTAATTTCAAATTAATAGGAATGAACAGCAACAAATTATCTTATCGCTGAATTTTGCAGTAGCAAAAACGGGGGAACCAATCGGGATGTATGCGGCTTTGGAAGCCGTAGTCCTATGGGGTGAATTTTCCGGCCAAGTGCCGGAAATAGGGCGACTCTCACGTCCAAATCCGACAGCTAACCTCGTAAGCGTACAGGGAGAGGCAACAAACCGCCGTGTAGCCATGGTTTATTTGATCATGGATATGTAAGAAGCCGGAGGAAAGCCTTTTTCCTTCGGCTTCTTTTTGTTGTCTTTTTATACCGGGAGAGGAGCTACTGATGGAAGGTCGGTTAATTATCGTCACTGCACCGAATGAAGCGGGCAGAAGTTTTGTGAAATTGCTCATGTTCAAAAAACTGGCGTTTGCGGTACTCACCAATAGCGCTCAGGAGGAACGACAGCTCAAAAAAATGGGTGTGGAGCACATTGTGCGCATCAATACGATGCAAGCGGGAAAATGGAATTTTCCCAAAAAAGAAATTGGTAGCGTGTATTTGTTCGAAAACAGTATGAATCTGACTTGCCGTTTCCTGCAAATATGTCGGCCACTGACATCGGGTTTGATCTATGTCATCACGCACGGCTGTAATCCACAAGGTATTTATCGGGGATTGGGAGCGGATCATGTGATCTACACATTGAACGGAGAGGTGGGTTTTCTGCTGAACGGATAAGCGCTTATAACATAGTTGTTTTAGATTTTATGGTTTTATGATGAAGTAAATATGATCTAAGGACCGATACGGGAGGGCTTGAACATGATGGATATATACATGCTGCTCGTGCTGGCTGTGAGTTATGGAGCGATACTGCTATTTGTACGCTGGTGCAATGCGCAGACCTCCAAGGGAGGGCGAAGAGGATGATTGTTGTGCTTGCGCTCACGGCTATGGTATTGGTGTATTTAATCTATGCGCTCCTGAACCCTGAAAAGTTTTAAATCGCTATAAGGGGAAGCGGACAGGAACAGCAGATCCGGTATCACAGGTAGCGGGTTTGGCGCAAACGTGTGCACTCGCTTGCTGGTCTGATTCAGGTCTGTTGTTCCACATGCTCAGGAGCATTTTAAGGAGGAATAGACGATGGAGCTGCTGCAAATTGGAATTGTGATTGTCATATTGCTGCTCTTGGTAAAGCCTGTGGGCACCTATATGTATCATGTATTCTCAAATGAACCGAATCGGACGGATCGTTTTTTTGGTAGAACGGAAAAGCTGATTTATAGGATTGCAGGCTTGAAAAAGCTGGAGAATATGCGTTGGACTACGTATGTTATGAGTTTTCTTGCGACCAATGTCGTGCTTGTGATCATCAGCTATGTGCTGTTGCGTTTGCAAGGAATGCTCCCCGGGAATCCGGCTGGAAACGGCAATATGGAAGCGTCATTGGCTTTTAACACGGTAATCAGCTTTATGACCAATACGAATCTCCAGCATTATAGCGGAGAAAGCGGACTTACGTATCTGACACAGATGGCGTTTGTCACGATGATGATGTTCACTTCGGCGGCTTCCGGATTTGCTGTTGCTGCGGCTTTTATGAGAGGATTGACGCGGCGCGGTGAAGGAATGGGCAATTTTTTTCAGGATTTTATCAAGTCGATTACCCGGATTTTTCTGCCGCTGGCCTTTGTGCTGACACTGGTGCTGGTTGGATTAAAAGTGCCGCAGACACTGCAGCCTACGGCGGATATTACGACGCTGAGCGGAACACAGCAGCAGATTGCTTTGGGGCCCATTGCTTCGATGGAGTCTATCAAGCATTTGGGTACGAACGGGGGCGGTTATGCGGGTGCCAATTCTGCACATCCTTTTGAGAATCCAAGTCCCTGGACGAACGTGCTGGAGATTTTAGCTATGTGGGTAATGCCGGCTTCGCTGCCGTATACCTTTGGCTTGTTTGCCCGTAATCGCAAGCAGGGCTGGATTATTTTTAGCTCGATGATGGTATTGTTCCTGATTTTTCTGTCCATTACGTACGTGTCTGAGAAGACGGGAAATCCGCTGATACAGGCGCTGGGTGTGGATGCTTCTCAAGGAAGCATGGAAGGAAAAGAGGTGCGCTTCGGCATTGGACAATCGGCATTATTCACTGCGGTGACGACAGCAGCGACGACCGGTTCGGTCAACAACATGCATGACACACTGACCCCGCTGGGGGGGATGGCGGCTTTGGGGGAAATGATGCTAAACGTCATTTTCGGCGGTAAAGGTGTCGGGTTGATGAATATGCTGATGTACGCGATTCTGGGTGTGTTTATATGCGGACTGATGGTCGGAAGAACCCCGGAATTTATGGGCAGGAAAATTGAAGGCAAGGAAATGAAGCTGATCGCGATTGCCATTCTGGTACATCCGTTTCTCATTCTGGCGCCGACTGCGCTCGCTTTTATGAGTCATTGGGGGTATGATGCGGTCACAAACCCCGGATATCACGGGCTGACTCAGGTGCTCTATGAATATGCGTCATCTGCAGCAAATAACGGCTCGGGATTTGAAGGTCTTGCAGATAACAACGTATTCTGGAACTTAACAACAGGGGTGGTTATGTTCTTTGGACGATATGTATCCATGATTGCATTGCTGGCTGTAGCGGCTTCGTTGAATGCCAAAGCGCCGACTCCGGTGACGACGGGCACACTGCGCACGGACAACAAGCTGTTTGGGGCCATTCTGATCGGAGTTGTTCTGTTGATTGGTGCGTTGACCTTTTTGCCCGTCATCGTATTGGGGCCTGTAGCTGAATTTTTGACCATGTGATGAAGAATAAGCATGAAGAAGAAATTGAGAATGGATGAACGGGGTGCTTGATCATGAAGGAACAACGTAAACGCATGCTGGACAGAAGCATCTTGAAGCATGCGATCAGGGATAGCTTTATGAAATTAAATCCGATGCTCATGATGAAAAATCCCGTCATGTTCGTCGTGGAGATCGGCACACTGGTTGTGCTGCTGATGCTGCTGTTTCCCGGTTATTTTGGAGCTGACAAGGAAATGGGCTTTAATCTGGCTGTTTTTGTTATTCTGCTGTTCACGCTGCTCTTTGCCAATTTTGCTGAAGCGCTCGCAGAGGGGCGGGGGAAGGCGCAAGCGGCCTCTCTGAAAAAATCCAAGCAGGATACACAGGCCAACAAACTTGTCGGAAATGACATTCAGGTGGTTAGCTCAACAGAGCTGCGTAAAGGGGATATTGTGCTGGTATCCCAGGGCGAGATGATTCCCGGTGACGGCGAGGTTATTGAAGGACTGGCCTCGGTTGATGAATCCGCGATTACAGGGGAATCAGCTCCGGTCATCAAGGAATCGGGCGGTGACTTTTGCTCGGTAACGGGCGGGACACGGGTAGTTAGTGACCGCATTAAGGTGCGGATTACGGCAGAGCCGGGCGAAACGTTTATTGATAAAATGATTTCGCTCGTGGAAGGGGCACAGCGGCAAAAAACGCCGAATGAAATTGCGTTGAACACGCTGCTGATCAGCTTGACGATTATTTTTTTGATTGTAGTGGTCACGCTGGCTCCGATCGCCCGCCATTTTAACATCGATTTGCCTGTACCAGTCTTGATTTCGTTGCTGGTTTGTCTGATTCCGACAACAATTGGAGGGCTGCTGTCGGCTATTGGGATTGCCGGTATGGACCGGGTCACCCAGTTTAACGTGCTGGCGATGTCAGGCAAGGCGGTAGAGGCATCCGGGGACATTAACACGATGATTCTCGACAAAACGGGTACTATCACCTTTGGGAACCGGATGGCAAGTGAATTTGTGCCTGTAGGGGGCGTGGAGAAGACAGAGCTAGTCAAGTGGGCAGCGATGAGCTCCATGAAGGATGAGACGCCTGAGGGGCGCTCGGTGCTGGAATTGATGCGCAAGCAGGAGTACACGCTGGATGAATCCTTGGCGGCAGGCGGAGCCTTTATTGAGTTCAAGGCGGAAACCCGGATGAGTGGTCTGGATCTGTCCGATGGACGAAAGGTACGCAAGGGCGCAGTTGACTCTGTTCGGCAGTGGATCATATCGCAAAAAGGCAGTGTTCCAGCTGATTTGGAGGAAAAAGCGAATCAGGTGGCCTCTGAAGGAGGTACACCGCTGGCAGTCGCGCTGGATGATCAGATATACGGCATTATTTATTTGAAGGATACAGTGAAGCCGGGCATGAAGGAGCGGTTCGATCAGCTCCGGGAAATGGGTATCCGCACGATTATGTGTACCGGGGATAATCCGCTGACTGCCGCTACCATTGCACGGGAAGCAGGTGTGGACGATTTTGTAGCTGAAAGCAAGCCGGAGGATAAAATCGCGGTTATCCGCCGTGAGCAGGAACAAGGCAAGCTGGTGGCTATGACTGGAGACGGCACCAATGATGCTCCTGCGCTGGCGCAGGCGGATGTTGGTCTTGCCATGAACAGCGGCACGGTCGCGGCCAAGGAAGCTGCCAATATGGTGGATCTGGATTCCGATCCGTCCAAAATTATTGAGGTGGTCGCAATCGGCAAGCAGCTGCTCATGACGCGCGGCGCTTTGACAACGTTCAGCATCGCGAATGATGTTGCCAAATATTTTGCCATTATCCCGGCGATGTTCATGCTGGCTATTCCACAAATGGGCGCTTTGAACGTCATGGGGCTTGGCTCTCCGCTGTCCGCTATTTTGTCGGCGTTGATCTTTAACGCGGTTATTATTCCGCTCCTGATTCCGCTGGCGATGAAGGGCGTGAAGTATAGACCAATGAGCTCGGATCGCCTGCTCGGACGGAATCTGCTGATTTACGGCTTGGGCGGTATGGTGGTGCCGTTTGTCGGCATTAAAGCCATTGATTTGCTGGTGCATTTATGGATTTAAGGCAGCCTGTCAAAGGATTCATTTCAGATATAACGGAAGCGGAAAGGGTGAGCAACATGAGTGGGTTTTATCGTATGTCTGGGCGCAGATTTGCTGCACACGAGAAAGCCGGCACTGCCGGACGAGACAATAACCAGCTTGCAAAGCTGGGGACTGAGCCGGGGGGACAACCGGAGATACAGGAGATGCGAGGAAGCACGGTCATTGCAGTCGCCCTGCGAACCTCGGTGCTGATGATCCTCTTGTGTGGCTTGGCATATCCGCTGGTTAGCACAGGAGTGGCACAGGTATTGTTTCCGCAGCAGGCGGATGGCAGTATGCTGCGGGATGTGAAGGGACAGGTGATTGGCTCTGAGCTGATCGGGCAATCCTTTGCCAATCCCGCGTTTTTCCAAGGTCGGGTATCCAGTGTTGATTATAACGGGACTGGTTCAGGCTCAAGCAACTACGCGCCATCCAATCCGGCCTTGATACAGCGAGTCAAGGATTCCATTGCCGCGTGGCAGAAACAAAATCCGGATGTGCCGGTTAGCCAGGTTCCGGTGGACCTGATTACGAACTCCGGCTCTGGCCTGGACCCGCATATCTCGCCACAGGCGGCACAGGTACAAATTCCACGTATTAGCAGCTTGACGGGAATTCCGCAGGATCAGCTGAAAGCACTGGTACAGGAGCAAACAGAAGGCCGTAGTGCCGGAGTGTTCGGAGAGCCGCGTGTGAACGTGCTCAAGCTGAACCTCGCGCTTGAAGCGCAAATGAAGGTAGAGCCTGCCAAGCGGTGAAACTGGCCATACGGAATGATAGAGAGTAGAGTTTACAAAAAAAAGGTATCCCCTGGGTGAAAGGCCCGTGGGATACCTTTTTTGTTGGTAGAAAGAATTGTTGGCAGCAGCCTATCCTGAAATCGTTTGGATGATGAGTATCACATTCAAGACAATAATGATTGCAGTCACGATCCAGGTTAATACTTTTTGCCACATTTTGTTGGCAAATTCACCCATGAGCTTTTTGTCACTCGTAAAGAGCAATAGTGGGATGATGGCAAAAGGCAGCTGGATGGATAGAATGACCTGACTCAGCACAAGCAGTTCTTCCGCTCCTTTTTCACCAGCGATCGCAGTGACGATTACCGCTGGAATGATGGCGATGAGTCGCGTTACCAGACGTCGCAACCAGGAGGGAAGACGAAGGTTGAGGAAACCCTCCATGACGATTTGTCCAGCTAACGTACCGGTTACGGTCGAATTCTGGCCAGAGGCGAGCAGTGCCACTCCAAATAGAATGCTTGCGAGTGTGGTTCCCAGCAAAGGCGATAGCAGATAGAAGGCGTCGCTAATTTCGGCTACATCTGTTTTTCCGGCAGTATGGAACACCGCTGCTGCCACGATCAAAATGGCGGCATTAATAAATAGAGCAAACATAAGCGCGATACTGGAATCCCAGGTTGCAAATTTAATAGCTTCGCGTTTACCTGCTGAAGTTTGCTCAAATTTGCGAGTTTGTACAATGGATGAATGCAGGTACAGGTTGTGAGGCATTACGGTAGCGCCCATAATACCGATCGCAATATACAGCATGCTTGGGTTGGTCAAAATTTGTGAATCTGGCACAAATCCGCCCAACACGCCGCCCCATGATGGCTGTGCCAAAATGAGATTGATGCCAAAGCACCCGGCAATCGTCGCCATGAGCACAATAACCAATGTTTCCAAAGCCCGAAAACCTTTATTTTGCAGCAATAAAATGAGCATGACATCAAATGCGGTAATGATAACGCCATATAGTAGCGGCAAACCGAACAGCAGCTTCAGTGCAATGGCTGAGCCGATGACCTCGGCCAAATCCATAGCTGCAATGGCAATTTCGCATAAAAGCCACAAGCCGATTGCGACGGGACGACTATAGGTATCGCGGCACATTTGTGCCAAATCTTTACCTGTGGCAATGCCAAGCTTGCCGGATAAGGCTTGCAGCAGAATGGCCATCAGGTTGGAGATTAGAATGACACTAAGCAGCGTGTAACCGAATTTTGCTCCGCCTGCGATGTCTGTAGCCCAGTTGCCTGGGTCCATATAGCCAACAGCGACCAAATAGCCAGGGCCGGCAAAGGCGAGAAACTTTCGAAACCAGGTGCCTTCCTTAGGGACGCTCAAGGTGCGATTCACTTCCGACAGTGAAGCGATTTTCGCCAAATTGCCCTCCATATTTTTCATACGCTCCACCTTCTTTATTCAAGTTGAACTATAGTATTAGGGACATAACGATTGTACTATCTCTATTGTACACATACAATAGTTTTTGTCTAGTGCAACTTTTATGTGGCCAAGCAAATTAATAGTATTTTTTAATGATTCATTTTGTGTGGTTCGTTCGTTTAAAGTACATACGAGAAGGAAATCATGTATTAACATGACAGTAGATCCCCGACCATTTGACATCAACGCCAAAATTCATTAAGATGGCTTAGGTGATTCTGGTCACCAGGTACGAAACAAATTTGAAAATACGGGTGATATGATGTCTTACAGACCGAATATTGTTAATTTCACGCTGGCTGGCAGCAATGAAAAAGAAGGGCTTTATGAGTTTAAAATGAGTTTGGCCGATGGTACGGAGTGCCGTGTTTTTTCTCAACGTAATCCGGAGTGGACTTTGACGAATATTAGTCGACTGCTAACGACACCTTGCCCGGTATGCCATAAGGATTTTATCTGCAAGTGTATGGATCAGTTTCATGAAGAGATTTTAGGACAAATTAATGCCAAACAACTGTTCGAGAAAGCATTGAGCTAGTTTCCAAACTGGTAAAAGTCGATACATTTCTAAACAAGCGTCGGATGATTTCGACGTTTTTTTGTTATATGTATTTTTGTTATATGCATAAAGTTGATTGCATTCAAGCTGTTGATTCCTTGGAGGTGAAGGGTATTATGAAGCAGTCTGATCATTCGGAGCATTCGATTGTGTTGGTAGATGGGGTATGCCATTTTTGTCAGGGGGCGGCCCGCTTTATTATCAAGCGTGATCCTGAGGGAGTATTCCATTTTGGTTCCCTGCAATCCGAGGAAGGACAAAGGCTTTTGCGTGCAGGAGGACTATCTGTAGATCAGCTGGATACGTTTGTATTGATTGAAGACGGTGTGTATTATACAAGGTCAAATGCGGCTTTGCGGATTGCCAGACATCTTCGTTTTCCATACCCGTTGGCCTATGCTTTCATTCTGATTCCCCGCTTTATGCGTGATGCTGTGTACAATGTGGTCGCGCGTAACCGATACCGCTGGTTTGGCAAGGATGAAGAGGATCAGTGCCAGATCCCCCCACCAGAGATTCGGGAACGATTTTTTTAGGTATTCAGAATTTAAGATTCAAAGGGATCAGCTTTCCTTTTGGAGCGATGACGACGAATCAGCCATATCACAATCGCCACAATCAGTATCAAGCCGGCAATAGCTACATACACGATATGTCGTAGATTCGGTACGTTGACGGATAATTTTAGCTCATTAGATTCCAATGGGGCAATATCCCAACGCAGTGTTTTTCCGTCTTCCGATACACTGTCCGCATTGCTGGCAGCGGGTTGGATCGGCAAGGACAGGCTAAAGTTAAGATCAAGCTGCCGCTCCAGTAATTTGCACGCGAACACGTTCATTTGCTGTAATTTGTCACTCAGTCCCTTAACTTCTTCAGGAAGCATTCGTGGCAGATCAAGCTTCATCGTAAGATCATAATTTGTTGCGAAAAAATGTTGGGTCACAATGCGTTTTATTTCTAATCCCTCGGGCAGATTGAATTCCTGATTGGGATTTTTTCCGTTTGTGCTCCAATCTCCTTGATAATGCCCCTTGAATTGATAGCCCTTTCTCCCCTGTTCAGCCAGCGGTTGAACATCCACATTATTGCTTTGAAAACGCTTGGCTAATCGATCCAGCAGCCCGGAATTGTCCAGCATCACCAGCGTCTGATTGTTCACACTGAACGATGCATCCATATCTACACTGCGATCGAGATGAACATCTACATGGATATCGCCCCGAGCACACGAGGTAAGGATAGCCAGACAGCACAGCAGCGCAAAAACGCGCAGTATTAGCCGAGTTCGATGTTGCTGACGTCTGTCCTGATCAAGGCTGTGTTCTGTTTGCTTCATGATTTGCACCTTCTCTTTATATACGTTCCTTACTTTAACAAATGGATGTCTTCTATATATTACACATTCAGAGAGCCAAAATCGAACGATAAGACAAAAGGAATAAGATTTATATTCTAAAATGTTTCCTTGGGTAAAAACTTTAGTGTATACTCTAAAATATAGTTCTAGTAAAAAATAATTGTCTATAGGAAATAGTTTGTCCCAAATACGAATAGTCGAAGGAGGTTTTAAAGTATGAACAAGCAGTTTAAGAAGGCTTTGCTGCGATGGGTAACGACAGTTGGAGTATTGTCACTAGTTTTGGTTCTCGCAACTGCATGTGCTCAGGAGCAGAAGGAGCAGGGTACGGCGGGAGAGGCGGGACAAAAAATAAAGGCCACAACGACCATTGGCATGATTTCGGATATTGTCGGCAAGGTCGGTGGTGATCATGTGGAGGTTACGGGCATTATGAAATCAGGCGTTGACCCGCATTTGTACAAGGCTTCTCAGGGAGATATGCGCAAGCTGGATCAGGCCGACATTATTTTTTATAACGGATTGCATTTGGAAGGAAAAATGCAGGACATTCTGGAGAAAATCGGCAAGCAAAAGCCCGTCATACCTGTCTCCAAAAATATCGCTCAGGATCAGCTGCGTGCAGGCAGCCCGGAAATGGGGTCCGAGCATGATCCGCATATCTGGTTTAACGTGCAAAACTGGATGTCAGCGGTAGAAACCATCAGAGACGAATTGTCGGCGCTTGATGCTGCGCATGCAGAGGATTATAAGGCTAACGCAGAAGCCTATCTGGCTGAGCTGCGCAAGCTGGACGATTACACGCGGGAGCAGATTGCCAGCATACCGGAAGCCCAGCGCGTGCTTGTCACGGCACATGATGCCTTCGGCTATTTCGGAGATGCTTACAATATTCAAGTGAAAGGACTTCAAGGTATGAGTACAGAGTCAGAAGCGGGCTCCCAAGATGTGACCAGGCTGCGAGATTATCTGGTGGAAAATAAAATCAAAGCCGTATTTGTAGAAACCAGCGTTCCGAGAAAGGCCATAGATGCAGTAATTCAGGGGGCCGCTCAGCAAGGTCATACGATAAGGATTGGCGGTGAGCTGTATTCAGATGCCATGGGCAAAGAAGGTACAGAAGAAGGCACATACATTGGAATGGTCAAGCATAACGTCAATACGATGGTTAAAGCGCTCAAATAAAGGAGGCAAAACATATGGGGCATTCACCGCTTGTCGTTCGTGATTTATCTGTAGCTTATCAAAAGAAGCCCGTTCTGTTCGATGTTTCCTTCGAGGTGCCGGAAGGCAAGCTGATTGGTATTATTGGCCCGAACGGAGCTGGTAAATCTACACTGATTAAGGCAGCGCTTGGACTGATTCCAAAGCTCAAGGGTGAGGTGCTGGTCTACGGCAAGCCCTACAAGCAGCAACTGCTCAAGGTTGGTTATGTACCGCAGCGAGAATCGGTGGATTGGGATTTTCCGACGAACGCGCTGGATGTGGTTATGATGGGACGGTATGGCAGACTGGGCTGGTTTAAACGACCGGGAGCCGCAGATCGTCAGGCAGCGATGGAGTGTCTGGACAAGGTAGGTATGAGCAAATATGCGGACAGGCAGATTAGTCAGCTGTCAGGCGGGCAGCAGCAGCGTGTTTTTCTGGCCAGAGCACTCGCACAGGACGCTCAGCTTTATTTTATGGATGAACCGTTTGTTGGTGTGGACGCTGCGACCGAAAAAGCGATTATATCATTGCTGAACGATCTGAAGCGGCAGGGGAAAACCGTACTTGTCGTTCATCATGATTTGTCTACGGTGACGGATTATTTTGACCAGGTCATGCTGTTGAACGGCCATCTGACGGCGTTTGGAGAGACGTCAGAGATTTTTACCGAGGAAAATCTGCAACGTACGTATGGTGGACGTCTGAGTATACTCAAAACAAGCCCGGATTCCGGCACAATACTCGGAGTGAGGTGAGGGGGATGACAAGCTTGGCTACGCTTTTGGCCGATCCGAATATGCAGTGGATTTTGCTGGGCTGCATTTTGCTCGGGTTAAGCAGCGGCGTGATTGGCAGCTTTATGTATTTGCGCAAGCAGTCGCTCATGGGAGATGCCTTGGCACATGCAGCTTTGCCTGGGGTATGCGTGGCGTTTATGATTACGGGTACGAAATCCGTGTTCGGATTTATGATTGGAGCTGCCATTGCAGGCGTTGCTGCGACTTTTGCGATTAGTGCGCTGGTCCGGTATTCGCGAATTAAAAGTGATTCGGCGATAGCGGCGGTGCTGTCTGTATTTTTTGGTTTCGGCATTATGCTGTTGACCGAAATTCAGCATAGTGGCGCGGGAAACCAAAGCGGGTTGGATAAATTTTTATTTGGTCAGGCTGCGGCCATGGTATTGTCTGATGTTTATACGATGGCTGCAATCTCGGTGGTGCTGATCGGGATATGCCTATTGTTCTTCAAGGAATTTAAGCTGCTTAGCTTTGACCCCGGCTTTGCTCGCGGACTTGGTTTTCCAGCGGGGCTGCTGGATAAGCTGTTGATGCTGCTGATTGTCATTGCGGTGGTTGCTGGCATTCAGGCCGTGGGTGTCATTATGATGGCGGCCCTGCTGATTACCCCGGCCGTGTCAGCAAGATACTGGACAGAGAAGCTGGGGGTCATGGTGTGCCTATCAGGCGTGTTCGGTGCTATAGCTGGCCTTGGTGGGACACTCCTTAGCTCTCTGGGGCAGAATCTCCCTACAGGACCGTTATGCGTTTTGTGTGCGACGGTGGTGTTTGGTGTGAGCCTGATTTTTGCGCCGCAGCGCGGAGTGATTTCCAAGGCTATCGTTCGATTGAATGCCAGACATAATCTGGAGCAGGCAGTCGGGACGCAGCCGGGAAAGGAGCGTGCCCTATGAGTTCATTTTATGTGATCTTGACGGGAATGTTTGTGGCAGGGGGATGTAGCATTGTCGGCTGCTTTCTCGTGCTTCGGAAAATGGCTATGATCGGTGACGCCATCAGCCATGCGGTGCTACCGGGGATTGTTATTGCTTTTTTAATCAGCGGGTCCAGGGATTCGGTATGGATGATGTTTGGTGCGGCCGTGCTGGGTCTTCTAACGGTGTATCTGATTCAGCTGTTCCAGCAAAGTGGTCTGCAAAGTGATGCCGCTATTGGCGTAGTGTTTACTACACTGTTTGCCATCGGCGTTCTGCTGGTCAGTGTGTTTGCTTCCAATGTTCATCTGGATATGGATCACGTGCTGTATGGGGAGATTGTATATGTGCCGTGGAATACGCTTGAGATTGCTGGCGTTGATGTTGGTCCGAGGGCTGTATGGACTACAGGCGCGATGTTTTTAATCAATTTGCTCGTGGTATGGGGCTTTTTCAAGCAATTTAAAATCACTTCCTTTGATCCCGCATTGGCAGCTTCATTGGGCATTCCGGTTGTTTTTTTCCATTATCTGCTGATGAGTCTCGTATCGCTTACGACGGTGGCGTCATTTGAGAGCGTGGGGGCAATTCTGGTGGTTGGAATGCTTGTTGTACCGCCACTTACGGCTTACCTGCTGACGGAGAAATTGTCCCGTATGATCGTGTATAGCGTCGGATTTGGAGTTATCAGTTCGGTCGCAGGCTTCTACACGGCAAGTATGCTGGATGCCTCTATTGCGGCATGTATGCTGTGTGTATCGGGAGTGCTGCTGCTTTTAGCTTTTCTTTTTTCTCCAACTCATGGTGTAGTTTGGCAAAAATGGCTTCAGCAGCGGGGGCTGGTTGGCGAGGATAGCAAGTGATTCGATTCGCGGGAAGCCTTATATACAAGTTTACCGAAAAAGCGTGCAAATGGGCAGAAAATGCCTGAATCCACGCTTTTTTGCGTGTATACTGGCTTGTGCGGATTTTTTCGGGGAAAGCTGCGGAACTCGTCTTGAATTGTCTGGAACACGGGAGTACATTCATTACAGCCAGACAAGAACGGACGCAAGTGAGCTGTCATGTTGCAGGGAGGAACAAAGGATGGAGAGCTTCAAACGCAAATCACCCGAGGAAATACTGGAATCCATTAACAAACTGCACCGGGGCAGACTCAAAATTTACATTGGTGCAGTCAGCGGTTCGGGCAAAACGTATCATATGCTCCAGGAAGGGCAATCGCTTCAGCATGAAGGGATTGATGTTGTGATTTGCGCAGTCTCGACCATGCAGCGACGTGAAACCGTGGAGCAGGTCGGCACGCTGGAGCGAGTGCCCAGTATTCATTGGATGCAGGACGGTGTGGAGCAAAAAGATTTGAATGTGGAAGCTCTAGTGGAACGCAATCCCGAGGTGGTGCTGGTAGATCATTTGGCACATCGTAACCGGGTAGGGGCCCGATTTCCAAGCCGACTGGAGGATATTCAATATTTGCTGGAGCTGGGGATTAGCGTCATTACGACGGTCAATGTCTATGAACTTGAAGGGATTACGGAGTGGGTGTATCAGCTGACAGGAATTGAAGCGGCATCCACGGTCCCGGTCAATACGCTGGAGCTGGCGGATGAAATCCGTCTGATTGATGTTACACCGGAGACGGTTTTAGAACGGCTGGCGAAAGGCTACATGCATGCGACCAATCCTGAAATGTTCCACCGGGGAAATCTGGGTAAGCTGCGCGAGCTGGCTCTGCGATTAGTGGCAGAGGATGTGAACGATTCGCTGGAACGGCACCGGGAGGAATTAGGCTTGCACGGGGCGTCAGGAGCCGCCGAGCGTATTTTGGTGCCTGTCCAATATCATTGGAACGGGTCTATTTATGTTCGCAGAGGAGAGCAGGTCGCCAAGCGGTTGGGTGGAGATATGCTGGTGGTCTCCTTTGTCAGCCAGAAGCACAAGCTGTCCAGGGAATCAGCGGCCTTTAAGCGCTCCATTGTGCAGCTGACTGACAAGATAGGATCGGCATTTGAAGAAATCCCGCTTTTTTCCCGCAGAAGGTTGCCTCGTCAGCTTATTCATTATGCGGTGGCGCATAATGTTACCCGGATCGTTATGGGACATTCCCGGCAGACCCGATGGCAGGAGCTAGTTAGGGGATCGCTGGTGAACGGAATTTTTAAACGGATGAAAAACATGGACCTGCTGTTGATAGCGGATCGAGCCGAGCAGGAAGGTGAACGGATTTTGCCAACGATGAGACAGGAGGAAGGAGATAATGATCCCTATCATCGCTTGAGCGATGAGGAGGCACAGGCTGAGGCAGCCAAAATTCGGCGTGGCAAGCTCAAGGTATACATTGGCGCTGCACCAGGGGTCGGCAAAACATACACGATGCTGAGAGAGGGCAATGATTTGCTAGAGAGCGGAATTGATGTTGTAATCGGCTTGCTGGAGACGCATGGAAGAGCGGAAACGCTGGCACAAGTGGGCTCTCTGGATATGATTCCTCGTCAGTCTATCGAGCGACATGGCGCACATTTGGAAGAAATGGACACCGAGGCCATTCTCAGGCGTAATCCTGAGGTAGTGCTGATCGACGAACTGGCGCATACCAACGTTCCCGGCAGTCCGAGATCCAAGCGCTATGAGGATGTATTGACTATTCTGGATCAAGGTATTTCTATCATATCCACAATGAATGTACAGCACCTGGAGAGCTTGAATGACGCGGTAGAACAAATTACCGGCATTCGGATGAGAGAGACTGTCCCCGATCATATGATGCGTTTGGCCGATGAGGTACAGCTTGTGGATGTGGCTCCCAAATCGTTGCAGCAGCGGATGCGTGATGGCAAAATATACGATCCTGCCAAGGTGGAACAGGCGCTTAGCCACTTTTTTAAATTAGGTAATCTGATTGCGCTGCGTGAGCTGGCTCTGCGGGAATTGGCGGATGATGTGGATGAGCGGCTGGAATCGTGGGATCGTCACGGATCGCTGCGGGGACCGTGGCGTAGGGAGGAAGTGATCTTTGTAGGCGTGACGCTAAGCGAAAATGCTGAAAGGCTGATTCGCCGTGGTTTTCGTATCTCTTTTCGACTGAAGGCCGTGTGGATTGTAACTTATGTTCATGTCGGAGAAAGCATACCCGAAAGGCTGGCCCCACGTCTGAAACAGCTAAAAATGTTGACCAAGCGATTGGGAGGAACCTTCGAAATACGGCTGGCTTCCAGTCGGCGGGAGATTGCCGACATTCTGATTGCTCCGGTGGAAGGATATACGGGGACGCAGCTCATTGTGGGGCAGTCTTCCCGAAGCAAGTGTTGGGGAAAGGTTACAGTCGTTCCGAGAATCCTCCGTCAAGCGCGTCATATGGATGTTCTAATCGTGGCGGACTACGACCCGAATATCAAGCTGGAAGAAGACGAGTAGATCACCCAATTCATTCGTAAATAGTCATATGTTAGTTTCCGGTTGTTCAATGCTTCCATAGTATATTCTATCTCAAAGAAATGGAGGCGAATTAAAAATGTTTAAACATTGTCATATTCATAAACCAAGAAAACACGTTACTAAGAAAATTATTAAGGTGACTGTCATTAAGTTTAAACCTAGAAAACGTCATCGGTGTCATGAAGACTTTTTTGTGAAAAAATGTCACCATCATCGGAAACATCGTCATCATCGTCATCATGACTGTCATCGTCACCACAAATTCTGGTAAGATAAAGGTAGCGGGAGGCGGGGAGTATATCCCTGCCTTTTTGCTTCTAAAAAGAATATGGAATCATATTTGCATAAAAAATACTTGCTCTATAATAAGTGCTATGCTATTCTACCAATAAATAGTATGCGCGTGACGGAAGCACCGTTCACCAACCGTATGTATGTACGGATGGATGAACGGTGCTTTTTTGCGTTGTTGTGTTGGAAAGGGGATGGGTATCATGATTCCGGTAAAAGTGGTATTGGCTGTAGCAGACCGGGAATATATTGAGCCGCTGCTGAATTATGTACACGGGAGCGAGTACGCCAGAAGGCTGAGGATAACGGCATTTTCGCAGCCGGAAGCATTTCGTCAATACATGATGGAAACGAACGGAATAAAAAGACCGGATATCGTGGTGGGTGAAGCGGCTTTTTTGAGTCTGTGGACAGATCGGGAAGCTGCCGATATTCCTTGTTTGGTATTACATGAGGGTGAAGAAGTAAGCCAATACGGACAACCGTTATTGAAATATCAGTCTTTATCCGGGCTGGTAGGTTCTATTTTGGAAATGGCAAGACAGCGGTCGTGCAATCGACAAAGTGTAAACAGTCGGGAAGGCGGAATCATTATCGGCATGCTGGCGGCTTCCGGCGGGCTGGGAAAGACAACAGCTGCGCTCAATATGTCCAAGCAGTTGGGGAATGAGGGGTATTCCGTATTTTATTTGAATCTGGAAACGGTGGATTCAAGCTCGCTGTTCACGGGTTCAGGCAGTTCTAACAGTATAGAAGGAGGAGGGCTGTCCAGGCTGCTATATGACCTCAAGGCGACGGAGAGTGACGGCATTCCCTCTTCCGTAGCTTCCTATTGTGTGCATCGTCCTGAAATTCAGGCCGATACTTTTCAGCCTGTCTATAATCGCAAGGAGCTAATAGATATGACCTGTGATGAAGCAGTGCAGCTAATTCGGACGATTGCCGAGAGCGGACAGTATGATGTAGTGATCGTAGATAGCGAATCCGAAAATGGTGACCGGGCTCAAGCTGTGCTGGAAGCCAGTCATAAGCTGATCTGGCTGCTGGCTGACGATTTAATGAGCATGCATAAGTGTGGCCTGTGGCTGGATGTTCTGGAGTTAACACAGCCCGAAGGGTTTGAAACCATGCTGTCCAAAACGAGCTTTGTCGTGAACCGTTATATGGGAACGATGATGAACTCGTTACCTCGAGACTTCATGGACCTAAACGGAGCACTGCCGTATATTCCTTCATGGAAACAGATGCAGCATCGTGAATTGCTGCTTAGTTCACCGATTTATCAGCGGGAAATCCGCCATCTGTGTCGCGAGCTGCTGAATGTGGAGAGTGCAGTACAGTCGCCTGTCGCTTGGTCTTAAAAGGGGGTAAAGGGGCTGATGAGCATAAATGAGAAGCATTTTAAGGCACTGCGAGCGGATATCCGAAGCGGGCTAGATGTGACGTCTTCGGTAGACGATGCGGATTTGGTCCGGCATATTGAAAATCGAATTTTACACGATACAGAGCTGGCAGGCTTAACTTCCCGAGAGAAGCATGCACTTGTCCGTAAAATTTTTCATTCGTTCCGTGGGCTGGATGTACTCCAGCCATTAATCGATGACCCGACAGTTACGGAAATTATGATCAACAGTCACCGGGAAATTTTTGTGGAGCGGGCAGGTGAGGTGATTCAGGTGCCCGATCAATTCGAGTCCCGAGAGCGACTGGAGGATCTGATCCAGACAATTGTGGCCGGGGTGAACCGAATTGTGAATGAGGCTTCGCCGATTGTGGATGCCCGTCTAAAGGATGGATCACGCGTCAATATTGTGCTGCCCCCGGTGGCCCTCAAGGGGCCAACCATGACAATACGGAAGTTTCCCGAACGGCCCATGACGATGGAGGACTTGATACGAATAGGCGCGCTGGATGAGGAAGCGGCCGCGATGCTCAAGGACCTGGTACGCAGCAAATACAACATTTTTATAAGCGGAGGAACGGGTTCCGGTAAAACAACCTTTCTGAATGCGTTATCCCAGTTTATCCCATCGTCCGAACGGATTATTACGATTGAAGATTCGGCAGAGCTGCAAATTGTGACCGTTCCTAACCTTGTTTCCATGGAGACACGGAACGCGAACACCGAGGGTAAGGGGGAAATCACGATTCGTGATCTGATTCGTTCCTCCTTGCGTATGCGACCCAACCGAATTGTAGTAGGTGAGGTCAGGGGGAGTGAGGCGTTGGATATGCTGCAAGCACTGAATACAGGACATGATGGATCGTTGTCCACCGGTCACGCGAATAATATCCGTGACATGGTCAGCAGACTGGAGACGATGGTGCTCGGCGGGGCCGATCTTCCGCTGGGTGTAGTCCGGCAGCAGATCAGTTCGGCCATTGATATCTTCGTGCATCTGTCACGGCTCCGTGACAAATCCAGACGGGTACTGGAAATTAGTGAAGTAATTGGCTTTGAAAACGATCAGGTGACGCTTAATCCGCTCTATCGCTTTCAGGAGCGCGGTGAAAGTAACGGGAGAATCATAGGGGCGCTGGAACGGTGTGGTGAAGGTCTGCATCATACGTTAAAGCTGCAAATGGCCGGAATAAAGCCGGAAAGCTGGCATAGGGGAGAAGCATCGGTATGAAGACAGGAAAAGTGGCTGTGAAGCCGGAGCAAGCATCCCGTCAGGTCCCTTCTCTGCCTGATTATACGGTATACACATTAACGACAATGCAAAAAAGTATGTGCATTCTCTTCAGTGGTGTGCTATTCGCAATGATCGGCTATCTATTTTATCACCAATGGATTTTATCGTTGCTGTGTGCTGCCGGAGCTCTGGCGATGCCCCGTTATTACAGGCAATTTTTGCTGCAACGACGCAGGTCTGCTCTGAGCATCCAATTTAAACAGGCTTTATATTCACTCTCGTCTTCTCTTTCGGCGGGGAGGTCGGTAGAGAATGGTTTTCGTGAGGCTGTGGAGGATTTGCGTTTGCTTAGTCCGGATGGAGATCACGATCTGATTTTTGAATTTAATATTATTACAGCCTGCCTCGAAATCGGACAGCCTGTGGAGACCGCTTTGCAGGATTTGGCCCATCGGGCTCAGATGGAGGATATTACGAATTTTGCAGATGTATTTGCGGCCTGCAAACGAACCGGAGGTGATCTGGTGGAGGTTGTACGACGAGCTTCAAGTGTCATAGGGGAGAAGCTGGAAATTCAACAAGAAATCAGTGTGATGATTGCGCAAAAACGTTTTGAATCAAGAGTTATGTTTGCTGCTCCTTTTTTGTTTGTACTGTTTATGACAATGACTGCAGGAGACTACATGATGCCTTTATACAGCGGTACAGGGATGATTCTGTCCACCCTTTGTCTGCTGGTGCTTGGGGGATGTCTCGTGTGGATTAACCACATTATGAAGATTGAAGTCTAAGGAGTGCTAGATATGGTGATGTTGGTTTGTCTGGTCATGCTGGTTCTGCAAGTGGGAGGTTGGGTGGTGCTGAACCGGATGCATGATGCTCAGTATGCACATTTTCGCTGTATGAAGCTGGAAGGACTGCGGCTGCAACGACTTTCGGTTCCTTTTGTACACATCATTCATGTTTCGCGTGTCACTCATAGGCTGCCTGTGCTGGTGTTCAAGCTCCAGCGTTCGGTGCAAAAGCTGTATGGTATGCGGAACAGCAGAGAAAAAACGATACTTTTTCTGGCAGAAATGCTCTGCTACGGATATATGATGGTCGCTGGTGGAGCTTTAATATCGCTGATCATGGGCGGAGATGCAACCGGACTGGTGCTTGGTTTGGGAATGGGTGTGCTGGTTCCAGTCGCGTTGACCAAGGATTTGCATGGGAAAGTACAGAAACGGGATCAGCAAATTCTATTGGAATTGCCTGAACTGTTGAGTAAAATGATGCTTTTGGTTGGTGCAGGCGAGACGGTACAACGGGCATTGCTTCATTGTGTGGAGCGCAAAGGGGCGGATACGATACATCCGTTGTACCGGGAATTGCGGCAGACTGTGGGGGAATGGGAAAGCGGATATTCCTTTCAACAGGCATTTGAACATTTAAGCAAACGCTGCGGTATTCAGGAAGTGACGGTATTTACGACAACGGTATTGCTGAATATGAGACGTGGCGGGAGCGATTTCGTGATGGCGTTACGTGAGCTGTCCCAGACGTTATGGGGCAAACGGACTTCGATTAGCCGGACAAGAGGGGAGCAGGCTTCATCTAAGCTGGTATTCCCGATGGCGCTGATTTTGCTGACGGTTATCGTGCTGGTGGGTGCTCCCGCTTTAATGATGATGAATATGTAGGAGGAATGAAACGATGTTGACATTAGCAACAAGCGGTATCCGTAAATTGTACAAGGAGGAGGACGGTCTGGGTACGTTGGAAATGATTCTGATCATTGCAATTCTGATTGCAGTGGCCATTATTTTCAAGGATCAGATTAAGAAGATTGTAGAAGGTTTGCTGAAAAAGGCGGATAAAAAAAGTAACGATTTTATGGATTCATAATGCTGCGCAAATTGGTACAAAAAGAGGACGGGAGCTTCTCATTAGAAGCGTCCCTCGTCTTTCCCGTTCTGCTGTTGATTATTTTTGTGATGTTATTTTTCTGCCTGTACATATATCAAAAATCTATTTTGGTGCAGGTCGCTTCTACCGCTTCGGAGAGAGCTGCCTACAGTTGGGATAACAGCTTCAGGGACCCGCGTACAGGAGCTTTTGCCCAAGGACAACGGGATTCGCTTTATTGGCGTTTGAAGGATGATGTCATGCTGGGTGCTTTATTTGGCTGGGCCGGAGCTAATCATCTGGAAAGTGTACAGGTGCCTGACGGCAGTGTGGCAGGCTCATTGCCTGTTCAGAAACTATCCAATGCCGAAAGCAGAATGCCTGCGGGTATGCACGGACAGATAACATATGAGAACAGTCTGATTCACCGCAAGGTGACAACGGAGCTGAATAAGATCGTGAAAGTGCCTTTGTTGAATCAGTTTCTGGACCCAACGGATTTACAAGGGAAAATGAGCTCGGGTGTGGTTGAGCCTGTGGAATGGATCCGTACGGTGGAACTGGTCCGGTATTACGGTGCGAAGTTTATGGGCAGAGGCTCAGGCAAAAAGGTAGATCCGGCAGGTGCGGGACAAGTGTTGATGCAATTTGGCCAGAACGGTAAGTAAGGACCGGGAATGGACTGGAAAGGGGGAAGCGGGTGTTTGGAAAGAAACGTAATACAAAGGATCGCGAGTCAGGTGCTGTCACGGTCTTCTTAATTTTGATTTTGGCTGTCATGTTTGGCTTTATTGCTGTCTTTATTGATTATGCGAGAATTGCTGCTCTCCATGTGCAAACCGAGCGTCTGACTCATGCGGCAGTTCGTTCCGTAATGTCTGCTTATGATCCGGTATTGCAACAGGAGTACGGTCTGTTTGCTTATGGTGAAAGCGACGGACAACAAATCATGGTCAAAGTGCTGAATGACAGCACCAAGCGTACAGCACGTGCGGAAACGCTGCCGCTTATGAATACGAAGCTGGATTCGAGTTCTCTGCAAATGGAAAGAGAGCTTGGTAAATATTCCATATTTAATGAGCAGATCCGTGAAGAGATGAAGTATAAAGCGCCTGTCGATTTTACGTTTGAAGTGCTCGAAAAGCTGAAGCCGCTCTCTCAAAATATGAAGGAGGCTTCTCATACGGTTGATTTGCTGAAACGGCTGCAAAAGCTGTATGACCAACGCGAGGCCAAGCTGGATGACATGCTGGCGAAGCAGCGTGAGGCTGGGGCTCGTATGGAAGAGGTTCGCAAACGGATTATTAAGCAGCAGGGCGCATATATACCCAATCAGTATATTTGGGACTCGCTCGAGGTTGTAGCCGATATTGCTGCACAATATAAGCATTACGTGCATGTGTATGAGGATAATAAGAAAAGCGTGGATGACGTTAAAATCATGCAGATGGAGAAATACTCAAGAAGGGCGAGATCAGCGCTTGACCGCCTTCGTCAGGCCATGGTTCAGGCTGGAGAAGAGCATGATAAGCTGCTTCTGGAAGCCAAAGAACCGTTAAATGAGGCTCGGCAGATTAATGAAGAGATGCGTAAAGTCATTGCGCAGTATAAGCAGAGAGCGGCTAATGCAGGCTACGATGAGGTTTCTGCTGCACCTACTCCCAGCGGAGAAGGCTCCAATGCTGATCCTTCAGTAGGAAGCGCCCGGCAAAAGGCGGAGGATCTATTGATTCCCGATAAGGAATTTGAGCAATGGGAAGCAGAAATCGAAAAGCAACGAACTGCTATAAATACGGTTAACAACAGACTGACAGGAATGATGCGCACGTTATCCTTTTATACAGACCCATTTTTGAATGCAGATATGCTCAAGCAGGAAGTCGCCTCAGCGCTCAAGGAGATAGACAAATACTTGAATGCGTATGTCTGGCCGGGAGCCGCCAATGTACTCGACAGCGAAGCCAGAATGCTGGACACGCGACGAGGACCTGACAAAGAACGCAAGAAAATGGAAAAAGAGGCGAAAAACAAGCTCAAGCAAGCTTATCGGATCATTGAGGTTCTTTCCAAAGGTAAACAAAGTGCAGAACAGTTCCAAAAGCTGGAGCAGTATTACAGTGAAAGTATTGCATTTAATCAGTCTACATCCGGTCCATCTGTAACCGCTGATTTATCCTATGATACCTATGATGCGGCGGGGGCCTCCATGGATAGTATGGATGGTTTATATGGGGCTGCATCCGGTTTGCTGACTCAACTGGGGGATGAATTTTACCAGAACGAATATGCGCTTTCTTATTTTCATCATGTGGATTTTAGCCGATTTGGCAGTTTAGTTGGATCAGGTGCAAATGTGGGTAATGCAGCGCAGGTTTTGGGAGATCAACTGGAGGTGAGTAATCAGGAGGTTGAGTACATCCTGTACGGGTTCCATAATCCAACGGGTAATCTGGCATCCGCTTATGGTGAAATTTTCACTATGAGACTTGCCATACGTACGATGGAGGGACTAGTCAAAAACAGCTCAAAAGGAAATCCGTTGGTTGTTTTGGCGGCGGCTTTGTTATATGGGGTAGAAAAGGCGATTGAAGATATGATTATGCTGGCGCAAAAGGGATATGTGCCTTTGTCTGATTTTCTAAAATTTCGAATGACGTACAAGGATCATTTGCGATTGTTTCTGATGCTTCATAGCGATAATGAACGAAAGATGTCCCGTATGCTTGCTCTGATCCGCCTGAATACAGATGTCAATCCTGCTGAGCGACAAACCTATGCAAAGGGTGAGGTCAAGAACGGGATGCGGCTGTGGTTTTTACCTGGGGTAATGGGGATGCTCGGAACTGCTTCTAAGGAAGGCGAGAGTATTAAGGGAAGTGTGTACTATGTTACGAAAACAGCGCATTTTTCCTATTAATCGGGATCTGCAGTGGATCTGTGGGCAGAAGCGGTGTGAACAAGGAAGCATTGTTGTAGAAGCGTCGCTGGTGTTGCCGTTATTTCTGTTTTTTATTGTTTTTCTCATTTATATGGTTCAGATGACGCTGGTGTCCACGGCATTGCAGACCACCGCTTCAGAAGCGGTTAAGCAGGTTTCAGCTAAAATCTACCCGGTATCTCTCGCGGTAGATGCGGCATCCACGAAAATAGATGCAGTCCGCGAACCGCTGGATGAATTGCCCAAGCTATCTGTGAGTGAATATGCAAGCAAATTCGCTGAGCAGCTGCCGCCTCCGATTGGCGACTGGCTAGATAGCGCTGTGCAGGGGGTTCAAAAGCCGATGGAGGAGCTACGGGGGCGCTTGACGGAAGCAGCACTTGATCCTGTTGTGAAGCCGATGCTAAAGCCTTTTATGGAGGCAAGTATTCTGGAGTACGGCCGTATTCATGTAACGAGTGTACATGTGCCTTCTCTTACAGGAACCAAGGACCCTTATTTTAGGTTAGAGCTGTCTTATGAACTGCCGATGAAGGTCCCATTTTTGTATCGCAGCATTGTGCTTCAGGCGGCGGCAGAGGAGCGCCTTTGGATCGGCGACACAGGCGAGGGAACAGGTACAGGAGATGCTGCAGATGATAAGGATGAACAGCATTCCATACAGTTGCTTGTCAAGCCAGAGCCTGCTGTGAAGGGTGTGTACAATTTGATCAGAGCCAAGATTGAACCCGGAACGTCTGCTAATCTTTCTGTACTTTATAAGTCGGGTCAAAGCACGGCCCAGCATTTGGGCTGGACCTCTGCTAATGCGGAGGGAATGATTGAATGGAATTGGTTTGTGGGAACAAACACGACACCCGGTCAATGGAGTTTTGTGATTGAAACGGAGGATGGGCAACGTATGGAGGTTCCATTTTCCGTGGAGTAGACAATAAACGGGTAGGGGGAAGGTCGCATTGATGTGGATGTATATTGTATGTGGAGTTTTACTGGCGATTGCGCTGGTCACCGATTTACGGAGTATGAAAATCCCTAATAAGCTTACGCTGCCCGGCATGGTCACAGGTTTGCTGTTCAATACGGTGTTTGAAGGCTGGCATGGTTTTGTATTTGCTGCTGCTGGACTTGGGACAGGATTTGGCCTCATGCTGATTTTGTATTGGATAGGAGCTGTAGGTGCAGGAGATGTGAAGCTATTTGGCCTAATTGGAGCCTGGACAGGTGCTGCTTTTGCGTGGCAATCGGCTCTGTATTCAATTTTTTTTGCAGGTATTATTGGTATCGGGATCTTGCTATGGCGGAGGGAAACCATCATGAGACTACGGCGCGTTGCTTTTAATTTGGGGGGATTTTTTCTGTTTCGCAGCGGCAAGGTGCTGACCAGCGGGAGAGAAGCGCATCTCAGGTTTCCATTTATGACCGCAGTCATTCCGGGAGCGATCAGTGCTTATCTTTACTTTTTGCCATGACATGCCTGCCTGGATAGATCATGCTGCCTTATGGAGATCGGGAAAATGCTAAGGAGGTCATGAATTGTTTGGTTTAAGCAGGGATTTTGCCCGGAACAGCGGGACATTTATGATTTTGAACAAGGAAGGCGGACTCAAAACTGATGATTTAAATTCCGTGCAGACCGGAATGATGACTGGCAATCGGATTCCCGGTCTTCTGGAACTAAGAATAAAGGAAGTCGATTTTCAGGTTGAGTTGCACTACGATATTTCAGGTCAACGCATGCTTTCACAGATATGGAAGGGCGGGGGCATTTCGACTTCTGAGTTTTATCGGATTCTGTTTGAAGTGGCAGATGCCCTTCATCGCAGCCCTCAATATATGCTTGATATAAGGCAGTTTATTTTGCATGAGGACTATATTTTTATTGACGGTTCAGGTTCAAGAAAAGCTGCCAATTTAACCTATATTCCTTTACAGGCCGTATTGTATGAAGGACAAGCAGGCAGTCAATTTAAGCAGATGATTATTCGTTTGATGACTCGGGTAGCTCACTTTCAGGGAGAAAATATGCAGCGCATACTTGAGCTATGTGATAGAAGTGAGTTTGAATTGCGATCGTTGAAGGAACTGCTTTTGCAAGGGATGACGGCTAGTGCAGGGAGCGTAAGCGCTCCAGGTGAGGGGATAGAAGAAGGTTATAATAGGAACGCCTTTATCCCAAATGTGTCTCAAGGAAGCCGTGATGACCTGTCCTCATTGCGCCATCATTCAGAATGTGGTGGAATGTATGGGCAAGAGAATCGGGAGACGCTTCAGGAGATTCAGGAGCTTAAACGGATCAATCGGCTCAAGCCGCTCAAGCCGCCCGTGAAGACACAGGAGAATGACGAGTTAGATGTAGAAATAGAAGAAACGGAGCCTACGTTGCAGAAGTATAAAACGTACATTGCTTTAGGCTGTCTTCTCGCTTCGGCTATTGTGTGGCGCTACGTTTATTTGGATCATTCTGAGACCGTACCGTTGATCATTTCCGTTATACTGACCTTGGTACTCGCAGCCGTTGCTTATATAAGCTGGACGGGAAAATGGGGGCGTAAGAGTGCTTCGTCTCATATCTACACTGATTCAGTACCTGTATTGGATTCGGAATGGCTTGGCGCTGCTTCTCCTGCACAGCGGAAAAATGATCGTTATCAGGTTGATAAGCTAACCGGATTCGTAGCAGGACGTCAGAATAAGGATAAACGCTCTTCCAATCCAAGTGATCAAGGACGGGAAAGCTGGCGATGGTCTTTTCCTGACCCGGAGTCCGAAAATATGGGTAGCCGGGATGCGGGAGAAAGAGACGCAGCTTCTGCACGTGACGACTTGCACGAGCCGCAGGGGATAGGTGCGGATCGGAGGAATGATTTGGAGGCCAGTGATACCAGAGAGGCATATTATAAGTCGCTGTCTGGTATGACGGAGCTGCTACATGCTACATCGAGGCAGGAAACGGTGCTGCTTCGTGCAGATCAGGGAGTGCATATTCCACACATTCAGCAATCACCGATTGCCTGTCTGGAGCGCAAGGCACCGGGAAGTGGAGCGACGGAGCACATCCAATTGCAATCGGACCAATTTGTTGCAGGCAGCTTCTTCATCGGAAGAGAGCCGCAATTGGTCCAATTTGTAGAGCATACGGAAGGAGCATCCCGCTCTCATATTGAGCTTTGTATAGATGCAGGAGGGCAAGGCCATATCGTCAAGGATTTGTTCTCAACGAACGGAACTATCTTGAACGGAGAGGCGATGGTGCCATACAAGGAGTACATCCTGAATGATGGAGACACTTTTAAGATTGCCAGAGTGTCCTACACTTACAGACTGGACTCTTTTAAACCTTCCGCCAACGCCTCTTGAGTGAAATGGTTTGATATGTATAAAGAAGTCTGTTAATGTTATGGGCTTCTTTTGCAGTTTAATAGGGTCGCAGAGGATGGAATATTAAAATTTAATCCATTTTTACCAAAAAATCTTTGGAAACAATTGACTTATCCCAATTGTTTACCGATAATATTAACAAGGGGTTGTTGCTATTCTACTAGAAAACGTCACCCTTTTTGAAAATAGGTCTTTATGCTCGGATAGCAATTCATACCACCTTAATAATATTTTTTGGAGGTAAAAGAGTATGAGCATGAAAAAACGTTTAGGTGTAATGTTACTGGCGGTATCCATGAGCGCCGCAATGTCCGTGACTGCATTTGCAGCGGAGCCGAATGTTAAGGTATCCACCAATGCGGCTGGTGAAACTGTCTATACACAGACAGTGGATGTACAGTTAAGTGCCGCTCCCAATGCTTCCAGCAGCAGTAGAACAGTGAGTGCAAGCAAAAGCCTAGGGTTGGCATTAGCCCCCGGCAAAAGCGGTTATTCCGATCCGGTTAGCTTCCGGTTTACGTCATTGCCTCTTAATGCCAAGGTAAAGTCGATTGAGATTGACCCAGGAAGAGGAATCATCAACAACAACAATAGAAATATGCTGGGGGCGGTTGTTTTTTCTACGTTGAATGTATCCTCTCCTAGCGGCAAATCTGCTACTATTGCATGGAAGCCCAGCGGAATGACTGAGAGAGCAAGTTTTCTAGATCAGGAAGCACGTGGTACATGGACAGCACAGGTCTATGGAACAAACATTGCAAGTATTACCGGAGATAGATGGTTCGGCAGCCTTTCTTATAAATCTGTTGAAATGACTATTTCCTACGTTTTGGAATAATCCGTTAGGTTAGGGTGGGGTAATCTCTTTGGATTGCCCCGCTTCATTTTTTCTGTCATTCATCTTTACTTTCCCCTAGAAACTGACAATGAATTGTGACAAGGATTTGTCCTCGACGAACGGAACTGTTCTGAATGGAGAGGCGATGGTGCCATACAAGGAATACATCCTGAATGATGGAGACACTTTTAAGATTGCCGGAGTGTCCTACGCTTATAGACCGGACTCTTTTAAATCTTCCACCAACGCCTCTTGAGTGAAATAGTTTGATATGTATAAAAAAGAAGCCTATTAATGTTATGGGCTTCTTTTGCATTTTAATAGATAGGAGGTTATTCCGTCTCCACTTGAACAACGTCAAATAATTCCCCTAAAGTAATTCCTAAATATCCACAGATATTGGCTAGTAATGAAGTTGAAAGGCGTGAATTATCCATCCCCTGATTATTCACTAATTTATATATCGTTCCGATTCTCTCGCCGGTATCTTTTGAGAGTTTATAAGGTGTAATATTCTGTTCTTTAAGTATTCTTTCTAAGTTACAGGTTAATATGAATTTAATCTTCATGACAATTGATAGCCTCCAAGAATATTTTGAATTACTATTGACAACAGATGTATATAGTCTCATATTGTTTATATGATCAATTAATGTTCATGGTCGTTAAATGATTATAACATTTTAGTAAAGGGATGTACAACATACCCTTAGCTTTGCTATGGACATTTTACCAAAATAGAACTGGAGATGACACCTATGATTTTAAAAGAAAAATTCAATAAACAAGATATTAAAAACATTGTTCGTATGAAAAAGGTCTGGGGACAGGAAGTAGGCAACGGAGAAACAGAGTTGTACTATTATCACATTATTGACGTGCTTAATCGAAAATGGCAAACGATTGGCTATAACGTTTCCGATGCTATTCGAGTATTTCAAAATGGAAGCGACGATAAATGGACGTATATTATAGAGTAAGCCCCATTTAATCCTGATCTCACTACTAATGATCTAATTAATATGCTCAGTATTACTTCTGATGCTTCGCGTACTCGAAATGCTATACAAATTATACTGAATACGGTTGAAAGACGAAATGCTTTTGTTAATCGAATTACTAATGTGAATGAGGAAAGTGTACTTTTTCTCCTAGGAGCGATGCAAGAGCAATATCTTACGTATAATCAACTTTTAGACGAAGAGTTTATGAAACTATACACTGCAAATCCAGTGAATGCCTTAACTTTATATTTCCTTGAACCCGTTGACATTATTGCGTTTTGGGAGTGGGAAGCTGCTGGTGGTACGTGTGAAAAAGCCATTCATTATAAACTTGAGAAACCTTTGATAACTTTGATTCAGGCGATAGAAACGTGCTGAGGATGAAACAAGAGGTTTGGCGTCTGGATATTAACCTCTCTATAACCTACATAAAGGGAAGATACATCTAACTACCCCAAATAAATAGTTTTAAGCCTGCATTCAACAATCTCTCTATTCCGTAAAGGAGCTTATCTATGTACAAAACCGGAAGACTCATTGACGGTAAACTTTTTCTCAAGACTTGGGACGGTAAATGGATTAGCCTTCGATTGCTTATTCTTCTTGTGAAAAGAACGTGTGAATGACTGTTTGCGATACTCAGGGCTAAGTCTTTTGATACAGGTAAAAAGAAATACTCTTTCTTATATAAAGATGTCTTGCCTTCTAAATGCCATAGGTAAATTGGCAGCTAATAGTCGGATTACTGGTCAAGGAACGATAGCACATGAAGTTGTTGGACATTATGAAGCAGGGCTTGCAGGAAGGTCATTTCAAGTTATGGATGAAGAGTTTAACGTTATAACTAGGAATTTTGCATTGGACGAAGCACAAGCAAGTATCCGTGCTGCAAGATTCGCCCCCGATTTAACTCAATTAGAAAGAATTATGCTTTTAAGAGATGGGATTACTAGATTAAAAAACGAAGGTATCAAAATTAGGGAAGTTAAAGATCTACTGTTCATACATGAACGCTAGAATGGAGATGTTTCTTTTGGAAATCATGAAATTGGATAATATTATAAAAACCCCAAATAAAGGGTTTGTTTTAATCGGAACTAATATTGGATTAGGTAATCAGGATCATACGAAGTTAAAAAAATTGATAGGTTCAAAAATACAAGTTGATAAATTAGATGGAACAATATGCGAACTGGACGTATTAGATATCAGTATTTCTTTTTCCATAGCTAACCTTCCGCTTATTGGTATTAGTGTACAGGAATCAGAACACATTAAAGAAATAAAGAAGGGTTCTATGGTTCATATGAATTAAATTAAATAGTATTGTATTAAAATAGATAATGCTCTAAAAAGGAACCCTAAGCTGGTAGAGATATTACCATCCCAGAGTTCCTCTTTTCGTTTTAGCGCTGCTTTTGAAGAGAATGGAGTTCCTCCAGCGCTTCCTTCAATGCAGGATAGTTAAACTTAAATCCGTGCTCCAGCGCTTTGCGCGGGAGTACTTTTTGGCCGTCCAAGACAAGGGTGCTCATCTCACCGAGCAGCTTTTGAACGAGAATCCCTGGAACGGGAAACCAATGCGGACGGTGGTATACTTGAGCCACAGTTTTCCCAAACTGGTCGTTCGTCACTGGGTAGGGTGATGAAGCGTTCACTGCACCGACGATCTCCGTTGTATGGATGCAGTATGTGATCAGACGAACGATATCCTCAATATGAATCCAGCTCATCCATTGATGACCGCTGCCTATTCTGCCGCCAAACCCGAATCTGTAAGGCAATCTCATCAGTGGAAAAGCCCCTTTTTTTCTATCCAGCACAAGGCTAATACGCAGCTTGATTAAACGGGAATCAGATGGGTAGGCGCCAGCGGCCTCTTCCCACTGCTCGACCACTTGAGAAAGAAAATCTTCCGAACGACGCGGGCTTGTTTCATCGAACGTTTCGGTCAAGGAAGTAGCATATGCGGCAACAGCTGATGCCTGAATGATAACTTCCGGTTTTTTTTGCAGCGCATTTAGTGCTTGAGCCAGTTTGGCAACGGATAATAGTCGGGATTGAAGAATTCTTTGTTTGGACTTGTCCGTCCAGCGTTGATTCAGCGTTTCGCCTGCCAAATTAACGACCACATCTGTACCTTCCAGTAATTCAGGCCTTTGTTTCAATTCATTCCAACTCATGTATTGCAGGCGGGGACTTGATTCGTGACCTACCAGCGGCTTGCGAGTAATGACCTTCACAGTATATCCGTCGCCTAGCAGGCTTTTGACCAGCGCACTTCCTACCAATCCAGTGCCTCCGCATACGATGATGTTCATGGAGTCAGTTCTCCTTCCGATTCGCAAATAAATATATATGTTATAGAATATAACCCTTTTCAAGAAAAAAAATTCATTCGAATAAGTACATCCGATCGGGCTGCCATAAAAGCTATGTTGTTTGATTTCAATAATCACGTTAAAATGATTAAATTAAATTAAGACAAGCATAACAGGAAATAAGGATAAGGGGATGAATCAGGATCATGCTGAAAATTGGTTCTCATGTGTCCTTCTCGGACAAGGGTCTGCTCAGTGCTACAAAAGAAGCGTCTTCTTACGGGTCCAGCTCGTTTATGATATATACGGGGGCACCGCAAAATACGCGCCGTAAGCCGATGGAATCCATGTATTTGGAAGAAGGCAAGCAGTTAATGACTGAAAAAGGGATGGAGGATATCGTGGTCCATGCCCCGTATATCATTAATCTCGGTTCCTATAAAGAAAATACCTATGAACTGGCGGTCAGCTTCCTGCAGGAGGAAATTCGCCGTACACACGCGATTGGTGTGAAAAATATTGTGCTGCATCCGGGTGCTTTTACCGATAAAGATGCAGAGTACGGAATCGGGCGTATTGCTGATGGTCTGAACGAGGTACTGAACGGCGTGAAGGAAACAGATGTCAACATTGCGCTTGAAACAATGGCGGGTAAAGGCACCGAAATGGGACGCAGCTTCGAGGAAATTGCCTCCATTATAGATAAAGTAGAGCACAACGAGCGTCTTACGGTTTGTATGGACACCTGTCACATTCATGATGCGGGCTATGATATCGTGAACGATCTGGACGGTGTTTTGGAGCAATTTGACCGTATTGTTGGCTTGAATCGCATTGCAGTGGTTCACATCAATGACAGTAAAAATCCGGTCGGCGCTCATAAAGACCGTCATACTCCGATTGGATCGGGCTGGATCGGCTATCAGACCATTCATCATGTGGTGCACCATGAAGCGCTTCAAGGGCGTCCATTTATTTTGGAAACGCCATGGATCGGGAAGGAAGCCAAAACTCAGCGTCCGATGTATGAGGTTGAAATTGCTTTGCTTCGCGGAAATGTGAAGGAGCGCTTTGGAGATGAATTTTTGAGTCAGGTCGAGCAATTGCATTCGTTCTTCAAAAAGCAGGATGTGGATGTGCGGAAATTTGTGCTGGACACCTGGACTCTGCTGAAAAATGATGCCAAAGCAAGAAAAGCCGATCCACGTGAGCCGCTGGAGCGTCTGTACGACATGATCACGGAAGCAGCGCTCTTTCCAGAGCTGAGTGAAGAACACATTAATCAACGGCTGATTGCCTGGTTTGCCGGCAGTCATTTGCCAGTGACAGTATAGGGGGATTAGTAGCCACATGGAACTTCACGTAAAACATCATCCAAACAGCACTTTATCTGCACATGAAAACCGTGCGCGTATGCTCGTATCCTGTCCTGATGGGCCGGGTATTGTAGCCGCCGTGTCCCGCTTTTTATACGAGCATGGGGCCAATATCGTTCAATCTGACCAATATACAATGGACCCGTCCGGCGGTATGTTTTTTATGCGGGTTGAATTTGATCTGCCGAATTTGAGCACAGCCCAGCCGCAGTTGGAGCAGGACTTTGTGGCTGTCGCTGAGCAATTCCGTATGGAATGGACGATTTCTGCGGTCAGCCGCAAGAAAAAACTGGCCATTTTTGTATCCAAAGAGGATCACTGTCTGGTAGAACTGCTATGGCAATGGCAGGCCGGGGATCTGGACGCAGATATTGCATTGGTGGTTAGCAATCATCTGGATATGAAAGAGTATGTGGAATCGTTTGGCATCCCGTATCATCATATTCCGGTAACAGCCGATACCAAGCCGGAGGCGGAGCGCCGTCAACTGGAGGTCATTGGTGACGACATCGACGTTATCATTTTGGCCCGGTATATGCAGATTATTTCACCCAAGTTTATTGAGCATTACCGCAACCGGATTATTAATATTCATCATTCCTTTCTGCCTGCGTTCGTGGGAGGCAAGCCATATGCCCAAGCGTATAATCGCGGGGTGAAAATTATTGGCGCTACCGCGCATTATGTAACCGAGGAACTGGACGGTGGCCCGATCATTGAGCAGGATGTGCAGCGGGTGAGCCACGGAGATGATGTAAATGAGCTGAAACGAATTGGTCGCACGATTGAGCGGGTCGTTTTGGCTAGAGCCGTGAAGTGGCATGTGGAGGACCGAATTCTGGTTCATGAGAACAAAACGGTCGTATTTAACTAATCTTTAAATCTATAATCAATTTTTGTATATACACTTTTTATAAAACAAAGTCCGTCGATATGACGGGTTTTGTTTTTTTTGATTTTTTTTCGTATTTTTATCATTTTTTAAATGAGGTTAATACATAACGGGTATATTGATATGAGACTCTGTACCACATTTCGACAATCATCTCTATAAACGATCTGGTAAACCTTTACGGCAAATGGTACAATACCTAAGAGTGTATAAGTCATATTGAAACATTCAAGCAGATTCACTCACTCCAAGAGGCGCTGTTTCCATATTGGACGGCGGTATTGGAGAGCATGACCGAATGCAATGGGCATACTTTTTAACAATATGAGGAGGCTAACCATGACTGACCAGAATCAAGCGATTCAAAAGGATGAAAACTCCACGATCGACAATTTGTCCATCACAACTATTCGTACGTTGGCAATTGACGCCATCGAGAAAGCAAACTCCGGACACCCTGGTATGCCAATGGGCTCCGCACCAATGGGCTACCAACTTTTTGCTAAAACTATGAATCATAATCCGGACCATCCTACATGGGTTAACCGTGACCGGTTTGTACTGTCCGCAGGACACGGTTCCATGCTGCTGTACAGCTTGCTGCACCTGAGCGGCTATGATCTGCCTATGGAAGAACTGAAACAATTCCGTCAATGGGGCAGCCTGACACCAGGTCACCCTGAATTTGGACACACCGCTGGTGTAGATGCTACGACAGGACCTCTGGGACAAGGCTTGGCTATGTCCGTTGGTATGGCAATGGCTGAAGCTCAACTGGCTGCAACATACAATAAGAACGAATTTAAAGTTGTGGATCACTTCACATATGCAATCTGCGGTGATGGCGATCTGATGGAGGGTATTTCCCACGAAGCGGCTTCGTTGGCTGGACGTCTGCAACTGGGCAAGCTGATTGTATTGTTCGATTCCAATGATATTACACTGGACGGCAAGCTGAACTTGTCCTCTTCCGAGAGTGTTGCCAAACGCTTTGAAGCTTACAACTGGCAAGTGCTGCGCGTAGAGGATGGCAATGACCTTCCGGCGATCCAAAAAGCAATTGAAGAAGCGCAAGGCGATTCCACACGTCCTACCTTGATTGAAGTGAAAACAGTTATCGGCTACGGAAGCCCGAACAAACAAGGTAAAGGTGGACACGGCGGTACTCACGGCTCTCCGCTGGGGGCAGAAGAAGCCAAACTGACTAAAGAATTTTACAAATGGGTATACGAAGAGGACTTCCATGTACCGCAAGAGGTTCGTGAGCATTTTGCTAAAGTAAAAGCACGCGGTATCGCGGCGAACAAAGCATGGGATGAACAATTCGCGAAATACAAAGCAACTCACCCTGATTTGGCAGCCCAGTTCGAAACAGCAGTCAGCGGCGAGCTTCCAGAAGGATGGGACCGCGATCTTCCGAAATACTCGGCTGGAGACAAAGCGGTTTCGACGCGCGTAGCTTCTGGTAATGCATTGAATGGACTGGCACCAAACGTACCGTTCCTGACAGGCGGATCTGCCGATCTGGAAAGTTCCACGATGACACACTTGAACAATCTGACGAACTTTACGCCAGAAGATTATGCCGGCCGTAATATCTATTTCGGTATCCGCGAATTCGGTATGGCTGCTGCAATGAACGGTATGGCGCTGCATCAAGGTGTAAAAGTATTCGGCGGTACATTCTTTGTATTTACGGATTATCTGCGTCCGGCCGTTCGTCTGGCAGCCCTGATGGGATTGCCTGTAACCTACGTTCTGACTCACGACAGCATTGCTGTGGGTGAAGATGGTCCTACCCATGAGCCGATCGAACAATTGGCTTCCCTGCGGATTATCCCGAACCTGACGGTCATTCGTCCGGCTGACGGCAATGAAACTTCTGCTGCTTGGGCTTACACGCTTGAAAACAAGAAAAACCCGGTTGCACTGGTATTGACTCGTCAAAACCTGCCAATTCTGGATGCTACTGCTGAGCATGCACGTGAAGGTATCAAACGCGGTGCTTATGTCGTTGCAGATGCGAAGGACGGCAAGCCGGTTGCTCAAATTCTGGCTACAGGTTCCGAAGTACAACTGGCTGTTAAAGCACAGGAAGCACTGGCGGAGCAAGGTATCCAAGTACGTGTTATCAGCTTCCCAAGCTGGGATCTGTTCGAAAAACAAGACAAAGCATATAAAGATTCCGTTCTGCTGCCTGAAGTGAAAGCTCGTCTGGCCGTAGAAATGGCGCACCCAATGGGCTGGGATAAATATGTTGGCGACCAAGGCGACATTCTCGGTATCAGCACCTTTGGCGCATCTGCTCCTGGCGACCGCGTTATTAAGGAATATGGCTTTACGGTAGAGAACGTGGTTGACCGTGTAAAAGCTTTGTTGAAATAAAACAACATATAAAACAAACAGTCGTAACCTGAGATAGGTCTTACGGCTGTTTGTTTCATACAACCAAGATTTTGCAAGACAATTTTAAAATCCAGTGCACAGGATACGCCGATGCAGTGTGTATTTTCATACTGAGGCTGGAATTAAATCTATGTTATGATGCACAATATTCATTCAACCAATGATGAGCAGATGAGGGGATAAAAATGTCACAGTTTGATGGAGTCAGCGTAGTTAAAAAAGCAAATATATATTATGACGGCCAGGTCACAAGCCGTACAGTCATCCTGAATGATGGCAGTAAGGTTACACTGGGGATTATGCTGCCGGGAACGTACGAATTTGGCACGGATTCCCGTGAGATCATGGAGATTTTGGCAGGGGATCTGAGAGTATTGCTTCCAGGTACCGAGGAATGGCTGGAAATACAGGGAGCGGCAACATTCCACGTACCTGCGCAGTCTTCGTTCAAATTGGAAGTACGAAGTGTGACTGATTATTGCTGTTCTTACCCGGAATAAACAGGTGAAAAAGGGTAAGCACACGCGACTTCAAGCCAAGTGTGTATACCCTTTAAGTTAGCGTAAAACTGCAAAGAAAAGGACAGCTTATTCGAGAGGCTTACCACCAATGGTGCGACCAATCCATGCTTCGTATGTCTTCACGACAGCGGACAAGTCCTCGTCACCGTAGCCTTGCGTTTGTCCGGCTTGAAACAGGCTTTTGGCAATGGCCAGCATAGGCGTCGGAATGGACAGGCTATCGGTCAGTGAGGAAGCAAGCTTCAAATCCTTGAGCATCAAGGCAAGTGAGAACTGGTTGCTAAAATCATGCTCGATGATTTTGCGTCCTTTCAGTTCCGCAGCCTTGCTGCCTGCCGATCCGAGCTGAACCAGTTCAAGGAAGCTGTCTGCCGGAATGCCGGATTTGGCTGCGATAGCGAAGCCCTCAGCCAGAGCGAGGTTGTTAATGCCGACCATTGTATTATGAGCGAGCTTGGCAACAGCTCCGCTGCCGTTTGGTCCCATATGAAGTACCTTTTTGCCCAAGGTGTCAAAAACGTCTGACTGTGCCGCGATGGCTTCCGCGTTTCCGCCGACCATGAACACGAGTGTTCCGTCAACAGCGGCAGGCTTGCTGCCTGTGACAGGAGCATCAATGAAGGAGCAGCCCAGCTTGTCCGCTTCAGCGGCCAGCTGTTTAACCAGTTCAGGCGAAATCGTGCTGTTGTCCATCACAGTCACACCAGACGTAAGACCGGCAAACACGCCGTTCTCACCGTAATAGATGTCACGAATCGAGTTGTCATCGCTGACCATGGTAATGACCAGTTGCTGACCTTCAGCCGCCTCACGAGGCGTTGAAGCTATACGGGCGCCCTGTTTTGCCAGTGGCTCACAGCGTGAAGCCGTACGGTTATAAACTGTGACTCCAAATCCCTGCTTCAGCAGATTGGACGCCATCGGGGCACCCATGGTGCCCAGTCCGATAAATCCGATGTTTTTCATTGCAAATCACCTTTCTTGTTGGGGGATACCGTCCGATAAGAGCGAATTCGGCTTGAAATGAATGCTTAACAGGTTGATCTCAATTTATTGTAGCATGGGTATGCCACCCAATCTACACCGGGGTCTATCAAGGCACACGACATATAGGTAACGCAAGCTTGTCAGGCCCTGCAAATTAAAGTATCCTATTCCTAAGTCCTTATGTTCGTATTTATGGTCTTAGTAATACCAAACAGGAGGTTCCAAACATGTCTAAAAAAGTTATTTTTGATTACACTAAAGCACTCTCCTTCGTAGGTCAGCACGAAATTGATTATTTTGCAGAACCCATCAAGCTGGCTCATGAGCAACTGCACAACCAAACAGGCGTAGGCTCCGATTTCCTGGGCTGGATTGACCTGCCTACCAATTATGATAAAGAAGAATTCGCGCGTATCCAAAAGGCTGCAGCTAAAATCCAAAGCGATTCCGAAGTACTGATCGTCATCGGTATCGGTGGTTCTTACCTTGGAGCACGTGCTGCAATTGAGATGCTGTCGCATTCTTTCTACAATGCACTGTCCAAAGACCAACGCAAAGGTCCGGCTATCTTTTTCGCAGGCAACAACATCAGCTCTACATATATGAATCATCTGTTGGAACTGATTGAAGGAAAAGACTTCTCCGTCAATGTTATTTCCAAATCAGGTACGACTACTGAGCCAGCTATCGCTTTCCGCGTATTCCGTGCGGCTCTGGAGAAAAAATACGGTAAAGAAGAAGCGCGCAAACGTATCTACGCAACAACAGATAAAGAACGCGGCGCTCTGAAAAAACTCGCTAACGAAGAAGGCTATGAATCCTTCATTATTCCTGATGATGTAGGTGGCCGTTACTCTGTACTGACAGCAGTAGGCTTGCTGCCGATTGCTACAGCTGGCATTAACATTGAGGAAATGATGCAAGGAGCGGCAGACGCATCCAAAGAGTACAGCAACCCGAACGTAGCTGAGAACGAGGCTTATCAATATGCAGCCGTTCGCAACGCTTTGTACCGTAAAGGCAAAGCCATTGAAATTCTCGTAAACTATGAGCCTTCCCTGCATTTCGTATCCGAGTGGTGGAAACAGCTGTACGGCGAAAGCGAAGGCAAGGATTATAAAGGCATCTATCCTGCATCCGTGGATTTCTCGACAGACCTGCACTCCATGGGACAATTCATTCAGGAAGGCAGCCGCAACATTTTCGAAACAGTTATCCAGGTAGAAAATGTGCCTAGTCACATCACCATCGAGGCAGATCAGGATGATCTGGACGGACTGAATTTCCTGGCAGGCAAAACGGTGGATTTTGTAAACAAAAAAGCATTCCAGGGTACATTGCTGGCTCACACAGACGGACAAGTACCAAACCTGATTGTAAATATTCCTGACCTGAGCCCTTACTCCTTCGGGTATCTGGCTTATTTCTTCGAAAAAGCTTGCGGCATCAGCGGCTATTTGTTGGGTGTAAATCCGTTTGATCAACCGGGCGTAGAAGCGTACAAGAAGAATATGTTTGCGCTGCTCGGCAAACCGGGCTTTGAAAAACAAAAAGCTGAGCTTGAAGCGAGATTGTCCGAATAAGGAAACTATAATCTCTGATCCGAAGCAGGGTTTCAAGCAGAGTATCATAGGTTGTAGCCTCAGATAAAGTACAGGAAAGCAGTTCGCCAGCTGCCAGAAGCGGGGAACTGCTTTCTTGTAAAATGAAGTAAGGAAGGGTATACGTAATATGTTGGAACAATACCGAACCGTACGCGGTTCCGGCAGCAAGGAGATTGTGATCCGTAAATCCCGTTTTATCGGCCATATTCAGCCTGTTCAAACCGAGGAAGAAGCGACGGCTTTCATAGAACGCATCAAAAAAGAGCACTGGAATGCAACTCACAATTGTTCAGCTTATATGATTGGAGAAAGAGACGAAATCCAGAAGCAATCGGATGATGGAGAACCGAGTGGCACGGCTGGGAAGCCCATTTTGGAGGTAATCCGTAATCAGAAGCTGAAAAATGTGGCGATTGTCGTTACCCGTTACTTTGGTGGTATTATGCTCGGAGCAGGAGGTCTGATTCGTGCCTACTCAGACGGTGCTGTTGCAGCCATCGAGGCAGGAGATGCGATTACGCGTGTGCTGCATCGTGAAATTTTTGTAGAATTGGATTATACTTGGTTGGGTAAAGTTGAAAATGAATTGCGGAATCGCAGCATCCGTACTGGAGAAACCATATTTACGGATAAAGTTACGTTAACCTGTCTGCCGCTGGCTGGTGATGCTGAATCCTTCAGCAACTGGATCACAGACTTGACACAGGGGCAATCACTTGTGTCGGAGGGAGAGCAGCTTTACTTTATTGAAGGGGAATAAATAATATGGCTAGAAGAGCAGTGGAACAGGAGTTGTCAAGAGGGCGGATTCTGGAAGCGGCCAGGCACTTGTTTATTACCAAGGGCTACCGTGCGATTTCAATGCGCAGCATTGGCCAGCATCTGGGTTACAGTCATGGTTCGTTATATTATCATTTTAAAGAGAAGGCTGAACTGTTCTACGCTATTGTAATTGAGGATTTTAATACATTGCGCGGAATTTTGCTGCAATCAGCAACAGGTACGCCTGAGGGCGGCTTGAGCAGACTGGAGTACTTGATGCTGGAATTCATCCGTTTTGGCTTGGAAAATCCTTATCAGTACGAAATTATGTTTATGATGCACGATGAAGAATTGCTTGCATATTGTCGCACAGAGCAAAATCGTTGTGTGGAATTGTTTGCGTCCATGATCCGTCAGGAATTGAATGACCAGGGGCATTCGGAGGCAGAGTGCTCATGGGTACCGAAAAGCCTGTTTTTATCCATGCACGGCTTTGTGTCATTTTATATCCAGGATGGTCTAACCTTTGAAGAGATCAGACCCGCTGCTTTATCACATGTAAAGTTATTGTGCAGAAACCTATGAGCGCACCTGCAATCACATGCCTTGGCTATGTACTTGTAGGGCGCTTATTTGGGTATACGTGCTTCAAGACGGTGACTAATCATTACGTTACTTTGCGAAAGCGGCTAAGAATTTAACAGACGATGATAGATCCAGGAGGAGAATATCATCGTCTTTTTTGTGCTCGTCAGCCCTCCATGATTTTTACATAATACTGTCGCCTGCGTGGTCCATCGAATTCACAAAAATAAATTCCTCGCCACCGCCCTAGCAGCAAACGCCCTTCATGGATGAATATAGAGTTGACGACAAAAGCTTTCCTTTGATAAAGTATCACATAAGAAAAACATAGTATATACATTGGAATAATCAAATGAATTCAAATGAGGTACGCGCTTTGCGAATAGCAAAGCTGCTGCTGTTCCTAAAACAGGTTCAGAAGCGGAAAGGAAGTGTACGGATATGCATGTGGAGGTAAGGGGATTAAACAAGCATTTCGGCAATTTTCATGCGGTAAAGGACGTATCTTTTGATATCCAGACAGGTCATTTAATTGGTTTACTCGGTCCGAGTGGTGGCGGTAAAACCTCCATTCTACGCATTTTGGCGGGGCTGGAGCAGCCAGATGCCGGAGAGATTCATTTTCACGGAAAAAGAGTGAACGATCTGGCCCCGCAGGAGCGCGGAATCGGCTTTGTCTTTCAAAACTATGCTTTGTTTAAGCACATGAGCGTGTATGACAACATTGCCTTTGGTCTAAAAGTGAAAAAAAGCTCCGAAACCCATATCAAGGAGCGAGTCACAGAGCTGGTCGAGCTGACCGGGCTCAAAGGCTTCGAGCATCGTTATCCGCACCAGTTGTCAGGCGGGCAGCGGCAGCGGGTTGCTTTTGCGCGTGCTTTGGCGCCGGAGCCTCAATTGCTGCTGCTGGATGAGCCTTTTGCAGCCATTGACGCCAAGATTCGTCAGGAGCTGCGTAGCTGGCTGCGCGAGTTGATTGAACGGGTGGGCATTACCTCCATTTTCGTCACTCATGATCAGGATGAGGCGATTGAGGTAGCGGATGAAATTATGGTCATTAATCAAGGGCGACTGGAGCAGAAGGGAACGCCTTGGGATATTTATAAAAAACCGGGTACGCCGTTCGTTGCTTCTTTTATTGGTGAATCGACAGTGATCGAACAGGCATCCAGTCTTAAAGGCTTCGAGGAAGCCGCTGGAGCAGGAGTGCGCGCCTTGATCCGGCCGGAATATATTGATGTTGGGCCTAGTGAAGAGTTTGCGCTTCTGTCAGCGACCGAAGAAGGCATCGTGAAGCATTTGCATTTTCGGGGAAGTGAATGGATGGTTGAAGTGCAGGTCGGAGATCAACGGCTTATGACGTACCGTTCGCTGGAAAAGTCTACACTGGAGCCCGGTCAGCAGGTGCGAGTGCTGGTACATCGGGCCTATCTGTATAATGACCAGTCGAGCTGGATGGTGGAAAATCGCCTGAAGAAAGATCCAATGCCTATAGTAATTTAAAAGGATAGAAATCACGCAAGAGGGGATGTCCGAGCTGTTTTCACGGCTTGGGGCATGCTCCTTTTGGCGTTGGAGATGGGAGGATCTACGCAGACGATTTACGCAGAATCGGTGTGTTCGCTATAATAGTAATATAACCATTCAGATAGATAGGAGTTAAATTCATGAATCGGCTTATTTTTCTTGGCACGGGGGATGCGATGGGTGTTCCGCGTGTATATTGTGATTGTTCCGTATGCACAGAGGCCCGCTCGACAGGGGCGAATGCAAGGCTGAGATCGTCTGTGCTGATCGAAAGTGATACGGAGGACTTTATGATTGATTGTGGTCCAGACTGGCGCAGACAGCTAGAATTGCGGGGTCTCCGCTTCATCCGTACGATCCTCGTTACACATGCACATTTTGATCATATTGGAGGATTGCCGGAGTGGGCGGATGCCTGTCGCTGGACTGGCAATAGAGGCCGCTTGTACGCTCCACAAGAGGTGATTGACACGATTCTGCGTCAATTTTCCTGGCTATCTGGACATCTGGATCTCATCCCTGTCGATCAGGGAGCCCAGCTTGCCGGGTGGAATATCCGAGGCTGGCGTGTGAATCACGGCAAGAACGGATACGCTTACGCTTATCGATTGGAAAAGAACGGCTTCTCGTGGGCCTATTGTTCGGATTCGATTGGACTAAATGAGGCGGAAATCCTGCCCTTGCATAATCTGGATTTGCTCGTGCTGGGAACGAGCTTTTATCATGAGGAGGCAGAGTATTCGAGCCGCTCGGTATATGACATGCTGGAGGCTCAGGAGCTCGTAGGAAGGCTTGAGCCTGATCGTACGGTATTCACACATATGTCCCATGATGTGGATATCACACGCAATTATGGGCTTCTGGAAGGGATTCGCTTGGCACAGACCGGCATGAGCCTGCTGTTAGAATAGCGATGTTGTTACATCATGGACCGGCTGATGCGCAGGAGCGTAGAGATGCCTTCCTTGATTTGCAGCTCGTTGGCATATGAATAGGACAGCCGCACATGCGTTTTACCCTCTGCGCCTATGGGATCAAATACGGCACCCGGTACAAAGGATATGGACTCTTGTATGCTTTTGGCAAGCAGTTCATTGGGTTTCAACTCAGACGGCAGCTGGAGCCACAGGTTGAGTCCTCCTGATGGACTGGTCCATGTCCAGCCGGAATCGCGGAGACAGTCTTCCATCGTTTCCTTACGAATCTGGAGCGCAATACATAGCTTTTTAATATGCTGATGCATACGTGGAGATTGAAAGTATTGTAAAAAAAGCTTTTGATTCAGCAGTGGCGATCCATTGTCCACCAACGCTTTGACGCTTAGCAGGCTATGCATGAGCTGACGCCGACAAGTCACGGCTGCGATTCGCAGACCGGGTGCGACATATTTGCTGTAGCTGCGAATGTAGACGACGCTTCCCGAGATATCATAGGCGAAAATTGGAGAAGGCGGCTTTTGCCCAAAGCTGATGTCATAGGTGCTGTCATCCTCGACAATGAGGCAGCCGTAGCGCTCGGCCAGTTCGGGCAGCTGTTTGCGCTGCTCATCGGGTACCGTAAAACCGGTCGGATTGTGGAATGTCGGATTCATATAAAAGAGACGCGGTTTTTCTGTTTTCATGCACCATTCAATCTGGTCCATATCATAGCCTTCCGGTCGAATATCCGTCATCGTCAGCCGCGCGCCTTGTCTACAGAATATTTCCATGGCAGGGCCATAGGCAGGACGTTCGATTAATACACGGTCCCCCGTACGGATCAGAGATCGGGAAATCAAATCAATGGCTTGTTGTGCGCCGGAGGTAATCAGCACTTCGTCCGTTGATACAGCAAAATGCTTAGCCGCGCTAAAATGCTGGGCCATGGCAGCACGAAGCTCAGCATCCCCTTGTACAGAAGAATAGGTAGCCGCCACCTTCGGATGCTTTTCAAAAACCTGCGCCATTAATTCTCCCCAATAGCGGTTGGGCAGGAGAGATGGGTCTATTAGCGCTTTGGAGAATTGGAAATCGGCGTTGACGGTCTGAACACGGGTAAGTCCATCCATCCCCCTCCAGGCGGAAACAGACGGATCGTCAGCCGCGTGGGCAGATTCCGAATGCAAGCTTCGTTTTATGGATGAACGATCAGAGTAGGCAGCAAACTTTTTTAGTCCGGTTGCATGGGAAGCATGAGCGTAATACCCTGATTTATCCTTTACATAGATACGCCCCTGCTGCTTTAACTCCTGATATGCCCGGAAGACGGTTAACCGATGCACCCCCAATTCCTGAGCCAAGCTTCGTACAGAAGGCAATTTAACGTCTGCTGGCCAGTCCCCGCGATCAATCCGCACAATTACGTAATGAATGATCTGCTCATACAGCTTTAAGGACTGATCGGTCGAAACGTGTTCTGTTGAAAACAGTAATTCGCTGTTGTTCTTGCCCATGCTGTCCACGCTCCTTTGTGTGTATTGTACTATACATCACTTCAATGTCGCATACAACTGTTCTGTGGGTACACATCTGTTCTGTCTGTCTCCTTGTATGCTTGTGAGTAACAGAAGGGAGAGGGAAGTGTCATGATTGGTATCGCCTTTACAGTCATGTGTCTTATTTTTGGCACAACATTTTTGGCTATAAAAGTGGGAGTGGAAGCCGGTCTTCCACCGTTTTTATCGGCAGGTATTCGTTTTTTCGCGGCAGGAGCGATCTTGTTTATTGCGATGAGGCTGACCGGAAAGGTTCGGTGGTCGTTATTATGGCGTAAGGAAATGGTATGGATTGGAGCAGGAACGACCTTCGGTACCTTTTCGGCCTTGTATTGGGCAGAGCAATATGTCAGCTCAGGGATCGGAGCCATTTTGTCAGCTACCGGACCGATGATGATCGTGGTTATGCAATCGATGCTGCTACGGCAAAAAACGTCACGGATCACGGTCATTGGCTGCATGATCAGCTTTCTCGGGGTCGTGCTGGTGGTATTGCCCGGATTGGCGGTTCAAATCAGCGGCCTGTGGCTGGCAGGATGCCTTATCATTTTGCTGGGGGAGCTGTGTTATTCGGGGGGAGCTCTCTATTCCAAGCGAGTCATGGATGCGTTTCGTGATACGAACCCGATTGCCCTGAATGCGGCGCAAATGATTCATGGAGGATGGATGCTGCTGGTACTGTCAGCGATCACGGAACCGTGGAGTTCTGAGGGATGGCAGTACCTTCCTGCCATGGGGTCGTTATTTTATCTGATCCTGTTTGGTTCGATGATTGCACATACACTGTTCTACTGGCTCATGGAGCGTACGAATCCACTGTTTCCGACGACATGGCTCTATATTTCACCACCGATTGCTGTAGGCCTGGGTGCCTTTTTATATGGAGAGCATGTAAGCTGGTGGATGCTGGCAGGGGTGCTGCTCATTGTGATCGGGTTGATGTGCATGAATAATGGAATCATCCGTCTCGTGAACAGACGAAAGCTGCGTACGGCTCCCTGAAAATATAAGTCATTTACATTTAGGCATCGTATTATAGACACAAACACAAAAACCTCCAAAGCTGCCGCATGTTCATGGAATCAGTCCCATGCGGCGCTTGGAGGTTTTCAGCTTAATATCATTCTACATTCAGTACGAATTTGTCGATGGCATGCTTGACGCCGTCTTCGTTATTGCTGGTGGTGATGTAATCAGCCAGCTTCTTTAATTCAGGAATAGCGTTCTCCATAGCTATGCCGAGACCGGCACATTCAAGCATTTCATGGTCGTTCCATGAGTCGCCGATAGCAATCGTTTCCGACAGATCACAGCCAAAATGGTTTGCAAGGAAGGCGAGAGCGTGGCCCTTGGTGCCTTCATGATGCATGATTTCCAGAAAATGAGGCTTGGATTTCGTAATATGCACTTCACTGCCCAGCAGCTCGCGCAGCTCGGGAATTAGTTCATCCAACACTTCCGGCTCGTCAATGATCAGCAATTTAGGAGCCGGTTGCTCTATAACTTTACTGAATACAGGCTCCACAAAATATTCCGTATTGTTCAGCGCGGTATAATCCTTGATTTTCTGATTATCTTCACGTGTGTACAGCTTGTCATCTATATAGGTTTGCAAATGCAAATTGCGTTCCAGGCAGAATTCATACAGGCGGCGTGCAGCTACGAGTGGAACATAACGCTCATACAGCACGTTTTCGTCCAACAGGTTTTTAACCAAAGCTCCCTGATACGTAATAATCGGCACGTTCAATCCGGTTTGGCGGGCAATTTTATGTGCGGAGGCGTAAGCTCGTCCAGTGGCGAGCGTAACTACAACACCTTTAGCTACAGCAGCTTCCAGGGCCTGTTGTGTCGCCGGAGTAACTTCTTTCTGGTCATTAATAAGTGTATCATCAATATCAATAGCAATTAATTTATACATATCTGTCTTCTCTCCTTTATCTCTATCATGGGGCAATGCTCAAATTGTATCTCATAATATTCAAAATGACAATATCACAAAGAAAAGGGGACGACTCCTATAAGAGCCTGTCCCCTTATAACTACTGAAGTATTGGCTTGAAACCCTGGGAAAAAGTAACTATTAGTCTTCCAAAAATACAAGTCCCACAAAATCGTCCAGCTCAATATTACCGAAATAATGCTTTAAATCGAGAGAGGACAAGGCTTGACGAACCTCGCCTTCATCATAGCGCTTGCCACGCAGGGTATTTTCAATATCAGCGACGTCGCCCACACCGAAGAAATCGCCATAGATTTTAATGTCACGGATATGGCCTTCCTTAAGGTCCATGCGGATATCAATAATACCGACCGGGAATTTACGGGTATGCTTGATATTGCTCTCCGGGGATTGACCGTAGTTCCAGTCCCAGGATTGATAGCGCTCTTTGGAAATTTCATGAATTTTGGCCCAATCGGCATCGGTGAGCTTATATTGGGGTACCTGATCCAGCTCTGCACCGAATATGAAGCGCAGCAATTCCGCACGAAATTGCTCTATAGTCATCTCACGATCCATCAGCTCACTGATATTAGCAACGCGGCTGCGGACGGATTTGGTGCTTTTGGATTTAAATTTTTCAGGGTTGACATTCAGGGATGCAGCCACATTGTCCAGATTCAGGTTAAACATCAATGTGCCGTGGCTGAACATGCGTCCGCGTGTGGCAAACTGGGCGTTTCCTGAAATTTTGCGTTCACCGACTTGAAGATCGTTGCGTCCGGTCATTTCGGCTTCCACACCCATTTGGCGCAGGGCATCAGTGACAGGCTGCGTAAATTTGAGGAAATTATGAAAGGACTCCCCGTTATCCTTGGTAATGAAGCTGAAATTTAAATTACCGAGGTCATGATAGACAGCTCCGCCGCCCGACAGACGACGAACGACCTGAATATGATTGTCTCTGACAAACTCGGCGTTGATTTCTTCAATGGTATTTTGATGCTTGCCTATAATAATAGAAGGCTGATTAATGTAAAACAACAGATAGCTGTCGTCCAGCGGTAGATGCTTAAGCGCATACTCCTCAATGGCAAGATTAATGGCTGGATCGTGTATGCCCTGGTTGTCGATGAACAGCATGTCCATTCCTCCGTATATACAAACTGTGTATTTTATGTGTGCCTTCTTCTATTGTAACCCAAGTGAGCGATGTACAAAAGCTCATATGCATTGACGGGACGCAAAAAACAGCCCCATAATGGAGCTAAATGATCAGGAACGGCTGGAAAGGATGATAGGCAATGATAGAGGTTTACGGTCATGGTGGAGACAGGGAGACGGCTGCGGCGACATTTGGCGGAACTGCTGCGGACTTTGTAGATTTTAGCGCCAATATTAATCCGCTCGGACCGCCGCCCGAGGTGCTGGAGGTGCTGCAAAGTACGTTGGATACTGTGATTCGCTATCCAGACCCAGGGCACCGGAATTTTAAAAATATGCTGGCACGGCGACTGCAAGTTCCACCTGAGTCGCTGAGTATCGGAAACGGCGCGGCTGAAAGCATGGCGTTATTGCTATTGGGACTGGCTCCCAAACGTGTGGGCACGGTAGAGCCATGCTTTTCGGAATATGCAGAGCTGGCGGGCAAATTCGGGGCCGAGGTTAGCCATGTGTACGGCAAGGCTTCCCTGCAATGGAAGGCGGATGTGGAGGACATACTCCAGCTCATGGAGCAGGTGGACGTTCTGTTTTTGGGACAGCCGAATAACCCAAACGGTGTACAGTACGGCGAGCAGGAGCTGCGCGCGCTGGCAGAGGCGGCTGGCCAAACGGACACCGTGCTGGTGGTGGACGAAGCCTTCATTGATTTTATCCCACTGGAGCAGAGGGTTTCACTGCTGCCTGTACTGGATCAGTATCCTCATGTGATTTTGATCCGGTCGATGACTAAATTTTATGCCATTCCTGGTTTGCGCCTGGGCTATGCGATTGCTCATCCAGACTATATCCGGCGAATGACGGCCAAGCAGGTGACCTGGAGTGTGAACGGATTGGCATTGCTGGCTGGGGAGGCGTGTCTGCGAAGCGGGGAGGCCTACGAGCGGCGTACCCAGGAGCTGATTGCAATCGAACGTGGTCGTCTGCTGACCACGTTGGCGGAATGGGGCTGCGGTGTCATTCCCGGCGAAGCAAATTATATACTGGCAAGGGCACCGGGAACGTGGAGTGCATCGGCTATACAGCAGGCGCTTGGACAGCGCGGGATTCTTATCCGTAGCTGTGCCATGTATCCGGGGCTGACGACAAGCCATTTTCGGATTGCGGTCAAGGATGCGGAAGCCAACGGCATACTGCTGTCTGTATTGGGTGAAGTGCTGGAGGAGGAGCGTTGGCGTGACAATTAGCTTGATCATCATGGCGGCCTATTTTCTGGACAGGCTGATTGGAGATCCGAGGTGGTTGCCGCATCCGGTCATCGGAATGGGGCATGCCATTTCAGGGTTGGAAAAAGCGATTCGCTGTCAGGTCAGCAGTGACCGAGGACTGAAACGCGCTGGCTTGCTGCTGCCACTGGTAGTGGCGGGAGGCTCCTTTGCGCTCGCCTGGGCGCTGCTGCGTTTGCTTGCCTGGGTTCACCCGTGGCTGTCCATCGGTGCAGAAATCATTTTGATCGCAACCACGATTGCCTCCAAAGGACTCAAGGAAGCGGGAATGGCAGTCTACCGCCAGTTGCAGGCGGGTGACCTGCCTGCGGCACGTCGGGAGCTGGGGATGATTGTCGGACGGGATACACAGCAGCTGGATGAGCCGGAGATTGTGCGCGGAACCGTCGAAACGGTCGCTGAGAACATCGTCGACGCGATTATTTCTCCGCTTTTTTATGCTCTGATCGGGGGGGCACCCTTGGCGCTGGCTTATCGTGCCGTGAATACGCTTGATTCGATGGTCGGCTATAAAAATGAAAAATATCTGCATTTAGGCTGGGCCTCGGCACGTCTGGATGATGTAGCTAACTACATTCCGGCACGCCTGACAGCGGTTATGCTTGTGGCAGCGGCGTGGATGTTTCGCCATGATGCGGCAAGAAGCTGGCGTACAGTCAAGCGGGATGCTCGTCTGCACCCAAGCCCGAACAGCGGCTTCCCGGAATCGGCCGTTGCCGGCGCACTCGGGATTCGACTCGGCGGCTATAACGTCTATCATGGCGTGCGCTCCTTTCGTGCATATATGGGCGAGGGGGTACGTCCGCTGGAGTCGGAGGATATCCGGCACACGATCCGGCTGATGTTCGCCGTCTCCAGCATGTTTGTAGGATTGTGTCTGCTAGCAGCCGCAGGCTGTTTTGCTTTGGAATGGACGCAGTGAGGAGTGACACGACCTTGAAGTATGACTTGAAATATGGCTTGAAGGAAAAGGACAATCCGGCATTCGGACATGCTGATGAAGATTCGCAATGGGATCTGGAGCTTGTGCTGGTACGTCACGGTACAACCCTGTGGAACAGAGAGCGTCGATATCTGGGACACTCTGATATAGGTTTGCTGGCCGGGGCAGAGCAGGAACTGGAGCTAGTGCGTGAGAGGCTTCAAGGTCGGTCATTTGCTCGAATCTATTGCAGTGACTTGAAGCGGTGTCGCCAGACCTTGCAGATCATTTTGCCGGAATCAGCATTGAAATCTGGACGTGCTCTATCGGCTATATATCCTATTATGGAACCACGCCTGCGAGAGCTTGATTTTGGCGAATGGGACGGAAAAACGTATGACATGCTTAAGAGTGTGGCATTGTATCGCGCTTGGATTGATGAGCCGAAACGCATCACGCCTCCTGAAGGAGAGTCTTGGGTACATTTTGAGCATCGTTTGCGCGATTTTCTGGGCTCTCTGTATGAGTGGCGTTTTGCAATGGAGACTCAGCCAATAAGTTTGGCTGATGCTCCTCCCTCTGTTCTGGTCGTCACGCATGGTGGCGTCATTCGTCAGTTGGCTTGCATGTTGATACCTGGGCATGATTTTTGGAGCCTAAACCCGAAACCGGGAGATGCACTCAGCATCCTGTTGAGGTTGACAGAGCCGCACAAGTTCATAGCGAAGATACTTTCTCATTCGTTTGACAAGGGCTGGTAAATAGGCTGTTTGGGTTGTAAGCAGTCTCTTTTTAACCTATAATCATCAAGTAAAAGAACGGCTTGACTAACACTACATCAAATATCCAGCAGACGAGGTCAGCGCAGTGTAATAGAGTTTTCCTTCACGCGCTGTTAAAAGGGAAGTCGGTGTGAATCCGGCGCGGTCCCGCCACTGTAAATGGAAGATGCCTGTTAAAGCCCTGCTTTATGTGCCGTCAAGCACATAAAGGAACATAGGCTGCGGCAGCTTGCCATAAGTCAGGATACCTGCCCGTCCGCCTCTCACCATAATCCTTCGAGGAAAGGATGACGTGTTCGCAGTGACTGTCCATGCGGAAGAAGCTGCCGCCTGCGCAATGATCTGCGCTAACGTGACCCCTGTGTCCTGATATAAGGATACGGGGGTTTTTTGAAGGGAAGGAAGGCTGGATTTAGAAGATATCGGATGAGGTTCAAGCGCTCTTACGATTTATTATGGAGGGGTGTAAATCATGTCAGAGAAAAAAATAAAGGTCTGGACAACAGGCTTATTGGCGCTAGTCTTGGCGGTTGTCCTGAGTGCATGTGGCGCGAATGGAAAAAACGCCGAAAATAAAGGGAATCAGGCTTCTTCACAGCAGGCAGGACAGACAGCAGCTGCACAAGAGCCTCCGGGCAAAACGGTTTATCCGTTAACGATTAAGGACGCAACAGGACAGGAGTTCACGTTCAAAAAAGCGCCGGATAAAATCGTTTCCGTCTCCCCGGCAGAAACCGAGGCTTTGTTCGCCATCGGGCTGGATAAAGAAATTGTCGGCGTATCCGACTATTCCGATTACCCGGAAGCGGCTGCGAAGAAGCCCAAAATGGGCGGTATTATGAAGCCGAATGAAGAAGCGATCATTGCTGCGAATCCGGATATCGTTTTTGCAGGGATATCCCTTAGTGAGCAGGCTACGACCAAGCTGCGTGACATGGGAATTATGATTTTTAAAACGGAACCCAAAACAGTTGAAGATGTCATTGCCAACATCGAATTATATGGGAAAATCACTGATCATCAGAAGGAAGCAAGAACGGTGACCGACAAGATGAGAGCAGATGTAGCGAAAGTGAAGGACGGTGTTAAAAATATCGGCAAAGGCCAGAAGCTGCGAGTGTACGTTGAGTTTTCACCCGGCTGGACGGTTGGCAAGGGTGAGTTTATGGATGAGCTGATTACGCTGGCGGGCGGCGAAAATGTAGGTGCGACGCAGAAGGGCTGGTACCAGATCAGTGAGGAAAATATTATTGCTGCCAATCCAGACGTGATTTTGTACAGCAAAAGTGTCAAAGACGAAAAAACAGGCCAGACGCTCGGCGAGATCATCAAAGCACGCAGTGGATGGGATAAAATATCGGCTGTCCGCAATAACCGGGTTTTTGCCGTGGATGATAATTTGATCAGCCGTCCGGGTCCACGCCTGACAGAAGGACTCAAGGAAGTAGCCAAGGGCGTGTATCCTGAAATTTTCAAATGAACCGTAGACTGATCGGCTTTGGAGGGGCAGGTCTGGTCTTGCTGCTGCTGACGCTGCTGCTCTGTCTCGGCATTGGCTCAGCCAAGCTTCCGGTCAGCCAAATCACAGGTATTCTGGTGAACCATCTACCGGGGTTAGGCGAGACGTTTACACCGGATTGGAATACATCCTCAGAACAGATTATTTTGAAGGTCAGACTGCCACGGGTGTTACTCGGAATGCTGGTAGGCGCAGCACTTGCGCTGGCGGGGGCCGGCTTTCAGGGTGTGCTGCGCAATCCGCTAGCTGATCCGTACACGCTTGGGGTGTCCTCGGGTGCTTCGGTAGGAGCGGCGGTGCTGATTTATTGGGGGCTTCAGTTTTCTTTTGTTGGCATATGGACGCTGCCGCTGGTGGCGTTTTTCACCGGAATGCTGACGCTGTGGATGGTGCTGACGCTGGCACGGGAAGGTGGAAAGATTCCGACACAAAGTCTCATTTTGTCGGGTGTGGTGATGCAGTCCTTTCTGGGAGCAGTCGTTTCCTTTCTGACAGCCATGTCGAAGGAGACGGTCAATGAAATATTGTACTGGACAATGGGAAGTCTGAGTCTGCGTGGTTGGTCCTATACGGGAATCCTTTTACCTTACGTGGTCATCGGCTTGGTGTTTTTGTGGAACCGGGCACGGGTGCTGAATATTCTGGCCTTGGGTGAGCGTCAGGCAGCTCACATGGGCGTTCATGTAGATGCCACGAAGCTATCTGTGCTGATCGTATCCACGCTGCTGACCGCTGCCGCTGTCTCGGTATGTGGAGTCATCGGTTTTGTAGGACTCGTCGTACCGCATGTCATCCGTCTACTCACAGGTCCTGATTATCGGATAATTGTTCCGTTGTCCGCGCTGGGTGGAGCTATTTTTATGGCTTGGGCAGATACTGCGGCTCGCACGTTGCTCGCTCCAACGGAAATCCCTTTGGGTGTAATGACGGCCTTCGTGGGTGCTCCGTTCTTTGCGTACCTCCTGTATCGCAACAAAAAGCTGCGCAGGGGGGAACTGCTGTGACAGAACAAAGTGAATCACAGAAGGCGCATATTCGAGCATTAGAGGTAGCTGGCCTGACTCGTGCTTTTGGAGATTTCCATGCGTTGAAGAATATAAGCTGGAGCGTAGATGAGGGGTCTTGGTGGGGGATTATTGGTCCGAACGGCAGTGGAAAATCGACCTTGCTGCATTTGCTTTCAGGTGTAGATCAGCCAACCTCGGGCAGTGTTCATATCTATGGCAAAAAGATCGGTAGCTACAGCAGAAAGGAGCTTTCCCGACTTGTAGCCGTACTCCAGCAGGAGGGGCTTCCTCCCGTGGGATATACCGTCAGGGAAGTCGTAGAAATGGGACGTTTTCCTCATCAGGATTGGCTAGGCAGGGAAAAGGGTGTGGATGTTGAGCTTATCACGGCTCGCGTGCTGGAACGCTTGGGTCTTGCCTCGCTGGCTGACAGAGCATTGGATCGCTTGAGCGGGGGACAGCGACAGCGTGTAGCTTTGGCAAAGGTGATGGTGCAGGAGCCACAAATATTGCTGCTGGACGAGCCTACGACCTATCTGGACCTGCGCTATCAGCTTGAATTTATGGAGCTGCTGGCAGAATGGCGGCAGGAAACGGGTGTGACGATCATTGCGGTCCTGCATGATCTTAACTTGACGGCCCAATTTTGCGACGATTTGCTTGTGCTCAAGGATGGAATGATTGAAGGGGTGGGAGCCTCAGCGGAGTTGTTAACCGAGGAGCGGATTCGCCGTGTATATGGTGTCGAGCCGGTGATGCTTCCGCATCCTGACAGCGGTGTACCGCAGCTTTTGCTGCGCAGGAGCGCTTGTAGTGCATCAGATGAGTAGGAGATTTTATCACACATATAAAAGAAGCAGGGAGTGGAAGGTATGAGCGAAAAGCTGCGTCAGCTGATGAATAGCATTACTCCGCCGGATGAGGTGGCGGCTTCGGCCGCATCACAGCATTTGGATCAATTAACAAAGCCGCCGGGAAGTCTTGGGAAGCTGGAAAGCCTGGTCATCCAGCTGGCAGGAATTACAGGGGTGGACAAGCCTGAATTTAATCATAAAACCATTATGGTTATGGCTGCGGATCACGGTGTATGTGAAGAAGGGGTCAGCGCCTTCCCGGCTGAGGTTACGCAGCAAATGCTGTATAACATGCTGTCAGGCGGTGCGGCCATTAATGTACTCGCACGTCATGCGGGCGCAGACGTCAAGGTTGTAGATGTTGGCGTTAATGCGGATGTTGCACACCCGGATTTGGTGAGCCGCAAGGTGCGCATGGGCACTTCGAATATGGCTAAAGGGCCAGCCATGCTGCGCACGGAAGCGGAGCAGGCGATTTTGGCCGGAGCTGAAGCTGTAGCCGAAGCGTTCGAAGATGGCACACGGCTATTCGTTACCGGGGAGCTGGGCATCGGGAATACGACAGCCAGTGCTGCGGTCGTGTGTGCCCTTACCGGACTGGAGCCGGAGGTTATCGTAGGCCGGGGCACGGGGGTAGATACGGCTGGGCTTACCCGTAAAATAGCGGTGGTCTGCCGCGCATTGGACGTGAACCAGCCGGATGGAAATGACGCGCTCGACGTGCTGACCAAGGTGGGCGGTCTGGAGATTGCCGCCTTGGCGGGCGTCATCCTCGGCGCAGCCGCACATCGCTGTCCAGTCGTGCTGGACGGCTTTATTTCCGGCGCAGCTGCCCTCGCTGCGCGCGCTCTGGCGCCCGCAAGCGCGGCGTACATGCTCGCCTCGCACGCCTCGGACGAGCGCGGGCACGCGGCGGTGCTTCGCCAGCTCAAGCTGGAGCCCATGCTGCATTTGGACATGCGGCTCGGGGAAGGCACAGGTGGGGCGCTGAGCCTGCACCTGATTGATGCGGCGTGCCGCATTATGCGCGAGATGGCGACCTTTGCCGATGCTGGCGTATCGGACGGTCAGGGAGCCGCGCAGCGATGAAGGCGCTCGTGACCGGCGGGGCACGCAGCGGCAAAAGCGGCTTTGCCGAGCGCTTATGCATGGCGCGCGCGCCGCGCGCCTGCTACATTGCCACGGCACAAGCCTACGATACGGAGATGAAGGAGCGCATAGCCCTTCATCGGTTCCAGCGCGAGTCTGCCGGGTATGACTGGCAGACTCTGGAGGAGGCGCAGGCGCTGCCGGAGCTGCTGCGGCGGCTTGGCAGCGGCGCAGAGGCAAGGCCGGCTACGCAAGGCAGCCAGCCTGTCAGCTTGCACGCCAGCCAAGCACCGCAGCCATCACCTGCTGCGCCTATGGTGCTGGTCGACTGCCTGACCCTCTGGCTGTCGAACGTGCTGCTGGCCGCTGGCGAGGACGGCGAGGCCGCGTCCCGAGCCGCCATCGACGAATTGGCGGCAGCTGTCGAGCGGTATCCGGGTCCGCTCGTCATCGTGACCAATGAGGTCGGTGACGGTATAGTGCCCGAATATCCGCTTGGACGACTGTATCGGGATTTGGGCGGAATCATGAATCAGCGAATCGCCCGTCTGTGCGATGAAGTATTTTTGGTGACGGCGGGCATCCCCATAGAACTTAAACAGCTGGAATATAAGCTATGAGCCGCGAACGTCAAGCTGTCGCTGCCGCCTTTCAATTTTTGTCCCGTCTTCCGGTCAAGGCGGAGCTGGATTTTTCCCCGGAATTGCTTAAGCGTAGTGCAAGCTATTATCCACTGGTCGGAGCAGTGATTGGCCTCATCGTCTGGTGCTTTGCAGCGCTCGTTTCTTTGGTGCTGCCGCCGTTGCCATCTGCGGTTCTTACTCTCGTCATGTGGGTTTGGCTGACGGGTGGACTGCATTTGGATGGCTGGATGGATGCGGCTGATGCTTTGTTCAGCTATCGATCCCGTGAGCGGATGCTGGAGATTATGAAGGATAGCCGTGTAGGAGCGATGGGCGTCATTGCTTGTGTGCTGCTGCTCATGCTCAAGGCTTCTTTACTGTATACTGTGCTGGATACTACGCTGAATGAAGGGAATCTATCCGGCTTGTTGCTGCTTCCGATGGTTTGGAGCCGCTGGTTTATGGTGCATGCGATGAAGCGCTGGCCCAAAGCGCGCAACGATGACGGACTGGCAGCACGTTTTGCCGATATGAGCGGTGGGCGTGTCGGATTAGCTGTATTTTGGGCTGTTCTGGTGACTTTGGGTGCGGCCGCAGGACAGTATATTCTTGCAGCGTTGCCCATAGGAACAGGCGGCATAGGGAATTTATCAATGGCAGGAGCATACATACGGACGTTCCTTTTGTATTCCGAGGACCTTCCAATCTGGATAGGCTTTGTGCTGCTGCCCTGGTTGGCTTACGGTGTTGGAACCTTCGTGGCCAATCGTATTAACCGCCGTTTGGGCGGGCTGACGGGCGATATTTACGGAGCCTTGAACGAATTGCTGGAGACTGTTTTACTGTTGTTTATTGTTATTTTGTACGGGTTGTGATCCGGTTTAAAATAAACTCATTAAAGGGGAGAGGCCATTGTCAACTTTCGAACCGTCCTGCACCAATCCGGCAACCGTATTGATGCTTCAAGGAACAGCATCGGATGTGGGCAAAAGCGTAGTGACGACTGCCCTGTGCCGTATATTTGTACAGGACGGCCATCATCCCGCACCGTTTAAGTCACAGAATATGGCGCTCAATTCTTATGTCACGGAGGACGGCAAGGAAATTGGACGTGCTCAGGGGGTGCAGGCTGAGGCCTGCGGTATTGAAGCGACCACCGATATGAATCCAATTTTGATTAAGCCGGTCAAGGATATGCACTCACAAATTGTTGTACACGGTGTACCTTATGCTTATATGAGCGCCTCCGATTATCGGAAGGACTTTTTGCCAAAAGCCAGGCAGACGGTCATGGATGCTCTGAACAGGCTGCGTGACACCTATGATATCGTGCTTATGGAAGGGGCAGGCAGCCCGGCAGAGATTAATTTAAAGGATCGCGATATTGTAAATATGAATCTTGCGGGCTGGGCGGACGCTCCCGTATTACTTATTTCGGATATTGACCGTGGGGGCGTCTTCGCTTCTCTGGTAGGAACTATCGAGCTGCTGGAACCGCATGAAGTGCAGCGTATCCGGGGATTCATTATTAACAAGTTTAGAGGCGATCTGTCTCTGCTTCAACCGGGACTGGACTGGCTGGAGAAACGGACCGGTATTCCGGTACTCGGTGTACTGCCTTATCTGCCGGATATTCGCATTGAGGCAGAGGATTCCGTGGTACTAGACAAGAAGCCCCGGCTGTCTGCAAAGGATAAGGAACTGGACATTGCGGTCATTCGATATCCGCGTATTTCCAATTTTACGGACACGGATGCTCTGGCCGCAGAGCCTGATGTGAGCGTACGTTATGTTACGGAAGCCGGGGAATTGGGCGTGCCGGACGCCATTATTTTACCCGGGACCAAAGACACGATCGGCGATCTGCTTGAACTGCGCGAAAGAGGCCTGGAGGAAGACATAAGACAGGCCATGAAGACAGGACGCACGCAACTGGTCGGTATTTGTGGAGGCTATCAGATGCTTGGCACGGCTTTGTTTGATCCCGAAGCAGTAGAATCCGGGTTGCCACAGCAGGCCAGAGGCTTGGGATGGCTGGCTTTATCCACGACCTTTTTAAAGGAAAAACAAACCGTGCGCGTACAAGGAACCCTGTCTATCCATTGCCCGCTGTTGCTAAGCACTGCATCTGATTCGGATGATGAGTCCAAGTCCAAGCCAATCATTGAAGGCTATGAAATACATATGGGTGTTACAGAATGTGTTACGGGACCGCAATCGTCTACAGAAGGAACTCCAGGTATGGATCAAATGCGTTCGCTATTCCATATCCGGCGTGGGGAAGGAACAGGCTTTGAGGAGGGCTGGGGTACGACAGATGGTAAAGTATGGGGAACCTATTTGCATGGTGTGTTTGATAATGACCGTTTTCGCCGTTCCTGGCTGGATGGGTTGAGGCAGACCAAGGGCTTGACCCCGCTTGCTAGCACCTTCACCGTGCGTGCAGCCAAGGAACGAGAGTTTGACCGTGTTGCAGAGGTGGTACGGGCCCATTTGGATATGGATCAAATTTATCACATTATGGGGATGAACTCTTAAACGCTATACGTGCTCCAAACGTGCTCCAAAGAATATGCTTAAAAAAATAAAGAGGTATCTCTATAGCCATTGTACTCATGACTAAGAGACACCTCTTTTTAGGTTGCCTGCTTACACGATTTTAAATTTTTGCACGGCTGCTTGCAGTTCAGTCGCTTGCTTGCTTAATTGACGTACTACTTCGCTGTGACTCTCCATTTCATTCAGTTGCTCATCTGCATTTAAACCGATTTCCTGGATCATATTCTGTGCATTGGCAGCGATCAGGGCCGTCTCCTCTACGGATGCCGATACCTCTTCCGAACTGGCGGATACTTGCTCCGTTGCTGCGGATACCGTTTGAATCGTAGCATTGATTTCTTGCATAAGCTCACTGAGCTGATTAAAGGCTAAACTTGCCTGTTGAACCATTTCCGTGCCCGAATGGATTTCACGACTGACCCGGGTGACGGAATCCACGGACTGCTGTGATACTTCCTGAATGGTAACCAAATAATCGGAAATCTCCTGTGTTGCTTCCTTGGATTGCTCGGCGAGCTTGCGGACTTCTCCGGCTACTACGGCGAAGCCGCGGCCATGTTCACCCGCACGTGCAGCCTCAATTGAGGCATTCAGGGACAGCATTTGGATCTGTTTCGTAATATCGAAAATAGCCGAAACGATACTGCCAATGGCTTCAGAGCGCTCATTCATACTATGAATGTATCGCAGCGATTCATCGGCGGCTTGTCCTACCTGCGTCATTTGGGCTACCGCATTTTGAGCGAGCGTATTACCGTTAACCGTTTCCTGGGTCGCTTCACTGATTTGATCGGATACATCATTGGCAGAGGATGCAATATGCTGCACCCCTTGAGCGATTTCCTCCATGGCCTGTGCATTTTCGGCAGCAGCCGAAGCAATGCTGGAGCTTCCCTTGGCCACTTCCTCTGCAGCAACTGTAGAGTCCTGCACTTTAACACCCATAGCTTCAGTCCGACGAAGCAACTCGTTGGAGCCTTTTACAACCGCACCAGATGTAGAAAGTACATGACCGATCATTTCCTTCAGGTTATGAGACATGGATTGAAAGCTGCGGGCAAGCTGAGCAATTTCGTTGTCGCCATGAACCTTTGCTTCCTGTGAAAGGTCTCCTTGAGCGATTTTTTCACTATGACGAACCAATTCGGCAATGGGCCCTACAACTTTACGCACGATGAGGGTAGAAATAATTCCGCTCAGCAGGAGCGTTGCTATGGTAATACCTATGCATATCCATAAAATTTGTTGCGATTTTTCCTGTACAAAGCCGACATCTTCGTTCACACCAAGAATCAGATTACTGCCCGATATAGCAAAGAAGGCGGTTTTGTGTACCCCGTATGAGTCGCTGTAAATGTCACTGACATTCATCTCGCCTTGTTTGGCTTTTTTAATATCCTCTACAGGAACGACAGCATCCTTGACCTTATAGGCTGATTTGACATTACGTGCGACAATTTCGGCCTTGCCATCCTTCTCCACCGCGAGATATGCCGATTCTAACTTGAGGGTATCGACCTTCTGCTGAAGATAAGATTCCATCTGTAAAACGGAGCCTGAATCAGAACCGCTTCCTTGCCCAGCCTGAACAGCTAAAGAAATATTGAGATCCTGATATACATTTTTGGCTCCGGTTTCCAGCATTTGGTCTACCTGAGGCAAGACACTGTTATTAATGATATTCATAGATACTGCGTAGAAACTGATGCTGAACAGAAGGGATGCTAAAAGCTGAATCAATATAAACATAACTCGCAATCTCGCACCAATGGAACGATTAAAACGCTTCATGATAAATCTCCTCTCACATTTCACATAATGATAATAAAAAAACAGACGAATTCCCCTGCTTGATGTAGTCTGCTTGTCCATTTGCAATACTAGACACACCATGATCTACTTGTTTTCCTTTCTTTACTTGAAGAAAAAACTGAAAATGTTCGGTTTCTATGTATATTTCAGCTATATTCAAGAGACAAGAATGAGAAAGGGAAGGAATCCATGATTTACTAAAAAGTAGGATAGACCTATTTTACATAATTAACAAGCGGTTGAATAGTCATATTTGCCCAAAAACAAACAAAAAACATATAACTATGGTCTTGGGTGTTTAGTCTTCTTTAAAACTATTGTAAAAAAGAACTATTACAAGTAGTATAAGGAATAGCTGTTTTACAAGCTTCTTGTAAGCTTGCTTTAGTAAGTTTGGATGTAGTCTTCAATATACATATTAAAAGGAGAAAAAGGTTGTTATGAATCAGGAACTACTTTCTAAAGAAACTCCCAAAGCTACCATAGGAGGAAATACGATAAGTCGCCTGTTTGATTTTATATCAGGCGTATTCACTCCAATCTTGCCGGCAATGATTGGGGCAGGAATGATCAAGGCAGTTATATATGTTTTAATGTCCTTCGGTTTTTTGTTGTCTGATCCACCGATGTATACTATTTTATTGGCCGTCAGTGATGGGTTATTTTACTTCCTGCCTATTTTTGTGGCGGCAAGTGCGGCAAGAAGGCTGGGCAGCAATGTGTTTGTTGCGGCGGCCATCGGAGCATCCGTATTCCATCCCCAACTAACAGCTTTGCTCCAATCCGGTGAGGAGATCCGTTTTGCTGGTTTGTCAGTTATTGAGCCGCAAGCTACTTCTTCCATAATACTAATCCTTGTTGTCGTCTGGATGGCGTCGTATGTGGAGAAGTGGTTGGACAGGTATATCCCTTGTTGGCTTAAATTGATGGCTGTCCCGACATTGACACTGGTGATCACTATATCTTTGATGATGTTTGCTTTTGGACCGCTGTGGAATTATCTCGGCGAATATTTATCCGATGGATTCGGCTGGTTGTTTGACAATACAGGAGTGCTTGCAGGGCTGTTGCTCGGGGGTACTATGGCTGTGCTGATTATTGCAGGCATGCAATATATCATGATTCCGATTATGGTTAGCTCGCTTGCAGCCTTGGGTTATGATCAAATATTCCCTGTGGTATTGGCAGCAACACTTGCTCAGGCGGGTGCAGCATTTGGCGTGCTTTTTAAATCCAAAAATGGAAAAGTGAAAACGCTGGCCTTTTGGACAGGCTTGCTTGCCCTGCTGGGGGTGACTGAGCCAGCGATGTATGGGGTCGCCATGCGTTTTAAAAAGCCTTTTGTTGCGGTGTTGGTCGGAGGAGCGCTGGGTGGCGCTTTTATGGTTCTATTTGAAACCAAGTCAATGGCCGTTGGTGGTATAACAGGTCTACTCAGCCTGGGAATCATTGTCGGACCCACATTAGTGTATGCCATTTGGGGGATGCTGATTTCGTTTGTTAGCGCAGGCGTAATTACGTATTTTATAGGCTTTAAGGATGTGAAGGAAGAGCCACATGAAAGTGTTTACAAAAAAATGTTGTAGACTGTGTTTTTATGTGATATTATGATGACAGCTTTTCAAAACTGCACAATCGTGGGTTGTTACTGAGCATATCGGGCAAAACCATAAGCAGGCACTAAGTGTCAGTTTTGGTATTGCCCTTTTTACTACTCCAAGCGGCTTAAGGTGATGGAATGAAGATAGAAAAGGTGCTGAATAATAACGTCGTGACGGTGATTGATGAGCATCAGAAAGAACTGGTCATCATGGGTAGAGGCATTGCTTATAAGAAAAGCACAGGCGATGAGATCGATGAAGCGCAAATCGAGAAAATTTTCAAGCTTGAAAGCACCGAGGTTTCCCGCAAGCTGATGAGCCTGATGTCTGATATCCCTATTGAATACGTTGAAATTTCTGATGAAATCATCCAATATGCCAAAACGATACTTGGTGTACAGTTGCATGACAGCATCTATATTTCGCTGACGGATCATATCCATTTTGCCATTGAGCGTTATCGTTTGGGAATGGATATCAAAAATGCACTTTACTGGGAAATCAAACGCATGTACCGTAAAGAATTCTCAATTGGCACCAAGGCGTTACACATGATTCAGGACAAGCTGGGAGTTACACTTCCGGATGATGAAGGAGCGTTCATCGCTCTACATTTGGTGAATGCCCAGCTCAATAGCGAAATGCGCGAAACGATAGCCCTGACGAACATCGTCAAGGATATTATAAATATTGTCAGTCGCTTTTTTGTAATGGAGCTGGATGAAGAGTCGCTAAGCTATTACCGCTTTATTACACATCTCAAATTTTTTGCGCAACGGGTAATGAACGGAACTCCTGTGCAAAATGCAGATAATTCCCTTCATGATATGGTTAAGGTACAGTATAAGGACGCTTATGCCTGTGCGGAGAAAATAAAGGATTATACGACTAAAATCTATGGTCGAAGTTTGTCCCAGGATGAGATGTTATATCTCACCATTCATATCGAACGTATCATTAAAAATCAATGATTTAACGATAATCAGGGATTTAGGATTGCTACTTCTAACCGGAAGGCAAAACCTGAATGCTGAAAGAAGATTGGCTTTCTATAAAGCTGACTGCTTTCTGTATTCAGGTTTTTTTTATTGTCAATTCGCGTGTTATATACCTTCAGGATTTTGCAAAATCCTCACCTTATAAAGAAAAGAGGAATACCTTATGGATCGGAATCAATTATCCAAAGAGATACTTACACTGGTCGGTGGTGAAGAAAACGTTGAGCAGGTAGTTCACTGCATGACCCGCCTGCGTTTCAACCTTCATGATGATAAGAAAGCTCAGAAGGAACAGCTGCAAAAAACGGATGGCGTCATGGGAATAATGGAAAGCGGCGGCCAGTTCCAGATCATTATCGGTAATGATGTAGCTAACGTGTACAAATCGTTGGTAAGCAACATGTCCAGGGTGCCACAAAGTGAAACAGGCGCAAGCAATGCTTCCAAGAAAAAGCAAAATCCGATCAGCAGTCTGTTTGACTTTATAGCTGGTATGTTTACACCTATTTTACCGGCGATCACCGGTGCAGGTATGATCAAAGGGATTATTGCCCTCTTGGTGGCTATGCACTGGATGTCCGACAAGAGCCAGACCTATACGATTTTGGCGGCCATAGGTGACGGTGCATTCTACTTCCTGCCGATTATTCTGGCTGTGAGTGCTGCTAGAAAACTGGGAAGCAATATGTTTATCGCGGCAGCGATCGGCGCCTCAATTTTGCATCCGACGATTACAGCATTACTGGCATCCAATGTGAAGGTTAGCTTTATCGGTCTCCCGGTAACGGCGGCCACTTATTCTTCGACCGTAATCCCGATTGTCATCGCCATCTGGCTGGCGTCCTATGTGGAAAAATTCATCGATAAGTATACGCATGCATCACTGAAGCTGCTTGTCGTTCCGACACTGACTTTATTGATTATTGTACCTTTGACATTGATTGCAGTAGGTCCGCTGGGTTCTATTATTGGGAATGGCCTCTCGGGCGGTATTTCCTGGCTGTTTGAAAATACAGGTGCACTTGCAGGTCTGCTGCTCGGCGGTACCTTCTCCCTGATCATCATGACAGGTATGCACTATGCGTTGGTTCCTATTATGATTGGTTCGATTGCAACGCTGGGCTTTGACTACATGATTCCAATTATGGGAGCAGCTAACCTGGCACAGGCTGGTGCTGCACTCGGCGTATTCTTGAAATCCAAAAATGACAAAGTTAAAACTGTGGCTTTCTCCACGAGTTTGACAGCTATTATGGGTGTAACGGAACCTGCAATGTATGGTGTAAACATGCGCTTTAAAAAACCATTTACTGCAGCGTTGATCGGCGGAGCCGTCGGTGGGGGCTTCATGAGCTTGTTTGGTACAAAAGCGTATGTTATGGGTGGATTGGTTGGTTTGCCTGGTCTGGCGATGTTTATTGGACCGACTTTCTTGTACGCAATCCTGGGTCTTATTATTGCATTTGTAGTTGCTGCGCTGGTTACCTATTTGATCGGCTTTACAGATGAAAAGAACGAAGAAGCACCGCAGGCAACAACAGATGCTGCTGGAGACTCCGCTGCTGAGGAAGCAGTACCATCTGCTGTAGCTTCACTGCCGAAAGGTGAGAAGATTCCGGTATATAGCCCGATTATGGGTGAAGTTAAACCGCTCAGTGAAGTCAATGACCCTGCATTTTCTCAAGAAATCATGGGCAGAGGGTGGGCTATTGAGCCAACTGAAGGCCGCGTTGTTTCTCCAGTCGAAGGCACCGTATTCTCCATTTCCAAAAGTGGACATGCCGTAGGTTTGGTGAGTGATTCCGGACTTGAAATGCTCATACACGTTGGGATGGATACGGTTAAGCTGAAAGGTCTTCATTTTACGCCTCAGGTGAAAGCAGGGGATCGAGTGAAGGTAGGTGACCTCATGCTGGAGTTTGATCTGGTGGAAATCCGCAAGGCTGGCTACGAAACGATTACACCTGTTATTGTTACGAACGTAGCTCAGTTTAGCGAGTTGGAGTCTGCTGGAAATCAGCATAAGGTGATTAAGGAACAGGAGCTTTTATATACCGTGATCGTCTAACGACAACAAAAGGCTTTACGTAAAAGCTGAACATCAAGCGTTGGATTCAAGAAAAGGCAGGTCTTCGAAACAGGGAGGCTTGCCTTTTTGTGTTTTCAATGTAACCCGAAGAAGCTGAGCTGGCTTCAATTCATATATTGGAATAAAACCTACAAAAACAGTTGGCTTTGTGATATAGTAATTAACGGATTTAAGGGTCATCTTGCACAACATCATGTGTCTGGAGGAAAAATATATGGATACCTTCTTTATTATTTTGAACGTGCTCGTCCTGCTTGCACTGCTCGGCGTGATGGTCTGGATGCAGAAGAAGCACATCTCCTTTACAAAAAGAGTATTTGCCGGACTGGGCTTCGGTCTGATCTACGGGGCTATTCTTCAGTACGCCTATGGCTCTGGTTCCGAGGTTATTGCGAAATCGGTCGATTGGTTCAACCTTGCAGGCAATGGCTATGTCCGTTTGCTGCAAATGGTAGTCATTCCGCTCATCATGGTGTCGATTATTTCAGCTATTATGAATTTGAAGGGAAGACAAAACCTCGGCAAAATCAGCGCATCTATAATTGCCGTGCTGCTGATTACAACGGCTATTGCTGCTTCGGTCAGTATTGTAACCAGCCTGTCGTTCAATTTAAAAGCGATTGAGATTCAAAGCGGGGAAAAGGAGCAGGCACAGGGCCTGAAAATGCAAGAGCGTCTTGGGACGGTTCAGGATATGACCATTCCACAGCAGATTCTGGAGTTCATTCCCTCCAATCCCTTTGAGGATATGACGGGCGCACGCCGTACTTCGACGCTGGCAGTCGTTATTTTCTCGGCCTTTATCGGGGTGGCTGTGCTTGGACTGGATCGCAAAAAGCCGGAGCAGGCGCAAACCTTCCGCAATGTAATTGACGCCGTGTACGCTGTGGTGATGCGGATTGTGACGCTGGTGCTGAGGCTGACGCCTTACGGTATTCTGGCACTCATCACGAAAGTTGTAGCTACGACCAATCCTGATGAAATCTTGAAGCTGATCAAATTTGTGCTCGCTTCCTATGTGGCTTTGCTGGTGATGTTCGTCATCCATCTTATCTTGCTGGCCTTGTTCGGCTACAATCCGGTGACGTATGTGAAAAAGGTATTGCCTACATTGGTTTTTGCCTTTACTTCCCGTTCCAGTGCAGCGACCATTCCGTTAAATGTTGAAACCCAGACGAAAAAGCTCGGCGTGTCCGATGGGATCGCGAATTTGTCTGCGACCTTGGGAGCAACTATTGGTCAAAACGGCTGTGCGGGGATTTATCCGGCCATGCTGGCGGTCATGATTGCTCCAACCATGGGCATTGATCCGACGAGCTGGGATTTTATCCTCACGCTCATTCTGGTCGTTACGGTCAGCTCGTTCGGCGTGGCGGGTGTAGGTGGTGGAGCAACCTTCGCTTCCTTGATCGTGCTTTCTACGATGAATCTCCCGGTAGCATTGGCGGGCTTGCTCATTTCAGTCGAACCGTTAATTGATATGGGACGCACCGCGCTGAATGTGAATGATTCGATTACAGCAGGACTCATTTCCAGCAAGCTGCTCAAGGAGAACGATCAGGACGTGTTCAACGACCATGGACTGGATTTAGATACAACGGCACGTTCTTAAATAAATGTTAAAACGCACTGTGCACCTCAATATTCAGAGTCGGCCATCAGGCCGGCTCTTTGTTTTGATTTCATCGCCATGTAATTATAGCTGTTCACCAATCCTGATCTATGATACATTAAAATAATGTTTTTCCGGCTTGCTTCGGATGAACCGCGGTTCGCAACCATCCCGCGCTATCAAAACTAGGAGGATTTCATGTTCAATCTGTTATGGGGGGCGGCTTTTGTCCTCGTCAATTTTATGTTCTTTTTGTTATGTTATCGTTTGTTCGGTAAAAAAGGATTGTACGCCTGGATTGGTGTCGCTACGGTACTGGCCAACATTCAGGTCACCAAAACCATTGATCTGCTCGGCATTACCACGACCTTGGGAAATACGATGTATGTTTCCATGTATATGGCCAGTGATTTGCTGAATGAGAAATACGGGCCTAAAGAGGCGCGCAAAGCTGTATGGTTCGGCTTTTTCACGCTGATTATGACGACGATCACGATGCAGATGGTCCTGCTGTTCCAGCCGACTGCAACGGATTTCGCCCAGACGCCGATGCAACAGTTGTTCGGATTGCTGCCAAGGCTTGCGCTTGCCAGCTTGACAGCCTATGCGGTCAGTCAATTGCTGGACGTGCGTCTGTACGCCTGGATTCGCAAGTTTTTCCCGGAGCGTCATCAGCTCTGGATTCGTGGCAATGGCAGCACGATGATCAGCTCGTTTATAGATACACTTATTTTCTGTAGCATTGCTTTTTACGGTTATGCATGGGGAATATGGCTGGAGCTGTTGTTCACTACCTATATTTTAAAATTTGTGCTGACCGCGGCGGGTACACCGATTTTGTACATCGCGCGCAACTTCCGCTTAATAGAAGAGGAGGGGCAGACTCTCAAGCCATAATTGGCTTGGGGGCGCCCCTCCTTTTTTTTTTGCATAACCGTGTAATTATTTTACTGCTGTATATAGAGAATCGTTCAATGAAGCTTGCAGTTGCTTATATTGAAGGATGTGGCTCGTCTAATCAAACCTTTTACTATGAAGGAGGCTATGGAATGAAGCAGTTTACCCTATGCACCCGATGTAAATTTCGCTATGTGACACAAAGGGCCAAAGAAAGTTTTACACAGGAGAAAATGGCAGGAGAAGCCATGCTATGCCTGCATTGTATCGGCGAACTCACAGGTAAAATTATAGATCAGTCCGGGAGCCTTGTGGATCCACATGAGGTTGAACAGTCTAATCGGCAGCAGCATATTCCGAGGTCGTCTATTGAGGCCTGCAGACCCTGTATGAAGAAACGGGGGCAATAAGGGCGGTCAAGTACGCCGGTACAGTTAAAACCTCGAATGCTTCACTTATATTGATATCGTCAGGAAGGTGGTTTGCTCAAAACTGGGATACCATTGGAATGGAATATTAAACTGGAGGTTTTTGAAATGGGAATAACGAAGAACAAAAAAATGTTGATTAAAGGTGCAGGCAAGTTCATGGCTAAAATTCCAAATAGTGATGAACTCATCACGATCGGAACACTGAACAACATGCTTCTGGACATCCAGCTTGATATGCAGGATATCGAGGGTGGAGATTCCAGTGTGCCCCTGGATGCCTTGCTTCGTAAAAAGACGATTGATATTACGGCTCAAGATGCCAAATTTGACTTAAATCTGGTCCGTCTCGTCCTTGGTTCCAAGCTGCGTGAAGGTGTTAGCGGAGTGTCTTACCGACTGGTAACGGAAACGGTGACGGTTCCGGGGGAATCCCCATACCAGGTGCTGCTTACAGAAGCCGCAGCGACAAGTCCTGCTATTCAGGCCTATGAGGGTGTAATTACAGGCCCAAGTGTAACCACAGAAGTTACCGTGACAGGTAACAAGGCAGTGTTCGATGCAGCGTTGGCCGGGAAAAAAGTAGTGATTGTTTATCCTGTAGCTTTGAGTGGAGTTCAGCAGGATGACGATGGATTTGTGTGGGAACTGGAAGAGAAGCACGTGATTCAGGAAGTGAACGGGAAGTGTGAGGCAGAGCTTGTCTTTGGCACCTCGCTGTACACCACGCCTGAAATTTCAGTGCGTACGTTAACAGGAAACAAGCTTCTCAAACGATTGTCCACCGGAACCCCTACCGAGGAGCAGTACCTTGTTGAAGGGGGCAAGCTGATTTTCAATCCGGCTTTGAAGGATGTAGCCATTTATGTCAACTATAAACGCAATGAAGTTGTAGATGTTCTGGATATTTCGAGCAGGGATTTACCATTGACAGTTCATCTGGTTCATGATGGCCGGTTTGAGCAAAAGGACGGTTCTGTACAGGGATACCAGACGGAATTGTATCAATGCCGCGTGAAATCCAATTTCACGATTGATGCTCAGCGCCAGCAGGCGTCTACGCATAATGTAACCTTGACGGTCATTGATCCGGAACGCTTTGATAACAAGCTAGGTACAATCAAGCGTTATGAGGTTGCAACAGCATCTGCTAACAACTGATACGTAAGGATGTGTGTTCAGAATGAACGAAAGAGAGCTCACCATTCCATCCAAAAATGAGCTTCCCAAGTCAGCTGAAGTTGCAGAAGATGCAAAAAAGATTTTGACAGAAGAGGAAGCTCAAATTAAAGAAAAAGCATTCTTTGAAGAAGATGAACAGGTGCGTCTACGTGACGGTAAAACGTATTATTTGCCCCCGCTTGGGTTAAAGGATGCGCGTAAGCTGATCAAAAAGCTGAATGCTATTGATTCCGGTATTATTATTGCAAATCTGATCCCAGATGAGCCGGAAGGTACGGATCGATATCATGAACTGATCGATGTGCTGATGATGGGCTTCAAGCCTTATTACAGCTGGATGACTCCTGAGTATTTGGAAGAGTATGTTGATCTCGAAACAGCCAAGCAAATTATTGATGCCATGATCGGACTGAATGGAATAAAAAAGTCCATGTAGCCACTGAGGATGAGGAGTTGGAGTATGACCGGCAAGCTCCCATTGACTGGGCGAATCTTTTTTTTAAGCTGGCCCATTATTGTCACCTGGACAAGCATCAGGTTTGGGACCTTACCCTCCCTCAGTTGGGCTACTATCTGGAGCAGTGTCATGACCATATCGAATTTACAATTAAAGTATCCTCTATGTCTGCCTTTGGGCTATGGAGCGGGGCTGATCAAATGGATCGTTCGGATCCCCGCCATACAGGCCGTGAAGAAGTCAGGGAAGACGGCTCATATATGGGCAGCTATAAGATAGCGGACGAAGAAGATATGGCATTTTTGGCCAATATGCTTGGTTGAAGGTCACTCCTGCTCTGCTCCATATGGAGGGGCGGGAGTTTCATTTTATAAAGGGTGGTGAATGTATGGGTAATTTAGAGACTGATGTGCTTGCGGAGCTACAGGCATTTATTCAGACACTAAAGCATTCTTCTAGGGAGAAGAGGCAGGGATTGGATGTACGCTTTGAGCGTTTGGAGGAACACAAGACTACGGTAAGTACCTTATTGGATTTTAGGACAAGGCCGGAAGTAAACCAGCAAGAACCAGATCAGCTATCAGCAGTTCCGGTAGCAGAAGTTTCCAACGTGAGCAAGGTACAGCGAGACAGGAAGCAAAGCCGGCAGATGCTAAACGCTGAAATAGCAGCCGTACGAACAGACGCAATGGAGTTCATCCGTATACAAAAACACCAAGCTCAGGGCTTGCATAGTGTACTCAGTCATCAGCGCACATGCCATATGAAGCCGGAAGCTTCATGGAACTTCCAGGAGCAGGTCAGAGAGTGGAACAGTCAGTCCAAATCAACTCGGGTAGATCATTGGGCTGAGATGAAGCTGCCAGGCGGTATGTTTAAAATGCCTGCCCCCCCTTCGTATACGATCAGCTCCGGTGATGTGATTGTCCATATGACATTGCCTAATGTCACGAATAACGTAAGTCCGACTCAACTGGAGACGATGGGTAACAGACTGGGAAGAGGTCTACAAAACGGTAGAGTGGGAAGCTTGCGGGATCAACTTCTTATGAACCCGACCACTGCTTATCGTAGCAGTACATCCTATTAGTCCGTCATCCGTCGTAGCGGAGCAAAACATCATTTTTAAGGACAGGAGGTATACATTTGACGCAGCAAAGTCCCCATAAATCAGAAGATATGATCTACAAAAAGCGACTATTTTACGATAACGGAATTCGTTTTGTCGAGGTCAAGGCTAAGCTAATCAATGAGTACAAGCCACCGGCTCCGAACCTGAAATCATATGTTCATGAGACGTTTTCCCACTCGGCAGGTTTGGTCAATCGTGGAACCTCACATTATACCGCTACCCTGACACTTTTATTTTACTCTAAAAAGGAATACGCGGACTGGCTATCTTTTATAGGCTCAGAGCACAAATATTATGATGAAAAAGGCACCATTTACCTGGGGATTGTGACAGGTCAACCAGATATTCAAACAGCGGAGATGGAAACCAAATATATCATCCAAGTCCAAATGTCACTTATTCGCAAGCAAAGTGATGATTCCCGCAGCAAAAGCCAATTCATGGACCTCAAAGGCCATTGGGCATCCACCTATATCGAGGAAATGGAGCAGCGCGGTATGGTCACCATCCCTGCGTCTGAAGGCGAGGTAAGCCCTTATTTCAGACCGGACGAGAGCTGTACCCGGGCAGAGGGAATCACCTTTTTGATGAGGTCCTACAGGTATGTGGACCAGATTCTAAGGGGGCATTGAGATGAAACGCTGGATTGATGTAGACCCGCTGGATTGGTTTTATAGAGATATGCTGGATATGGCACGATTAGGTCTGGATGCTCCAAGCGAGCACAGCTTTATAGAGGGGCTGCCCTACGACACTTTTGAACCAGGACATGAACGCATGATCAAGCGCTATGTCACGTCCGATGGTCAACAGGAGTTTGCCATTCCCGGCTATCAGGTGCATATTGAAAATCCGGTTTTTGTTCTCATCGATGGAGTTCAGATGCAGCCTGAAAAAGTGGAGAACGAAAAGATAACGATGCCCCATCCTCTGCCTGGCGGACTTGAGGTGCTATGCATCGCATATGGCAGACCCGCTTATCAGGAGGATGGCTGTGTTCATAGGCCTTATGTTGGGACGGACGAAAGTGCGATTTCCCTGCCTTCTGCGACCTTGTCCATGGCGGCTGATTATCAGAGCCAAACGAAATATCAGCCGGAGACGGTCACGGTTCTGGGAACCAAGCTCAAGCGGCTGCTGGTGCAGATTCTGGCGGACGAAGTTCCAAGTGAAGCTATAAAGAAGGCATTCGGCTTTAGACAGGATGTATTTGCGATTTATCAAGGAATTGTATATCTTCCCTTCAACTATAACGGATTTACCGCCATTGTCGGATATAACTATCGTGATGCCGGGAGGGTGCAATTCAAACAGGAGATCGTTGTTGCAAGTACTGCTCACGCCCGCTATCATGATCGTTTCTTTCCGGATGTTCGTATAAAAAGGGCACAGTTTCTTGTTCTTCTTCAACAGATGCGGGTGGATATCTATAACAGATATACCGACCATGGATTGGAGAGCAGTGCGTATCCACAGAGAACTATACAGGATCGGAGTACCTTCTCAGGCCAATGGTATGAGCAGGCTGTTATGGACTTGATGAGTGAGCAGTTCCTAGATGGAAGCCACGTATTTCCACTCTATGAAAACAATACGCTGGAGCCTGAAAAATGTATTACACGTGCGGAAGCCGTTGTATTTTTAAACCGGTTCATAGAATGGGCTCTGGAAAAATTTAGATAGGAGATGAAAAAATGACTTTTGTATCCAATGTGCGTAACCTCTCTAACCAATCGTTTGAATCCATGATGAAGCGTGCACAGGCTCTGGGCCGTAAGCCACGCGTCATTGTTGAACTGGACAAAATGTCCTATGTCCGTGGATCGCGACCAAACCAAGATGTCGTTCAATATGTAAAAGATACGTCCGTTAAAGACTTTTTATCCATTGATGGTGTGACCCAACTGACAAGTGAACAGGAAGCAATAAAGATTAGCGAGATAGCACGTCTCTCCAATCTGCCTATGTCCATGCCGATCCTTTCAAGTGCAAAAATGCGTGAACATGTTACTGATTCGAATCACATTCAGGGCATGCTGGTTACCAGCCGTCACCATTCAGTGAACTCCAAGCGCCCTCATCACAAGGGATTGGATCTGGCTTGTGACAAGGAAGATACCATCCATGCCGTATGGGATGGGAAAATCACTGCGGCTGGTGCCGTAAAGGGTTACGGCCACGCTGTATATATTGATCACGGCAATGGCTGGACGACCCGTTATGGTCATTTGAAACCGGGTGCCATGATGGTCAAGGTTGGAGATCATGTGAAGGCTGGAGACCCGATTGCTATAGGATGGAACTCGGGTCACAAGAATAGCAGTGAAGGCGGGGATGGAGCACATCTTCATTTTGAGGTTCGCAAGGATGGCAAGGATTTGAACCCCGAAGCTTTCCTGCGTGGGGAAAAAGCCATACAATTGCCCATTCGAACGCTGGATACGGCTGTTCAGAACAAAAGCGCGGCTGCTTCATCATTGGAAGCTAGCGCCGTCGAACCCTACACCGAATATAGCATGGAAGCGTGGGCTTATTATGTGAATCCTGCAAACTCTGAAGGCATTACCAGAGGCGGAACAGATGTACGGCAGTGGAAGGACTACAAAATTATCGCTGTCGATCCTTCTGTCATTCCTTTGGGAAGCAAGGTTGAGCTATGGATAGAGGGGAAAAATTGGGGCGAATATGTGGCCGATGATACGGCTGGCTCCACGAAGGGCAAACGCATTGAGATTTTAATGGAAAATGCGGAGAAAAGCCTCCAATTTGGGCGAAAACCTGTCATTGTAAAAATCAAGCAGTGGGGGGACGGAAGAACTCGCAGCGCAAATTCAGAAGTAGATCAATCCATTCCGTCCTACCAGATCAACCGAACCACAGAAAAGGTATCGTATTTCAAGGATTTTACGGCTCAAAAAACGAGTCTGGACCCTTTGAAATTTGTGGATATCGTAGGTGCCACGCAATTTTTCACGAATGAAACGCCTAATCAGGTCCGTAATGTTCTAGGTTTTCAACGAACAGGCGGGGCAGGCCAAGTGAAGAAATTTACGTTTGTGCATGACTGGTTCAAGGCAGGCTGTTTGAGCTGGGCCTATGTTTCGGATATGGATATCGAGGACAGAGTAGAGGTGAAGGTGGACGACCATGTAGTTGCGACCATTGAAGGGGTCAATGCCAAAAATGGACTGGCTTATCCTCCCTCTATTCCAGTGACTGGTGGAAACCACAAAATTGAATTTTCCATGTCGAATCCTTCCAAGGCGTCAAGGGGGAATTTCGGGATCACTTTACTGAAAGCCAGAGAATTTGATGTGGAATCCATCTCGGCCAAAACAGTCTGGACGTTTGAAGACCCGATGTGCACAATCAACAATTGGACTCCCGATCAGCAGGTAGTGGTGACGGATCTGGGAAATCAGCAGAAAATATCCACCACACGGGGAGAGGCTGGGATTGAACGGGCTGGGAAGATCAACAAATTTCCAATTACGATGCAGTTCCGAATCAAGGCCGATCAGGGAACACAAGGGAAAATAATGATCTCCAATGGCTCCAAAGCCTTTGTACTCAAGGTTACTGATCAGGGGATTTCTACGAATGTTAACTCCTATAGCCATAACCATTTGAGTGAGTACACGGATTATGTTGTAACCTGTCATAATGAAACGGATATGGATGTATATATAAAAAGCATACTGCCAGGCGGCATCGAACAATGGGAAAATACCCGGGTACGCGGCGTATCCGAGGATGATACGACGAACAGACTACGGTTTTCCGTATCTAGTGGCGGGCTATATATTGCAGAGGTAAAATATGCCTTCCATGATTACTCCATTGAGCAGTTTGCCACCCATATCGCAGATACGTATAGGGAGAAATGGTATGATGTCGGCGGATTTCAGTATGAGGATACCGTTTCACTGGAACGGGATGTGATGAACTGGGAGGTTTATTCTCACATGGATATGTCCTCGAGCTCAGCCTCCATAACTTTAAATAATGCCAAAGGGATCTATTCCCCATTCCTGGAACAATACGCTGCATTCTCTGATGGAAAGAAGCAGTCGTCTAATGAATTTACCTATTGGGAGGAGGGAGAACGGCGGCACCTGATTAGTGAAGGGACTCCGATCCGTATTTATGCAGGTTATGGCGATGAGCTGGTACGTGTATTTACAGGCATGATCAAGGGTGAAATTGAGGAGGATGCCAAGAGAAGAACGCTTACGTTTCACTCTGTAGACCGTTATGACATGCTGGAGGAATTTGTATTGTATAAGGATATGATCTACCCTCCAGAGGAAGCGTATGCCGGGGACGGCGGTGCCTTTGCCTGGATGAAGTCCAGCATTGTAAAGGATATTGTGGTTGCAGCCGGTCTTGATTCATGGCGTGTGCACAGTGAAGATTGCAAATACCCTGATTTGGATATAGACGAAACGGAGTATGTTGATGTGAAGAAGGGCGATCACTCCTATATGAGATTTGATCCCAAGACAGGGGAACTCCAGACGATTCCCCAAGATCAAGAACGTATAAAAACGGCAGAAGGCTGGAAAAGTCCTGTCGTAGCCAAGGTATCCTTCAAAGCAGGGACCAGGGCATCAGATGCTATACAAACGCTCATGCAGGATTTGCCTTATGATGTCAGATGTAATCGCTACGGAACGTTTGTATTGAAACGGATGGATTTTCTGGATACTCCGGATTGGGATCAGGTAGCCCGTCCCAAATGGAGCCTTACAGATGATCATTTGCTTGAAACGACGTCTTCTACCGACTATTCGCGTGTTCGTAATCATCTGATGATTACTGGTTCTGCAGGGTTAACAGAGCATTTTCTGGATAAAAGCCTGATTCTCGCCACCAAAGGGAACATGAGAACCATGGGATTACAGCTGCCATGGATTGAAGAGCAGGATGAGGCATCCATGCGCGATCTCAAGCAGCAGATAGCGAATAAAGTATTTTTTGATATGAAAAGACAAGCCCGCACCAAAAATATGGTCATTCTGGGCAACCCGCACATAGAGCTTTTGGACGGGTGTTATGTATATGACAACCATAACTGTAATGCGGGATATTATCTGATCAAGGGCAACAGGCTGGTTGGTAATGAATGTGGCATGGTCAACTATCTGGAGTTAACCTGGTCGGCTCTTTCTGCAACATCCTGATTTTGACGTTATAATCTATAATCCATAGCACAAGCAAAGGAAATGACATTACGCAGTCTGCGTTAATTGTCATTTCCTTTTTCTTATATTGAAGGAGAAGGGGAGGTGTGAACTTTGGAGAACCAGAATTTTACGAATTCCAACGAGGTATTCCCGATTATTGATCTGATTCGACGTGAAGTACGCAAGGAAAGAGTACATGCGGGTCAGGCGGACGGTTTGTTGGATAAAAAGGCTCAGGAGGAGCCCAATGTCATTACCATCGATATGGCCCGTGAAATGCCACAATATCCTGCATTGGTAACGTCAGTGCTGTACACCTATGATAACGGTTTGTCGGAACGGCTAACGCTGTATCGAGACGATCTGTTGCAGGTGACCGGATTTTTTATTGAATTTGAAGCCTCCACAACCCTGAACGCAGAAATGGAAGAAGAGGCTAATATTCTGACGTTAAACGCTATACGGGGAAGCATTATCCGGGAAAATGGCTTGTTCAAAAATCTGACTCTTGATTATGTAAGGGCGGTGTAATCGTTGTCCAGTGGTTCTAATTTTGCAAGCTATATGGTAGGCGGGCGTTTGGACCCGCCTTTTATGCCAACGAAGACCAGACCGTACATTGTGGGCAACCGAATTGAATCGAGAGGAATTGGCAGGGTAGAAAGCACAATGCAAGTCAGTCATGATTGCGAACTGCTTGCGGTAGCTGTGGGAGCGTCCTTTTACGAGTCCAGTGATTATTGGAATTTATATGTGAGAGATAAGCTGATATGCCAACGTATCTTCACGAAGGACCTGCCTGAAGGCATGTATTTTACCGCCGTTATTCCTTGTCCGAAGGGGACTGAATTTCGTTTTGAGTTCTTTAATGAAGGCGGCAGGAACAAGGATATATGGGTGAACTATCAAATGCTCCAATAGAAAGGTGGTGAAACATCATGCCAGAGGATAGTCCTTGGCTGGACATGCTCGTTAACGAAGACCAGCTGTTGAGTCAGATTGTGAGCCTTTGCTCTAAAAACGGATGGGATATGGTGGATGAATTTCATAAGGTCGTGTATTCAAGCAGATTGACCAAACCTGTGATTCAGCGCTTCTCTCTTCCACTCGCGGGCTCCTATGTAGATATTCCCAAGCTTGCGCATAAGGATGACTACTATGTGTATTTGGATGACGAGCTTATGCCATCTTCCTATTATTCAGCAGAAGTGAAAAAGGATGGCGGACAACGTATTACCTTCGCGTCGGGAGTTTCAGGAGAGGCCGCTGTTTATTACAGTGATCTGAACGGCTCGGAGGAATTTGAATTTGTTGTAGCCAAGCACTATATTTTGCGAAATGTATCGGGGCATCTTTTTGGCGTAGCTATGCTGGGCAGTGTGAAGGAAAAGCTGCACAATACAGGCTCAAAAATCCCTTTCGCTATTCACAGGAAGCATGCTGATTGGGGAACGCAGCTGGAGCCGCAATCTGATGGTATATTCTCTTGGGCTGTACAAAAGATCGAAGAGGCCAACCTGTTTGAGCGTCATACGATGTATTTTTATCAATTGGAAAAGTTCGTGAATACGAGCAGAATGATTGTGGGCTGGGAACAACCCGCTGATTTCAAGCGGCTTGCTTTGGACGTAGAAATTCAATCCTCCATGTGGGGGCTGCACGAGGAAACCCAAGCGCTTCAATGGAGGATCACGCATCAGTTTCCTCAATTTTATCAATCGCCTTACGTTGCTTCGCGGACACGGATTCCACAACTGGATCGTTATGAACAGGTGGCCTCCATGAATGTGAAATTCACCAACTGGTGGCAGGACAGCAAGGTCCAGCTTAGAGGCTACGTCGATGGAAAGTCTGCCATGCTGGTTTTGCTGGCAGATACGGCACCTGCCTGGGAGCGTAATGCAGTACCTTCGATCCCGATCTATATGGGCGACTTTGATGTCCAGAGCAATACAAATTCAATCATGAACGAGAGTTGCATGTTTGAATTGAATGGCGGCGAGGAAGCTCGCAAAGCAACCTTTTTCTCGGATAGTCCTATGGTTAATACCGGATCGACGATGAAGGTGTGGTTATCGGGAGATGTGGCTGCGGAGTCAGACTATATATCTCTGCGTATTGCAGGTCAGGAGCTTGTAAAGCTGCGAACCACAGAAGCCCATACCCCTGCCGACTCCAGAGATAAGGCAGAGTATCTTGGAGAGTTCTCCGTATACGGGGTGGATGGTAAGAATTCATTTGATTTGGAAGTGTTTGCTTCTTCCGGAGTTGATGGCTTTAGTCCAGTTTCCGCAAGGGTCTGGGTGGATCTTCAAATCTATACAGAAAATGCGGGTGCTACAGCCGCTCTATTCGCAGGAACTGCCTTTGCAAAAGACGGCTTGAGTTTAGAGAATGCGCTCAGTCAATCGGCCCGCTTTGACTATGATGATACAGATCCCAAACGTCATCAGGATGTGCTTATGCCGATCTTGAAAGAATATCCTGCTCACCCGAGTAACGGTATTGATTCTGTCATGGTCAAGAGAACAAAGTATGGTGCGCGTTATCAATCGTACTATTTTGCCTGGAATGTTCCTTCGAACAGGATGCCTCCCTTGCGGGAGGACACGACGGGTGCCAAGCATGTCCGAGCCTGGAACAACAGCGATATGAGCAATGCCTATCAATATGAGTTTAATCCATCCCGCTACACGGAGCAGGTCCATTCTTCGAGAGCTTTATTAATACATCCGGAAGATGGTACACACGGAACACTACGAAATGTTATTTTACTGTCACCCTTAACTATAATGAACGGGGATGAGCTGGAGGCCGTTGATGAACACTGCACCGATGGAGAGGGCCCTAAGCATCAGACGTATTCTTATTATCTGACAGAGGGCATATCACCATTGACCAAACGGGCAGCGACACCTTATCGACCAGCAGGCATCGGTATTTTGAAGGCTGGAAATCTTCGAAGGCCGGAAAAACGTCTACCTATTTCGCCGCCTCCGTTCGTTGTATCCCTAACTCCGTCCCATATTTCTGTCCAAGTTGGGGAGGGAGTGGAATTGATTGCTTCCTATAACAATCATTCTACGATACTTATATTCAACTGGTTTGCTTCAGATGGTGCAAATCCAGAAGGTCGTACGGTGAATAACGCCCGCTTTGCTTTTCATAAAGAGGGAAAGTATACCGTTACCTTCACCGTAACGAATGAATTGGGACAGACAGGAACGGCGTCAGCGGACATTGACGTAGTTAAGTAGCAAAGAACAAATCGTAATTCAAAGAAAGGGGAGAAACAAATGTCATTCATTGATACGACAGCAGCAGCATTTACTCCAAAAGTAACAGAATCGGACTTACAGCCCCGTATGGGAGAGTTGCTCGCTACCGCAGGCTGGAAAGTCTCGGCCAATTACAAAAGGGTCATTTTTGATGCAAATATTACCCATCCCTCGGATTTAGTGAGGAACTATACAAATTATCGGATCACGGTTGCCGAACATTTTATATATTCCAATAAGGAAAATCAAAGCTTCGGTATCGCCATCGCCGGAACATGGTACCCTCGACTGACTGATTATGTGAAGCGCCCGGATAAAGATTCCTACAAGCAGTTTGGGGAATGGGCAACGAATGAATTCCGCAAATACCGGCTGTCCCATACGTTATATGTGTATATGCTGGAGGATTTGAAAGGATTAAAGCCAGACGGTGCGGATCTTGTACTGGCCTGGAACGATAATTCTGAAGCCGGACAGCTTCGGGCAGCGCTGGATATTGAAGTAGAGGAATCTGCGTGGAAGACGACGAGTAGCAGCCCCATGTTTACAGTGACCAGAGCAGAAGGCGCGCGAATGCAGTCTCCAATCATGCAAGCAGGTCTGCGCTACAAGCTGATGGAGTCTTACTACAACAGCTCTTTTAACTACCCTGTTCAAAACACAAACTGGTGGAATGATTCTGAAATCTCCGTAAAAGGGACACTTTCAGACACGAATTTCTTTTTTACCATTCAGTGTGATAATGTACCGGCTCCAGAAAACAATCTGGTTCCGATCATTCCGCTCTACTTTGGCAAGCTGGACCCGGTCGAGGAAGGCGATAGCGTATATGCTTTATTTGCAGGAACGGTTCCGATCAGGGATACGGTGAATGGAGTCGCTACGTATGACTTTGACGATACCACAGCCAAACAGCCTCATATTATGCCTTTATTAAAATCATATCCTACCTTGCCGGCTAATGGTCTGGATAATATTATGGTTAACCGCGCCAAGCAGGGTGCGAGATATCAAGCCCACTATCTTTCCTGGAATTCGCCACCCAATCTCATGCCGCCGGCCAGAACCTCTGTTGACGGCAAGAAGGATTATCCGCGAGCCTGGAATAATGCTGAAAATCCTTTGTACAAATACACTTTCAATCCTTCTCGTTACAGTGGGAAGGTGCATACTTCCAAAGTATACGTGATTCATCCCGAAGAGGGTGTGCGCGGTACGTTAAAAGATGCGATCGCCTTGGCAGCCTTTTCCTTTAATGCCAACAAATTAAGAGTCAAGCGGGCGAACTGCCCAAATGAATTTGATGTGTATCGCTACTTCCTGATAGATGGAATTTCCCCATTGACCAAAAAACCAGGCACTCAATTCAGATCCGCGGGCATTGGCTTGTATGTGAACACAGTAGATGATGAAGGAAATGAAATAAAACCCCCCTTGCCTCCGGACACGATACAATGTGGTGAAGTGAATGAATCCGGGGGAGGAAAGCTTACAGAGAAGAATCATGAAATGGGCTCTAAACCAGGCAAAGTGGTCATTGAATACGATATGTACGGTCAGGCTGACCGAATGGATGTGTATTATCAGAATGAATTAATCGCTACTACAAGTGGTCTCGTTGCTAATAAAGGTAAACTGGAGTTCGACTATAAGCCAGTTAATGGAGTGACGAGCATCAAGGTAGTCGTAAGCTCAAATACCGAATCTACACAATGGAAATATTTAGTGAAATGTCCGGTGTAGTAATCGAATAGAAGCGGAAATTCAGTTCAGTGAGAATTGGCTTGTCTTAATTTGCAATAGATAAAAATATAACCAGCTACCCAATAGTTGTAGCTTGGCTAATTTAAAATTAGAGGTGATTGATTGTGTCGTGGTTTGATGGAGATGCTACTTTTCAACTGTTTCCGCAGGAATTGGAGAAACAATTCAATGCTCATGGCTGGAAAACATTTATTAAATACCGGGCAGTAACCGGGAACCCTAGAAATACGGCGACTAAATTCGCTGACGTTCGATTGTTCAGATCCACGGGCAGTGACGGTCAGATTCGCAACTTCGGTATGGCTTTTGGTTACGGCGGGACGGTCAAACAGCCGGGAGAGATGGACTTCATCTCGCAAAACTCCGTACTTGGGGAGGCTAAGCGGTTAGAAGGCAGTGACACGCAATTGCAGGTTGTTGTACGTCCTGTAGAGCCGGACTCTGAGATGCTATACAAGAATGGCGTATACGTTCAGAAGACGGAATATACCTTTGAACCTTACAGTGGCGTATTTAAGCTCAATAAGGCAGCACTGGCAAGCGATCAATTTACCGTATCCTATGCGCCTGCTGCTAATGCTCCGAGTCTGCCCAAGCGATTATATTTCTTTACCTTCGATGATGTGCGCTCGGAAAAAATTGTAGAAGTTGTCAATAACGGAGTAAGGGTAGGCGATCCGGAATCCATCCTTCCTGATGGAGACGGAACCCGTCGAGAATTTAAAATCCCTTCTGATACGACCATCAAGGCAGGAAGCGTTCGGCTGTATATTAATCAGGTAGAGGTTTCTCCTACCGATTTTACGGTTGACTACGCAACGAATACGATTAAAATCCCGACGACAGTTAAAGCACCGGACGCTGGCAGTGAGCTTCATGCTTCTTACATCAGAGTACTGGCGGGTACGGGAACAGAAATGATTAATTTCGGGGATGTGACAGCCCGGAACTTTGATCCGGATTCCGGAGCGAGCTTAATGGACGCTGTATACTCCTGCATATACTATATTTATCCTTCGTTGCCAACAGCCCTGTCCTTTACTTCACTGGATAATTATACACGGGGCTGGCAGCGAGACTCCAGCATATATTATTGGGGAAACTTCAACAAAGACCGTATTGTCATGTTCCTGCGTCCCGATCCTACCTCTGGTCCTGAGAACACATACTTTGCACCCCTTTACATTGGCAAAATGACCACGCTTGGCAAATCGCCACGAAAAAATCACGTTCTGATCTCCGGATGTCGGGAAAAGGACGAAGTGAAATGGAGAAAGGATATGAAGCTGGGCGCCACATACGTAGACTATGGACTGAATACCTCGAACGGCAACAGCTCGGTACAGCTTCAACAGTCCATTGGCGGAACGTATTACCAGCAGCATTATCTCGCTTTCATTACACATGACAAGCAGGTGGACGCGGGTGAGTCCCGGTTTAACCCTTCGGTGTACAGCGGGAAATACCATATTTCTCCTATGTATGTGGTCCATCCCAATGACGGCTTTGTCGGTAAGCTGGACGAGTGCTATGCTGTTCATCCGAAAAATATCTCTCAGCTCGATGAGCTGGAGGTCGTAGAGACGACAGATCATGAAATTCTGGGCACAGGTGATGGGAAAAACAAGGTGTTCCATTTATCTCATCAGCCTTCCTTAAAAGATGATGGTACACCATTCAATCTGGTAATCAAAGTCAATTGTGTTGAGGTCAAATTCGGCACGGATTACACATTGGATTTGGAAACCAAGCAAATCACATTCCTGGATGGCAAAGCACCGAAAGCGGATGAAGAGGTTTTGGCCACCTACGAGTACAAGCAGATTTACCGTTACACCTTGGCGGATACACCTGTGAGTCCGTTCACGTTGGCTACCATTAGTCCATTCGCTCCGATCGGCTTGGGTATTCTGAAGGAAACGCTTGTTAAGAACAGTTAACCTGCAGGGTTAAAGGAGGTCGGCGGTGACATGCTGGACGGTAAAAAATCTTACCTGATCAGTATCACCGCCCTTTTTTCTAAAAAGGGCTATGAACTGGCATTTGGTACAGACATGATCTTGGATACACAGCGGGATACGCGTTACCATCTGTCTGCTCCTGTGAATAGTACGTACCGAACGCTGAGGCAGGATACGTTAAAGAATGCATCCAAAGCTCCATATTCCGCTACAAGTTTATTCGGGAGAGATTGGAAAGAGGCAGCGATTGCTGGTGAATTCGAGGGTCAAACCGTGGAAGCCGTTCACTCGACGATTGTATCTTACTTATCCGATATTCACAGGCATTTTAGAGGAGAAATCAGACAGAAGGCACAGCGGCCTTCACGTTCCACCACGCCAGAGGCTCGTTGGAAAATGGGCGGCAAGATCCATTCCATGGAATATGCAGATTCTATACAGCAGGGAGATCGGCAGAAGTCCGTTCAGGCTGATTTTATTGTTAATGCGGTGCAGGAGAAAGATGCTATTTCCCAAATGAGGCCACAGGCAGAGACTTCAAATGATGCCTATGAATTCGCAAATGTTGTGCCTGCCTACGAGGGGCTTCTTGATGCAGGCTCTGTATCCGAGCAGCGTCAGGGTAACGGATCGCCTTCTTCTGAGTCTGCAATTCACGGAGAAACAGTGAAACAGGGAGATACCGCTGAACAACAGACGGTTATTCAACAGATATTTCAGGATCGTGCAACGGTGGTAGAACTGCCAGTCGCGGCTGAGGGGTTGGCGATGGAATCTATATTCCAGCCAGCAGCTGAAGCGTTGCCCCATCGAACCGATATTCGGGATGCACTGATCGAGACATCACGGCCTAGTGTGAAGGAACAGATTTTGGATTCGGACGAAATCAACGCTTTAACCAAAGCCGGAAAGCTTGAGCAGGCAGTAGGAACTACGCCTAATGATTTACTGGAGACAGAGGCTAGAGCCAAGAATGATCATGCTCCCGTGGAAGCTCGTATGGCAAAGTCGGACAAAAACGTGGATGCCTTCATAGATTGGCAGATGCTTGTCGAACAGCGCCAATTTAAGGATTCCACCAACGAACAAAGCACTGCTGCATCGATGCGTTCTGGCACTGGTGCCGGGCATGAACGAATGCGCGCAACGGAGTTGAAACAGGACAAGTTCATGATGATTCATGAGTCCGCGACAGGTAATCGTATATATCTTCCAGATGCTACGGAGTCCCAGGGCATGTTGGAGGCGGAGCATGGCATATTTTCTATACAACCGGAGAACACGTCGTCCATTACAGCAGATCCAACGATGGGATCAATCACCGGGTCGCCCGAGATGGGTACGTTATCTGAAGGAATCCGCTCTGTATATGGCGAGTACGCGACAGAGATGGGCGAAGCGGGAATGGAAAATATCCTGCCAGAAGGCTTGCAGCACGTTGATGTACCAGCTGCACCAAGCTCGATTGAAAGTGTAATTCATCGAATGCAGGAGACTTCAAACGGCGGCTCACTGGAAGGGATTCAAGGTCATTCAATAGTAGGAAGCATGGAATTCTCTGACAGGACGATAGGTGTACAGACTGAAACGGTTACTAGCGGTCTCGCATCCTCAAGCGGGAACAGTTTGAATGAACCCATGAGTGTGGCTAGCCGCAATAGTGAACAAGTCTGTCCTGCCAGTCCAGATCAATATAGAGTAGCTTCAACCTGCGACGACTCTAAAGTGGTGCCAGAGGAGCAAAGCATTACAGCCTCCATCCACTCCTCGGCAGATGCCGACAATGAGTATCTAAGTTCTGGGATCCCTGAGCATCATGCAACGTTAGATGAATCTCAGCGTGGAGAGCGGGTACTCGTCAGCCAAGAAGGAGAGTTGGACGACCTTGGTTCTGCACGTTTAAATGGATTGGAGCTCGAGGGGCAGTATGAAGAGTTGCTTGCAGCCGATGTTTTGAGAGAAATCATTGCAGATTCTCCTGAAATCAGCAAGATGGCTCGAATGCTTCGGATTATGTATGGTGAGCAGGCGATGGAACTGATTGAAGCAGGGATTGAAAATATTGTGGCAGAGGCTGTGCAGGAAGGGACAACCCAGACTTCGATTCATCAAATTACAGATAGCGTCATTCATCAGCTGGAAACGTCATTGGCCAGTGGTTCGCTGGAAGCTGTCCAGATTCGTTCGGATCAGGCCAATATCGAGCATTCCGAAGGGGCGCTGCAAGCAAGCGCTGAGCAAGGAAGCAGGTCTTCCGCTAAAGAAGGGCTGCTTATCAACTTCGAATCGGGTAACTCCTTCTCTTCCTATGAAGGTGCATATCATGCGATGGGGGGAGATGCAGAAAGACATATGTCTGCCGAAGCTGAAATCGAGGCGTTGGATAAAGCATTTATGAGCTCGGAGAGTACGAATGCCATAACACAGGATATGGAAACAGGCAGAACCTTCTCCAGCACTACAGGTGTTACAGAGTCCATGGAGCAGGGAATTCTTTCTGGGTCCCTTCTGGATGGTGAATATAGTCATTTGGAAAGAGCAGCCATGAGCACTGGGAATTTGGATGCAGCGGAATCAGGACCACTGGAAAGCGCACAGTATATTGGCGAATTGGAAGCCGAGAAAGTGGCGTTGGTTCCAGCAGAGCGGACAAGTATAGAAAGTCTGGAGGCCGAGGAAGTCACGCTGACTCCATCGGAACGTGTAAGCATCGTAAGCTTGGAAGCCGAGCGGTCTGAGGTCACAACTGGTGAGCTTTTAGAACTGACGAAAGAAGCTGACGTTACTTCATCAGAGCACGCGCTTGTCTGTCCAGATATTCAGGAGGGCGTTATCAGTAGCGGTACTTACGCTGACAATCAGGAGCATAATCAGGTCTCCGATGCTATTCTCCTTGATGGAGATCAAGCAGTCTCTATGGAATCCGTTCAGGAGACGATTATTGATCAGATCGACCGGGCGGACAGCATTATGAGAACGAATGAGACTGTGGTTGAGCAGACGAATGGAACAGGTAGCCAGGTTGAAAATGTGCTTGAAGCAATATGGATTCATCAGGAACGTGCCAGTGGTGAGGAGAAGGAATACATCGGTGTCAGAGATGGTCTTGAAACTGCCCAGCCAGGAGATATCAGCAGCATGGTGGATATGCAGGAGCTGGAGCAAGGCCAAGCCATCGAAAAAACGCTACCAGCAGTGATACCTGCTCATACAGCTGCAGAGCCTGTTTTTAAAATAGAAGAAACTGAGCTACATGCTATATCTGAAGGTACTCGCAAGAAGAAGGTTATGTCTACCCGTATTGAGGCTGAGCACCAACAAGCTGCCAGAAAGAGAAAGGTAATAAAGACACAGATTACAGATGCAGAAGATGGTATTCGTTTGAAAAAAACAGCTGCTGTTCGTATCGAAGCTCCAGAGTCGGCCAAGCGTCATAAAATCTTGAAGACAGTGATTGAGGCCCCATCCGAAGCTACGAATCAATCGATACCGGTCATGCCTAAACGAAAAATATGGATGATTATGGGCAAGATCGCTTCTTGGAACATCTGGAACTGGAAGAAGACAAGGTAGGTGATAGAAATCTCATGGGGATCTACAAGAAATGGAGTGGATTGATTTTTGATGACACATTTCAAAGTGGAGAAATCCACTCCCGCTACCAATTATCTCCGACAACGGCTTGTACTTTGGATACAGGCTTGCAGCAGTTAATCATGTCCCACACAGAGCAGGAAACCATGCTTTTGTTTGATGCACCTAAGGATGAGCCTACCCTGCTGTTAGAAGTGACTGCTGACTATGTTCCTATTGCATACGGCGACGAGGGCGGGATTGTCATCTGGCAGGATGGCTACCATCGGCTGGAATTCCTGGAGAGTAGGGACACGACAACTCGGGAGTATAGTCGATGGCGGGCAGAGAAGAAGGGGAACCGATGGACCTTTTATGCCAATCGCGGATTGGGGTGGGAGCTATTTGACTCGGCTGATCTGGTAGCTGAAAAAATAGGTGTCCTCTTAAAAAATCCACAACGTGATGAATACGAGAACCTCGGTTTAGACAGGCTTGTGCTATGCAAAAGCAACAAAATAACGCTGGGAAATTTGCCGGAAGGCTATTCCGTATTTTTATGCGATCCCGATGGATATACCGTCGCTTCCTCCAAAGTAGAGCCTACGTGGACAGGGGTGCAGTTGGAGCTTCCGACGGTGCCCTTTAGCGGAATGCTGAGAGTCTATGATGAAAATGGAGTTCTTTTATCCAGCCTTGGCGCTATGGATATGTACGGTGGTGATTTGTATCTGTATGGTACTGATCTTCGCGTGCTGTGGAAAGATAAAGAGCTTAGCTTAAGCGGGGAAACCTACTTAGGCACGATGTATGACAATACCATTCAGGTGCAATTGGAGCTATATAATCCCTCGAAAAATAAGAAGGCTGAGCAAATTACGATGGGGATACTGAAATATCTGGAGGAATTTGGTTATGAGTGGGCGGACTTGAGCCATGATGATGGAATGGACCATCCGCAAGGGGATTATATGCAGCAGCTCCCTATGGGGACTCTGCCACCCGAAGGCAGGATGAAATTCTGGATGAAGGTAGAGCGCAAAAATGAGCACTTTGGCATCAAGCCCCTTCATTTTATTTTGGATATTACTCATATATAAGGAGGTGTTGGATTTTGGCAGGTACGAAAATGATGTTGCGCAGATATGGAAATGAAATCATCTATTGGGACGAGCAGGAGATTGTTGTGGATCAGGCCTACCTGGACCAGCATAAAGACTTGTACATCCGTCTGACACATCCTTATATATTGGGTACAAGGATGCTGGATGTATATTTGAATGGGCAGCATTTGCTGGCTCAGGGCGGGTATGAGGAAGTAGATGAAAACACGATTCGCCTTGATTTGGGTACTTATCCGCAGGAGCACCCACTGGCAGGAGAGGACATCCCGCTCGTGGTTGGTGATGAAATATACATCCGTACCTGGAAGCCCGAGTATCGTCAGGGGGGCGGAAGCGGTATTGATGATCTCCGGTTCAAAAGGCTGGAGGAGGAGATCGTCTCGGCCCGTAAATACACGGAGCGTGATGTTCAGTTTCACCAGTTGGATGACAGGCTGGATTATATTCAGGAACGGGCAGAGGCCAAAACGATGGTATTTGTGCTGGAACGGGTTCCGCTAGGGCCCTGCAAATATGAAATGAGATTCCCGTTTGAAGGGAAGATCAAAGAAATATATGCCTCCTGCGGAGTATACGGGACGAGTAAAAGTGAATTTTCCATTGAAAAATGCTCACAGTTCGACTATGAAACGATACCGGGCTGGACTAATATTTTCAGCCGCAACCTGACCATTCAGGCAGGTGAAAAATCAAGCAATATGAGTCCTTTACCTTATATTCTTTCTGATCCTATCATTCACAAGAACGATCATTTTCGTATTAACACTCATGCGGTAGGTGAAGGATTAAAAGGCTTGACGCTGGAAATCGTCGTTATTATATAGGGTGGAAAATAAATTATTTACAACAAAATATTACTACAATATCGGATAGGAAGGCATAAAGAAAACTTATATTGCATTCGTAACAAAACATAAAAGAGGATTTTGCAAAATCCCGACAAGGAGAGATGAGTTATGGCAGGAACGAGAGGTATTGCCAGATTCCGTGGTGAGCAGTTGAACAACAAACTGTTGCGGGATCAACATTTTGATGAAGCTAATAAGATTGCAGAGAAGTACATTGATCTCCAGTTTCATAATCACCGTGAAATTTTGGAGGACACTAAGATTGATGTATTTGTACAGGTGAATGAAAAAGCGGTTGCCGGCAGCACACAACTGGATGTATCGGGCGATATCGGCACAAGAACCGTCTCGACCGGAGATAAAGTGGAAGGTGTCGTGCTGACCGAAAAGGTGCAGCTTCGCGCCGCAGGTACAGACAGCCCGATCGGAGACAGCGATTCTGACGTGGTCTACGGTCGTCTTGAAGAAAGTAAAGGCAGTTATCTTCTGAAATTTTATAGTGTAGAAGGGGGCAAAGAGCAGCCGTACACATTTGCTGCAAAAGCGGACAAGATTGATTATCGTTTTGTGATTCGTACGAATTTGTCTGTCATTCCTCCTGATGCAATCATTCAAGGCGGTAGCGGATTCGTGGAAGGAGCCACCGATGCCAAAGCCTATATGAATCTGGTTCAGCTGATGAAGGATGTGTATGGCTCGGCAGGCACGCTAGACAATGATGGTAATTCGAATCTGGGAGTTTCAATTCAAGGCCAGATTAGCCAGGAGGTACAAGATCGCAAAGACGCAGATCAGGCGATCCAGGATCGGTTGGCTTCTGCTACAGGTGCACAATTGATCGGGGTTGCAACAGATTCCAACTATAGCGGAGTGACTTTACAAGCTGCTCTCAGCAATGTAGCAAAGCGCTTGAAATCTTCTGAGGATTTGATGAATGGGATCAGTGATCGGGATGCGGATTCCGCCAGCGGCTATTTCAAAGCAGGGGCTTTTGGCAATGCAGAAGGTCGTATTCTTGATTTGGAGAAGGCGGCGGATGCTGCGTTCAAAGCATTGAGTGTGAAAGTGGGCACGATCGAAGCGGCGGCTGAAGAAGAGGTATTTGAAGCAGCTGGAGGCGAGACGGAGTACACGCTAAAAAAGGGAAAAGCCAAAGATAAAACGGTACGCCTGGCCATCAACGGGCAGCTCCAAACACCAGGTATTAACTTTACCTATATCAAGGATGAAGGTGGATTGATTACAGGCTTTAACTTTACGCCGGATACGTTGAAGGTTGTCGAAAATGTACCGGATGTTCTGTTCATTCAGTACCAAAAGGCTGAATAAGCAATAAGCAATTTTAATCCTATTTTCTCGAAAAATAGCTCTTTATATCAGTTATAGCAGCACCCCTTGGAAGCGTTGAACGAGTGCATGCTCATTCTCAGCATCTAAGGGGTGTACTTATGTCCACCTCTAAAGAATTTTGTAGGTTTTATTTCCGCAGAATGTTAGTTTTCATTGCAAGTTACTTATATTGAGTATGCCATGAAGAATGTGGCGAAGGGTTTTATTTTATCTTTTCTAAAATGAAGGAGGAAAAAACATGCCAGCACCAGCAGTATCATGGCTTAAAACGGACAACGTAACAACATTGTCAAAATGGGAGATCGGGACGATAGACGCGGGATCTTCTTCCCCATCTTTGGGTGTGCTTATTTGGAACAACCGTGGGAATGCAAATAACGATTTTTCAACCATGACCAATTGTACCATTACGACCAAGGATAGCTCGGGAGGAGATAGTGGTGAGTTGGTCCTGAATACATGGATTCAGGTACGTGTAGATAGTATGGGGGAATCCAGCTTTACTTCAATTGGCGGGACAGCAACGAAAGTCATTCAAGCTGGCGGGAATACGGTCAATTCCAAGGGAACCTTTTCGCCGGGAAACAAGGAAATTCTGGGCGTTATCAACGATGGCTCCGTAGGAAATTCCAAAGGCAACTACACACAGGTGACACTACAAGCAAGCGTTCCGGCTACGGCCACGGCAGGTAATGTCAACTTTCTGACGCGTGTGGCCTATCAGTACGTCTAACAACGCATATCCAATACAATGGGAGGAAGAATATCTATGTTTGCACAATGTAACGGATATTCTCCTGTGTCACAGGATTTTATTTGGCTAGGTGAGTACGCGGACGGTACTCACCTTTCTGAGTATGATTTTGTCACGCAGGCAGAAAACAGCTTTTATGCCATTCAAAGAGATAAATTGATCCGCTTTGGCATGGTTGGGCATGGTCAGACCTTCTTCTTTGAAAGTGACGGTATTTTCAAACTGGCTGGCAGGATGGTGGAGTTGGTATATTCAACGCCGGACAAAGACTATCACCTGACAGGTAATGTGTTTCAATCCTATAGAGATATTATTGCATATAAGGATGCGGAGGCATCCGGGTTACCCAACTACAGCCCTGCTGCGGCAGGAGAAAAAGGGGTAATGAGCAGTACGATTACCCAATTTAATTTTGGATATAAGGCGGCACTCTTGTTTGACCAGGTTGAATTTCATGTCAAAGCGATCTGTAAGATTCCATTCAACGCACCCGTTCATATGGCATTGAGACTAGTGTCCAATACGGAACTGAATGGCAAATTACAGGTCAAGGTAAACGGCTTGGTTACACAGGAATTCAGTGCTCCATTAAAACCCGATATCGGAGGTGAATTGAATTGGCTGGTTCAGTAATTCGTAATTATACGATTGAAGTGGATAAAATCAATAAAAAGTCAGTATTCAGTATATATCCTTATCCTGTAGAGGTCCTTACTCCAAACGGCTGGGAGAACATCCAAGAAGAATTTGAAGAGCTGCAGGCAAAAAATCTGGACGATAATTATACATTAACACCTGAGGAAGAGCAGCTGTATCAAGAATATAAGCAATTAGCTGATTCCTTTTATGAAAATAAAATAGCATCCACGATTATTTTGGATACCGTCGATCCGACGGGAATCGACATCGTGGGCAGAGACCGGGTGCAGCATGTATTGGATGCGGAAACCCGTGAACAGATTCCATTTGGCCGTGAATTTGCTTATGTGCATGGAGCCTCCAAGCTGAGTGGAACGATTATTTTACCCTATGACGATTATTCGGATGTATATGTCGTAAGTGATGCGGATGAAGACGGTATTGCCGAGCTGACCTACGTGAAGACGAAGGAAGAGACGGGCGGCGTAAGACCCTATTACGAAAAGATAGAGGGTCAGACCTATATTTATGTGGATCATTTTTCCGGTGGTGGCGGAACACAGGCAAATCCTTATATTGTTTCTACCGAACAGGATTTGGATGGTGTGCGTAAGAATCTCGGGGCCTGGTATATGCAGGATCGGGATATTGTCATGGGGAGATTTCAGAGTGGAGAGGGGTTTACGCCGATAAGTTCCGACAGTTCTATATTTTCAGGTGTGTATGATGGTAATGGTTACGCTATAAAAAGCTTGTACATGAATCAGGACAAAAATTATGTTGGTTTATTTGGGTATACCAGATCTGCCACAATACGTAATGTAAGATTGATTGACCCTAGCATCAATAATAAAAAGGCATATACAGGGGCTTTAATAGGTGCTTCATTCAATACTTCAGTGTATAACTGTAACATTATCTCAGGTATAGTAGAAGGTCAGGGTGGGTATGTTGGTGGACTAATCGGTAACATATATCAAGACCCCCGCAATTATTCAGGCAGCTCAACCATTTATTATTCATTTAATTATAAGTGTAACGTTCGATCAGCAGGTAATATTGCAGGAGGGCTCATTGGAAATGTAAATCATTACAGCGGCAGTATGTCAATTGCATATTGTTACTCTACCGGTAAAGTTGAGGATATCACATTAGCTCGGGAAAGAAGCAACATTGGAGGCTTTATAGGCGCTAACAATTCTTCTGCAATAACAAATTGCTACTGGGATATAGAAACCTCGGGAATTCCAACCAGTGCAGCGGGTGTTGGAAAATCTACGTCGGAATTAAAGACTGCCTCCACATTTGAAAATTGGGATTTTGATAACTATTGGTATATGATCGAGGATTACAATGGAGGATATCCTGAGCATCGTCAATTCATTCGATACCCAAGCGGGACAGGCACCAAGGAGGATCCTTTCATTGTTCTAACCGAGTTTGATCTTTCTCAAATGCGTTGGTTCCGCAATGGATTCTATTTCAAATTTGAAGATGATATTAAAATGACACAATTCCAGGATAATAGCGGATTTTACCCCATTGGCTTTAATCTAACGGGTAAAGAAGCATACTTCAAAGGATATGTTGATGGTGGAGGTCGCTGTGTTGCCAACTTATTCATCTATCGCCCTAATGAGCATTATGTAAGTCTGTTTGGCTACATGATGGGCGGATGGATCAAAAATCTGGATATTATTGATTGTAATATTACAGGGTTTCATTATACAACAGCATTCGCAGGCCAGCTTTCCCAAGCTACCATTAGCAATTGCCATACCGATACATTTTCTTATTGCAAAATTACAAGTAAAGGAAGTCATGGAGCTGGGTTGGTAGGACAAGTAACTACGGATGGAATCGTGGAGGATTGTAGTGCAAATACAACTGTTGTAGGAGTAGACTACACTGGAGTGTTTGCAGGCTATTTAGCTGGAAATGGAATTATACGCAGATGCTTTGCTTCTGGTAAAGGTGAGAGTACCGGTAACTACCTGGGGGGATTTTTAGGTTACGGTAATGGTTCTTCTATATTGGAGGATTGCTGGACAGATGCGAAGTTAAATGGAGTAACAGTAGGTGGATTTGGCGGAAATACGACTACCCTTACGATAAGACGATGCCTCGCGTTGGGCAAGGCATTTGCTTCATCCGGTTTGAATGGATTTATTTATACGGGGAGTGGATCCTTTTCAAATAATTACTTTGATAAGGAATTGTATAAGACTACTTCTGGCACAGGGGGATCAGGCTTGACCACCCGTGAAATGAAGTACAGGGGAACCTATTCCAATGCGGCCTGGAATTTTGACGACATTTGGGTCATGGACCCAAAATATAACGATGGTTATCCCGCATTAAGGAAGCTCCTGCCTCTTGATCTGCCGTTGCTCGGCTTCCGTAATGAATTTGGTAAATACTATACGGATAATGCAGGGGAGCGGCTGCGTTATCTGGAGTTCGGTACATTAGTCGCAAGCCAAACCTCTTCTCCCAAACCAGTATGGTTGCAAAATAATGCTGAATTCCCGGTGGATCAACTCAAAGCATGGGTGGATAGTGCGACGGTAGCCAAAGGGATGGAAATTGATTTAAGCATGTCAGATACTCCGTTTTTACCTGCTAAGGAACTAGCCTTTAACGGCACCTTGGCCAAGGGCAGCGCGGAAAAATTCTATGTCCGAATCAAGTCGGATATTGCAGTGAAGACGGGTGGAACGTTTGATCTAAGGGCGAAAGCAAGCCCCATGTAATGATGTTCCAATACAATGGAATAGGGCGTGATGTTGATGTTTAGTAAGAGAGGATTAATCCTTTCCCTTCACGCTTCCCTTGCAGATCAAGGTTTGGAGTTTGGCTCCAACTCAAAACCCACTTCGCAATGGCATGATTTGAGTGGTAAAGGAAATCACGGCATACTGAACGGCTTCCAATTTACGAAAAATGATGGCTGGGTAGGAAAAAACACTCCCATCCAGCCCTATGCCCTGTTTTTTAACGGGACGAGTCAATATATCCAATGTGCAGGCACGGACACCTCTAAGCCGATCACCAGCGTTACCTTTGAGGTGTGGATATATTATATCGGGGGCAACGTTGTTTTGTCCTCCGGGGGACAACTGGACAATACTGAAGGGAACGATACCCAGGGCATCTCGGTCAAGTTTAATCCTACAGGGGAATTGGAGCTTCAGATTGCGACCAGCACGAGCAAAGCGTATGCCAACTTAGGCAGATTACCCCGAAATCAATGGTATCATATTGTTGGCGCATATGACGAAATTACAGGCAATCTAGCTACTTTTCTAAATGGCGCTCCTCAGGGAATTGTGCGGGCTGAAGTCGCTGAACATAGCCAACGGCCCAATGGACTTTTTATTGGCAAGCAGAATACAGAAAATAGCCAAGGTTTTCGCGGCTATATTCCCGTTGTACGATTGTACAATGTTGCGCTAACTATGGATGAAATCGTTGAAAACTATATGGCTGGTTACCTTTTGGGGGTAAGTCATTCTGACATGCGCATTCACGCGAGCGTACCAGAAAGGCAGAATCTCACAGCATCCCTGCAAGTGGGAATTAGAACGGGAGCTCAAGGGAAGCAGACCATTATTCCTGCCGACATGGCTGACATGTCTTCACATATAGTAGTTAGAAGGCCTATTGATGTAGTCAGTAATATGCGTATCAATACTCATGTTTCCGTAACAGCGCACTATGCGATCCATCCCGTGGATCAGGATGATATACAGAGTGCTATTGAAGTAAAGACAGCGGATAACCTTGCAGCTGTGCTGGGTATCAGTGCATCGGGGAAAACGAAAGTAAAGGCTCGTTATGATGTCCTGCCTGCGGATTACAGTGATGTTCAAGGCAGGCTGGCAGTTACGGTGTCCGATAATCTCACTGCTATGCTAAGTGTTAATTCAACAGCTACTGCCATAGTCAGGTACGATGTGAAGCGGCTCGTACCGGATGATTTGCGATCCAGCCTGAGTGTTGTGCAGCAGGGATTACCTTCCTGGATATCGGTAAAAGTAAATACGATATTAGCTGCTCATTATCAGATTCATGCCGTTCAGGAGCAAAACCTCAAAGCTGTAATAGAGGTCAAACAGCCAAATGATCTTGTCAGTAGCTTGAAAATCAACACTCAAGCAAACGGCAGTGGAAGGTATCAGGTACGGAGAATTGAGTCTGCTAATCTCAGCTCCAACCTGCAAATTAAGTCTATTGATCAAGTTAATTCATCATTGTCTGTACGAACGCATACTCATCTGGTCGTGAAATATGGGATAGGGCCACTTGGGGCTGGAGATTTAACTTCCCTCCTAACGGTACCCAATAAATCCAAACTACACAGTAGCATTCAGATAGGCACTCATACCCGAATCATGGGGCACTACCATATTCATAAGCGTCATGTTACAGATTTAGATTCTAGTCTGCAAATTAAGAAAACGGAGAATCTACCTTCATTCTTATCTATTTCATCTTGTACCCAGTCTACCGGCAGATACCGGATAACTTCCCGAAGTTATGATGATCTCCCATCTGCAATGACGGTTCGGGAAGTTTCGAATATGGCCTCATCTATAGGAGTTGCACCTTATACCTGGATGAAAGGCAGATATGATGTTATTGAGCCTCCTACGTACACGACGAGCATTTATGCTAATAAAGATGCTTTTGTTCGTGAGTCTCAACCCAGATTAAACTATGGGGTTGAGGAACAAATGTATGTCGGATATTCTGCCTCGGCGCAGGAGAGATACCGATCTTATGTTGGTTTTGATTTGAATACTGCTTCTATTCCCGAGAAAAATACGACGATTAAATCTGCCGAGCTCAAGGTGTATTTCGATGGTCGCAACGTCCCCCTGAAGGGGATACAGCTTATTGAAGCATCCAGGGAATGGGCAGAATATGGTGTTACATGGCAAAACCAACCGTTTCCATTTGGCTTTAGCAACCCGGATTCAACCTATAACGGTATAAACATCGTTCAGGATGTAGGTGGAGATTCAGGGTACATTTCTTTCGATGTGACGGATTCCATTCGTGCATGGTATGAAGGAAAAAGGCCGAATTTTGGATATATCTTTAAAGCTCTGGATGAATTTGAACATGGAAGTATTCGTTTTTTCACCAAGGAGCAAAAGTCGTATCGTCCTATATTAGTGATTAACTACTATGATACTCGTATCTATAGTTTAGGCAGAAATAGTATAGAGGGTGGCCTTACCACTCGTGTAAGCAAGGGGTCGCAGCTTAAAGGCTCGTTACGCATTAAACAGTCCTATGGGGCAACAGTTTGGAAGGGAAGCCTGTGTGTCCATAACCAAAGGGAGATCTTGGCCGATATTACAGTGACGGTACCTAACTTAAACGGTAAAGTGTCCGTTCGGCGTAAGAATAATCATTCTTTAGAGGCTCAGCTTGTTGTTGCTGTTGCACGTGAGCGTTCAATAGACAGCGCCCTATGGGTAAACAGGAAAATAATACCTTCCAATCTATATGTCTATTACAGGGAGAACATGGATTCCAGGCTGAGCGTTGCCCGCTGGGCAGCTCCGTTTCCCGAACTTTCGGCAACGATTCTTGTCAACCGTAAGGAAACGCTTGGGTCGATCCGTGTAAGAAGGACAGCGCATCAGGATATCACTTCTGGTATGGAGCTGAGTATCCCTAATATATTGGGGAGCATAACCGTCTTCCAGGGAGTAGTAAAGAGAAGCTCTATTTCAGTCCGTAGATCTCGTGAGGCGGATCTGATGGTGGAGGGGCATATACTTGATAGACAAGATATGCCAGCAGATATGAATATCCACAATCCTGATTTTTACGGCAGGCTTCAAATTGTTTTTAGTAGTCAGTTCATGTCCGATTTGTCTATTAGAACAAGAGCACATTCCGGGCTACCTTCAACGATCACGATACCGCAGAATGCCTCTTTGAGATCAAGTATAGCGATTTGGCCGAAAAAAGATGTGCCTTCAAGCCTCACCGTACTTTCGGGAAATTTATGGAGCTCAATATCCATCCCGTACCATCAAAGAATGGATATGCGGTCACGGATTACAGTACGAGTTAAGCTCATTTCTGATCTGGAAATTGCAGTAGGAGTAAGATCTGGCAATTTAGGCTCTAACATAAAGGTTAGAGTGGATGGTCATACGGATCAGCCTTCTCATCTGCGAATCAGACGTAGTCATTTGGACAATATCTTAAGTGAGCTTTACGTAAAAACTTGGGAGAAATCTGAACTTAAAGGCAGGATCAGTGCACGGAAAAGTCGTGAATCCGATCGATGGTTTCGAATCTCGGTGCGTCTTTCCGAACAGCAGGATTGGGATACCGAGCTATCGGTTCGTGTTATAGAACACCATGATCTGAATTCTGAAGTGGGGATTAGACGGGACGCTGCATATGATAAATACAGTCACGTTATCGTTCGACATTCAGAGCAAACAGAGCTTCCAGCAGATTTAGGGATTCGGGAACATAGTCATATCACAGGCTATCTTATTGTGAGAAGGACAGCACAGAAAAGCTTACAAAGTGGTATGAATGTGTGGGAGAAATCCGTTGTTACTGGCTCAGTGGTGATCAGACAGCATCGACAAAATGATCTTCACGGCTCCATGGATATTTGGAAAAGATCTATAATGAAAGGTCATATTTCCGTATGGCAAAAATCCTTGCTATCTGGAGCTATACAGATTCAGATTTATGACGATGTAGCAGCAAGTATAGATGTGGCTACCGAATATGGATACTGCTATATCATGTAAAAAATTAACCCCTGCTATCCGTAGTAGGGGTTAATCTTTACTGATTTTTACTTATATTGATCCTGACGGAGAAGAAAATAGACAACAGGTAGGTGATGTGAGCTGGATATAAATATAATAACCGCAGTTATTGGAGTCATCGGTACAGCCATTTCAGGAGTCATCGGCTACGCCAGCGGTCGTAGTAATAATAAGGTTACAGATCGAGAGCTATTGTCCAAAGATGAGCAGGCTTTCCGGGTTACTTTAATGGATGCCTTGTCAAGTCATAGGGAGGAGATTCATCGCTTAAGTGAAGAGGTAGCTGTGCTTCAGGCTGAAAATTTAAGCTTGCTCGCAGAAAACAGATCCTTGAATGCAAAGGTAGAGGCATTGGTAGCCAGACTTGAAGGTGGATAGGGAATAGATTTTTAAGTTGGCAGCTGGAAATAGAGAGCTATATCCAAATATCTCCTCAGTATCTAATTAAATGTTGAAACAGGTCTTGTGAAACATGAAACGTTTCTTATGATTCAAAAGACTTACTTCAAAAGGTTATATACACAAAGAAAAGTAGAACAATATAACCAATTGAAATAACATCAACCAATTCTAGGAATTGACAAGGTTATATATACCTATTAAAATGAGAACATGAGTTCGTATTTTTGAAAAATAATAGATTAATTGCAACTCTTTTAATAGATACCACGACTATTAAAGTAGAATCCTAAAAATTATATATTAATTAGGTAATTGGAACTGATTCAAATGTATTACGTATTAAAAGAGAATAGGGTAAAATAAAGAAAAAAGTGGAAACTAATTGCCGAATGCTGAAATTCAGAAAGGAGTCGTAATACACATTTTAGAGAGGGGAAAGAGTGAATTGAACCTATTGAACTAAAATAAAATATAAAATAGGAGAGCCGCAATGATAACGACAAATGTAAACTCATTTAACCCAGATGCCTTGAATCATATTTTTAACTTTATACTTCGTGGTGTTAACGAGGAGGATCGAGAGGATGTGAAACAGGATTCTATTGTTCAAATTCTGACAGCAATCCAAAAAGGGAAAATCAAAAAGGATATATTTACTTTTTCACATACGGTTATTAAGCGCTCTGTAGTTGATTATTATCGTAAAAAAAAACGTAAAATTACACAATACAGTACAATCGTTAACTTTTGCGATGGCATAGATGAAGAAGACTCAATGGCCAATTATTACTCGGTTCAAGTGAATGATTACGGATTTAAATTAACAGATGTAAAAGTAGACTATCTAAGCAACCGTAACAGATTCACGAAACAGGAGCAACGAATCTTAAATTTCATGTTATTCACTGAAGAAGGAATGGATATGAAACCTACGGAAATCGCCCATTATCTTGATATTCATAAATCCCATGCTTGTCGAGCCGTAAAAAAACTAAGAGAACTTTATAAAACAGAGCTTGAAAACGAAATAATCTGATATACCACTATCAGAAAAAATCAAATCCAAAAGAGAATAGAAAGGCACTACGCACTGCCCCTTACTATACATTACTTAGTATACATATCTGACAGAGGCATTGCAAGTGAACGATTCTGAAAATTTAATGAAAATTGTTAGAAAAGAAGGTAGTTTACATGCTGAGTCGCTATATCGTTGGCGGAAGATTAGATCCACCTTTCTATCCTACCAAAACTAAGCCCTGCATAGCAAGCCGAAGAATTGATATAGATGGCTTGAGGGTTTTAGAAAGTAAAAGGATGGTAACAGACATCTTTAAAGTATCCAATGATCTGGAGTTCTTCGCTATTTCAATAAAGGCGGATAAGATTACACCTGCTGATTATTGGTCCTTAGTGGTTGATGAAAATATAATTGTTAACCACGTATATTGTAAAGATTATAGTGAAGGCCTCTATTTTCAAGTAGCTCATCCTGTAAAGGGAGGGCGAGAATTTCGTTTTGAATTTTACACGGAAAGTGCTGCACGCAAAAGAATAGAAACATCCTATTATTTTCTGACAGACCCGGAGGTTGTCCTTCGTCTACACGGTATAACAGACCAGAGCTATGATCTATTCTCTATCTGACAGGGTTTAAAAAAGCAGTGGTCTAGGGAGGTTATAGAACGTGATCGGCTATATGAATAAATGCCCCCACTGTGGGGCGGAATCTTCTTTTGTTCCTGAAGAGATGGAATGTGATCAATCCCTTGTTCTTTGGTGTAAGCACTGTGGGGATTATATTAATCAGACCATAACGCTGGAATCTCTAAGAAGATGGTGGACAAGATACGACGCAGGCGAAGATGCATATAAGCCACCGGTGAGCAAGAAAACCCTGCTAAAGTTTGAGCAGTTGGAACAAGCGCTAGCAGATGAACCTGACTGTAACCTGAATCGGGTGGAAATACATCTCAAGGATTTTACGAATTACCACTACACTGATGTTGAAGAAACACAGTAGATAGAGTTAATTGTATCACCATATGAATTTTAAAATGCAGCTAAATCAACTGTGGAGGAAATGATATGAACCATATGAACAACAACATGGATCAGCGAGATGGGGAAGAGGCTGATTCCTTAGAATTTATACAAATTATTAGCAAGATTCAGAGAGTTGTTAAAGAGAATAAGGAGCTTAAAAGGAAAAATCATCACCTAATTTCCCAAAATAGACAACTTGCAGCCCGTCATCAGTTGCTTGAATTACAAATAAATGAATATATGTCTCTGGTTCAGGAGATGGAGCAGCAGCTTCTTACCCAGCATGAGTATGTATTGGATTCTATGCAAACGAATCAAGCGCGTTCAAAGAATCTTTTATACTTGGATAATTTCGGCCATACGTATCTCATTAACTATTTAGATGAATAAATTCTAAAAAGGTAGACCAACTAGTGAAATGTGAGCGTGATCAATATATAAGGAAATTCATTATACTGATATCGGCAGAAAACGGGGTGAACGAATTGCTCAGTGATACGTATGTACAATTAAGAAAACCTGCTGTGAAGGATATGCATAATATAAAGCTGATCTGTGCTTGTAAAGAGAACAAAGACCTTCTTGGAGAATTTCTGCAAGAGAATCGGAAGTTTATGTTTTCGATTATTATGCGATATAAGGGAAGTATAGAAGAGCTAAAAATGAAATTTAAGGTTACTGAAGACGACTTATACCAGCATGCATGTATAGGATTACTAACGGCACTCAAGGATTTTGATATTCATCGAGGAATTAAATTTACTACGTATGTAGTAAGGCCTATTTTATGGGAGGTTAATCAATTATTATATAGCAACTCACAAGAGGTAAGACTTAGTCGGGGAGCTATTGATATGATCCGAAGGATGGTAGAAATTGAAGACACACTAGGCTACAGGCCGTGTGAGCAAAAAATGGCAGAGTTACTTCAAGTTCCTATAGAGCGGTACAGAGAAGTTGCTCAATTCAGTGATGCAATGGAACATATTGAATCCATAGATAACTTTGAAGCTACAGACAACTCACAAAGTAACATCGATGAGCATGTAATTAATAGGGTTTATGTTCAACAACTGTTATGTAGTTCTCTATTTACAGAACACGAAAAAACGGTAATGCGCTTAATTATGCAAGGAGCTAATAACTCCCGGATTTCTGAAATACTCCACGTGTACCCGATGACAATTAGCAGGACACTAACACGCATCAGGAACAAAATAGACAAACAAAAACAGGATGCAGAGAATGCTCAAATCGAAACACAATCCAAATACAGAAATGAAATTGACTTAATTGTAGAGATGAGTAAAGAGCAAAAACAAGTCTTGAATGTTACAGACATTCAAGATGCACTTGAAATATCCGGCTATGATATTTCAAAGTATTCAAAGCGGGTTCTTTACTATATCCGCAAAAAAGCGAAATTAGCTATTTGAATTATAGCAAAGTTATACACAAATCACAACTGTTCTCGGGATAAAATAAGGAAAATAAAGCGTATTTTTATTGAGTACTAGGATCAAGGGGAAAAAAGCCCATGCATTTTAAGCATGAGCTTTAATATGAAAAAAGAAATCAAACTTATCCCAGCATCGTTAGCTCTTTTGGAAAAGAGGTCAATACCTCTACACCATCAGAGGTAACCAAAACGTCATCTTCAATCCGTACACCGCCGAGACCTGGCACATAGATGCCCGGTTCTATCGTGAATACGAAGCCCTCATGAAGCAGGTCATTATTGCCTCCATGTACAGATGGATATTCATGAACACTCATGCCAAGGCCGTGCCCAACGCGATGGTTAAAGGCGGGTCCGTATCCAGCGGCTTCAACAACAGCCCGCGCAGCCTGGTCTACAGATGCACAGGATACTCCCGGGCGAATGGCAGCAATGCCGGCTTCATTTGAGCGGAGAACCGTATTATAAATGGTTTCCAGCTCGTCCGACAGCTTTCCGAAAGCAAAGGTACGCGTAATATCCGAAGCGTAGCCATTGGAATATACGCCCATATCAAACATAAGCAGATCGCCGTACTCCAGCTTGCGGGTGCCTGGAATACCATGAGGGAGCGCTGTTTTGTGTCCAGACAGCACCGTGGTGTCGAAGGACGGACCGTCTGCTCCGATTTTTTTCATCTGGTATTCGATTTCGGCTACCAGCTCGACTTCCGTCACGCCTTCACGTACATGGGTTAGGCCGTGACGAAGAGCATCTTCCACCAAACGGGCGGCATGTTTGAGTCGCTCTACTTCCTCAGGAGTTTTTCGCACACGCATTTCTTGAAGTACAGGACCCAGATCCACATATTGAGCGGCACCAATGGCAGTATGTAGTTGTTCGTAACGGAGAACAGAGACGTGTTCCTTTTCCAGTGCGAAGGCTTTCACTCCGCTGCCTGTGCGTTGGCGCAGTAGATCATATGGATTGTCCGTATCGGTGTGGGTGGATATGCGGGTTACGGAAGAAGCCGCTTGGGCGGCCTCTGCATCCAGGGCAGGTACAATCAGTTCTGGCTCTTGATCCCGAAGCAGTACCAGGCCGAGAAAGCGTTCATGCGGCTCGCTGGCAAAGCCTGTCAGGTAGTAAATATGCTTGGGATCAGTTACGAGTAGGCCGTCCCATACTTGTGACTTCAGTTCATCATACAGCCGGGTTATTTTATCATTCATTTAGATTCATTCCTTTCTATTTATTCATTATAGCTCTTCATGCACAACGATTTGTAGCTTTGAATCATCTATCCTCGTTCCTGACTTAATGTTTGGAGGCGAGCCTGCACATTCCGATCATAAAAACCACCATGGTAGCAGAGTACCTTCTCAGCATCCAATACAGTCAGTTTATCTAGGCTCTTCAAGGCCAGTGGCATATCCGGCGTAGCCGATTCAGCCGGGCCAACCAGTTCACCCTCGACTACACGCAGCTCATCCGCTGCCAAAAGCAGCTTTTGCGCGGGTACATACAAGCTGATATGCCCTGGTGTATGGCCTGGAGTATGAATAATCTGTACTCCTCCACCATAAGGCAGATGTTCGCCGTCCTCAAGAATATGAGCAAAGCGCAAATCTGGCAGGCGTCGAATCATATCCTCGGCTTGCTGCTTGAGCGCAGTATCCATCAAATTTATCCGTTCCGGCGTCAGCTTCACAAACGGTCTTTCCCCTGTCATGTAAGGAACGTCATCTTTATGAGCCAGCAGAGCCGTATTCGGCAGCAAGTCCAGCAATGCATGAACATTCCCGATATGGTCAATATCCTGGTGTGTTAAAATAATTCTCTTCAGGTGGTTGATATCTTCCCCCGCATCAGCAATAGCTTTGCGCAATGGTTCCAATTGGCCGAGCATCCCTGTGTCAATCAGCGTAAGTCCGTCCTCATCCTTGAGCAGCACAGGATAAATGGTCGTCTTTCCAAAAAAGGATTCCATAGGTACTTCCAGAATCAAGATTTGAGTTCCAATATTCATATTAAGCTGCCCCAGAATCCTTTGCATTCTGAAGCATACCTCCTTGTCTCATGTTGTTAAATGGGTTGACTATGTTGTTGCACGTCTTAAATTCTATTATAGAACCCTTTGTGTCTAATCCGCAAAAACAACTCGATATGGCTGTTCCGCCGCTTGTCTTGTACAATGAATAAATCACCACTAGTGGAGGCGGATATGAACAATGAATCAGGAACAATCTTTTTCCATTGAATTTGCACTCAGGGAGGATCTTCCCGATATTGTGGACATTTATAATTCTACGATCGCAGGTCGAATGGTCACGGCAGATCTGGAGCCGGTGACAGTGGAAAGCCGTATTTCGTGGTTTGAAGCTCATCAGGAAAACCATCGGCCGTTGTGGGTTTTGAGGCAAAAAGGGGGCATTGCCGGGTGGGGCAGTCTTCAATCCTTTTACGGGCGTCCAGCTTATAACGGTACGGCAGAAATCAGCATTTATGTTCATGAAGCTTCCCGTGGAACCGGAACTGGAAGTCGTCTGGTCCAGCATATGCTGCATGAATGCCCAAGACTTGGTGTTACAACGCTGTTGGGATTTGTATTTGGTCACAATGAGCCGAGTATTGCGTTGCTGCGGAAGTTTGGATTTGAACAGTGGGGTTATTATCCGCGTGTTGCCATACTGGATAACGTTGAGCGGGACTTGGCAATATTGGGTAGACGAGTGGATGATGTAGAGGGATAACCGGAACAACAAACGAACGTGCAAAGATAGTTAACACAGAAGGCTGTCTCCAAGGCTCATGCACTGAAAGGTGCGTGATTTTGGAAGCAGCCTATTTTGATTGCTTTTTAATGTGGGGTCTAAAACGTATGCTGCGAAAAATTTGATTGATTACTTCAGATAACACCAACCCGACAGCGATGGCCCCTGCGATCATCAATGTACTTATGGCCAGCTCCAGTGCCTGGGGATAATTATGCTGTACAAACTGACGCATGGCATTATAGGCCATGCCCCCTGGAACGAGTGGAATCATGCCTGCCACGCTGAAAATAATCACAGGCATTTTATACAGTCTCGCAAAGCCTTGACTGACAATGCCGATCAAGGCTGTAGCCAAAAGGCTGGCGGTCACAGGCCCCATACTGTCTGTGGTCGCATAATAGACGAGCCAGCCCAGCATTCCGACAAAGCCGCATTGCAGCAGCGAGCGCCGGGGAGCGTGGAAAAGAATGCCGAAAGCAGCGGTGGCAATAAAGCTTGTGAATAATTGTGCAAGCATAGGCTTGAATCTCCTCCGAATCACATATACGTAATGATAACTGCAACGCCAGCCCCGATGCCAAAAGACGTCAGGCATGCATCAGCACCCTTGGAAAGTCCCGAAACGAGATGTCCGGCCATTAAATCACGGATGGCATTGGTAATTAACAAGCCTGGCACCAGTGGCATGACAGAGCCAATAATGATTTTGTCCATCATCTGCCCCCAGCCTGCTATCGTAAGCAGAGCCGCCAGCAAGCCGATCAAAAAAGATGCGGAAAACTCTGAGAAAAACTTAACCTTAACGAGCCTGTGAAAATATTGCACGGATGCGAAGCCAATACCGCCACACAGTAAGGCTGCGGGAAAGTCTCGCCAGACTCCACCAAACATAATCATGAAACAACCGCTAGCCAGAGCCGCGGCTACCAGCTGTACACGATTGGAATAGCGGAGAGGACCGCATCCAATCTCCGAAAGCTCCTTTACGGCATCGCGGGGAGACAGGTTACCTGTGCTGATTTTACGTGAAATGGAATTCACCTCGGTCACCTTGTGCAAATCGGTGGTCCGCTCTACGATGCGGATGAGTTTGGCAGGCTCCGAGTTGTTAATGGCAAAAAAAATCCCGGTCGGTGTTACATAGCTATGGGACTCGGGTATACCGTAGGCCAAGGCAATGCGGGACATTGTGTCTTCGACGCGATAGGTTTCGGCTCCATTTTGCATCATGAGTTTGCCGGCCAACAGACAAACCTCGACGATCTCAGGAGTAGGATAGGAATGATTATTCATGCTCGCTCTCTTTCATGCGTACTGGGTCGTTTGACCCTATTATTTTCATTTATTGTAGCACAAAAAGCCGCCTTTTCAGAGGCGGTGATGTTGGGGAAATTCAAGAATTCGTTTAAGATTCCACCGTATCCGGAATAACGGTATAATAGGACTCTTCCAAATATGCTGCGGCTTCGGACAGGCCCATAGATTTAAGTTGTCCTGCTACAAAAGCACGAAGGGTGGAATGGGTGAACAGATGCTGTGTCTGGGCATCCCGGATAAAGGCCAGCCTGGCTTCATACGATCCGCTGCGAAATAACTCACGCACAGCTTCACCTTGCTGCTCCCAATGGAAGGGCTCTGCCACGCTCAAAAGGGCACCTTCTGCATTAGAAGAATGATGCTTTACAGTAGGAAATCTCCGAATGCCCAAGCCGTTCAACGTAGGAGCCGCTTCATTTTGCTTCCGTTCCAATCGCAAACTGTCGATGTAGACAGCCATATCCCGAATGGGCTGGACACCGAAGCGTTCCCGAAAGCACTCGTGTACAAACAGAGTACGTTCATCTGTAGCCTGAGGCACTCGCTGACCCATATGTCCAGAATAGTCCTCACCGTTGGCGAAGTACCGTTTTAATGAACTATTTTCCGTATAAACCACGCTTAAAAAATCCTGCAGATGACGGGCAACCACCCATACACCTGTCCAATCAACGGGGGATACGCACACAATGGGAGCCCATAAAAGATCCTTTTCAAGTCCAAAATCGGTTAAAAATCCATAATGTATTCCGTCCACGCCTGCATGGGCAAACGGAATGACATCTGGCGGTGTAGCCATATATCGGGGTGCCGGGCCCTGCTCCATAATCAGTCCCAAATCAAAACCCAGAGAATGCCGGTTCGCTTCAAGCTCCTGTTCAAATTCGATAAGTGCCTCAATCAAAGGTGTAGCTGATCCATAGGCTAGGTCAGAACCGGAATTCATCGTGTATGCCTCCCTTTTCCAAGTACATCCGTAAAGCGTTCATCCCTAAAAGTTACGTGATTTCACACGAAATGTAAACATGTATAATAGAACTTTAACAAAAATGTGACCTTTTACCTGTGTGTGGTCTTTTCAGTGTATGTTGGCAGCTGTGAAGCGTGAATGCGGTAGACAAGGTGTGAAAGGGCAGGGTGCAACGCAACAGGTGAGCGGGTATAATATCAGGACAAGGTGAAGATGAGCGTCATCCAAAGATTTTACAGAAAGAAGTGGGTATATGGATTTGCAAAAGAAGGCAGTCTTTTTTGATGTAGATGATACCATGTATGATCATTTGCACCCTACACGCGACGCGCTGCGTACAGTATTAGGATTAAGTGAGCGTTTTCCTTATGAGGAAGCCTATCATCGTATCCGCTATTATAGTGATCTATTATCGGCCCAAGGAGGACTATTGGAGGGGAAGGCAGGACCGGGTGAATTGAACGATATGAGGGAGAGGCGTTTCGTCCTGGCTTTACAGGAATTCGGGGTAAATATCACCCATGAGCAAGCAGTACATGTTCAAAAAGTATACTTGGATCGTCAGTATCGGATAGAGCCTTTTGAAGGAGCAACTTCCTTAATGGATGCATTGAGCTCGGCTGGATATTTGGTCGGCTTGATTACGAACGGTCTTGAAGAGCACCAGATGAGCAAGATCAAGGCAATGGCGCTGGAAAATCATGTTGCACCAGAGCATATCTTTGTCTCTGGAACAGTTGGCTATGCCAAGCCTGATCCACGCATTTTTGCAGTGGTGAACGAGCGGACAGGAACCTTGGCAGAGCATTGCTGCTATATTGGGGATTCCTGGCGGAATGATGTGGCGGGAGCTACAGCCGCGAATTGGCGGACGATCTGGTTCAATCACAGGAACGCACCCCCGGAATCTGACGTGTTGGGAGCCTATGAAACAGCGTCCAGCTATGCGGATTTGAAGAAATTACTGCTGCCATGTTCCCAAACAAATCCTGCATCATTCTGAATCCGTTCCTGAGGATGACCCGTAATACAACTTATCCGGCATATGTCTAACCTCATTTGAAGTGGTATAGAACAGGGAAGGAAGGGGTCGCACATGGTTGAACAATGGAGACAAGCAGACGACATCATACGTCAAGTGACCGTTTACAGTACGGAGGATAATGACCCGGTTACTATTAAAACAGTCGCTCAGGACGTCCGCTGTATTGGCATCGGAACCGATGCGGCCGTATTTACACTTGATTCATTACCCGGATACGCGTTCAAGGTGTACTCAGACATGGCGATCGAGAAAAAAGATGCGGAGGCCCATGTATATGAGCTTTTGCAGGGGTCCAATTTTTTTCCTCATTATTACGGGAAGGGCGATAAATACATTGTTATTAGCTATGAATCCGGCATTACGCTGCTAGATTGTCTGCTGCAAGGGATTCCGGTGCCGGAGCAGGTCATTCTGGATGTGGAAGAGGCGAGGGAATTTGTCCGATCCAAGGGATTGAACCCGCGTGATATTCACCTCAAGAATGTGCTGATGCAAGATGGACGAGCCAAGGTATTGGATGTATCCGAATACGTCAAGGAAGGCGATGACAAACGATGGGAGCATCTGGTATGGGCGTATCACACGTTTTATTCAGGTATAGCGGGGGTTAAAGTCCCGTCCTGGATTTTGGATACGATCAAAAAGTGGTATTACAGGCTGGATAACTCCAGCTTCAATCTGGAGGAGTTTGCCCAGCGGGCCAGTCAATTGTTCTCTAAATGGAGATCATAACAGTTGTTGCGATAACCCGTTTAGCGCCTGAAATTTTTTGCAAAAAAAGGATTGCACCCGTAATAAAGGGAGCAATCCTTTTCTTTTATCTGAAATCTCTGGGCACTCTTCTGGCAACACCGCTCGCAATGGCTGCTTTAATGACCATTTCCCGTACCCGCTGAACCGCAGTCTCGTTAAAGACACCGGGAATAATATACAGCTTGTTTAATTCCTCGGGACGGATGGTGTTTGCGATGGCTTCTGCTGCCGCCAACTTCATCTCCTCGTTAATTTCACGGGCACGGCAGTCGAGTGCTGCCCGGAAAATACCGGGGAAACAAAGCACATTGTTAATCTGATTCGGATAGTCCGAACGTCCTGTGGCGATGACACCTGCAATATCCTCGATGTCCTCTGGCGCAATCTCGGGAACCGGGTTAGCCATGGTGAAGAGCACAGGAGCCTTGTTCATACGCTTCACGTCTTCTCGTTGCAGCACTCCACCTGCCGATAGACCGATAAACACGTCAGCGTCCTTCAGAACCTCGGACAGCGTGCCAGACAATCGTTCGGGGTTGGTATGCTGGGCATACCAGTTCCACATCGAATTCTCATAGGACTCATCTGCTGTAATCGCTCCGTGACGGTCTACGCCAATGATGTTGACGGCTCCTGCCGATAGCAAAATCTTGGTGCAGGCCACACCCGCCGCCCCGATACCGCACACGACAATTTTTACATCGGACAGTGATTTGTCGACGACCTTGAGTGCATTGATCAGGCCTGCGTATAGAACGACAGCTGTGCCGTGCTGATCATCATGAAAAACAGGGATGTCCAGCTCATTACGCAACCGCTGCTCAATCTCAAAGCAACGTGGTGACGAAATATCCTCCAGATTAATGCCGCCAAAAGCAGGGGCTATTTGCTTAACGGCCTTGATGATTTCCTCGGTGTCCTGCGTATCCAGGCAAATCGGAAAGGCATCAACGGAACCGAGCTGCTTGAATAGCATAGCTTTGCCTTCCATGACCGGCATGGCTGCATAGGGGCCGATGTTTCCCAGCCCGAGAACGGCGCTTCCGTCAGAGACGACGGCAACCGTGTTGCGCTTGATCGTCAAGCGAAAGGCTTTGTCCGGCTCCTCATGAATGGCCATGCATACACGTGCCACATCCGGGGTATATACCCGGGACAAGTCGTCGCGATTCTGAATCGGCACCTTGGGCTGCATTTCAATTTTACCCCCAAGGTGCAGCAGAAAGGTACGATCAGAGATGGATAATACTTTTACGCCTTGCGCTTTTTTGATCCTTGCAATCATTCGGTCGATTTCTGCTGGATCGGCAATGGTAACCGTAATATCCCTCACAGTGACGTTCTCAGAGGTACGAATGACGTCAATCGCAATTACATCTCCGCCATGTTCGTTTACCAGCGTAATCAATTGACCAAATTGGATGTGCTCGGTGGAAATTTCCAGTCGTAAAATGATGTTTTTACCGCCAATACCGCCTTGCATACAAATTCCTCCTTTATGTTGCATAACAAAATCAATTGATTGCGCTTACAATCGGTAGCGCGCTTAAAGCAAGCTGTTGATATTTCAAATTAGTGGTTTCTTCCCCTATCATATTGAACATTCTCCCACTTGTACAGATAAAGCTGTAAGATATCGATAACTTTGTATCAAAAAAGGACAAAAGCCCGGCTATATTCAGCCCAAGCGTTCGTCCTTATCGGGTCACATCATATTTTTACCGTAGTAAATTTCGTCCATTTCAGTTTTGAGGCGTGTTGATATGTTTTGCTGCTCGCTCACGCTCAGACTTTCCTTGGTATACCCGAATAGATAATTGTCCAAATCGAATTGCTTTAGCTTACATTTGGTATGAAAAATATTTTCCTGATACACGTTCACGTCTATCATGTCATACTCACTGTGCACTTCGTCAGGGATATAGTTTTGAATGGAGGCGATGTCATGGTCAATGAACAGCTTGTGTCCATGCGTATCACGCGTAAAGCCGCGTACCCGATAATCAATCGTCATAATATCCGTGTCAAAAGAATGGATCAAATAATGGAGTGCCTTCAGCGGGGAAATTTCTCCACAGGTAGAGACATCAATATCTGCTCGGAACGTACTAATCCCCTCGTCTGGATGATACTCCGGGTAGGTGTGGACAGTAATATGGCTTTTATCCAGTTGCATTACGACAGAGTCAGGCAGAGGGCCGGGGGATTCCGCGTATGATTCAGTTGGCACCTCCACAATAGGCCCTTCCGATATAAGCACTGTTACGCTTGCTCCTTGAGGAACATAGTCCTGCTGGGCCACGTTGAGCACATAGGCGCCGATAATGTCGGATACATTTTTCAGGATAGCTGTCAGCCGGTCCGAATTGTATTGTTCATCAATATATTCAATATAGGCTTCACGTTCTTCTTTGGTTTTGGTGTAACAGATATCATACATATTGAAGCTTAATGATTTGGTCAGATTGTTAAATCCGTGCAGGGTAATCCGCTGTTCCGATGTGATGGTCATAGGCTATTTCCCCTTATGGTCGCAGTATTCATACATAATATTCCCAACGTTTCTTTTCATATACCGATTCATCAAATCAGTTCAGTTCTGTAGCTATGTATATACTTTATTTCTTCCTCAGTGATTTTTAAGTAACAGGATTTATAATGTTGAGTATGCACATGAGGAAAAAGGCTATATGTTCCTCCGCTCAAGTGTGGAAAAATGGTACGCCAGAGGATTTATTGTTCTGTTTTTGGAACAGAATAAACAATGGACTCGTAGTAAAACAGAAAATCCGGGTTAGTGGCTGCTCATTCCAAGTACACTTCATTTTTTAACGTTCAAAAAGCATATGTCATCTTCACAATATTAAAAACTTAACCGAATATGATTATAGACCTCGGAACAGTGATTTTGTATATTGCATAAAACAAGAAAAGCAACTTCAGCTAATCATATGCGTATAATGGAATAAACGTAAGAAGCTAAGAATTATGAAGTTAAAATGAATGTTGATCGTAAAAGGAACTGTACAACCCTAGCCTATGTTACTGTAAGAAAAACGGTGGAAGGAGTATCAAGATGCTGGCTTTGTCCGATCCGGTCTGGAATTTGCTCCAAGGCCCTTACGGTTCTTCTCAATACGTTCCGGAAATGTTGAACCAGCTCCAAGCCGGATATGACGGCGAGATAGCTGACACCTTGTATTGGGAGGAACTGTATCACCAAAACACGTTGTATACTTGTACATTTGCAGCCGTACCCTACCTTGTAGACATTGCGTTAAACAGTTCTGATGTAGGTATTCGTGCGGATATATATAACATTTGCGGAATATTCGAAGCGAAAAATTACAATCCCTTACATACCAAAGTTCCACTGGAATTTGCAAGGGATCAGATAGAAGTGGATTCTAGTGTGGCTGAATATATTTATGAGCAATATCGACATGCCATTGTCCGACTTGCACAGATGACTGAAGAAATGGTGCTTTATGCGAAAGAACACGAGGGAAATATAGGTAAACGTTATGTTTTGGCTGCTGCTGCCGCCTTTCAAGGCTATCGTAGTATAGCTTATATGCTTCAAAGTTTCGATACAGGTGACGAATATACGCTGGATTGTCCACATTGCGGTATTCCGCTCTATATTTGGCCTGCTGAACAAAGTGATACCCTGATCGTTTACGATAAAGATCCTGTGCATTCAAACAGCCTGATTCCCCATCCGATTCACCCCGGTTTATTGGATCACAGAGGTTCCGATGTACAATGGCTATACGAGTATGCTCTGAAAATCGAAGAAAACAAGCTTCCAAGCCATCTGCCCTATTTAATCGGTTGGCTAAATTGTCCAATATGCAATACTCCCATTTATATATGGGATGAGCTGATGAAAATGGCTGACGGTGTTCGGAAGTATACCGCTTATCAATAAAACTTGGGGCTATCTCGTTCAGCCCCAAGTTTCCCCTTCATATCTCCCTTCAATCCCTGTCTACCCTGTACAATGTTACTCCCGAAACAGATTCAAAAAGGTCTTGGGCGTGTCGGATTCAAAACGCAGCAAGACCCCGGTGACGGGATGAACAAATGATAATACTCGCGCATGCAGACCGAGACGGCCGATCGACTTGGATTTGGAGCCGTATTTTTTATCTCCAACAATCGGATGACCGATATCCTCCATATGTACGCGAATCTGGTTCTTGCGTCCGGTTTCCAAACGTACTTCCAGCAAGGAAAAATGCCGATTGGCCTGAAGCAGCTTGTAATGAGTGACCGCGTGCTGCCCGTCATTCGGATATGGACTGGAATACATTTTCAGCGTCTTGCTTTCCTTCAGCCATGAGGAGATCGTACCCTCCGTTTTTTTAATCTGTCCTTCTACGAGAGCGATGTATGTTCGTTCATACACCACTTCCTTCCACGCTTGCTGCATTTGCTGCTGTATGGCTTCGCTTTTGGCAAACATCATGACTCCTGATGTATCACGATCCAAGCGATGCAGCACAAAAATACGATTGTACGGATGTTCTCGCCGCACATGGGCCGTAAGCTGGCGGTAGGCTGTCACTTCCTTTTCCTGTGCAGAGGCGACGGACAGCAGCCCGGCATCTTTATGAATGACGATGATGGCCTCATCCTCATGTAAAATGCGCAGGCCGGTCAGCGGTACCTCGGGAGCGATTTTTTCCTTGGAGAGTGTGACGGTCTGACCTTGCTCCAGCGGGAAGTTGTGCACTGTGCGTGCCACGCCGTCTACAGACACCTGTCCCCGAGCAAGCGCTGATTTAATGGAATTACGCCCCATGCCGGTGACATGCTCTACCAAAAAGCTCAACAACTCAGCAGGCTTTTGTACGATGTATGTTTTTGCAGGTGTTTTATCAAGCGTGCTCGTTTTGCCTTGTGCTTCCGGTCTATGTGAGCCGGGTTTTCCGGCAGATGTGTGGTTGCGCTTGGAGCCACCTGAGTTAAACGTTGATTTTGTACGATTTTTTCGTTGGGGTTTTCGATTGTTCATGGATTCTTTCTCCTTCTTGGTACCGTATCTCATGATCGTGTACAACTGCGGCACCGTGTCCACTATATCATGAGAAAACAGCGAATGCCATGGGAGAGTAAACTTGCCTGATCGTCTTCCAGCGGTTGAACATTACTCTGAACCCCGGTAAACTAAAGGTAACGAAAGAAAAGCTGATATGCGCCCGAGGCGCTGGAAATTATGAGGGGTTTAAATCTATGAGTGTACAAGCACCGATGTTGGAACGGGCGCAGGATTTACTGCAAAAGTTTTATGGCTATCCCGACTTCCGGGAGGGACAAAAGAAAATTGTCGCCAGTATGTTGGAAGGCAACGATACGTTAGGAATTATGCCGACAGGCGGCGGGAAATCCATATGCTACCAAATCCCTGCCTTGTTGCATGAGGGTTTAACGATTGTTGTGTCACCGCTTATCTCGCTGATGAAGGATCAGGTGGATGCGCTGACGACGATGGGAATAGCGGCTGCGTACATCAACAGCACGCTGAGCGGGAGAGAAGTGAATGACCGCATCCGCGCCGCACGGAATGGTGATTTGAAGCTGCTGTATGTCGCACCGGAGCGGCTGGAGCTGGATTGGTTCCGCGATGAGATGACCCAGTTGCCGATTTCCTGCGTTGCGGTGGATGAGGCTCACTGTGTATCCCAGTGGGGTCATGATTTCCGCACCAGCTACCTGGCCGTGGCTCCGTTCGTGGACGGGCTGTATGAACGCCCGATTGTAGCTGCGTTTACAGCAACGGCAACACCGCAGGTCATGGACGACATCGTGCGGCTGCTTCGTCTGCGCTCACCGGAGACGTTCGTCACGGGCCTTGGACGGCCGAATTTGGCGTTCAGCGTGCTGCGCGGGGAAGACAAGCGCAGCTTTTTGCTGAATTATGCTCGTGAGCACGAGGGTGAATCAGGCATTATTTATGCGGCGACTCGTAAAGACGTGGACGATTTGTACCAACGGTTGCGTGATGCGGGTATGGCAGCTGGACGCTATCATGCCGGGATGACAGATCAGGAGCGCGCAGACAGCCAGGAAGGCTTCCTGTACGACGATATCCGGGTCATTGTGGCGACCAATGCCTTCGGCATGGGGATTGATAAGTCGAACGTGCGCTACGTCATTCACTATAACATGCCGAAAAATATGGAAGCTTACGTTCAAGAGGCGGGGCGCGCAGGACGTGATGGCGATCCGAGTCAGTGCATTTTGTTGTTCGGACCGCAGGATATTGTCACTCAGAAGTTCCTGATTGAGCAAAATCCCCAGGATGAGGATCGCAAGCGCAACGACTACCGCAAGCTCCAGCAAATGGTTGACTATTGCTACACAACTCGCTGCCTGCGCACGGCGCAGCTTGAGTATTTTGGCGAGGCGGAGGAGCATGAGGCTTGCGGCATATGCAGTTCATGCACAGATGAGCGGGAGTTGGTCGATATGACCATAGATGCGCAAAAGATTTTTTCCTGCATTCATCGCATGCGGGAGCGTTTTGGGGTTTCGATGGTAGCCTCGGTGCTAAAAGGCTCGCGCAACAAAAAGGTACTGCAGTATGGTTTTGACAGCCTTCCAACCTATGGGGTGATGGGCAACCGTACGGAAAAAGAAATTGCTGAAATTATCAATGTGCTCGTTTCGGAAGGTTACTTGCTGCTGTCTGAGGGCCAATATCCGGTCGTTCGTTTGCAGCAGCTTGCGGCTGAGGTACTGAAGGGTCAGCGTGAGGTTATGCAGCGTGTGGTGCGACATGCCACGGCTTTTGCAGGTGGGACAGGTTCACGTGGGCGGCAGGGACGCGATGCATATCCAGCGGCGGTCAACGAGACTGTGTTTGAGCAATTGCGCCTGATCCGCCGTGATCTGGCCGCTCAGGAGCATGTGCCTTCTTATATTATTTTCAATGATGCCACTCTGCGTGAGATGAGTGTGGCGAATCCGCAGTCCGAGGCAGATATGCTGCGGATCAAGGGTGTCGGTGAAGTGAAGTTCCGCAAGTACGGCAAGCTGTTTCTTGATTTTTTTCAAAATCAGGGGAACATCGGAGGCACGGTGAACGAGGATGAGATTTATCCAGACGATGTATATGAGGATTTTGAATAGAAGGATGTGACCTATGAAAGTCATTTTATCAACGTTAAATGCCAAATATATTCATACCTCGCTGGCCATCCGCTGCCTTAAAGCCTACAGTGAAAAGGACTTTGACATCGAGCTGGCGGAGTACACAATCAAGGACCCGGTGATGAACATCGTTTCCGATTTGTTTCAGCGGGGAGCAGATGTCATTGGCTTCTCCTGCTATATTTGGAACATTGAAGAGACGATTAAAGTGATTGACGTGTTGAAAAAGATTATGCCCGAGGTCAAAATCGTACTCGGTGGCCCGGAGGTATCCTACGATACGGAGCACTGGATGAAGCGCTTGACGAATGTGGATTTCATCGTTGTTGGTGAGGGAGAAGAAACGTTCCATCAACTGCTTCAGGAACTGGAGGGAGATCGCAAGTTCCATTTTGTATATGGACTGGCTTACCGCAAGGGAGAAGAGGCCATCCTGATGCCGGGCCGCCCGAAGGCGGATTTGAACGAACTGCCGTCGCCGTACCGTTTTGCGGAGGATATACCGGAACTCGGGAAACGGGTTGTTTATTTTGAAACGAGCCGGGGCTGCCCGTTCAGCTGTCAATTTTGTCTGTCCAGTATTGAGGTCGGCGTACGTTATTACGATATTGAGCGCACGAAGTCGGATATTCTGTATCTGATTGACAACGGAGCCAAATTGATCAAGTTTGTGGATCGTACATTTAATATTAAACGGGACTATGCGCTGGAAATGTTCAAGTTTCTGATTGAAAATCATCGCGGCTGTGTCTTCCAGTTTGAGATTACGGCAGATATTATGCGTCCCGAAGTGCTGGATTATTTGGCGGAAAATGCGCCGCCAGGCATCTTTCGCTTTGAAATCGGTGTTCAATCGACGAATGACCCGACCAATGAACTGGTTAAGCGCCGCCAGAACTTTGCCAAGCTTTCCCGCACCGTTATGAAGGTCAAGCAAAGCGGCAAAATCGACCAGCATCTGGATCTGATCGCCGGACTGCCTCAGGAGGACTACAACACATTCCGGAAAACGTTTAATGACGTTTTTGCGCTTGGCCCGGAAGAGCTCCAGCTCGGCTTTCTCAAAATGCTGCGAGGTACGGGACTGCGTATTGACGCCGCCAAGTACAATTACACATACATGGATGTGGCACCTTATGAGATGCTGAGCAACGATGTCCTTTCTTTTGCCGATATCGTCCGGCTCAAGCGCCTGGAAGATGTATTGGAGAAATACTGGAATTCCCATCGTATGGATCATACGGTGAACTATTTGATCGAGCGTGAATTTGCATCCGCCTTTGATTTCTTTCAAGAGTTCGGAGATTATTGGGAGGGGCAAGGCTGGCAAAAAATTGGCCACCAGCTCGAAGACTTATTCACGCGTCTCCAGTCCTTTCTGGAATCGCGCGGAACGAAGCGAATGGATATCGTGCTTGGGCTGATGAAGCTCGATTATTTCCTGAACCATAAATACAAGCCGCGTAAGATCTGGTGGGAGCATACCCTGGAGAAGGACGACTGGTCCAGCTATATGAAAATGGTTCTTCAGCATCCAGATGCACTGCTGTCTCCTGTGGTTGCAGACATTGTGGGAGAGGCAGACAAGCAACATACAGGTGGTATGAATGCTGTACAGGCTTCTTCTTCTCCTGCTGCAAATGTTTCATCTGCTACGGGCAGCCAGCAGTCGCAGTCCTATCATGAGGTGATCCCGGTCTTCGCTTCCTTGAAGCTGGGGGAAAAGGAACTGCAAAAGCACGCTGTGCTGGATATTTTACCGTTCAGTCTGGACCATATCCTGAGTGGCGGTAGCCCACTGACTGCTGATGGGCGAACGCTGCTGCTGGTGGTCTATCAGCAGAACGAACAGCAAAAGCCGTTGTACTATACCATGCCGATCGGTAAGGAAATTGCCGCGATTTAACTACAAATCGCTTTTATACTACAGAAGGTGTCGACCTTGATTACAAGAGTCGATGCCTTTTTTGTACTTTATGAAAAAACAATTTTTACATTCACGTGATCTAATGCTTCATAAAATTTCACAAAACAAATATATGATTATTTCATCATGTATGAATAATAATCCTATTGGAGTGTGACCCTGTGAAAAAGCGTTCAATGAAAAAGAGTATCCTTGCTTTAGGTGCAATTACCGTTTTGAGTGTGCCATTGTTATCCGCAGATATCCCTAACGCTTTTGCAGCCTCATCTAATGCCAAGTCTACAACTGCACAGGCATCCAAAGGACAGAGCACTGCATCAGCCAAAGCCGCTGCTCCTAAAAATGTCATTCTTTTTATCGGCGATGGTATGGGAGAAGCAAGTCGCAACGCGATTCGTTTGGCCACGGTTGGAAAGTCGGGATTGCTTGAAATGGACAACATGCCGGTAACAGGCCTGGTTAGCACAAGTTCAGGGGACAATCTGGTGACGGATTCGGCGGCCGCAGCTACTGCAATTGCAACAGGTGTCAAAACATATAACGGCGCAATCGGGATGGATATGAATAAAAAACCAGTCACAACCATCATGGAGTTGGCCAAGAAAGCAGGCATGTCCACAGGTGTTGTGACGACAAGCCAAGTAACAGACGCAACCGGGGCTGCCTTTGGAGCGCATGTCGAGAAGCGTTCCGCTCAAAGTGAGATTGCCAAGCAGTATCTGGAAAAGAGCAAGCTGGATGTCATTCTGGGCGGTGGTGAGGATTTCTGGTATCCGGCAGGCACACCAGGTAAACTTCCAGATGCGCCGGCAGAAGACCCTGAGGAAGCAAGTAAGGGAACTCAAGGAAACCTGGTCGAGCAAGCCAAGAAATTGGGCTATAACTATGTGACGAATCAGACGGAAATGAAAGCAGCCAAAGGCTCTAAATTGCTCGGATTGTTCGCCAACGAAGAAATGTTCCAGGCTCACAACAAGCTTGGCAACTCTTACAACCCAACAGTTTCTCTGCCGGATATGACAACGAAAGCGATTGACGTTCTTTCCAAAAACAAAAAAGGCTTTTTCCTGATGGTAGAGGAAGAAGGAACGGATGAGATGGCGCATGACAATGAAGGCGAATTGACGATTAAGGCCGGGCAACAGCTGGATAAGGCCGTTAAAGTAGCTAAGGATTATGCCAAAGCGCATCCAGATACATTAGTTCTGGTGACGGCAGACCATGAAACAGGCGGTTTGGCGATTGAAGGTAAGGATGCGAAGGATGAAGCCGACGACGGTACAACCAATGAAGACGGTCCTTTCACCATTCATGGCACGGACGAAACGTTCTATATTGATTGGACGACAAAAGGACACACTGCAGTAGATGTGGCATTGACTGCAATGGGACCCGGCTCCTCTCAATTTACCGGCAATTATCCGAATACTGCCATTCATGACAAGCTGATTAAGCTGCTTCAATTGAAGAAGTAATGTGGTGTGAAAGCCACCCCTTAAAAGATATTCCATATTGGCAACATGGTTTTTCCTGTGATAAACTAAAGCTAATAAGTATATACTGAAAAAGAGTAAGGATGCTCCAACATCCTCACTCTTTTACAACAGCCGCTTATAAGGGCGGTGGCTGTAGGGTTGGATTAGTAAAATAGACCGCTAACCTTTTCCGGAGGGCGGTCTATTTTTTCTTGTTGAAGGAAATAATCAAGATCACCAACGTTGCAAATTGAATCATCAACATCAGCGTATCTTTAACCTCCACAGGCATCACCTCCTTTGCAGGAGACTAGCCGACCGCCCATCTAAGCCATTCTGTTGTTAGTTTATAGTATATCATATGGATAGTATTGCTAAAAAGGACAAACATGAAAACGCCTACCAACAGGCGTTTTTTGTTCTTTCAAAAGATATATTTTTAAAGTTGAAAATTATTATGTAGTTCTTAACCAGTATAGGTGTTACGTAACTCATCTAAAAATTGCATAGCATCTTTGAATCCCTGTAAATATATTTGGTTCTCCAGAATAGATTGTAGAGAGATTTGGGCATCTTCATATAAAAACAGGGTATGTTCGAGATGCTCGGGAACGGATTCACGGATTTGTTGAAAATACTGGTTGCTTTCCGTGGAAAATTGGTTGTATTCCGGTAAGGTTTTAGAAAGATTGCTATACAATGTTTCTAATCGGTTTCTGATTATGGGTTCAATTAATATTTCTAAAGAATTAGACATGATTTGCAAACCTCCGGAGGGAAAATATTTTAATGTGGAATGACAAAATATCATGTAAATATTGTATCATTACATAGCGATTTGGTATACCGAAAGGTGACATCATAGTGACATCAAATCAATAGGAAATTTCAATAAATATCGAATATTTCGTGAATATTCTTGGTTTGACTTAAAATTAAAGGTTAAAAAAGGAAGTTATGTATTTTACAGTCGATCATTTTTATCGTAAAAGATATAGCAAAAGATAAAGTGATTGAGTTTACACAATTGTATCTATCGTTTTCTTGTATTTCTATGAAATGATCTTGGATGTTGATGATTTATTAGCGGATGAGGATTACCGAAAACGAAGGATCTCCCAACTTTTATTGAACGCAGCTTAGCAACATGCAAACTAACAGGAGCCAAGGATACAGGGTAACGACAGGAAAGAATAATGTTACAGTCCAAAGAGTGTATGAAAGAAATCAATATATTAAAGATGGGGAATTTTACCATTATGAGCTGATCTGTAGCTCTATCATGTGAGGAATAAAGTCTATATATGCTGAACTGAAGAAATGTACATGGAAAACGGAGTAGACGGAATGGTGCTGTACAAGCGGAGCGGTCGCTTTTGTCCCCGGATTTTTACCTTAAACAAAGCTTAATTCAAGAAATCCGGGGGCGGTGGCGATGGGAAGCACCATCCGTCTGCGTAGTGGCACTAAGGTAACATTTAAATTCGCTTGTATAATTATCTAAACAATAAAAACACGTAATTACGCAAAAAAAACAGTTATAATGAGATAAGAATAATTAAGGAGCCGTGCTCTAACACGGCTCCATCATACAACAACTGCATAAAGAGCAGTCGGCTGCGAAAGATAAGGTCGAGAATAGACCGTTTACCTTTGGTCAGGGCGGTCTATTTCTTTTTCATGTAGGTAAGTAACGCCAGAATGAACATGCCAAACATGCTTTACCCCAAATTACTCCTCTCTTGCTTTCTTTCCCCATACATACTTCATTATGAAAAATATAAAAGTCAGTACAATGACAAGCAATGTGATCTGCAAGCCATAACGATGGATTAGTTCTCCTGCTGTTTGTACATGCTGGCCAAAGAAACGTCCGAGCAGAAAGAAGATCAGCGTCCAAATCAAGCCAGTTGAATAAGAGAAAAGTGCATAGCGTTTGAAGCTTATTTTATTGATCCCGACAATGTAAGGGATAATGTGACGGACAATGGGCAGCAAATAACTGATGCAAATCGTGAAATTTCCATACTTATGTACTAAATTTTCCGAAAACGTAATGTACCTGTCCATTTTTTTCTTTCGTCGTAAGCGGTCCAAAACGGATACACCTAGCGTTCTCCCCAATACATAACCTAAGGATAAGCCTGATATAACCCCAAGATATACCATCACAAAAGCAGGTATCGGATGAAGTATGCCCATGCTTGTTACAGCCCCGCCAGTCATCACAACGACTTCGTCTGGAATGGGGAGTCCCACAATTCCGAGCCACAGGGTAAAGAATAATGCTGCATAGCCGTACTCTTCAATGATGGAAACTAAATATGCAACGTCCACACCCATTTCCCCCTACTTATGTTTTCTTCCGGCATACATAGACGAATGCGGGTGGAATGTTGATGGGTACAAACTTGATCTCTTCAATATCAAACCATTCACCTAACTGCTGCTTCATTTGTGTGGAATATTGAAAGGCGACGAACATTCCTCCATCTCTGAGCGATAGATGAATTTGCTCTACGATCTGATTTCGCATGGCTTGTGGGAAATTAAAAAAAGGCAGCCCGCTTATTATGCAGTCAAGCTGTTCAATTCCGGCATTTTTCATAGAAATCTGAAGCTCACGCGAGTCTGAATAGCACTGATAGTTTGGAAATTTTCTTATTAATTCCTGCCGCATGGTCTGATCCTTCTCAAACAGCAGCACCTTGGTTTGAGCTCTTGCGGCAGGAGGAATACATTGGGTAATCGCTCCCGTGCCAGCCCCCAGCTCGGCGACGGCATGAACTTCGCTCCAAGGAATGGATTCAATCATGTTTTTAGCCAGAAATCTGGAGCTTGGTGTTACACTCCCCACATATGCAGGCGAATGCAAAAATTTGAATAAGAACATAAATCTCTCGTGAACCAAATGACGAATACGGACCATGAATTGTTCCCCTTCTTTCAATTTTCTGAATACGTTCATTTATTCTCTGCTAAGAGTAACAAATTATTCCTATACTTACTCCTGTCTGGAGTAGGGTTCATATCCCCGTCCTGCGGCGGGGATTTTCCTTGGCTATAGTCTAGGTCTCAGGAAGGGGATGATTATTCAGTTATCATTCAGCGTGTCCTCAGGCTACATTCAGTTTTGCTACCGATGAAAGGTAGGTGTACTGCTAAAAATTTATGTACACAGAGAGGGGACCTACTTTGTCACTATCCATTAACAGGCATCTAATCACGACTTCCTACGATCATTCGAATACGGTGAAGTCAAGCGAGAACGGGTTAAATAACACGGCCCACACTGCACACAAGAAATCCAACGATTCATTGGAATTGAGCAAGGAATTTGCAGAATACGCTGGAGGAATGCAGGCTCCGCTACCTACGGAGAACTACAGTAATGATTACAATAAAAGCCAGGATACCTTTGCGCTGACTACGGACCAACAGAAAACACTGTTGTCTGATCTGCAAAGTTATTTGACGTCTTCAAGTGCGTCTTCTGAAACAGATGAACTCACCAACAGCATGAAAAACCCATTGGCTTCGATTACCGACTTATTATCGGGTTTCGATCTTTCCACGGCAACGGATGAGGAGGTATCCGATCTATTTGATAAGGTAGCAGAAACGATTCAAAATAATCGTCCTGCACCGCCGCCTGAAGGGAACCCATTCCAGCCAGAAGCTGATAGCAGTGGTCTGCCTCCTATGATGCAAGCCATGGGCGGAATAATGCCTCCATTTGCATGGAATATCCAGGAGGCCTCCAACCAAGAGGATAATAGTACCTCATCTGGACAAGAGCTTACGGTAGATGAAAAAAGATCCTTGCTGAGTGATCTGCAAAGCATTCTCAGTTCCAATGCTGTATCCGGGTCGACCACTTCGGAGAATGATCCAGAAACAGATCTGCTCTCTGCCCTGAGAAACGCAATGGGAAATACTGACGAATCGAGTGTGTCCGATGAAGAAATATCGGCTTTATTTGATAAAATCGCTAAGATTTTTGAGCAATCGGTTTCATCGTCATCTTAGACATTTTTATAAAGATGCGGATTTTGCAAAATCCTGAAAGGTGGAAAAAAATATGAATATTTCGTCGACATCCAGCAGTTCTATGACTGCTGCAAGCACTTCATCTTCATCCAGCACTAACGATACAGCCAGTCTGGAAAAGCAAAAAGCTCAACTTGAGGCACAGTACAATAAAGTACAGCAGAGTAAGGATAATAAAGAAACAAAAGAAACGAAAATGAAGCAGATTCAGCAGCAAATCAAACAAATTGAAGCTCAAATTGCGCAGCAAAGTTCTCAATCCAGCAGCACATCAGCTTCAAAAGTGGAAAAGTCCGTTCCTAGCAACACAGAAGCGCCCCGTATCAACAATGCTGACAGCAGCGATATTACGGGCATTGGAAAATCACTGGATATCTCGATTTAAACCATTCGCCACTTCTCATGTACGATAGATGATAGGCCGATAGATTATTGAAGATAGCAGGCTCTCCACTCACCGGAGGGTCTGCTTTTTTTAGCATTCAGCAAACCTTCAGTGAGCGCTCATTTTATTTTCAACCTGCTGTTCTAAGATGAATGTGTACCCGATAGGGACAACCCCTTATGATCTACACGGGCACTTTGTAAATACATCAAGTCCAAGCATACAGGTTTCGTGAAACTAAACTTTGTGAAAAGGGATGGATGTAATGAAAAAGAAATTGAATGTTATTGCTACAGCTGTACTGCTGGCTTCCATTACTGCATCATACGCTTATGCCAGCTCATCGACAGACGAAACGCCCGAAGTTGCTACTTCGACGTCTGTAGCTGCCACTCAAGAGGACACCTCTGCAACAACTTCTACAGAAACTTCTACAGACAGTAGTACCACAGATACCAGTGCAACGGTAGAGGCACCACCTGAGGGAACACCCCCGGATGGCGAACCACCAAGCGGGAAACCGGGTGAAGGCTCGGACAGCTACACAGACAACGGCACGGCGAAGTACACACAAAGCGGGAAAAGTGTAACCTTGTCCAAGCAGACGATGGCAGCCGATCAGACAGATCAGTCGATTGTCAAGGTAACTGACAGTGGCAAATTAACACTTACCAAGTCCAACTTGACTAAAAAGGGCGCTACATCATCGGATGATTACAGCAACTTTTATGGCCTGAACGCTGGTGTTCTGGCTGCTTCTGCCAGCACTATTCAATTGTCGGATTCTACCGTTAAAACGGATGCCGATGGAGCCAATGCCGTTTTTGCAACAGGCGAAGGCTCTACGATTAATGTCAAAGATGTTAGCATTCAAACCAGTGCCAATTCCTCGCGTGGACTGGATGCTACCTTAAAGGGAACGGTTAATGCAACGAATGTTAAAATCAAAACGGCTGGGGAGCATTCTGCGGCTATTGCGACAGACCGGGGAAATGGCACGATTACTGTAACCAAGGCAACAGGCAAAACGACAGGCAAAGGCTCCCCTGGTATCTATTCGACAGGCACCATTACCGTGTCCAATTCGGATTTAAAAGCAACCGGATCGGAAGCGGCTGTTATTGAAGGTAGAAACAGCATTACAGTTCATAACACCAGCTTATCTGGAGAGGTGGATCGTGGAGTGATGCTGTACCAAAGCTTCTCGGGTGATGCCGAGGTCGGAACCTCCGTATTTACGATGAATGGTGGTACATTGACAGCCAAAGCAGGCCCTATCTTTTACTCCACCAATACCGAAGCGGTGATTAACCTGAAAGGGGCCGCATTAAAAGGAAATACCGGAGTGCTGCTGAACGTTGCTGCGGATAGATGGGGAACGACAGGCTCCAACGGAGCCGACGTAACACTTAATGCAGACAATCAAACATTGCCAGGCAGCATCACTGCGGATAAAATCAGCTCCATTACAGCTAATCTGAAAAACAAAACAACCTTGAAGGGTGCTATTAATTCGGGAAATACAGCCAAATCGGTTGCCTTAACACTGGACCAAACGAGCAAATGGGTCGTTACAGCGGATTCCTATCTGACCATTTTGACTGATAGTGACGCTAAACTCTCCAATATTGTAGATAACGGCCACACGATTTACTATGACGCGAATGCAAGTGCAAATAGCTGGTTGAATGGGGAGACGATTATATTGTCCGGCGGTGGCAAACTGACTCCAGTCAGCAATTGATGAACAGCTAGATGATAGAGCTTGATTCATAACATCTGTCTTCCTAAAAAGCAGCTGCAGGTCTAACCAACCAGTAGCTGCTTTTTATGTTTTATTTGGGCATTTCGTGTATATCCCAAGTGAAGGTTCCAGTGCAGACTTGCGAAAATGAAGCAAGTGATTATATATTTATAAATATATACAATATATAACAGTCGAACCTGTTTTAATGACACATTGGAAAATTGGAGGATTTATGTCATGACGCTGAGAACTCAAATGAGTCGGAGCAGTAGAGATGAAGCGCGTTTGATCAGAAACAAATTGATTGAATTTAATGCGAAACATGTACCTGCAGATATTCGAACCCAATATGAAGAGATTAATCTTATTCTCAAAAATGAAGACGGCCAGGTGATTGGCGGCCTCCTAAGTGTACTGTGCTGGAACTGGGTAGAGGTTGATATTTTGTGGGTAGATCAGCGGTATAGAGGAATGGGTTACGGTTCGCAGCTGCTTGGTGAAATTGAACAAATCGCTAATGACAAAGGATGTACATTTATTCAGCTTAACACGTTTACTTTTCAGGCACCGCAATTCTATGAAAAGCATGGATACGAAGTGGTTGGCGTCATTGACGATGCTCCCCGAGGGTTTAAACACTATTACTATAAGAAAAATATCAACTGAGAACTCATAGCATATGTGCGCTTTGGTGCTTTTCTTGTAATAACGAGTTAAAGTAAGGAGAGTACCAAGATTGAAAGCTAGATTATAGAGAAGAGAGAAATAAAAGAAAGGTATGATCGGATTGACCACGGAAGTAACACACCAATTATATACCATGTGTATGATTCAGGACGGAAGTAAGGTTTTGCTTATTAACAGACCGGATAAAAAGGGTTTTCCGGGGTACATCGCCCCGGGAGGGAAAGTCGAGTTTCCAGAAAGTATTGTCAATGGAGCTATTCGCGAGGTAAAGGAAGAAACGGGATTGACGGTTAAGGAAATTATATTTAAAGGAATTGATGAATTTTGTGACCCGAGCCAAGGGCTGAGATACATGGTTTTTAACTATTTGGCTACAGCAACGGAAGGTGAACTATTGAACAATCCCCCTGAGGGAGAGCTGCTGTGGGTAGATATGAAGGAAGCGTTAAATCTGCCGATGCAGGATTGGTTTAAACGGAGATTCCCTTTATTTTTCGAGCCGGGAACGTTCGAGGTTAGTCTTATGTGGCTGGCGGATACGGACGAAACCCTTGAAGCAACGATTAAACATTACGGGGGATAGAGATGACGACGACGATTTATTTTTCATCGAATCGGTTAGGAGAGGTCACAAATGATCAATTGCAGAGGGTGCTGGATCGTTTTGATTTGGGGCGTCTGCTATCTTCCAAAAAAACGGCAGAAGGAGTGATGGGGCAAACGCTCTATCTTTCCTCCACGGCTGGACAGTTTGTGCTAAAGGGAAACCCGCTGTTTTCAGGACAATGGGTAGAAGAAAAGTTTATGGTAGAGCAGTTGTACACACGGACTCGAATTCCTGTGCCAGCTCCGTATTTGGTGGATGATACCCAGGACATTTTCGGCTGGAGCTATGCTGTTATGCCCCGATTATACGGTGAGCACATACATACACCCGAACTGCAAGCCAAGCTGACCTCACCGGATAAACAACAAATGGCAGAAAGGCTCGCTGCTGTTCTGTTAGAGCTTCACAGTTGGAAGGTTAAGAACAGTGGAGAGCTGGATACAACGACTCTAGGGATTCGTCCTTTTGCAACCTCATATCGGACATGGTTGTATGAAAGAATTCGATATTGGCTGGAGGATGCCCAAAAATACTCGGACATTACTGTACAGGATATGGAATGGGTAGAGGAAATGTTGGAAGGCTCACGTCAAGCATTCGATCAACTGGAAGCTGCCACATTTGTGATGGGGGATTTTAAACCACAAAATTTTCTTGTGCAGAACGGGAAAAAGGGCTGGAGAGTCAGCGGGCTTTTTGATTTTACGACAGCCTATTTTGGCGATGGAGTTGCAGACCTCCCGAAAATAACGACCATGTATCTGGAAAACGGGGAGAAAGAGATGGCCCAACATTTTCTTGCCGTTTACTTCAAAGGGTTGAACGCCAAAGAAGGATTTAGGGAGCGATTCCGGGTACATATGCTACATCAACAAATTTTAAACTGGGGTTGTGCCAAGGCGATGAAGCAAGTCACCTGGGATGACAAGCTTTCTTTTGCAGAATGGGCCCACACATTCACGGATGCCCGAGGAATATAAATCGTAGCAGATCAATCCGCTTCCAGAAAAACAATTATCCGCAACGGTGGAATACCGGATACGGATTACATAGAAGAAGACGGAAACCGTGTAAACCGGTTTTGGATGGAATAATAGGCTGACCACGCTATAGATGCAGGACATACCAGACCCCCAACGAAACTGCCCCCATAGAATTTGCCTGTGAAATCTTTAAAATGGAAAAAAATAAAAATTTAATGTCTAAATTACAGGAATGTTTCTGGCCATCTAACATTTTTTAGGCGAGTACCGATAAAACAAAATATAATACCATTTTTTTGTAGAAGGAGAATTTCAAATGAAAAGTAAAAGATTTATGAAGGGAACAAGGGTACTCGTTAGTTTACTAGTAAGCTTACAGGTGTTTACTTACTCAAGTATTTCTTTCGCCGCTCCAAACGAACTCCATGATATTGATGCCGGAATCGCTAATCTGAATTATGATCGCAACGAGGTCTTGAGTACAAAAGGCGATCAAATCAAGAGCTTTGTTCCCAAAGAAGGCCGCCAAGTAAATGACAAATTTATCGTAGTTGAACGGACTAAAAATACGATTGCAACTTCACCCATGGATATCTCCATTGTTGACTCCATTGCAAATCGTACTTATCCTGGCGCCATACAACTTGCAAATGAAGACTTTGTGGACAATCAGCCCAGTCTGGTTATGACTTCCAGAAAACCGCTGGATATCAGCATTGATCTGCCTGGATTAAAGAGTGAAAATACAATAACGGTTCAAAATCCATCATACAGCGGCGTTACCGGGGCCGTTGCTCAGCTCCTGTCGACCTGGGATGAAAAGTATTCCAGTACCCATACGTTGCCTGCGAGATTACAATACTCGGAAGCTATGGTACACAGCGAAAGCCAAATTGCCAGTGCGCTGAATGTAAACGCCAAGGTGCTTGACAATACGCTCGGAATCGACTACAACGCAGTAGCAAGCGGTGAGAAAAGAGTAATGGTTGCTGCTTACAAGCAAATTTTTTATACCGTAACCGCCGCTTCTCCTAACAATCCATCAGACCTGTTTGACGATAGTGTGACGTTTGCCGAGTTAGTCCGTAAAGGGGTAAGTGATGAAACTCCGCCATTAATGGTATCCAATGTTGCTTACGGAAGAACTATTTACGTAAAGCTAGAAACGGATTCAAAGAGCAATGATGTACAAACGGCATTTAAATTACTGCTCAAAAATCCTGGCATACAAACTAGCGGAAAGTACAAGGACATCTATGAAAAAAGCTCGTTTACAGCTGTTGTATTAGGCGGTGATGCGCAAGCACATAACCAGATTGTCTCGAAAGACTACTCCGTTATTCAGGAAGTAATCAAGGACAATGCAGAATATAGCAGCAAAAATCCAGGTTACCCTATTTCGTATACCAGTGTTTTTTTGAAAGACAATTCCATAGCTGCAGTTCACAACAATACAGAGTATGTTGAGACGAAAACAATGGAATATTCCAAAGGGAAAATCACACTTGACCATAGTGGCGCATATGTGGCCCGCTTTGAAGTATCCTGGGATGAGCTTACATTTGATGAAAATGGGCAGGAGATTATTACTCATAAAACCTGGAAAGATAATAGAAAAAATAAAACAGCGCATTACTCGACAGTGATCCCAATTCCGGCTAATGCCAAGAACATTAGAATTTTCGCCGAGGAGTGCACAGGGCTTGCCTGGGATTGGTGGAGAACCGTTATAGATGAGACTGACGTTCCGTTAACCAGCGATATAAAAGCATCCATTTGGGGAACGACATTATATCCTAAGTCATCTATTACTCACTAGCAGAGTCCCCGTTTACGTGTAAACAGAACCTGTCAGGCACCGACCTGACGGGTTATTTAATTATGCTAAAATTTCATCTCCAAACACAGAATGTATGATCAATATTTGATAAAGTTGTGGGCCTGGATCGAGCTGTAAAAGTCATGTGTTTATTTCTTAATTGATATTGATAATTATTATCACTTATAATAGAAGCAGACATATTACGTTAAGGTTGGGAGAGTTGCAGAGTGACAGAGTCCTTGGAATTATATGACGTAACGATCATCGGCGGAGGTCCTGCCGGTATGTATACCGCATTTTACAGCGGAATGAGAGATATGAAAACCAAGCTGATCGAAGCCAAGCATGAACTGGGTGGACGGATGCGCATCTACCCGGAGAAGATGATTTGGGATGTTGGAGGGGTTACCCCGATTTTATGTGAAAAGCTTATCGATCAACTCGAGCAGCAAGCGCGAACGTTCGAGCCCACGATTGTGCTAGGACAGCAGATCACAGGCCTGGATCGGCAGGACGATGGAACCTTCCTGCTGACCTCTGCAACAGGGGAGCAGCATTGGACTCGCACCGTTGTATTGGCAGTAGGCTATGGCATTCTCAAAATGGCCAAGCTGGAGATTGAAGGTGCTGACCGCTACGAGGTTACGAATCTACATTATACCGTGCAAGAACTGGAGCCGTTCCAGGGCAAGCATGTCCTGATTTCCGGTGGAGGCGATTCGGCGGTGGATTGGGCGAATGCGCTGGAATCTATTGCGGCGAGTGTAACTGTCGTCCATCGGCGGGACCATTTTGGCGGACATGAAAAAAATGTAGCTCGCATGAAAGCGTCCTCGATCCGAGTTCTCACACCTTATACGGTAAGCCAGCTACATAGCAATAACGGAGAGACGATAGAACAGGTGACGATCAGTCATGTAGAGACGGGTGAAACCCAGATACTGAATGTCGATGCGGTGATCGTAAATCATGGTCTGAAATCCGACTTCGGCCCGCTTCGCGATTGGGGACTGGATATGGGAGAGTGGCATGCCCGGGTGAGTGAAAAGCTGGAAACGAATATACCGGGAATATTCGCCGCTGGTGACTTTGTCGAGTATGGAAGCAAGCTGTATCTGATTGCAGGTACGTTCACGGATGCTGCTCTCGCATTGAACAGCGCCAAGCTGTACATCGACCCTTCAGCCGACAAGGCGGCTTATGTATCCTCCCACAACAGCCGTTTCAAGGAAAAGAACCGTGAGTTGGGTGTACTGGAGTAGATAGCGTAAAATAGGTTGAATACAAAAACCAGTAGAACATAAAGGAGCTTTCAGAGCCATTAGATATGGTTCTGGAGGCTCTTTTGTATATGGCATTCACTTCCGCATCACAAAGATTGGATGCCATCCACAATATAGAATAAAATGATGGGTGAGCAAGAGCTTACTGAGGGCATCGAGTGGATGGCGCAAGTCGAGGAATAAGCAATTGGATAGCAGTAAGCAAATGAGAAGGCATTAAAAAAATGAAACCAGCCTGCCATGAGAGGCAGAAGCGGGATTGAAAGGTGACTTATGGAAAAGAAAACGGAGCAACAGCAAGCGATGTTGGCAAATATGATTGAAAAGGCAGAGCCCTTTGTACAGCAGCAGTTGGAGCATGATCACAGTGGTCACGATTGGTTTCATATTGACCGGGTGAGAAAGCTGTCTCTTGAAATTGCTGCCCAAGAGGGCGCAGATTTGTTTATTTGTGAACTGGCTGCCCTGCTGCACGATGTGGCGGACGAAAAATTAAATGATTCCAAACAAGCGGGGCTGGATAAAGTGGAGCAGTGGCTGCGTCTGCATGTAAGTGACCCGGATGTGATTACACATGTGATGACCATTATTGCTACGATGTCCTACAATGGTGGCAAAAATCCGCCTATGGAGACGCTGGAGGGCCAGGTTGTACAGGATGCAGACCGGCTGGATGCACTTGGAGCGATCGGTATTGCAAGAACCTTTATGTATGCAGGCTCAAAAGGCACTATGATGCATCACCCGGATAAAGATTTTTCACAGCACGATTATCGTGCCGCAGGCAAAAGCGCCATCTACCATTTTTACGAAAAGCTGTTGAAGCTCAAGGATTTAATGAATACGGCCTATGGCAAACAACTGGCGGTGATCCGGCATCAATGGATGGAGATGTATCTGGAGCAATTTTACAGGGAATGGAATGTGGATGATATCGAGAGGAAGGACAGGGATAGTACTACCTAGATGAAACGCTCATAATAGGTGCGAAAGCTCATAGCTGAGAAAATTTAGAAAAAAAGTATTGCAATGCAATGATTTCTCTTCTAGTATTGATAATAGTTATCATTGATAATGATAATCAATATCTATAATTTTAAGTATTTAGAGGGGGAGCCATTCAGGTCATGAAGAAATTTGCAGTATGGGGATGTACTTTTTTATCAGTAAGCTTGCTGCTAACGGCGTGTGCTGGGAAGGAGCAGGAGGGGAATAGTTCGGCCAAGGCCAATACACATGCAGCGGCGCAGACATCCGTTTCCAATGGAGAGAGTGCCAAGACGATTACATATCTGGATAAGACGTACAAGCTGGCCAAGACGGATCATATTGTTGTAGCTAGTCTGGAAGCGATGGAAGATGCGGCTGTTCTGGGAGTTAAGCCGGTCGGGGCAGTTACTTCGGGAGGAAAGTTCCCTGAATATATGGCAAAAGCGATGGAAGGAGCCACTGATGTAGGAGACCGGATGCAGCCTAGTGCCGAAACGATTCTGAAGCTGAAGGCAGATGTAATTCTGGGCAGCTCCAAATTTCGGCCAGCGGTGGCAGAACAACTGGGTAAGGTTGCTACATTGATTCCCGTGTCCCATATTTCAACGAACTGGGAAGCGAACCTGTTAATGATGGGGCAGCTTACAGGCAAAGAGGCGCAGGCACAGACATTATTAAACAAATACAAGCAGGACATGGAAGCGGCAAAACAAAAGCTCAAACCCGTATGGGAAAACAAAAAGGTGCTGATGGTGCGGATTCGTACAGGCAATCTGTATGTATATCCTGCTAATGTGTATTTCAATCCTTCGCTGTATGCCGATTTGGGGGCCAAGGTGCCGCAGGAGTTAGATGGAGTAAAGGCTCAAGAGGCGGTTTCCCTGGAGAAATTGGCTGATATGAATCCGGATTATCTTTTCGTGCAGTTTCCAGAAGGAGAAAACAAGGATCAGCCGCAGGCCTTGGCTGATCTTGAAAAGAATCCGATCTGGAACAGCATGAATGCCGTCAAAAATAAAAAAACATTCGTCAACATTGTAGATCCCAATGCTCAGGGCGGCACCTCATGGAGCAAAATCGCCTTTTTGGAAGCGGCTGTAAACCGACTTTCGCAGTAAAGGAAGGAACATGGGAAAAAAGCTGGTTTCTCCTTACCTTTTAATCTTCATTGCCCCCTTGTTTATCGTTTTAACGGTGCTGCTTTCTGTGATGTATGGAGCTAAAACGATAGGATGGGAGACGATAATTGCTGCCTTTTTCCATTTTGATGCCGGAAATGTGGATCATCAGGTTGTTTTAAGCTCGCGTCTGCCCAGGGCAGTCGGCTCTATATTGATTGGTGCTTTTCTCGCTATTTCAGGAGCCATTATGCAAGGCATGACGCGAAACTTTCTGGCTTCTCCCTCAATTATGGGCGTGTCGGATGGGGCCGCGTTTGTGATTACCCTGATGATGATTTTGGCACCCAACTCCACGTCCATGGGCCTGATCGGCAGTTCTTTTGTAGGATCGGCTCTGGGGGTGGCTGTTGTATTTGGCTTGGCCTGGATGATTCCCGGTGGCCTTGCTCCTGTTCGCATGGCTATTCTAGGAACGATTATCGGCACGTTTTTAAGTAGCCTGTCGGCCATTCTTTCCATTTATTTTAATGTATCGCAAAATGTAAGCTTCTGGTTTAATGCCCGTCTGCACCAAATGGACCCCGGACTTATTCAATTGTCCATTCCTTTTGCCATTGTGGGAATTGTGGGGGCGATGCTGCTAGCAAAGCCTATTACACTGCTGTCGCTGGGCGACGAAGTCGCCACAGGCTTGGGACAACGGACACTGCCAATCAAGCTGGGGGCCATGCTCTGCGTTGCATTGCTGACGGGCGTTTCTGTAGCGTTGGCAGGAAAAATTGCTTTTGTGGGCTTATTGATTCCGCACATCACCAGATATGTAATTGGAGTGGATTATCGGTGGGTCATTCCATGCTCTGGCTTGATCGGTGGCGTTTTTTTGGGCATGTCTGATGTGTTGAGCCGTTTTCTTAACTATCCGTTTGAAACGCCCATTGGTGTGGTTACCTCGGTCATTGGCATCCCATTCTTTCTGTATTTAATACGCAGAAAAGGAGGGGGAGAGCATGCGTAAAATCAGTACGATGCGGTTGGGGCTCGTTCTGACAGGCGGAGCTGTGCTCATTTTAGCGGCCGCCTATATTAGCTTGACCCATGGAGAGTACGACATGACTCTTCAGGAAGTGGTTGAGACGTTGTTCCGTATCAATCCTACTCCACAGATGGATTTGGTTATTTTTGATTTTCGACTGCCGCGTATTGTGATTGCGGCTTTGGTCGGTTTGGGGCTTGGGATTGCTGGAGCAGCGGTACAGGGGGTTACACGGAACGGCTTGGCCGATCCCGGTATTTTAGGCATAAATGCAGGTGCGGGGGCGGCCATCGTTATATTCATGTTCTTTTACCAAGGACAAATGGAGACAACGGGCTGGACTACAGCACTGGCTATGCCTTTTTTTGGCTTGGTTGGAGGTTTGATGGCTGCGCTGCTAATCTATTTATTTGCCTGGAAAGCAGGACGTCTTGATCCGCAGCGTCTGCTTCTCGTGGGCATCGCGATTGGCTCCGGCTTCGGTGCCTTGACCTTGTATCTGTCGCTGAAGATGAAAGCCACGGATTTTGAAATGGCGACAGTATGGATGTCTGGAAGCATTTGGAGTGCTGACTGGAAGCTGGTTGCCGCCGTCATTCCTTGGCTGGTCATATTAGTCCCCATCATTTGGCTAAAGTCGTATGTTCTGGATCTATTTCAATTGCATGAAAATACGGCCCAAAGCCTCGGTGTTGCGACCGAAAGGGAAAAGTCCATTCTCCTGCTGTCCAGCATTGGACTGGTTAGTGCCTGTGTGTCTGTTTCGGGGGGAATTGGCTTTGTAGGCTTATTATCCCCTCATATTGCCAGAAGGCTGGTTGGACTTCATCATCGTCATGTCATTCCCGTATGCGGTATGGTGGGGATGGTGCTGGTACTATTATCTGATTTTGTTGCCAAAACGGTGGTTGCACCTGCGGAAATTCCCGTTGGGCTGATTATTGCGGTGATCGGAGTCCCTTATTTTGTAGTCTTGCTTATGAAAAAAACGGCCTGATCCAATTTTGGGTTAAGGCTCCAAAAGGAGGTTATCCCCATCAAAAACCAATTTGTTCGAAGTCATGGTTCTAGCGATGCTGACGCACTTGTGTACATTCCCCGCAGCCAGCATCGAGTGATGCGCTCACGCATTGCAAACCGTGAATATCATATTTTTATAGCTATTCCTTCTGAGGAACCTCCGGCATCAGGTTATCCGGTTATATATGTACTGGATGCTAATTCTGTGTTCGGAACAATGGTGGAAGCGGTGCGTGTTCAGGGCAGACGGCCTGATAAAACGGGCGTTGTCCCGGCTATAATTATTGGTATAGGCTACCCGACTGAGTCTCCGTTCCATCCTTCTCGATTTTACGATCTTACATTGCCAGGGACGGAAGTAGAGCTTCCTGTAGGACCCAACGGAGAAGCACTTAATGAAAGCGGGGGAGCCGAGGATTTCCAGTCGTTTATTGAAAATGAGCTGAAGCCTGAGATGGAGCGTGATTTCCAGATTGACCGTAGCAGGCAGGCGATATTCGGTCATTCGTTAGGAGGATTGTTTGTATTACACACCCTGTTTACAAGCCCCGACTCTTATCAGGTTTATATAGCGGGAAGTCCCTCTATTCACTGGGGCGGGAGTGTCCTTATGGAGGAAGAGAAAAACTTTGCAGCCTCCACAGCTCAGAAGCAGCAGAACAAAAGGCTGTTAATTGGGGTGGGTGAGTTGGAAGCAGGCCATTCGAGTGGTATGCAGGAAAAGGCCAAGGAGCTTGCTGAGCGTTTAACAAATGTGAAGGATTCGGGATTGCATGTCGAATTCCGTGAATTTGCAGATGAAGGCCATATATCCGTGTTACCGATACTGGTGAGCAGAGCCGTTCGTTTTGCTTCGATTTGTCACTAAATAGATAAAAAAGACCAAAAAACGAAGATATTTAAAGGAATATAGAGTAAATAAAGGGATAAAATCCAAAAACCTTCTCCGATGCTACCAGGAGAGGGTTTTTTAAATTGATAATCCGCTTAAATGTATAAATATGGACTAAAATATACGATTATCAACATTGACTGTAATTGATGGTTTAGTTATCATATTTTGTAACTTGCAATTGATAATGATTATCATTATTAATGTTTCAAATTCAAAATGAATGATGGTTACAGCAGAAATTGGGCATATAGCTGCAGTTTTTGATTTTGCTGGAAAGGGTGGAATGAACATGAGTGATGACGGAATACAGGGGAAGGTAGCTCTGGTTACAGGTGCTGCCCAAGGCATCGGTGCTGCTGTGGCGCGTTCTCTGGCCGAACTGGGAGCAATCATTGCCGCTGTAGACCAGAACGCAGCAGGTGTGAGCAGGCTGGTGGAAGAGCTGGTGCATGACGGCTATCGTGCAACGGCATTTCCCTTGGATGTCAGCCATCGTGCGGCTGTCGATGAGACGGTGGAACAGATTGAGCACCATCTCGGGCCAGTCGGCATTTTGGTGAATGTTGCGGGTGTGCTGCGAATCGGGCAAGTAGACACGCTCCGTGACAGCGACTGGACGGAAACGTTTGCTGTAAACACAAACGGTGTCTTTTACATATCCAGGGCTGTGGTGAAGCATATGATTCCTCGCAAATCGGGCTCGATTGTCACGGTCGGCTCCAATGCGGGAGCTGTACCACGTATGTATATGGCAGCTTATGCAGCTTCAAAGGCCGCTTCGGCGATGTTTACCAAATGCTTGGGATTGGAGGTTGCCTGCCATCATATTCGCTGTAATGTGGTGTCTCCAGGCTCTACGGAGACAGAAATGCAGCGGTCGCTGTGGTCTGACGAAAGTGGCGCACAAGCGGCTATTGACGGATCGCCAAACGCTTACAAGGTTGGCATTCCACTGCAAAGACTGGCTGATCCGGCAGATATCGCGGATGCTGTTGTTTTTCTTGCTTCGGACAAGTCACGCCATATAACGATGCATGATTTGCGCATTGATGGCGGCGCTACGTTAGGTGTCTGAGTGGAATGTAGCAGTTTTATATGGAAATAAGTGATGGCAATCGTGACAGAAAACAATGGACTAGGAGGCAATAACGTATGAAATCCAATACTGCGCTTGAAGTGCAAGCGACTCAGTTGCTAAAAGATTACAAGCCGGGCTCGTCTTTCTTTTTTGCGTCACCCACCCGGACTTTACTGGCCCAAGGTACGTTGGGGGCATTGCCGCATGGGGAGGCAAGCGATACGGAGGGTGGATTGGCCGAGCGTGTAGCCACGCTGCTCGAGAGTGTGCGTCAGTCCCACGGTGGACATCCGATTGTGGTGGGAGCTATTCCCTTTGATGCTTCACGGGCTGCACAGCTTTTGGTTCCGGCAGAGACTCGATGGGCGGGACCGCTTCATTCTGACTCTACGGATTGGCACTCCGGGAATGGGAAAGCTGCCGATTCAGCGAATGCTGCCAGCAGCGTGAACCCGACAAAGCTTGGGCAGGCTCCGGACTACGGTATTCGTTCCGTACCCGAACCGTTGCAGTTTGTACAGGGGGTGGAACGGGCTCTGGAACATATTGCGTCCGGGGAGCTGAACAAAATCGTGCTGTCCAGAACGCTGCAGCTGGATACTTCGGAACAAGTAGACGTTCCAAGCTATTTGCATAATTTAGCCAGACATAATACCAAGGGCTATACCTTCGCTGTTGATTTACCTCCTTTGGAGGCGGTGGAAGCAGGTTCGGACAAGGCTGATGTCAGTGTGGAACAGCGAACGCTGATTGGAGCCAGCCCCGAGCTGCTCGTTTCCCGAGAGGGACTGCATCTGACGGTTAATCCGCTGGCTGGCTCTGCACCTCGCAGTGATGATCCTGTCGAAGATAAGCTACGGGCTGCGGCATTGCTGGAATCGGTCAAGGACCGGCATGAGCACGCGGTAGTTGTCGAAGCGGTGGCCTTGGCGCTCAGACCGCTATGCCGGAGACTGGATGTGCCGCAGGAGCCTTCGCTGATACAAACAGAGACGATGTGGCATCTTTCGACTGAAATTACGGGAGAATTGGCGGATTTGTCGGTTTCATCTCTGGCCGTTGCCCTGGCGCTGCATCCTACGCCAGCCGTATGCGGTTCGCCTACAGAGCAGGCCAAAAAGGTTATCCGAGATATCGAATCGTTTGATCGGGGCTTTTACACGGGGATTGTTGGATGGTGTGATGCAGCGGGAGATGGAGAATGGGTGATTACGATCCGTTGTGCAGAAGCTGCAAAGCATTCCTTGCGTTTGTTTGCAGGGGCAGGCATTGTGGCGACTTCAAACCCGGAAGACGAACTGGCGGAAACAGCAGCCAAGTTTGGAACCATGCTTCAGGCATTGGGACTGAAGCATGAATAAAGAGTACGACACAGAAAGAGGAGGAATATCATGATGTTGCCCGGATGCCCTACATGGCCGCAGGAATTTGCCGAGCGTTACCGAAAGGCAGGCTACTGGGAGGGAGTGACCTTTGGAGAAATGCTGCGGAAGCGTGCGGGATCGCAAGGTGACCGAATCGCAGTGACGGACGGTCGAAAAAGTACAAGCTACCGCGAATTGGACGAAAAAGTAGATCGTCTGGCAGCCGGATTTTACCAGTTGGGAATTAGACAGACGGATCGGGTCATCGTTCAGTTGCCGAATATCACGGAGTTTTTTGAAGTATGTTTTGCGCTGTTCAGATTGGGAGCGCTGCCCATATTCTCGCTTCCGGCTCATCGCAGTAGCGAGATTGCCTATTTTGCTGAATTTTCCGAGGCGGTTGCTTATATCATTCCAGATGTATATTCGGGCTTTGATTATCGTGGACTGGCCAGAGAGGTACAAGCCAAAGCGGCAACCCTGCGTCATGTCATTGTTGTGGGCAAGCCGCAGGAATTTACGGCTCTATCCGGATTGTATATCCAGCCCGATCAGTCGTTACCCCAGGTGCTTTCGGGGGATATTGCCTTTCTCCAGCTTTCCGGTGGGAGTACAGGCTTGCCCAAGCTGATTCCAAGGACACACGATGATTATATTTACAGTCTGCGAGGCAGTGTTGAAATATGTGGTCTGGATGAAAATAGCGTGTATTTAGCCGCGCTTCCCATGGCTCACAATTACCCGCTCAGTTCTCCGGGTGTCTTCGGAGCCTTATACGCGGGAGCTAAAATTGTACTTGCGCCTACGCCGAGTCCAGATGATGCCTTTCCATTGATTGAACAGGAGCAGGTGACGATTACTGCTTTGGTCCCGCCGCTTGCGCTGGTATGGCTTGATAGTGCTTCGTCGAGAAGCTGTGATTTGTCCAGTCTCCAGGTGCTTCAAGTAGGGGGAGCCAAATTCAGTGAGGAGGCTGCTCGTCGGATCAAGCCGGAACTCGGGTGTACCCTGCAACAGGTGTTTGGTATGGCGGAGGGGCTGGTCAATTATACCAGACTGGATGATCCGGAGGATATCATTGTAGCAACTCAGGGACGTCCCATTTCAATCGACGATGAAATTAAAATATTGGATGATGAGGACAAGGAAGTGGTACCGGGAGAGCTAGGCCATTTGCTTACACGCGGACCTTACACGATTCGGGGTTATTATAAGGCGGATCAGCATAATGCAAGAGCATTTACGCGGGATGGATTTTATCGTACGGGCGATTTGGTGAGGTTGAGCCCCGACGGTAATGTGATTGTCGAAGGCCGAGCCAAAGATCAAATTAACCGGGGCGGGGAGAAGGTGGCAGCTGAGGAGATTGAAAATCATTTGCTGGCCCATCCAGGTGTGCATGATGCAGCGATTGTAGCCATGCCTGACGAATATTTGGGTGAACGCTCCTGCGCTTTTATTATCCCATATGAGATGGTGCCGACCGTGACGGAGTTGAAGAATTTTCTGCGTGAACGTGGTTTGGCGGCTTACAAAATTCCTGACAGAATTGAGTTTATATCAGTGTTTCCACAGACCAGTGTAGGCAAGGTTAGTAAAAAAGCATTACGGGAAATGATTACACAGCAGATATCCTCTGCACCTGAACTGCATTGAGGCCTAACGATGAGCAAGAACACATAAAGCAAGACAAGGACACGGAATGAATCGAAAAATGAAAGGAAGCGATATGATGGCTATTCCTCCAATTTCAGCTTATCCGATGCCGAGTGCTTCGGATTTACCCCAAAATAAAGTGGCATGGCGGCCTGATCCTGAACGTGCAGTGCTGTTGATTCATGATATGCAGCAATATTTTGTTACCGCTTTTGAGGCTGGACAATCTCCGGTCAAGGAGTTGATTGCTAACATCCAGCTGTTGAAAAGCCGCTGTCAGCAGCTTGGGATACCTGTAATCTATTCGGCGCAGCCGGGAGGTCAGGCTCCGGAGAAAAGGGGGCTACAGCAGGATTTTTGGGGTAAGGGGATGGATGATGGACCTATTCAAAAGGAGATTGTGAACGAGCTTGCCCCTTCGGATCAGGATATAGTTTTGACGAAATGGAGGTATAGCGCATTTCAAAAAACCAATTTAGACGATATCTTGCGGCAATATCATCGCGATCAGATCATGATTACCGGTATTTACGCACATATTGGCTGTCTAATGACCGCGACCGAGGCCTTTATGAAGGATATACAGCCTTTTTTTGTAGCTGACGCCTTGGGGGACTTTTCACTGGAATACCACAAAATGGCCTTGACTTACGCGGCCGAGCGCTGTGCGGTTACGATGCTGACTGCCCCTTTAATTGACGAGTTGGAGACTGCGAAGGGGTCAGCAACGGAAGATGCTCAGGCGCAAAGCGGCAAGATGGCTACAGCTCAGACAGGCATAGTAGACCAGAAGCTTGATGAAAGCGCAAGCACGGCAAAGGCTTCAAAGTCGGCAACTGCCGAAAAGGAAGTGACTGCTGCTTTGCAGTTAACTGAACAATTGATACGCGAGCAGGTTGCAGGATTGCTGCAGGAATCACCGGAAGGATTGGCTGCTGACGATAATCTGATGGATCGGGGAATGGATTCGATTCGTATGATGAGTCTTGTGGAAAAATGGCGCCGCTACGGGGCAAAGGTGACGTTCGTAGAGTTGGCTGAACGTCCGACACTTGCTGATTGGTGGAAGCTATTATCTTCACGAACCAGGCAGGTGATTCCCAATATTGACTATTTTTCTCTGTAAAGGAGGATTTATATATGCTCAAGCATCAGAATATTCGTCTTCCTTTGTCGGGAGCGCAAGCGGGTATTTGGTTTGCCCAGCAGATGGATTTGCAAAATCCGGCCTATAATACTGGTGAATACGTTGAAATTCTCGGGCCAGTCGATCTCATTTGCTTTAAGGAAGCACTTCGCCGCACGGTGGACGAGGCTGAATCACTGCATTTGCGGTTCGGAGAGGATGAGGATGGACCCTGGCAGGTGATTCAGCCTTCGCGGGAATGGACGCTGCACCAAATCGATGTGAGCGCAGTTTCTGATCCCCGTAAAGCTGCTGAAGACTGGATGAGGGATGATTTGCTCAAGCCGATTGATCTTACCCACGGGCCGCTGTTTACACAGGCATTGTTCCGGGCAGGCCATCATCGATTTTTCTGGTATCAGCGTGTTCATCATATTGCATTGGATGGCTTTGGCTTTTCGCTCATAGCACAGCGGGTGGCTCAACTGTACACATCTTTGGCGGAAGGCCGCTTTGACGAAGAGGGCCGCTTTCCACCGCTTAGCCAACTGTTAGAGGAAGATTCGGCCTATTGCGCCTCGGAGATGTTTGGGCAGGAGCGTGAATTTTGGAACAAACGCTTTGCTGATGGGTTCGAGGTGGTGAGTTTGGCAGACAATGCGACGAGAACCACCAAGCATGCAGCTTCGAAAGAAGTGACGGATGGAGGGTTCATACGCCATACAGCATACGTTACCTCTGCGGAGCGTGATCATCTTCGAATGGCTGCGGAACGTCTCAAGGTGAGCTGGCCGGATTTAATTTTGGCGGCAATGGCTATTTATATCCACCGGCTCACAGGTACACAAGACGTTATATTTGGTTTGCCGATGATGAACCGGGTGGGCTCAGCCTCGCTCCGTGTGCCGGGTATGGTAATGAATTTGCTGCCACTGCGTTTGTCCGTTCAGCCAGGAATGAATGTATCCACATTGCTCCGCCAATTGGTGCAGGAGTTGCGTGAGATAAGACGTCATGCAAAATACAGGCATGAGGAGCTGCGGCGTGATCTGCGCTTGCTTAGTGAAAACAGAAGACTGTTCGGTCCGCTGGTCAATATTATGCCATTTGACTATGAGTTGGATTTTGGCGGTTCTCGCGGAACTACACATAACCTGTCGGCAGGCCCGGTGGATGATCTGTCCTTGAATGTCTATGACAGGTCGGACGGATCGGGATTGCGCATAGATTTGGATGCCAACCCTGCTATGTATAGCAAACGGGAAATAGAAGAGCATCAACAGCGTTTCTTGCAGTTGCTTACAGAGGTCGCAGCTTCGGAGCCAGATCGGCCGATTGGACAAATCGGCCTCCTGCTGCCTGCGGAGCGTCAGCTTATACTGGAGGACTGGAATCGTTCTTCCCGTCCGTTGCCGGTCGCTTCCCTGCAGGAAATGCTCCAGCTGCAGGCGGAACTTAGCTGTGATGCTGTAGCTGTGGAATGTGACAACGACATGGTACTTAGCTATAAGGAACTGAATCAGCGGGCGAACCGATTGGCCCATTGGCTGATTGCTCATGGAACAGGGCCTGAGCAGGCCGTTGCCCTGATGCTCCCGCGCTCCGTTAACATGGTTATAGGGATGCTGGCTGTGCTTAAAACGGGCGCGGCCTATGTTCCACTGGACCCTGATTATCCGCAGGACCGTGTTGCCTATGTGCTGGAGCATGCGTCTCCAGTCTGCATTTTAACCAATGCCCAGGTAGCGGATCGCATTCCGGCAGATATTTCTGTACCGCGTATGCTTCTGGATGGAGGCAGTGGCAAAGAGGATTTGGCAGGCGTTTTGCACGGACACAGCAATGAATGTTACACAGCCTATCCGGATACGAATCCTACGGACCGTGAACGGGCTCAGCCTCTATCTAGCGACCATCCCGCGTATATTATTTATACCTCCGGCTCAACGGGCAAGCCGAAGGGAGTCGTTATTACTTTCAAGAGCCTGACGAATTTTTTGCTCGCCATGCAGGATCAATTCGCGTTGCATGAACAGGATCGATTGCTGGCGGTTACGACGATATCCTTTGATATCTCCGGGCTGGAAATCTATTTGCCCTTGCTGAATGGTGCGCAACTGATGATTGCCCGGAAAGAAACCGTTCAGGAGCCGTCTGCTATGGCCGAGCTGATTAACCGTTCACAGCCTACGCTGATGCAGGCGACGCCTACGCTATGGCATGTGCTGGCAACCGAACACCCAGAAGCAATTCGGGGCTTGCGGGTGCTGGTTGGAGGCGAGGCTCTGCCTGAGGAATTGCTGCGTGCACTCCAACATCTGAATTGCCGCATTACGAATCTGTACGGTCCTACCGAAACGACGATTTGGTCTACTGCAGCTTCCATCGAAAAAGAGGACACGGGAACACCAGCTATCGGCAGACCGATCCGCAATACGCAGGTTTATGTGCTTGACAGTAGTCTGCAAGCAGTTCCGGTTGGGGTAACAGGGGACCTGTACATTGCCGGGGATGGGCTGGCCCGGGGATATTACGGCCGCCCGGATTTGACAGCGGAGCGTTTTGTAGCCAATCCATTTGGTCCTCCGGGAAGCCGCATGTATCGAACTGGAGATTTGGCCCGCTGGAGATGGGACGGTTCTCTTGAATACGGGGGGCGCGCGGACCACCAGATTAAAATTCGCGGTTTCCGCGTAGAACTGGGTGAAATTGAAGCCGTTTTGGCGCGGCATCCCGATGTAGCTCGGGTTGCTGTGATTGTCCGTGAGGACCGCGAGGGCGATCAGCGGCTGGTTGCCTATATCGTACCGACCGCTGCCGCAGCGACGCCGGTGCTTGCCGGAGCCGGGATTGAGACTATGCAGCAGGAGCCGGATAGACCATCGGGACAAAGCGGGCAATCCGAACAAAAAGCACCTAACGAACAAAAAGCATCTGGCGAACCTGTTGGATACCAAAAGGCAAAGGGGGGCCCTGGCTCATCACCTCATCGTTTGCATTCACTGGCGTTGCGTGAACATGCCGCTGCGAGTCTGCCCGATTATATGGTGCCTTCAGCGTTTGTGCTGCTGGAGAACCTGCCGCTCATGCCCAATGGCAAGCTGGATCGTAAGGCATTGCCTGCCCCTGTTATGGATAAGCTTCTCCACGTTCGTACTCCCAGAACACCGCAGGAAGCTATGCTGTGTGACTTGTTTTCAGAAGTGCTGGGACTGCCGAAAGTCGGTATTGATGACAGTTTCTTTGATCTGGGCGGTCACTCGCTGCTTGGTGCACGCTTGATGGCCCGAATCCGGGAGGTATTCGGGGTAGAGATGAGTTTAGGCAGCCTGTTTGAAACGCCTACGGTTGCCAGCTTTGCGGAACAACTGGATCATGGACAGAGTTTAAGACCCTCATTGCTTCCGGCTGTGCGTCCACAGCGTATTCCCCTCTCCTTCGCCCAGAGCCGATTATGGTTCCTGCATCGGATGGAAGGACCAAGCCCTACATATAATATCCCCCTCGTTATCCGTATGTCGGGGGATGTAAATGTGGAGGCACTTCAAGCCGCTCTGGGAGACGTCGTAGCCCGTCATGAGACGCTGCGTACGATTTTTCCAGATGTGCAAGGGGTATCACAGCAGGTCATTCTGGATACACAGCAAGCTTGTCCTGTACTCCGTGTGACGAATATCTGTGAGGCAGAGCTGCCACTTTTACTTGCAGAAGGGTCCCGTTACTGCTTTGATCTTGCAGCGGAGCCGGCTTTGCGGACCGAACTGTTCACGCTGTCTGCTGACCAGCATGTGCTGCTCGTGCTGCTGCACCATATTGCCGGAGATGGCTGGTCGCTGAATGCACTCACACGTGATTTGGCTACAGCCTATGCTATGCACATCGAGCGTTATGCACATGCGGAACAATCCGCACATGCTGAAAGTATGGCACCGATGTTGCCGAAGCTGTCTGTACAATATGCGGATTATGCACTATGGCAACAGGAACTGCTTGGCAGGGAGAACGAAATCGGCAGTCTGATGAACAAGCAGCTTGCTTATTGGCACAACGTATTGAAAGGTTTGCCGGATCAAATAGATCTGCCTGCAGACTATCCACGTCCTTCCGAGGCCAGCTACCGGGGAGATACTGTTGCGTTGCGGATCGCTCCCGAATTGCATGAGCAGTTGCTGCGTTTGGCTCGTGAAGGCCGGGCCAGCCTGTTTATGGTGCTGCAAGCCGGGCTGGCCGCATTGCTAACCCGATTGGGAGCAGGGACGGATATCCCGGTGGGCAGTCCAATAGCGGGACGCAATGTAGAGGGACTGGATCAACTCGTGGGCTTGTTTATCAACACGCTGGTGCTTCGTATCGACACATCGGACGACCCCACTTTCCGTGAGCTGTTGGAACGGGTCCGTCGTACTTGTCTGGATGCGTATGAACATCAGGATGTACCTTTTGAGCGGCTTGTCGAGATGCTGAACCCTGTACGTTCCAGATCGAGACATCCATTGTTTCAGGTGATGCTTGCTTTACAAAACACCCCTGATCCTGAATTGCTATTGCCGGGTGTGGAAACTCAGCTGCAGTTGGCCAGTGTGGGTGCAGCGAAGTTTGATCTGACGGTGGAGCTGCGCGAATGTCGGACCGCAGACGGGCGGCCTGATGGAATCGAGGGCTGGATCGAATACAATACCGATTTATTTAAAAGGGAAACAATAGAGGCTATGAAGGTACGGCTGGAGCGGCTATTGGCGGCTGCGGTGGCTAATACAGAACAACCAATAGGTGCATTGGATATTTTGGGACCAGAGGAACGGCGCGAAATTCTCGTGAAGTGGAACGGTAACACGAACGCGAGCACTTGTCTCAACAAAGCACCTACCTCGAGCTTGCCTGTTTTATTCGAGCAACAGGCTGCCCGTACCCCGGGGGCTGTTGCAGTTTCATACGAGAGTAGCCAGCTAAGTTATGAGGAATTGAACGCACGTGCCAATCGGCTGGCGCATCTGCTGATAGCGCGTGGCGCAGGTCCAGATCACATTGTGGCGCTGGCGCTTCCCCGGTCATTGGATATGGTTATTGCATTGCTGGCTGTGCTTAAATCGGGAGCCGCCTACTTACCGCTAGATCCTGATTATCCGGCAGACCGTCTCGCATATATGCTGGAGGATGCTTCACCTGCTCTGATGATTACCAGCGTTCAGGTGACAATATCCTCAATTCCTGTCTCAAGCGCGGTATTCCCGATTGTGCTGGATGATCCTCAGATCAGTAAGGAACTGAAGTCGTATCCCGACCGGAACCCGGTGGATGCAGATCGCCTGAAACCTTTGTTACCGCTTCATCCTGCCTATATTATTTATACATCCGGTTCTACCGGAAAACCAAAGGGTGTGGTTATTCCCCATCAAAATGTCGCGCGTTTGTTCGATTCGACACAAGACTGGTTTCATTTTGGCCCGTCGGATGTATGGACCTTGTTCCACTCCTATGCGTTTGATTTTTCAGTATGGGAAATTTGGGGGCCGTTGCTGCATGGAGGCCGTCTTGTCATTGTGCCGTATACTGTCAGTCGTTCTCCGGAGCAATTCCTGCAATTGCTGGCAGATGAGGGCGTAACGGTGCTCAATCAGACACCTTCGGCTTTTTATCAGCTGATGCAGGCTGATCTTGAACAGCCTGTCCTGTCGCAAAAGCTGGCGCTGCGCTATGTGGTATTTGGCGGCGAGGCCCTGGAACTGGGCCGGCTGACTGCTTGGTATGAGCGGCATGCAGACGATGCTCCTACCTTGGTGAATATGTATGGGATTACGGAGACGACTGTACATGTCAGCTACATTGCGTTGGACCGTGATATGGTGGCTGTCAAAGCGAACAGTCTGATTGGGCGTCCCATTCCCGACCTGCAAGTGTATGTGCTGGACCACCGACTTCAACCTGTCCCGCCGGGTGTAACGGGTGATTTATATGTCGCCGGTGCTGGATTGGCACAAGGCTATTTGGGAAGACCTGCTTTGACGGCAGAGCGTTTTGTAGCCGATCCGTACGGTATGCCGGGGAGCCGGATGTATCGTACAGGTGACTTGGCCCGCTGGCGGTCTGACGGCTCGCTGGAGTATGCCGGACGTGCTGACCAGCAGGTCAAAATACGTGGTTTTCGCATTGAGCTGGGGGAAATTGAAGCGGTGCTGGTTCGGCATGCGGATGTGGCTCAGGCAGCGGTCGTTGTCCGCGAAGATCAGCCGGGGGACAAACGACTCGTCGCCTATATTGTCCCTGTATCCGATAGTGAACCGGAGGCATCCAGACTTCGGCTGCATGCAGGAAACAGCTTGCCTGATTATATGATACCGTCAGCTTTTGTCACGATATCCGTTCTCCCACTTACACCTAACGGCAAGCTGGATCGTAAAGCATTACCTGCTCCCATGCAGATAGCTGCGGGGGGAGGAAGAGGGCCGCGATCGCCACAGGAGGAAATCCTGTGTGATTTGTTTGCCGAGACACTTGGCATGGAGCGAATCAGTATAGATGATGGTTTCTTTGATCTGGGCGGTCATTCATTGCTGGCTGTGAAGCTGATTAGTAGAATCCGCGAGGCCTTGGGTATCGAGTTGGGCATTGGCAACCTTTTTGCGGCACCAACAGTAGCTGGCCTAGCTGAGCAGTTGAACGTAGGTGCCAGTCAAGGGGCTTTGGACGTGCTGCTTCCTTTGCGGGCAAGCGGAGTGCAAGCTCCGTTGTTCTGTGTACACCCGGCAGGCGGATTAAGCTGGTGTTATGCGGGCCTGATCCAATCCATGGGCAAGGATTTTCCGATTTATGGCTTACAGGCTCGCGGGATCGCCCGACAGGAGGAATTGCCGCAGACGCTGGATGATATGGCAGCCGATTATATTCGTCATATTCGCACTGTTCAGCCTGAAGGACCGTATCATCTGTTGGGATGGTCTCTGGGAGGAAATGTGGCTCATGCAATAGCGACACAGCTTCAAGACGAAGGAGAGACGATTGCGATCCTGACCATGCTGGACTCCTACCCAAGCCACCATTTGCCGCTACGGGGAGGGCCAGATGAGGAGGAAGCGTTAATCGCTCTGCTAGCTCTGGGTGGTTATGATCCGGATAGTCTGAATGATGAGCCTTTGCAGCTTTCCACCGCCCTGCATATCTTGCGAAGTGATGGCAGCGCCTTGGCCAGCCTCAGCGAGGAGACGATTTTAAACCTCAAGGATACTTATGTAAATTCTGTGCGTATCTTGGGAGAATACGTTCCGAGACGGTATAAAGGCGATATTTTATTTTTCCGATCTACCATTATTCCGGATTGGTTTGAGCCGATTGCTCCGGAAACCTGGCTTCCCTATATTGATGGACAGCTAGAACAGCATGAACTAGATTGCCGCCATAAGGATCTGTGCCAGCCGGGACCTTTGGCTCACATTGGACAACTGCTGGCAGCAAAACTACGGGCTTTCTAAGTTAAATGACACCCCAAGCGAAAGGAGGAAAACAAACCATGGTTAACCCTTTTGAGCAGAATGAAGGTGGTTATTTAGTGCTGATGAATGGAGAAGGACAATATTCACTCTGGCCTGATTTCCAGCATGTACCGGCCGGATGGGAGATCGTTCACCAGACAGACAGCCGTGAGGCGTGTATGGATTATATCAGCACTCATTGGACAGATATGAGACCGGATTCCTTGCGTCCCAAGGCTGATGCAGTTCGCCGCTAATCTGGGGAGTCCATCATATCTTTATACAACTATACAACTGTTGTTCATTATATGACCCGTGATAGGATACCGAATATAGTTTTTTACAATATAATACAATTTTTAAAGATTTATAGGACAGGCAATGAGACGAATCAGGCTGTTTCCTCTAACCGAGCATATCGGAGAGGAAGCGGCCTTTATTTTTTTATAAATGTCATATTGAAATTATTGAAAAAGTATGCTACTTTATTGTTAATAACAAAGTGATAATAACAAAATAATATAAACTATAAAGAAAGCGAGGAAGCGACTATGTTTGGATTTAATTTTGTTAAATTTCAGCCCAGTGAGTATGTGATGAAGGTGAAGAACGGTAAGGTGGTTCGTGAGGGGGTCGGATTATCCTTTTATTATTATGCTCCAACGACCTCGGTCGTCGTCGTGCCTGTCTCTTCCATTGATGCGCCGTTCATGTTTGAGGACATGACGAATGATTTTCAGGCGGTGACGGTGCAGGGACAGCTGACTTATCGGATTGTGGATTATCGGCGAACGACGCAGATTTTGAACTATACGTATGACCTGAGAGGAAAGCGCCATATTTCAGATGATCCAGGCAAGCTGGCGCAACGGGTGATTAACATCGCAAAGGTACTTACCAAAAAGTATCTGGAACGTGTCCCGCTCAAGGAGGCTGTTCAGTCCAGTGAGCGTTTGGCGCAAAATATGACGAAGGATATGGCTCAGCATGCAGAAATGGAAAAGCTGGGGATTGAGGTCATGGGGCTGTCGATCCTGGCGATTTTACCGAATAAGGAAACGATGAGAGCACTGGAGGCGCAGGCGAGAGAGGAAATTCTTCGCAATGCGGATCATGCGCTGTATGAGCGTCGTAATGCCTCCATTGAGCAGGAGCGGCGTGTGAAGGAGAATGAGCTGAACACGGAAATTGCGGTGGAAACGAAAAAGAGACAAATCCGTGAAACCCAGCTCGATGCAGAGCGTTCTGTGAAGCAAAAACAAAGCGAGATGAAGGAGGAGCAGCTGCGCTTTGACACGGCCTTGGAGGAGAAAAAACGTGAGCTGATTGAGCTGACGGTGACGAATAAAAAGGCGGAAGCCGATGCCAAGGCCTACGAGCTGACGGCAGTGATGAAATCATTGCAGGATGTGGAGCCGAATGTGCTTCAGGCTATGGCCAATATGGATATGAGTCCGGATAAGCTGATTGCGATTGCATTCCAGGAGCTTGCAGAAAATGCAGGTAAAATCGGTCAGTTGAACATTACGCCGGATCTATTGCAAGGTCTGATGTCAGAGGCGGGAACAAGCGGATCGGCAGGTTCGAGAGGAACTGGAGGAAGAGCACGATGAGCAGCCGACTGACAGAGCGCAAAATTATTCTGGTAAAACGTAAAACACGACTGGAGGAGCTGATTGTCCGATATAATACGATCCAGCAGGCGCGCTTCTTTATGGAACGGCTGGGGTCGGATTTCAGCGATTATGTGCTGGAGGATGAGAATTACCGTAGGGCGGTGGCGATGGCAACGTCGGAGTTAACGGCCTTGGGGCGAGTCCAGATTGTGGAGCGCGAGCATGTGCCGAACTTTATTTTTGGTGAGCAGGACACGGTGGTGGTGCTGGGTCAGGATGGACTGGTAGCCAACACGTTAAAATATTTGAACGAGCAGCCGCTTATTGGCGTGAATCCAGACCCGTTGCGCTGGGATGGGGTATTGCTACCGTTTACCGTATCCGATCTGCGCTGGGTGGTGCCGGATGTATTTGTACACAGGCGGCCAATTAAGGAAGTCACGCTGGCTAAAGCCCAACTGAATGATGGCCAGTCGCTATATGCTGTGAACGATTTGTTCATTGGGCGCAAAACCCATGTCTCCGCGAGATACGAGCTGAGGCTGGAGGATCAGGTAGAGCAGCAATCGTCCAGCGGCATTATCGTTTCCACGGGGCTGGGGACGACGGGCTGGCTGACCAGCGTGCTGGCCGGAGCGGCCGGGATTGTCGGCAGCGCTACGCGGCATCCGATTTCTTTGACTCCAGACCAGCTGGTGTCGGATGAAGCCTTTGGCTCAGAAGTAGTGACAGATAGAATGGGCCATGATCATCGTGCAGTCTGGAGCTCGCCATCGCTTTATTTTACGGTGAGAGAACCGTTTCCCAGTCGGACGACCGCTGTGGAGCTGGTGTTTGGTCAGGTAGCAGCCCAAAAACCGCTGCGGATTGCTTCGCAGATGCCGGAAAATGGGGTTATTTTCAGTGATGGAGTGGAAAGCGACTTTCTGGAATTTAATGCTGGCATTGAGGCGACCATTGGTCCGGCGGAGAAAAAAGGTCATCTGGTCGTGTAGAGGTTTGTACAGGACGGCAATGGGCAATTATGAGTAAGGTACAACAATCCGATGAAACAAAAAGGAGGAATCAACATGAGCGACCACACTCAAGACGAAGCGAAAATCCGCAACAAGAAGAACGAGGACGGAGATTCCTTGATGGAAAAAACGAAGCTGGACAACGGCGTGGATATCGAGCCAGAGGCTGATGAATGGATTGCCAAGCCTTCCCCAGTGTCATACGATGATACGAAATCCTCTTCGAAGCGATAGGCCCTGCATCTCGATAGAGCAAATATGCAAAGACAGATGATCCTTGATGGGGTCATCTGTCTTTTTGGCATGTGCAGGTTTTGCTGAAATTAATTGAATCTGGAATATACCTTCCATACCAGCTCGCGACGGCTGTTTACATCCGTTTTTAAGAAAATAGCTTTCAGATGATCCTGCACCGTGTAGGTTGAAATATGAAGTTTGCTTGCCAGCTCTTTGGTCGAAAAGCCTTGAACAATGAGCTGAACAATCTGCCGCTCACGTTCCGACCATGCATACACCTCTGCCATAAGCGGTAGCATATCGTTTGCTTTGGCAGGCTCGAACCATACGGCTAGCTGCTTCTCATCGAGTCCCTGTCCCCCTTGAAGGAGGGTGGCCCTGAGTGTTACCCACGGAATTCCGGCGTCTGCGGAGGGAATACATAATCTGGCCGGTGGAGTGGATGTGACGGAAGCTTGCCCGATCGGCGGGAGGGCTGTGGATAGCGCGCGCAAGCAGACCGCCCGGACCGGGGCGGGAAGGTTGTTTCCATCGATTCCCTCCTGCTGACGAAGCAGCTTTAGCCACTGCTCTGCTGTTATATTGGACGAAATCGGAATCAGTTTGGCGGAAAGCACTAGAATCCCTGGCTCCAATTCATTTTCCGCGGTCGTGCTGGGAACTGGGCACAAGCCGACACTGGCCTGACGTAGATGATAGGCTATGGACGGTGCCAGTGCTTCAAGCAGTTGTTGTTCCTCGGTGCTGAACGCAGGCTGTGTATGGTGGCGGAACAGCGTAAGGAATCCCCAACAGCTTCCCTTGTACATAAACGAAACACGCAGCTCATCCCCGAATCCGGCGGGGTGTAAAACCTCTCTAAACCGTCTGCTCCGATCCGGCTGCCCTTTTGTAGCCCCGTGTAGCGTCGCTATGGATCGTCCTTCTCGCACCAACTGATCGTATTTCATCATATCGTCGTGCAAATATTCGTATTCCAGCAGCTTGTTATGGATGTCTCCCACACCCGATTCCGTAAATGCCCCTGTGGAAAGCAGTGTATGCGGATCTACCGAGGTGCAGCACGCAGCATCAAAAGAAACCTGAGTACGCAAGCGGTTGATTAGCGTATGCTTGTATGTTTGCTGCCGAGCGTCCTTAAGCTGTGCCCGTTGTGTAAAGTGTACGTTCATAAGCTGCTCCCATCCTAAAGGCTGGAGATTTCTAAGGTCTTCTGTTTAAATCCCACATTTATGGGATGGTGGATCTACGTATGGTCTTTATAATTGAGAATGATTCTTAATTAAATTTACAATATACGAATGGCCGGGGAAGATCAAGGCCAAATGTTAGGAGGGAGCCATAAACCTATGAGCTGGAATCATCCGAGTGTGCATAAGTACGCCGATACGATTGCTTTAAAAATACCGGGATACGCCCAATTGTATGAAATGACAGATCATTTGATAACCGCACAGCTAGAAATACAAGCCTATACGCAGACAACAGAGCCGAAGGTCCTGATTGTTGGGGCGGGAGGGGGGCAGGAATTGGTTACGTTTGGGGGGCGACATGTAGCGTGGTCCTTTACGGCAGTTGATTCCTCTGAGCACATGCTGGATTTGGCACGCAGGCGTGTGACGCAAGCAGATATCGGCTCAAAAATATCGTTTGTTGCAGGTACGCTGGAAGATTTGCTGTGTATACAGCGCAATGAGCAGTCTGATAAACAGTCCAAACAGCCCTACGAAAATCCGTTATATGACACTGCTACCTGTCTGCTGGTGCTTCATTTTCTGCAGGGCTTGGAGAGCAAACAGGCATTGCTACGTCAGATATCCGCTCGTCTCAAACCGGGTGCGCCTTTTTGTCTAGCTTCTATAAATGGGAGTCCGCAGGAGCCAGCATTCTCCATTCAAATGCAGGCGTGGAAAGGTCATATGCTGAATCAGGGCATTCCTCTGGAGGACTGGGAGCGATTCGCTGCATCCATCGGACGTGAATCAGACCCGGTGCCCAATACGGTAATACAGGAAATGTTGGCGGATGCGGGCTTTACCCATATTACCCGGTATTATGGCGCTTTTTTAGTGAATGCGTGGTTTGCGGTTAAAGAGGGAGAGGGAGATCATGGCAAAGGATAACATCATCATCATTGGTGGGTATGGTCATGTCGGAAAAATAGTATGTACGGAGTTAAGTGAATTGTTCCCCGGCAAGGTGTTTGCCGCTGGCCGCAGTCTGGAGCGTGCCACTGAATTTAGCCGGCAAACAGCTGGTAAAGTACAGCCTATGCAGTTGAATATTCATGAGCCGATTGCCACGTCGATACTAGAACAGGCCAAAGTCGTTATCATGTGTCTGGATCAGGAAAATACAGCCCTGGTACGTGCCTGCCTGCAGCATGGCGTGCATTACATGGATATTACCGCCAATGGAGCCTTTTTGCATCAGGTGGAGCAGTATCATCAGGAGGCACGAGCTTATCAGGCCACAGCCCTGTTAAGTGTGGGATTAGCTCCGGGACTGACCAATCTGCTGGCACTGCAAGCGGCACAGCTTATGGATCAGACGGAAGAGCTGAACATATCTCTGATGCTGGGCTTGGGGGATGAGCACGGTCAGGCTGCTATTGAATGGACAGTGGATCAGATTCATACAGACCTGGAGGTTATGGAAGAGGGACGTCCGGTGATGCGAAAAAGCTTTACCGACGGTAAAGTGGCTGACTTCGGTGCAGGAGTGGGTCGCCATCGGGCGTATCGATTTCCTTTTTCGGACCAGCAGACACTTCCCCGTACGCTTGGCATTCCCACGGTTAGCACACGCCTTTGCTTTGATTCGCGGTTGACTACCCGGCTGCTGGCGGGATTACGAACCACAGGGTTATCGGGCTTGCTCCGACAGCAATCTGTGCGGGATGTAGTGGTCTGCAGCTTCAGCAAACTGCATCTTGGAGGAAATGACGTGGCGATCAAGGTAGACGCACGAGGAACTCTCCAAGGCAGGGAGACGAAGGTCGAATGCCGACTCAGAGGACATCGACAGTCCCATTTAACCGCCAAGGCAGCTGTGTTTGCAGCGCTGGCTTTGTACCGATCAGAGCTTCCCTATGGTGTATTTCACATGGAGCAGTGTTTTGCGTGGAGTCGTATTCAGGATTGGCTGGGACAGCTGGTAGCCGTAGAGATTCAGGTGGACGGACAGCATGTTTAGAAGCTATATATTCTAATAAAAAGATTCTTCATATCATCCAAGCCTTATTCAGCAATGTATTGCGGATAGGCCTTGGATTTCTTTTCCTATTGGATTACACTAGAAAGAAGTACATATTTTTGGGAAAGACCGGTGGGGATGATATGAAATGTGGAACCCCAATCCGGTCGATAACGGTCAGGAATAAATCAAAATGAAAGAGAGGGAATAGGACGTGAAGGTGGAACAGGAGTTGGAAGAAATCAAACAAAGATTGGCTCACATCGAGGCGAAGCTGGAACGCAGGTCGACCTCCGGGAGAATTATGAAGTATATGATTATCATTTTCTTGTCTATTTTTTTCTTGCTGTTGGTGATCGGGGTTGTTCAATTTGTTTCCAGTTCTTCGGTGTAAGGGGATGGAAGAGGGGAGCTGCTTATGTCCATAGAAGCGATTATTTTTGATTTGGATAATACGCTAATTCATCGTAAACAGGCGTTTGTGGCATATGCGGAGCGCTTTGTGGAACGATTTATTGTGGCAGAAGGACCGGAAAAGCGGGAAGCTATAATCGAACGGATACGTCTGGCGGATCAGGACGGGTACCGGGACAAGAGGGAGCTGTATACCGAGCTGCATGCAGACTTGGAATTGAAAAATCCCGATACGACAGTGCAAGAGATGCTGGGCTTTTGGTATGGTAAATTTCATAAGTTTACAGTACTGATGGACGGGGCCAAGGAAGTGCTGTCCGAACTGCGGTCACGCGGGTTGAAGCTGGGTATTATCACCAACGGCTCACTCCGCTCGCAGCAAGCGAAAATCGACCGGGTGATGCTGAGGGATTATGTGGATTCCATTATCGTATCAGGTGGTGTACACATCGAGAAGCCTAATCCCCGAATATTCGATCTGTCTCTACAGGAGCTGGAAATTGCCAACCCTGGTCACGCGTGGTATGTTGGGGATCATCCGACAAATGATATCCGTGGTGCGCAAAGTGCAGGCTTGCATACCATCTGGCTGGAAGGTTTTATGCCGTGGGAGGAAAAGGGCATTGTACCAGACGATCAGATTGGGAGTCTGCGCGAAATCATCACTTGGCTGGATCGTCAAAGCTATTCGGTGAATACGGAGGAGGGAGCTTCATGAGCATACAGCATCATAGGTATGAATCAAACGATCATACCAAGCCTATCCTGCTATCGTTTCCAGAGCAATTTCAGACGGAACGATTGACGATTCGCGCTCCACAGTGGGGAGATGGAGCAACGGTCAATGAAGCGATCCGGGAGAGTGTGAATGAACTTCGACCGTGGCTTCCTTTTGCGAGAAGCCTTCCTACACTGGAGGAATCCGAGATTCGGTCACGCGAAGCCAGACTTCAATTTCTGGAGCGGTCTGACATGATGCTGTATGTATTTGATACGGCTTCGGGAGAATTTGTAGCCAGCAGCGGCTTGCATCGTATCGATTGGGATACACGCAGATTTGAAATCGGGTATTGGCTCAGAACATCATGGGCCGGGAAAGGCATTATAACAGAGGCAGTTCATGGTATTACGGATTTTGCTATACAGCATTTGGAGGCAAACAGGCTGGAGATTCGTTGTGATTCCAAAAATACACGCAGCGCCAAGGTAGCGGAACGGGCAGGCTTTACTTTGGAGGGCATTTTAAGGAACGTCGAATATGACGAAGAAGGAAAATGGGCACACCAGATGGTTTTTGCCAAGGTGCGCGGTATTGAATTTTAGCATCTATTGCGGAGGCTCATGATGATTAATTATAAGATGAAAAATATAGGCAAGCTGGTGTGCATACAATATGACATCAGCATAAAGTTTGGCATTTTTGCAAGCGCTATCCTAAGGAGAAGCTTGACGAATTTCCAGCAGCCTGACGGAGATTTCCCAGTGGTAGGACAGGTGATTTAACATGAGGAGTGTTCGTAAAAGCGTCAGGATAAACACAAATCGCGCAATACGCGCAATACAGGTGAAATCTCGCTGGAAGAAACGCGCTGTGTATTTGGTTGCCGTGCTGGTCGCTATCTTATTGGGCTTGGGAAGCCGGGTGTTCTCCTCCCGATTGCCTGAATTCGTTGCCAGTCACTTTGGGGATGCCTTGTGGGCATGTATGATTTACTTTGGACTGAGAATGTTGTGGGTAGATCGTCAATTGTCTGTAGCCCTGTGGGGCAGCCTGCTGTTTTGCTTTGCCATTGAGTTCAGTCAGATGTACCAGGCTCCCTGGATCAACCACATTCGGGCGACGACGCTAGGCGGACTGGTGCTCGGCAGAGGATTTCTGACCGCTGATTTGATCAGGTATACGGTTGGTATTGCGATATCCTGGTTGTTGGATCAAGGCTGCCAAAAGCTGGCGGGGAACAATACACGAATAGACGACGACAAATCACCCAAATCACTCAAATAATAAGAAAAGCGAGGGTTGCGCTTGAAAGCAAAGGGAAAACGTCACAGGATGTTTGGTAAGATGATTGGATTGTGCGCGGGGTTGAGCCTATTGTTTGCGACCATACTTGTTCCAGGGCAGGCACTGGCCGAAAAACAGCTTGCGGCGCCTCTTCGTTTTGACTTTGGTCCGGGGAACGTAGCTGACGGATACACCCAGGTCACCGCCAAGGATGCTTACACGCCTGAGCAAGGCTATGGATTTATGGATCTGTCCAAGGTAAGCGAAGAGGATCGTGGTGGAAGTGATGCTATTCGCTCGGATTTTGTTCGTGTTCAGGGCTCATCCTTTGTCGTCAATTTACCACCTGCGGATTACACGCTTTCCCTGATTGCCGGAGATGCAGCCGGAAACACAGATATTACTGTAAAAGCCGAGTCCATCGTTAAGGTGGAGCCAACGACCAAAGCAGCAGGCCAATTTGTCGAGGCAGGATTTGAGCTCGCCCTTATTGACGGTCAGCTGGAATTGTACTTCTCGGGAAATGATCCGAAGGTTAACGCTTTGGTTATTACGCCCAAGGAAGCTCGAACGGCTGGAGAGCATCCTTCGGTATACCTTGCCGGAGATTCTACGGTTCAAACCTACAAACCCTCCATGAAGCCCCAGGCGGGCTGGGGTCAAATGATTGCGCCGTTTTTTACAGATGAGGCTACTTTTGTGAATCGTTCTATAGGTGGACGAAGCACGAAGACCTTCCTTGTGCAGGGACGGCTGGATGATATATTGAGGAACATCCGGCCCGGGGATTATCTGCTCATACAGTTTGGTCATAATGATGCGGCGATCAACAATCAAGAACGCTATGTTTCACCTGCAGATTACAAGGTTTACTTGAAAACCTACATTCAAGGAGTCACACAACGCGGGGCGATACCTGTGTTAATTACTCCGGTGGGTCGTCGGGATTATGATGCGGCAAGTGCTTCCTTTCGGACTAGCTTCCCGGAATATGTGCAGGCCATGAAGGAAACGGCAGCCGAGACAGGTGTTGCACTGGTTGATCTTAGTCGCTTGAGTGTAGAATATTACAATACACTTGGCCCGGAAGGAACACTCCCATTATTTTTACACGTGGAGCCAGGGGTGTATCCTGCATTCCCTGATGGGGTGAAGGATGATACGCATTTTCAGGAGTATGGCGCGGAGCAAATAGCCCGACTGGTAGCTAGGGGCATTCGCGGGCTGAATATTCCTTTAGCCTCTTATGTGCGGACGGAGGATTCGCAATAAAACACAATTTCCATCCATGATATACTTAGAAAATAAGCTGGTCCTACCCAAGGATAGCATTGTTTCGGCTTGGGTAGGGCTTTAACGTTTGTGGACTCATCTATCTTGTATGCTAGGAGGAAGCGAAGATGACGGTTGCCCTGCTCAGCAGACTCGTTGATAATCAAATGTTTTATAATCAGCACCGAAGTTTGTTCTATATACGAGAGGAAAATGTTCTTATGGGCCCTTCTCCAGAGTTGACCTACTGGATGACACAGAGGGGTTCGGATTTGATTTTCATGTTGCAAAGCTTAAAGTGCCAGCACACGTATACCGCTTTTGTTGCGGATGTAGCCTCCAAAACGCTGCACCAGTTGGTAAGCACCAATCAGTTTCTGCATTTTCACGCAAAACATGTGAGGGAGCTTACCGAGCTGTACGATCGACTCTTCATCCGGATTCAAAAGCTGTTCCAAAAGCAATCTATAGATAAAGCAATGCTGAGCTTGCTGTTTCAGCAGCATTACGGGCATTTAAGAGATTTTTTAATTCGTACCAACGGACAAGCGATGTTTGCCAAGTATGCAGAAAGTGAGTATACCTTTTGGATACCTTGCGAGGAATACACGCCGGAGTTGCAAGCCGAGCTGCTAGGATTGGATATGGCTCGCATGCAAGAGCCTGTTCTCGACATCGGTTGCGGATCAGAAGCAAGGCTGGTCTTCTATTTGCGATCTCACGGATTCAAGGCTTATGGGACGGATCGATTGGCTAAAACAGAAGGCTGTGTAACTCAGGGAGATTGGTTGGAAACTACCTTTGAGGAAAGCCAATGGGACACGATCATATCTCATATGGAGTTTACCAATCATTTTATACATCATCATCTGAAGGCTGACGGCAATATTTACGAGTACGCTCACAAATATATGGAAATCCTCAGAGCGATTCAGCAGGGAGGGAGCTTTATTTACAGTCCATGCCTTCCATTTATGGAAGAGCTTTTGGATGCCCGATCGAGTTATCAAGTAGAGTATATCCATTCTTCCACAGGATACAAAGCCACGAAAATAACGCGTTTAGGCTCGTAGGAGCTAAGGGTGTCAGAGGGGGAAAACAGAGTTGAGGGGGGTGCGAAATGAACATAGAAAATGCGATTGCTATCGCGGCGAAGGCTCATCAGGGACAGGCGGATAAAGGCGGCCAGCCTTATATTTTTCACCCGCTTCAGGTTATGAATCGAGTAGAGCATATGGATGAAAAAATAGTAGCCGTGCTGCATGATGTGCTGGAGGATACAGAGGTCACGGCGGATCAACTGAAAGAAGCGGGTTTTGGCAGACACATTATTGAAGCGGTGGAAGGGCTGACTCGAAATGAGGGAGAGGAGTACAGTGAATTTATACGTCGAGCCCAAAAAAATCCATTATCCAGAGTGGTAAAAATAGCAGATATTATGGAAAATATGAACCTGGAACGCATTCCTAACCCTACGGAGAAAGATTTAGCACGAATAGAAAAGTACAAGCAGGCGCTGTTAGTGCTTTTGAATTGAAGCCACTTTGACAGTTTTAAGGCTATAGTAATACCACAATCAGGTACCGATTTTTGCTCCTTGCTCAGTCAGGGAAGAAGATGTACTTTAGTGCTTTTATTTGTCAGATTCAATCTTTGAATGGTAGTATAAGGGTAGATATTACTCTATTTGGGATTCTATTAATCTAAATCATATTTCTTTGAATGCCGATATATGGGAATGAGGCGAGAACACACTGTTATTGTAGCCGCCCGAAAATGGATGTATATCATTGGGTTAGGAGAGTAGACGAAGTGTCGGATTTATATACCAAAAAAGAAGTAGTGGAATATGTAACGAGCACAGCTCTTGAACGGCCTTTAGGTGTAAGTATTGCAGCCATTTTACTGATTTTTAATGGGGCTCTTCTGCTGGTGACACAGCTATTGACACTCAATGCGTTGAATGAGGCTTCTACGTTACTAGGGATTTGCAGGGGCATGTTTCAAGGATTCATTGCTTTGCTTGGTTTGGCTGGAACCACTGCTGGTGTTGGTATGTTGTTTGGTAAGAAGTGGGCCTGGTGGCTGGCTGTATTTTATTTTACATATGAGACTATGTACTATGCGTGTGCCATTTTGTTCATTCCGGATATCCCGCCTATATGGGGCGGTGTACAGCTGAGTCCTGCTCTATATTACATAAAGTATGGTATTCGTATTATTTGGAATTTGTCTTTTACTTTGTTCATGTGCCATGGTAAAGTGCCCGGATTTTTTCAAACGAATGAAGTCAACAAGTGGAAAGCATGTATTGCATTATTCCTAATTAATGGAGTCCTGGTTGGAATTGGCTGGGGATTATTAAATTAGGTTCACCGTATAGAAGCCTTCATTGGTCCAGATAACGAAGGCTCCAGACGGTTGCTGCTCGAAAGTGGTTTTACAAATATCCTTTGTCCCCATAAGGCTGGAGTCGATCAATCCAGGTCTGCTCCAGCTTTGCCAGCGCATCTTTGACATCGAAGAACTCTGAATCCTTTTTCTTCAAAATGTCCAGCACTTCAAATTCAAATGCATCCTCGCCATACTCATTCCATTCTTGTTGCAGCTGTTTATTTTTAGATACGCCCATTTGCAATTCAAAACGACGCCCATTCAGCGATTTCAAATTCGGCGTAGAAGCGACAAGCATTTTTCCATTGTGTGTATTGCGAATGCAATAGATTCCAGCCTCGGTTTTTATCTCCATGTACTGCTGTACCAGTTCTTTTCTTCTGTTCATGGTTGAATCCTCCTCATTTATAAACGTTGCTCATTAATAATCTTTTAACCAATATTCACTTCCATCCGGCTTGCGATCCAATAGACCATACTCAATCATATATCTGCGCACTGTGACATAATCGTCATACACTTCCTGTAAAATCGTATTGATATCCTTCTCATGATACGTTTGTCCTTTTACGAAACGTTCCGCAATTTCACGCAGCACAACTAGCTTGTGCTTTTCTTGCATTTTGAAGGTTTTCAGGTGCCCGTCTGTACCATTCGGAAAATACTTCTTGAGTATCTTTTGCTTTTCGTCTTCTGTAATGTTGTAGCGTTCGTCCACCATCCGTGTCCGTACCGGCACTTCGATGATGGCTGGAGCATGGCGGTCCTTCTCCTTTAGCAGCTCCATTAATGTGAGAAATACCTTGGCCTGCCGTTCTTTTTCCTTGAGTCCAAAGCGGTGATTGCGTATGGTTGATGCACTGCCGATTCCGGTTTCCTTTTGAATATCCGCATCGCCCATGCCTTCATAAAATAGCTGAAGCAGTCGATTCTGATGATCCGTCAGCCCGGTCAGCTTTTTGTCCAGGCCGATCAAATATTCAAATACCGAACCATATGTCCGCTCAATATGAAGACGCATGTATCTCTCCGCGTCATAAAATACCCCTTGATCCTGATAGATGATACCTTGCTCGTATCGCTGTCCGTCCAGCAGGCAGACCACCTGCTCTCCCTGACGGATATATCCACGCTTTAGCTCCTCGACTCCAGCATTCCAGAATAGCTCGGAATGATCCATTTTAGCAAACACCTCGATTAAATGATGATTATTTTATAGACAATATAACATTTCGTTTATTTTAAATCAATGAGAGAGATGAATGTAAGGGAGATTTCCGGTGACTCTGTCGCCAATTTATACACAGGAGAGCTAATCCACCTGAATGCAGATGAATTCATTCATGAAACAATACTTATTTTACAGAGGGAGTTGCTCCGAGTGAGTCGTATAAAAAAGGGATAAAACCTCTAACACGGAAATAGGGCTTGTCAAAATTCTTTATTTGTCGTAAGAAGGGCTTCTCATTTTGCAAGTAGCATGAAAACGTATAATTACTCTGATCCAACCGTCCAAAACGCGTTGGGGTTCTTTAAGGTTGCCTTGGAAATTTGAATATATGATGCCTGCTTCCAAATATCTATGCTTGTAATTTACTTTCTTCTAATATTTAACTGTTAGTAGAATTATTGAAAAGTTATAATGCTAATGATTATCTGAGTGTACTTGGAGAAAAGAGGTTAAGAGATGATGTTGAAAAAATGGCCATTAATATTGATGCTAGGTGTTTTTATAGTGGCATCATTGGGCTGGAATGGTGGAGTATCTTATGCAGATTATCGTACTTGGGACAAGGACAAGGGTAGATTTTATTATACTTGGTACAAGTACAAGGGTACTGAGGTGAAGACATATAAACTGACTGAAGTACCTGGAAGACAAATAGAACTGGGTTTTGATATTGATAAACATTCAAAAGAAGGAGAAATGGAAGAGCGAAGGTTCTTTCAGGCTTTAAGCCAAACCCCAAATGTGTATGGAGACTTCACCGGCTATAAAACAGTGAAAACAACTGGAGTTGTCACCGAAAGTATAACGGATGGGGTTAGAAAATTTACAGTTATTGATTGGCTTTATAAGCAAGAGCCACAAATTGTAAAATACGTAAATCCAGATGTAACTAGAAAAGATTATTTTACTTGGCAATCAGGTAATGCTCTTCGAATTTTTATGAAAGGGTCAGAAGCAACTTCTTTGTCTGAGCTGTTTTATGAGGGGGTACCAAATGAAGAACGACTTCATTTTAAAGCTAACGATATATATTTTGTTTGTTTCTCCTCCAGCGATGCAAACCCCTTCATCTATATGACTGCTGAAGCGTTAACAGAGGAAGGGGCTCATACGTTTACCAACCGGGAGTTTGTAGGTCAGATAACAAGCGCAGATCCTGCAGAATATCCGCAAAATGGGATTTCAGGGGGTTACTATTATGTTTTTAAATGGTCGGATTCGGATGATCCCCATTATGTAGAACAACTGGACAAAGCTGCAGCAGCGGTAACACAAGCAGAGACAACCCAATTACAAAATGATGTAAATGCAGCTGTAGAGCTAATAAACAAGTTGCGTAATCCAGACAAGGGCAAGCTTGTTGAAAGGGTAGCAGCGATACAGAAAATCATTGATGCAAAAGCTGCTGCCTATACTGAACAATTAAAGACAGCTACGCAGGCAGTTGAAAAAGCAGAAGCTTCAAAATTACAAACGGAGATTAATATGGCCCGCCCTTTACTAGTGCATCTCAATGATACAGACAAACAACAGCTTAATGACCGATTGGATCGTATACCGGCTATTGATGATTTGCCCAAGGATATAACAAGTCCTTCCAAACCTAAGAAGTTAGTAGGTTCCAGACCTTCGCCTAACAGCATTACTCTAACCTGGGAAGCATCTACAGATGATGTTGGAGTCGTTGGCTACGATGTTTATCGTAATGGTCAGATGATAGGCAATACCAAGGAATTAACCTTTCAAGTAGACCAATTAGAACCTCAGAAAATATATAAGTTCGCAGTTAAAGCCAAGGATGCGGCTGGTAACTATTCGGAGTTTAGCATTAGCATTAAAAGTGGCCTATCCAGAAAGTATAAATATATATATGACGCTAATGGAAGGCTTGAGCATATTGAACAGGATGGTCAGGTTGTTTTCAAATATCAATATGACTCTAACGGTAACCTGATACAAATTAAGAGTAAATAACTCCAAATAAACGATAAGTAACTTAAATTAAAGTCACGGAATGGAGAGAAGAACTTGCGATTTAGAACAACAAGACGTCATATAGCGATAATCATGATTATTACATTTATTTTCAGTACAATTAGTGGCTTTGTTCCTCCAAATGTATTCGGTGCAGGGAAGGACAATTCGCAATATTCGGCGGATCAAATGGCTGCCCGATTTGGAGTCACATCATCTTTTCTTTCGGAACAAGTAAAAAAAGGTTATTCATTAAATCAAATTTATACAGCGTTATATATGGCTGAACAGGATCATATAAGCTACGAGCAGGCAGTAGCTTCGTTATTTCCTTCAGAGGAAAACCAATCACAGACTGTAACAAGTAACGTATATAATAAGCTATCGGATGCTCCATTAGATAACCTGATTTCTCATAGTGTTACAGATGATGTTTATCCAACAGATGATCCTGATCCAGCATCAAAAGTTACTGAAGATGTATATAAGGTGGACTTCCTGAAACAAAGTCTCATGGTGAATGTGCCACAGCTTCCACCCATTAGAGAAGAAGCGCCAGTATACAATAAGTCTTCTTTTAATGAAGCACCTTATTCTGTTGGTGACGATAAAGAATCGATATCCACTTTATCAGGCAGCTTATCGCTGCAAAATACAGATTTAACTCTGCCTGGACGAAATGGGCTTGGCTTTTCTTTGACGCGTCAATATGATACGAATCGGGCTCAATTTTTTGACAAGGGCGCTGAAATTGTTGACAACAGTGCTGCTGTGCAAAATTATTATGTCTACTTTAAGGCGATGATGAAACCTGTCACTAAATCGTACAAGGTAGCCTATCAGCAAAAAAGATGGGTGCAAGAGGACACAAATGGTGATGGGAATGTTGATGTTAACACCTATAATCTTCAGCCAGAAACCAAAGTTATAGGCACATACACAACCTATGAAGCTGCTAGTCAAGCAGCGGGACAGAAAATAACCTATACAATAGCTCCGGAGTCCAGAGTAGAAAAGAACTCTCAAACGGGAAAATGGGAGAAGGCTTTTCCGGACTCTATTAAGTATAGTAAAGATGGGTTTACCGGAACTTTAAGTAAAGACGGGCAAGCTAGAGTCATCAAGGGATCATATACGGCTCCTAGTTCAAAAAATATATACATGGAACAATGCAGCGTTATGAATTTGTTCTATTATGATAGTATGGGCAACGCTTCGCGAACTTTTCAAGGTAGCCCGGTATGTGGAGACTCTAAAATGCATTACGACAGGGATTCATATGTAGGGGATTTAACTTTATCGTCTTTGCTCGTTTTCCCAAGATGTCCCATGTACTCTCCTGGTAGAGGAATATGTACAGAATCAGGAGCAGCGTATTATTCAGGAACAGTCTACAATAAGGGAACTGCTGATACCAGAGAATGGAGACAAGATTATAGCGGAACCGTCACAAAGCCCGGTTATACTAGCGATATTGGTTATAGCGAGTGGACAAGTAACGGAAAAGGCGGAAGGACAAGAACAGCCTTTACCATGGAAGGCTCACCACAAATTGAAACGATTGTTTCTGAGGGGCTGGAAACGGCTGTTCGCCGACAGACAGCGCTGTTCACAACCATTGCTGAGGCTGAGTACTATAGGGATATAATTAACAGCAGTCCTCAGGCTGAAATTCCGGGTGACGATGGGAATAAATACTATATTGCAGCAGATGCGGATGCTACCGTTTTTGCTGAGATTGTAGCCTATCAACCTTCATTTATTTTTCAAAACCGTACCTATCCTGCGCTAGAAGATCAATTGAACCCTCTGGGTAAGGGGTGGTCTTGGAATTTACCTTATGTAGAAACCAAAGAGGGCAAGCAGTATATGCACTTGGGGGATGGTGGCAGCTATGAAATTGAGGGTGACCAGCTCAAAGGTTACGACTGGAAAGGACTGACCTTCACTCCCGACACTTCAGTAACAGTTAATGGGGAGAACTCAGCTACTGTATTAACTTCTGTTGATGGGACGAAAAAACAATATTTTTCCAAAGACGGTCAGTTGCTGCAAATTGAAGATGCATATCATAACACGATAAAGTTCAATTATGAACTCAATGCTACTTATAAACGTAAATTGCTTAGTAAGGTAGAAGATGCAATCGGCAACTCGATTGATATTCAATATACGGCTACAGACGTTACTTTGTCTAAAGGAAACCGCACAGTTGTCTATAATAAACATACAGAACAAGGTGTTGAATTACTGGATTCCGTGACAGATGCCGAAGGCAGAAAAACCACATATTCCTATACATTGGCACCTGCCAAGTTTAATTTGAGCGCGTCACATCCTGAAAGACAAATCTCTAATCCGTACGCTTTGTTAACCAAAGTATTTCATCCTACGGGAGCCTCTACTTTGTATACTTATGAAGACCAGCCAGTAAAACGCTATATTGGCTCCGATTCGGTAAACGAGGCATATAGAGCGGTCTCACGTGTAGACCAAATCACATATGAAAACAATCAAACCGAAAACTATAATCGGGAAACGATTCATTATAATTCCGATATGGGTGAGAGCTATGTAAAAGATACTTCGTTCTCTACCGTAACAGACAATGGATTGGTTCGTTCAACATTCAATTATAATAAAAAGTTTATTAGTGCAGACACGCCACCACAGTATTACCTGGATCAATCTATGGTTAAAGCAGGAGATTCTGAAAAGAGCACAGCTTATCAATACGGTAAGCAGGTGACAGGCAAAGCCTATACCGTACCTGTTCCAACCCGTACTTCGTCCAGTAATAATCAAAATGGAGACGTTTTGACAACGACTGCTGAATATGATGATTACGGTAATATTACAGGTTCAGTGGATGAAAAGGGTTCACAAACTGCGTATATGTATGACGACAAGCATAGGATTAAAACCGTTACGGAACCGATTGATTCCCAAAGCACTGGAGTTACAGAGTACACGCGTAACCCACAAGGGAAAGTAACGCAGGTCATCGTCTCCAAGGATCATTCCGGGGGAGAATTACTACAAAAAGTAAATTATTCGGGTATCGATGCTTACGGAAATACAACGGTTCAGACGATTGCGAATGGTAACAAGTCCGTGACTACAACAACGGAATACAGCAGTGGCTACGATCATGCTTTTCCAACGAAACAAAGTGTAGAGATTACAAATATTGATGGTGGAAAATCTACAGTAACCATTCAGTCTGATTATGATAAGTCAACTGGTTTAATCACTTCCTCGCTGGATGGGAAGGGTCAGAAAACCGGGTATCAATACGATGCTCTTGATCGCGTAAAGGCTGTAACCTATCCGGACGGTAAAAGTATCCGTGTAGCCTACGATGATCTTGAGAACACCGTAACGGTTACGAATGAGCTGGGGATACGAACCAAAACACGTTACAATGCTTTGGGCTGGAATATCGAGTCAGGATTGTTCGAAGGTAACGATTACGTGATCAAGTCCAAGTCAGCTTATGATGCTAACGGAAGATTAGTGTCCAGTGAAGATGCACTTGGGCATCTGACACGCTATGGCTATGACGCTTGGAGCCGTACAACCTCGACAGCCTATGCGGACGGTTCAGAAGCAGCAGTTAAGTATGATGATGCTCTTCGTCAAGTAATTCAACGAGACGGTGAGCTTAATGAACAAATTCAAATCTACGATAAATGGAACCGTTTGGTACAAAATAAAGAAAAATCAGCAATAGACGGTAACGAGGAAATAACTTCCAAGATAGTGTATGATGCTGTAAGCGATCAGACTTTGAAACAGACCGATGCGAATGGAAATGAGACTCAGTTTTCGTATAATGCTTTGGGTGATCAAACATCTGTAACAGAACCCAATGGCGAAACGACGAAGTACACTTACGATATGCTGGGTAATCTCACTCGGATCACATATCCGGATGGTCAAGCTAAAGTCAAGTCGTATGATGAACTGGGTAGAGTGATTCAAACCAAAGACGCGAACGACCAGATCGAAAAGCGCTATTTTGATGCGAATGGCAACTTATCCAAAAAAATAGATCGCAACGGGAATGTCACTTCTTTTGAATACGATAGCCGTAATCGGTTGAAGTCGCGTACAGGTAAAGATGAGACGGTCAGCTATGTATACGATGCGGCAGGCAAACGCCTAAGCATGACAGATCAAACGGGTACAACATCCTATGCGTATGATCCGTATACGGAGCAACTGAACACCTTGTCTTACCCGGATGGTCTAAAGCTCTCCAATCAGTATGATTCGAATGGCAATCGAACTGAAATGACAGGACCATTTGGCGAACAAGTAAACTACACGTATGATCTTTTGAACAGATTGAAGACTGTAGGTAATACAAAAGATAAGCCTGTTTCGGAATATGCCTACACCAAAAATGGATTGCTGGATTCAACAGTATCTGCAAATGGTTATCGCCAGCAAAATCAATATAATGGGATTGAGTTAGTTGAATTAAAGCACACACGATCTGATGCGGAAACGAACAGCTTCCAATATAGCTATGATCCTGGTAAAAATATCACGAAGCGTATTCAAAATGGTGTAGAGGATGCCTTTACGTATGACAAACTGAATCGGATTGCTACCTCTACCGAAAATCAGGATGCTTATTCGTATGATGCCAGAGGGAACCGTCTTACGATGGAAACAGAGAGAGCCCCTCATACGAAGCCGAGGGTGAATAGCTTTGACGATCAGAACCGATTGACCCAGGTCAAGATCGACGGAAAGCTTGTAGAGTACCGATACAACGGGGATGGATTATTGACAGACCGTATACAGGACGGCGTTCATACCCGTTACTACTACGATGGAAACAATGCCCAAGTCATAGCAGAAGCTACGATTGAAAATGGAAAACCTGTTTTAAAAGCCAATTATATTCGTGGTTTGAAATTAGAGGCCATAGCCTATGCCGATCAAACGGAAGCCTATCCCGTCTATAATGGTCACGGAGATATTATTGAAATCAGAGATTCATCTGGAGCCTTGCTGAATCAATATCAGTATGATATTTGGGGCAACGAAGAGGTCAAGGAAGAAAAAGTCCACAATCCATTCCGATATTCAGGCGAATTATGGGATGATACAACGGAATTACAATACCTTCGTGCCAGATGGTATGATCCTGATAGTGGAAGGTTTATTAATGAGGATACGTATGAAGGGAAGATAAGCGATCCGCAAAGCTTGAACTGGTACGTATATGTAAATAATAATCCCTTGATTTATGTGGATCCAACTGGAAATTGGTGCCAATCAATTGATGGGAAATCATCTCACAGTGGTGGATGTAACGATCTAAGTAAAATTGATAGATATGTTCCTGATTCATTATATAAAGCTAATCAGCATAAGCCATACAGTTCTATTGTTCAGATATATGAGAAACAAAAATTGATGGCAATAGATAAAGCTCGAAATATATCTGTTTTTCGAATATCTAAAAATGAAGTTGCTTTACCAGTTAATAATGCTGGTTCCACAGCTAATTCTCTAATTCAGATTCTAGGAATTAGTGCAGCAATTGGAATAGAGGCTAGTAAAACAAAGGTAGATACAAATACTACTCTTAAACCTAGAACAATTTATAGAAGTGGGAGTGGTACGAATGTAAATCTGACACCAAGAACTGTGGATACATCTGGACTTTCTTATTTTCTTAAAGTGGTGGGGGATAAAGGTACACTTACAACTGTAGAAGCAGTCAATGCAACTGGTGTACTTAAAGCAGTTATAGATAACGCTGCTACGGGGCATGTCTCGGTTAGCGCCGTTGATCCTTACGAGCATAAAATGTGGATAGCTTCCAGAGAAAAAGCTAACCAGTCGCCTTATTATTTAACTGAGATATTAAAAAGTATATCAATAAAATACTGATTATTGGAAAGGGGCTATGAGGTGAAGCCACGAGATTATATTCCTAGACACAAATCTGATTTTGATAATATAAATCAGTTAAAACTATTAGAAAAAAAACAAATTAGACCCATAATATCTGAACTATTCGTTTGGTTAAAAGATAGTAACTGGCCGATTTCATCAGAAATTAGGAATATATTATTTCAATTTGATTTAGAGTTGGTTCCAAACTTGAAAAGAATATTAAAATCTGATGATAGCACTTGGAAGTACTTTGTTCTTGAAGATTTTTGTAGATATCTTCCTAATAGTGTAATTGGAGAGATAGCATTAGAGTTAGAAGAGCTTATTATGCATCCCAGTTTGGATGATAAACTTGAAGAAGTCGACCGGATTGCTGGAGAGATTTTAGAGAAATTAGAATAATTGTTGTGAAATTATTTTGCTAACCTTGAGGGACACTATGCCTAGTTGAGTCCATATCAAATGTGCAAAAAAGGTTTTCAAAAAATGAACAGAGAGCCATGTTCAAAACCCTCAGTTAGAATAGAGTTATTGAAACAATATTCTAAAGGACAAGGTGTGTAGTGACATGGCTCTATATCAAATTCCCTTAGATGCAGAGCATGTGCATCAACTTTTCTAGGAAGTTTCTCAAGATACGTTGGATCACGAAACTGCTGGGGGCAGTTTTGAATCAAGAGTCGCAAGCCAAGCCCAGATGACCGAGCATGTGGTGGCAGAGTGCCATGAGAAGACGGAAGAAAGGAAGAAAAAGTCCACAATCCGTTCCGTTACTCTGGCGAACTGTGGGATGATACAACAGAACTGCAATACCTGTGCGCCAGATGGTATGATCCTGATAGTGGAAGATTTATCAATGAGGATATGATACGTATGAAGGAGAGAATGAAAATCCTTCGAGTTTGAACTTGTGTACGTATGTTCAAAACAATCCGTTGATTTATATTGATCCAAGTGGTCATACACATATGGCTGGCGCAGGTGATGGTGGACTCTATTATAGTGTGGCAACATCTGAAGACACGATGAGCATAATTAATTGCTCGCGGAGCAAGCAATGGTGTAAAAAGTCAGCTTTTAGGACAACTTCTATCTAAACATAGTAAATCCATGTTTGGGTATGCTCTAAGTGGGGGAAATGACCCAGAATCAGTTTAAATATCTTTTTGGTCTTGCTACTAATCAAACCAACCTGGGTAGCTCTATTAAGTTCATAGCCAATGAATCTGGATACTTTGGTACAAATCGGTCAGAGCGGAAGTAGCAAGGTGAGAAATATTTCTGGAGGAGATAAGGTCGCACGAGAATTCTTTAATGAAAAAACACAAGGATTTAAAACCGAAAAAGACCTTGGTAACGGTAAAATACTTAGAATTATGGAAGATGGTACCACGGTCACTTACAGATCAGTTTCGCATTCTGACGGAACTCCTGCAGTTGATATTAATGGAGGCAATATGCTCAAGCAGCAAAAAATTCATTTTATAAAATAAGGAGGACTTGAGTGAGGCACACTATAAAGAATCTTCTAAATCAAGAACAAAAAAACATACTTAAAAGCTTAAAGGGTGAAACTTTCGATCTATTAATTAATGAAGCTGGAGAGTTTGCATTAAGTGTTTTGATTGAAGCACCAAATAGAGATATCATTATCAAAAACATACCCACGGAAGCATCAGATGGGGATGAATATCCTAAGTTAGTAATTGAACAAGCTGTGACCGGCATTAAAATAATTGACGAAAATGCAGAATTACTAATAATTGCACATGATTCATTAGCAGGATTACTAAAATCGCATAAAATTAATGATGACAAATCAGTTGACGAGCTATTAGAGGATTATTGGTCCATGAAAACAGATCATGTTAACTCCCTAACTAGGAAAGAAATAACTATAAACTAAACTACAACCTTGATTGGCTTCATGCCTTTCAAGGTTCTTTTGTTCATGTTATCTTATTTTTAAAAAAGTAGTGACAAAGTGATCAAGTCGTGGCCCTGTATTAGTTCCTAACTACCACTACATTTGTTACGATTGAGACGGCTGCTGAGGAAAGCAGAACATACAGCTACGACGCCAACGGCAACCGCCAGAACATGGACAGTGGCAAAATCCTTGGCATGAAGAACGCCGATTACAAATAATTTTCCAAGCAAACGAGCTTAAAAAAGGTGCTAGCTCTAATGTATGGGCAGGATCATTAGAATATGATGTTCTAGACATAGAATTTTAAAAAGACCCGACGGCAAACTTGGATATGTTGTTAATCACGATTATTCCAAACCTAAGTTATTTCCATCACCGTGGTATCCAGAGGGTGGAAAATAAAAAAATATGAATCCTTGACTATTCTGAAAAGAGGTCTGTCATGAAGTATAGATTTGCAATCATTGATGATGAAAGTGGACTTGTCGTTGGTTTTTGTATGAATGTAATTGGTTTAATAGGTGAATTAACTATTGAAACGTATGAAAAAATAATTTTTGAACAATTTACATTCAATGAAGAATTTATGGAGAGTATGACATATACAAAACAATCCTTATACAATTTGCAAATTGCTATTTTAAACGATGAAGGAGAGGTGATTGGGACGTACCATTGTTATTTGCCGGAACCATTTAAAATTCAGAAACTTGATAACATGAAAAGAAAAGCGAATCTTAAACTTATGGGTTCACTTGAGACTAGGCTATCCCCTGTCGAATTAAGATTATGGAATTTATTAAGGAGAAAGCATACTCTTGGAAAAAATTTATGGAAAGATTTCTCTGAAGAAGAGAGAGTAGGATGGCTAAACGTGGTTAGAGTACACTCTATGTATAACAAATCTTCAAAGCAAGACAAGCAAGGAGAAGTCTATACTATAGATGGAGAATATGTATCTGATTTCCTAACCTTTTTTATAGCATTGGGTGAAGCGATCAACGAACCTGGGGGCTACTATGGATTTAATTTATCTAGTTTAAAGGACTGTCTGTGTGGAGGTTTTGGAGCATTAGCTCCTTTCACAATCAACTGGAGAAACCCGCACTACTTTTTGAAAAACTATCAGGAAAATACAGATTAAGCAGGGATTGGTTATGCTTTCTCATCTGAGCAATATTTTATGGATTTATTAGAGATTTTGGCCTCAGGTCGTGTTACTGTGAATTTTTCTTTAAATTGAAGTAGAAGAAAGAAATATTAGGTAGTGATTGGGGGCAATCGCCGCCTTTTATATGGATCAGTATATTTGAAATAGTAATTGGAACAAAATTAAGGGACCATCTTGAAAATAAGATGACCCGTCGAGTTTAATTCTATTCGATTTTAAAATCTTCGTATTTTGTGGCTAATCATAAGAATAGTGAATAAAAATGCCATTACATTTAATCCTGCAGTACCTTCACTAGGTAAATATGGTTTAAGTGATGAGAACTATACTGCAAGAGCAACGAATTATGTAGTTAAGGACGAAATTTTGAATAAGACTTTAGGTGAAGTAGGCACTGGAACAACGGTTTACTTACCTACGCAGTATAAAATTAAGTGGTGGCACTCTGATGCATATAAGGCTTGGCAAATGGTCAGAAATCATAAAATGGGTTCAGTAAAAAATGCTTTAAAGGAGGCGGGATATAAATGAAAATGAAAAAAACATTGTTATTGATAAGCATTCCGTTGTTATTGGTATTTGCAATCATAGTGTATATTGCTTTACCTTGGCTTCTAATATTAATAGGGATTCAATTAGAGCCCAATCCTCCACGCCCTGAAATAACATATGGGAAATTTCCATTTCGTTTGGAATATGAAATTAATGGGCAACGAAAGGTTATTAAAGATACGTTAATATGCGAATATGATGGCATTGGTTCAGATGAAGGTCGCGGCAAATATCGCAAGTGGAAGGAAAGATTAGCTAGTGGAAATGAAAGAATAACGTTACTAAAAGTCGATGACACAAAGGAAATATACTATAGTCCAGGAAATGCAAATTACTATATGGGTGATTTGGACGATCCTGGAGAGTATGAGCATTACTTTCCTGATGCTCTGTTTATTGAAAGAGACAGTATAGGAGCTAATACTGGGATAATCCTCGCAGATGAATTACTTGATAAATACCATATTAAATTGATAAGTTGGGATTATACTCCACCAATCAAGAATAATTTTCCTGCAACCAAAAAATAAGAAAAGATGAAAATTTTCGTTTTTCGAGAAGAGGTATTATTAAAAGACAAACGAGGCTAATTCTCGCTTATTCTAGCAATAAGCAGTTGTCAACGAGTCTTTATGTCATAATCAAAGCTGCAAAGGATAACTGCCCGAGCAACTTAAAACAAACTTTTAAAGCACTTGAAAACCTTTATGGTGATTTCAGGTGCTTTTTTGCGTCCCCGTATAATTCTATAAGTCTTGTAACACTTGGCTTGACAATCCGCCATATGTAAAAAATAATGAAAACATAGGCAGGGGGGAGCAAATGATTAAAATGCCTGTTTGGTTCAAAATAATATGGATGGTACCTATTTTTGTGAATATCGCAGCCTTAATCTGGTTTATTTTAGGATCAACTGGAGGATTTCAGCGAGGACAAGATTTAATAGAGACAGTGATATTAATAGTATGCGGAATTCCATCCATTATCATTTTGTTGATATCTCTAACGTATATCAAGCAAGGATGGGCACCATTTAGCAGAATGAAATATATAGTATCGGTGCTACTGATGGCAACATTACTCTTTTTTTCTTATCAGTTGGTGGAGGGTACTCCTACTCGAGGATGGTTATATGATAATGTTGATAGTGATCCTGTCCGATTAACATCAGATCAAAAATATGAATACCGTATAGATTTAATTAATCCTTTCCAGAGGAATAGCAGGGAACAATTGCATTTGAAAAATATTTCAACAGGAGTAGAAAAGAATATCCCTATTTTAATTAGAAGAGAAAATAGTGGTTATTCAGGTGGTGAAGGAGATAATTGGGCTTGGGGAATTTTAAAACCAACAAAAGTACCAAATCAATACGAGTTGTCTACATTGGAAGAAGGGATTGTGGGAGATTACAATATGGATCCCAGAGTTTTTCTAATCGATGTAAAAGCGGGTACTACGCAGATAATAAAGTAGGACTTTAAATCATGTGACCACAATGCGATATAGTTTCGTATTGTGGTTTTTCTTAAGACTATGAGTCCTTCATTGCGGGTAAGTTCTTTTAGTCTGGTACTTACTTCATGTGTTGTAAAGTATTCGGCATGAAAAACGCCGCTTACACGCATGATTCCAGCCGTCTGACGAAGGTGTAACGTCGAAGATCACGTACGTTTATGTGTATGATTTGTCTGGCCAGCTATGGACCAGTCAAGACAACAGGATTGGTAAAAGCAGCTCAACAAATGGGCAAGAATCCAGTAATTCAAAAAGAGTCAGATGAGCTTGTGGCTAAATTCCTTAAGGGGAATGTTAATCCGGGAATTGGAACGAAAAATTTAACAAGAGATATTAATTACTTAAGGGGGAAAGAAGGAGCAAGAGTATTTTTCAAAATGAATAATGGTCAAATGACCATCTTGGCTAAGGCTAATAAGGCTAACGAACAAACAGTTATTAATATTTTATACAAAGTTTACGGTAAATGAGGAGGTCCAAATGAGAATAAAAAAAATTGTTTATCCAACCCCACTTTCTCAGATAGAAGATATTGAGAATGATAATATAGATGTATTTATTGAACTTGAAGATGAGGCTAATATTTCTATGGTTGTATGTACTCCAAAAAATCTAATCAGTTATATGGCCAGAGAGAATATTAATTTTATTCCTGCATCGCCACCAGATATTATTGTGAAGTCATTAACAGAAGAAAATATTGAACAGGCAATTAACAATTATGCTCAAGAAGATGCTTTTTGGCTTAAGCTGTTTTTTGTAGCTGGTATTGATAAAACGGTCATAGATTTGGATAGAATTGATTTGTTTCTAAAAGAAATTAAAAGAATGAATCAGGAACTCTTGAGCGATTAAAATTAATAGTATTGAAGCTCGATACAAAATCCCAAGATTGCTATTTTTCTAGGAGAGATTGTAAAAGTAATCATAGTGGGTTGGAATGGGGAGCTGTTTTTAAACCCATGTCATATGTTAGCGTTGGTTTGACTAAGGGAACAGATATGGATGTGATCTTGATCGTAACGAATAAAATGTATCTGGTTTAAGATGGAGTAACGTAATCCTAATGCTTTATTTAATATTATCATACAAGGGAAGAGTTTATTTGAAATTGCTAATAGGAAGGGATTGCCGACGGTCTAATTAAATTGAGTAGAAGATATTCAAAAAAGTATTTTGAATATTATATAAAGAACAGAGAGCCGTAAGCATGTTAACGGCTCTCTTCGTCGTCTTCTGGCAAGTATTCGATTAGTTCACCAGGGAGTACGCCAAGGGTTCTACAAAGTGTATTCAAGGTTGGAAAGTCAATTCGGGCGTTTGCGTTGGAGGCCAAAGCTTTAACCGTATTTCGATTAATTCCCGTAATAGAAACAATATCTTTTTGTTCGAGTCCACGATCCTTCATAATTTTATCAAGAGAAAATCTAATCACAACAATTCCTCCAAAAGTAATCAAGTAAACTAGTTGACATGTATAGGATAGAAGTGTATATTTGTAAATAAGTAATCTAGTTAACAAGAGTATAAGTAAACTAAGTTGATGCCTTCATAGTATCAAAATGTTTTAAAATTAGCAACAGTCACTATGTTGCTAATCTTAAACAATTAATGCGTGAGGAGGGGTTAAATAAACGGAAGGGATCTAGTCTGCATCATCCTCTACATACTCGATTACATCTTGAACATGGCAGTCTAGAGCTTTACAAATTTTATCTAGCGTATCAAATTTCACACCGTCTGTTTCTTCATTGTAAAGTTTAGTAATTCCGTTTCTATGTAACCCAGTCATGCGGGAAAGCTCGGCAATATTTACTCGTTTTTCACCCATAATACGGGAAAGATGAATCTTTATCATATTTTCCTCCAGCCGAATGCACTCTATAGTGTTCAAAATTGATATCAAAGTATTGACAATACACATCACTGGATGTATATTGGGATTAACAAAAGTAACATTGTAGTGTGCTTTTAATTTACTGAAATATGCTTTATAAACGTTATGGTAATATGCTCATCGTATCAAAACATTTTAAAATTAGCAATAAATATTGCACAGACATCTAACAGCTATCAATAGAAGAAGGGACAGATAAATGCCATAAATAATAATGCTTACAACTTCGATTAATATTCTCCTGAAAAAAATAAGCTAACGAATGGAGCGGGTATTTATGCTGGAATCGGTAATGGGATTGGAACGGGTATCCATGGTTCAGGGGCCGTATGATTCACCTTATATGTATGAAATATGTGAAGGGGTTCTTTATGACCGTCAATATTTCTTTTACCTTGAAAATGGCATACTGTGTCTGCGCCACGTGAAGAAGGTGAAGCAATCATATCATACGCATCTTTATCTGGATGGAGAGAGCGGAGGTTTGCAACTGGCAGAGGGAATACAAGGGGAGGTTATGCAAGTTGTCACGGAGATCATCGAACGCTTACGCGCTAAGGATGGACTGACATTTTTATTCGATGAACTGCTGTGGTTACATGGTAGAGGACCTATTGAATTGAACCTTTTTAATAAGAAGGATAAAGTGACTCTAAATGGAAGAAAACTTGCTACGAAATAAATGATCTTATGCTCATATCATGGAACTTACCGAATAGAAAAAAAGCTTATGATTGGAGTAAATCCAAAATCACCTTCCAAACTTGCAGATCATAATGTAGCCACGGCTGGCCAGGAGATTGCCCAAATACACATAACCCGGATCGGAATATTCTGTTGCATTATGATTGCCATGAACAGTAAAGACCAGAGGAAATAGCCTTTTGCCCACAGGGTATCATACTCTTCCGTTCAGCGGCATACGGTCCGGGACGAACCCAAACGTGCTTGAGCGCAGTCCCGACCAGCTCGCAACGAACGCGATCCATCCACCACTGGAATGACAAGCGAATCTTCCCGGTTAAATTCCGGTCTGTAATTATCTGTACTGCCGTGGATGCGATCTGGACTGCGCCCGGGCGGGCCAATAACAACTTAAAGAGATCATTTCTTACATCAATACCGTTGCATGTATTCAACCAATGAGGTAGCATATGTAGACATTCTTCGCTCTTGCACAAACGAAGAATTATTTTTTTAGGAAAAGAGGATACGAATGCCTACGATATTAGTTGCTGACGACGATGCGAACATTCGCGAACTCGTCTGTTTATTTTTGCGCAACGACGGATTTGCAACGGCCGAAGCCGCTGACGGCAAGGAAGCACTGGCCATCTATGCCTCCACGCCTGTCGATTTGGTCATCCTTGATATTATGATGCCGGTCATGGACGGCTGGGCGTTATGCAAGGAACTTCGAAGAGCCAATCCAGATCTTCCGTTACTTATGCTGACTGCAAGAAGCGAAACCTGGGAGAAAGTGCAAGGATTCCAGCTCGGGACAGATGACTATTTGACCAAGCCATTCGATCCGCTCGAGTTGATGGCTCGCGTCAAGACACTGTTGAAACGATACCGTATGGGCTCCACGCAGACCATCCGGTTAGGCAACGTCATTCTGGACCGGCAGACTTATAAGGTCCTGAGAGGTACGGAGTCGCTCACCTTGCCGCTCAAGGAGTTCGAATTACTGTATAAACTCGCTGGAATACCGGGACAAGTCTATACGCGGGAGCAATTGATCGATCAAGTTTGGGGGATCAATTATGCTGGTGATGATCGAACGATAGACGTGCATATTAAACGCCTGCGCGAACGTTTCGCGGCTACCTCCGATTTTCGTATCGAAACGGTACGCGGACTTGGCTACCGGCTTGAGGTACAGGAATGATCAGTTCCTTATATACACGCGTAGTCCTGACCTTTCTGGTCTCCGTGATCGGGGGCACGATCATTGCTTTTTTTGCGGCAACCTGGATATTTCAAGATAAATTAAACGAAAACCTGCAAGTTACCTTACTTGATTTTGGCCAGGACATCGTCCGCATCTACGAAACATTGCCATTACATGAAGCAGAGTTGTTTATAAGTAAAATGAAGCAACTCAATTCCTATCACATTCGAATCTATGAAACAACGGATCAGTTCCAATCCTACGGAGAGCTTACAGGACACGATGCTTTCCCTGTGACTATGGAACAAGTGAAGAAAGTACTGGATGGAGGAAGGGTTCAAGTCAATGGGTTCGATACGATCTTCTTGGGGTTGCCGTTAAAAACTGAAATGGGGACCAGAGCAATGTTTGTAGAGCCGATCATTCCCTCTTCCACCTCATTTCTCATCCAGTTTGTTGTAACTTTTTTGACCTATTCGTTGATAGCAGGAAGCTTATTGATTCTAGTTGCGGCTATGTTCCTAGTGAGACCGATCAAAAAGCTGACCGAAGCGACCCGGCGTATAGCTGCGGGAGATTTCAACGTCAAGCTTAATATTAAACAAAAGGGTGAGCTAGGTACTTTGGCTCGCAGCTTCGAAGAAATGATGCACGATCTACAGCAGCTTGAGCAGATGCGCAGGGAATTCGTGACAAACGTGTCCCATGAAGTTCAGTCTCCGCTCACTTCCATTTCCGGTTATGCTATAGCGCTCAAGCAGGTAGACCTCCCGGATCACGAACGAAGCCGTTATCTCGATATTATCATCACTGAAGCTGCGCGAATGTCCAAAATGAGTGATAGTCTGCTAAAGCTGAGTTTTCTTGACTCGCAGTCACCGCAGATGCGGCTCGTCACGCTCAGTCTGGATGAACAGATCAGACGAGTAATCGTCGCTATTCAACCCCAATGGTCAGCTCGCAACATTCAGTTCGAGCTTGATTTGCAGCCCGTTAAAATCACGGCCGATCATGACCAGTTAAATCAGGTATGGACCAATATCCTCGGCAATAGCATCAAATTTTCCAAGGATGGCGGTAGGATTGACGTCAGCATCAAACAGGATATCAAGAACGTGACGGTCCGCATATCCGATTCGGGCATTGGTATTCTCCCGGAGGACCAAAAGCGTATATTTGATCGCTTTTTTAAAGCCGATCGTTCCCACAGCCGGAAATATGACGGCAGCGGTATGGGACTGGCCATTGTAAAGCAGATCGTATCGCTTCATCAAGGGGACATCCGGGTCGAGAGCGAATACGGACGAGGAACGACCTTCATTGTCATCTTGCCAATCACAACACCAGCAGGGTGATTAGATTCATACCTTCTCAAGGCTAGGCCACCATGTGAAAACTTCCTTGCATGTGACGGCGTAGCTTTTTTTGCCTGTTCATATTCCGTTCATATTGTCGTCATTAGGGGGACATCTTGGTTGGCTATGCTGTCTTTAGCGCTCTCGTTAAGGTAGCCCAACATATAGATGAAGACAGGAGTAGATGCGAGAGTGAAACCAAGAGAGGTAACTTACGGCAGCAAGCAGCTTATACGCCAGTGAGGAATACGTAACCCCCTCTATTCAGGCACACAATCTTCAACTACGATCCCAGCGGGCGGCTATGCCAAATGGTTTTCAGTGCCAGCCGCGGCCGGTTCCAAGTTTGTCATTTCATTAAAAAATAAACAGGAAAGGGCTTAAATCATGAAAAAACTACTTGTGATTATGCTTAAATCCATAGGCGTATTAGTTGCAGCCATAGGACTCTTTATTGCGATTGTTTTTGTAGTCAATATAATCAGCAGTAAATCGGAGCAAGCAAAAATAATCCCCTACGGGCAGTCTGTACTTGTCGACGGTAAAAATATGAATGTTACGATTCAAGGAAAAGGCAAAGAAACGGTCGTGCTATTACCTGGTTTTGGAACGGCAGCACCCGCTCTGGATTATAAGCCGTTAGTGGATGAGCTGTCCCCATTTTACAGAGTCGTCGTAATTGAGCCTTTTGGTTATGGACTAAGTGATGTTACCGAAAAAGAACGTACCCTCGATAACATAGTAAGTGAAATTCACGAATCTTTACAAAGTCTTCATATTGACCGCTATATTCTCATGGCCCACTCCATTTCAGGCATTTACGGACTGGATTATGTGAACAAATATGAAAACGAAGTTAGTGCATTTGTTGGGATCGATAGCAGCGTTCCAACGCAAGGCGGTACAGATGATCCATTCCCGGCAGAAACGTATAAACTGCTCAAAAAATCAGGTTTCTCCCGATTGTTAATGAAACTGGCCCCTGACCAACTGGTTACACCGACCGTTGATGATCAAACAAGAGAACAAATTAGAATTCTTACGCTCAAAAACATGTTTAATCTCAACATCCTAAGTGAAGGCGAACATTTATTTCCTAATTTTAAAGCTGCTCAAAAGTTGACCTTCCCAACGAACCTTCCGGTTATTTTCTTTTTACAAGCGAATGATACCGAAACGGAAGGCTGGATACCTCTTCATGAGGAGCAAATAAAAAACTCTGTACATGGAAAAGTGATGACATTTGAAGGCGGGCACTATTTGCACCATACCCGGTCTAAAGAAATAGTGGAAAATTTCAGGAAATTTATGAATGAAAAAAATCTATAAAAAACGGATATAGAAAATTCCAAAGATGATTAGGCAACATTGAATCACTTGCAAACCATATGAAACGGAACGCCCTTTTGGGCGCACTCGTAGCTGGGACAGGTAGTTGCGAATGCTGGCAAGTTCGGGTACGATATCGGTATGAGACATTGCGATTTCTCTTTTGTTTAAAAAAGTTGTTGTGGTGACTACTTTTTAACATAAGGAAAGCACTTTGTCTCTATTCTTTTTTATTTTACAGTTTACTGGAAGTGATTTTGCTCATTTATATGAGAAAATAATCCCTTTACAGGATTTTATGTCCAGAATATAATGGTAAATAACAGCATCGATCTACATACACTGGGTTATCGGGGTATAGCGCAGCTAGGTAGCGCGCACCCTTGGGGTGGGTGAGGTCGTGGGTTCGAATCCCGCTACTCCGATTTCAATCAAAATGTCCTGCTGATGCAGCTATTGCATCTGCGGGCGTTTTTTTTTTGAATATTACATACCCTATCGGCCTTTTTCTCTACAGGATTTTTCGTGTGCTGTTTTTGACGAGCTAGTCGTATGCAACGAATGTATGTACTTGTGGAGCATTTGAGGGGTAAGCCACCTCTACACTGGATATGGAGGCAGAAGTGGCAATTCAATTAATTTGCCTATAAAGATTCCTGAATGGCTTTAGAAGAAGTGCCGTAATCAGCATAACGGGGGAGCACAATAGTGTAGTATATTCCTACAATAACGGTACAGACCCCAACTAATAAAAACAAGACTTCAATTGAAATAAATGAAGGAAAGCTTACAGCAATGAAACCCAATGTAAGAGATTGGGACAGCATCATTAACGGATTAATTAAACCTTGCACACGTCCCATCATTTGAGGATCTACAATACAAGGCAGCCATCCTCCTATGCCGATATTAATGAACGGAAGTACCAGTGCAATGGCGAAGTCGATAATCAAAAAAACATAAAGGTCATTAACAAATCCAAGTATGCATATACCAATTCCGGCGACCAGAACTCCCGCTGCAATCATTTGGTGTAGCTTTAGCTTGGCGGAGATAAGAGAAGCGATTAAGGTGCCAAGCAACACACCTGATCCAAAAATAATACTTGTCCATACCATATACTGCTCATAGTTGTCTGGAGCTAGCTTATATTTAAGAACAAACATCGGTAAAACGCTAAATCCCCCATTTAAAATACCGAACATAAAAAAGCCTGAAACCAACCAAATCAATAGTCTGTTGTGTAATATGTAAAGAAACCCTTGTTTAAAGTCGTGCATGACCAGTTTGAATTTTAATTGCTTAAATTGATGTGCCCCGTTCGGAAGGCGTACTTCCTTTTGAATTTTGCAGGAACGAATAAGCAATGCAGAAACAATAAAAGAAACAGCATCAATTAGGATGGCTCCAGTAATTCCAAAATGCCAGTAAACGACGGCCCCCAGAGTTGCTCCAAATAACATGAAAAGACTCCCTATCATTTGATTGAGGCCTGCTGCAATGGTGTAATCATCTTTGCTTAAGATTCCCTGTATAAGGGCACTTTCGGCTGGGAAAAAAAACTTGGAAGCAGCACTACGGATGAAGAGGAAGGCAAATATCAGAGGAATAGAATCAACCCAAATAAAAATGAGCAAACATAAGGATAATAAAGCGCTGATCCAGTCACAATTAACAGCGATTTTTTGTCGGTCCATCCGATCTGCAAGTACTCCAACTATGAGAAATACTGCCAGCATCGGGAGCGAATACATTAACTCGGCAAGCGTTGCATAGTATGGCTGATTCGTAAACCGTTTCAACAAATAAAACATGAATGCAGTAACCCCAATAATTCCTCCCAATTGTGAGGCGAACGTTGCCAGAAAAAGCCTGACATAATTCTTGTTTCTGAGTATTTGTTTTAATCCAGTCACAGTTCCATCCCTTTCGCTTTCAAAGCGGTTTTTAGATGCCTAATTAAAATAATAGTGAAAAGTAGGAATATTGTACAGAAAAGTGACTTTAATGTCATAATAAAATTTGAGTTTGTTGGCGTAGTGTGAGGAGCAACATAAACGAAATAACCAGCCGCCGGTTGATATCCGACGACTGGCTGTTTAACTTGCCAGATGTTTTGACTCCTGATTCACAAATGGGGGGGGGAGTTCCCAATCTTAATTAAGCTAAATCCTCGCCATTTGTAGCGATTACTTTTTTATACCAGTCAAAGCTTTTCTTCTTTTTGCGGTTGAGGGTTCCGTGACCTTCGTCATCCTGATCCACATAAATAAATCCGTAGCGTTTGGACATTTCTGAAGTGGATGCACTGATGATATCAATCGCTCCCCAACTGGTGTAGCCCATCACTTCAACGCCATCCAGAATGGCTTCTTTTAATTGTCCAATATGTTGTCTGAAATAATCAATACGGTAATCATCTATAATGGAGCCGTCTTCTTCAATCGTATCCTTGGCCCCTAATCCGTTTTCCACCACAAATAATGGCAATTGATAGCGATCATAAAGTTCTTTCAAAACCGTTCTCAAGCCGATCGGGTCCAACTGCCAGCCCCATTCTGTCACCTTCAGATTTGGGTTTTTAACTGTACTGTACAGGTTACCTCCTGTAGATCCATATTTCTCCGGCGTAGTAGTGGAGATAAGGGATGTATAATAGCTGAAGGAAATAAAGTCGACCGTATTTTTTTTCAAAATTTGATCGTCCTCTGCTTCTTTTACAATATGAATCTGATGCTCCTCAAAATAGCGCTTAATGATTGGCGGGTAGCTGCCGCGGGCCTGAACATCGGTGTGCAGCAAATTCATCTGGTTGTCGAACTGAGCTTGCTGTACATCCTCGGGGCTGCTCGTAGCAGGATAATGGATCATTCTGGCTAACATACAGCCAATTTGAAACACGGGGTTAATCTCACGTGCTCTTTTCGTTACTAGACTGCTGGCAACGAACTGATGATGTAATGCCTGATAGGACGCTTGCAGTAGGTTAACTTCTTTGTCACCGACAATTCCGCCGCCTGTGAACGGTTCAATGATCGTTGTATTGATTTCATTAAAGGTCAGCCAGTATTTTACTTTATCCTGATATCGGTTCATAACGGTCTCTGCATACTTTACAAAGAACGAAATGACTTTTCTGTTTGCCCAACCGCCATAATTCAATACCAGCGTCATCGGCATTTCATAATGGGATAGCGTTACCAGAGGCTCAATACCGTATTTGCGTAGCTCATCGAAAACATTGTCATAGAATTGTAGGCCAGCCTCATTTGGCTCATGGTCGTCTCCATTAGGGAAAATGCGGCTCCAGTTAATGGAGAGACGGAATGTTTTGAAGCCCATCTCGGCAAACAATGCAATATCTTCTCTATAATGATGATAAAAATCAATTCCATAACGCTTTGGATAACCCTCGGCTGATTTGGTTTTCATGGCCTCTGCAATCGTTTCGCTGGATACGTGCATGAGGGCGCTTAGGTTGGCATAGTCTTTTTTCTTATAATAAGGAACCATATCTGCGGTAGACAAGCCTTTGCCATCTGCGTCAAATGCCCCCTCTGCTTGATTGGCGGCGATAGCACCTCCCCATAGGAAATGCTCTGGGAATACTTGTGTTTTACTCATGAGTGTATGCTCCTTTATCAGTTTTTAGATTTCTACCTTCAGTACAGGCTCCTTCATGGTGATGTCACCCAGCTTGATGGGAAAAACAGATTGATAGTCGCTTGTATTGGTGACAACCATCGCTGTGGTGATGTCATAATCCTTAGCGATATGCTCCAGATCGAATGAGAGCAGCTTATCGCCAGCTTGAACTACATCGCCAGCTTGAACATGGGCTTCAAAAAACTGCCCACGCAGCTTAACCGTGTTGATGCCCACATGGATGAGCAGCTCTGCACCGTCATTACTGCGAATAACCATGGCGTGTTTAGTCTTGAACACATTTAACACAGTGCCATTTACAGGAGAGGACAGTTCTCCAATAACGGGAACAAAGGCAACACCTTTGCCCATCAGTTCGTCACCGAATGTCGGATCATTCACTTCCTTCAGCGGAATCGAACGGCCTGTCATGGGAGCAAGAATCGTCTCATTGGTAGCTCGAATATTTAAATCTTCCAGCAGTTCTTTAGAGGAATCTGTCGAGTCGTCACGGTCTGTAGAAGAAGTGGCTGTTTCGCTCGTGGTTTGTACAGCTTCGCCACTCTGTTCTTCGTTAATGCCGAGCAGGATAGCTGCGATTGTGGCTACCACGAATGCGATCAACATACCGCCCACTGCATACCAGAAGGTAGGTCCAATCAATGCAGGTAGTCCTGGAATTCCCCCGTTTCCTGCCAGCACATAGGCATTGGCACCAAAGGCAAGAGAGAACCCGCCGCCTGCAGCACTACCGATCATACCCGCTATAAAAGGTCGTTTATATTTCATATTCACCCCATACATAGCAGGCTCGGTGACGCCCATAAGTGCTGTCACACTTGTAGAAAATGCCACAGATTTCAGCTTTTTATCTTTGGCACGGAAAAATACGCCCATGGTTGCTCCTGCCTGACCCATATTGGAGATGTAGGTTAGCGGCAGGAATTTGTCAAAACCCAGTTTAGCCAAATTACTGATGATGACTGGAACCAGCGCATAGTGCATGCCTGTCATCACGATCAATGCCATAGCCCCGCCCAAAATAATACCTGCAATCCAGCCGCCTTCCGAAATAAGCCAATTGATACCGCCAGACAGTCCACTACCGATCAGAGTACCCAGCGGACCAATAGCGATCAGTGTAACTGGAACGACAATAATCATCGTAATTAAGGGCACAAGCAGCAGCTTAAAAGATGAAGGAATGATACGATCTACGCCCTTTTGCACATAAGACATCAACCAAATGGCAAGAAGGATAGGGATAACGGAGGACGCATAAGTAACAGCCGTAACCGGCACACCGATAAAAGAAACAGCATGACCACTTGATAATAACGCCCCCATGTCAGGGTACATGAGTGCTGCACTCACAGCAACGGCCACATAAGGATTACATCCAAATTTACGAGCCGCACTCACAGCAATCAGTAAAGGTAGAAAATAAAAGACTCCGTCCCCGATCGCTGAGAAAATCCGGTACGTATCCGTCCCCGCTGTAAGCCAGCCTACGGATACGAGCAAAGCAATCAATCCTTTGAGCAAACCCGCACCAGCAATGGCAGGTAAAATAGGGGCAAACACACCTGCAATGAACTCGAACAAGTTAGAGATCGCATTTTGTTTCTTTTTTTCAGAAGACTTCTTTTCGGTGGAGTCGTTCTTTAGGACAGGGTATAGATGCGCCATTGCATCGAATACTTTGCTGACTTCATTGCCGATAATGACCTGGAATTGATCTCCAGATACATTGGTTCCCATAACCTTATCCAACTTCTTTAATTCATCCTGCTTGACCTTACCGTTATCCTTGAGATCAAAGCGTAAGCGTGTAACGCAATGGTATACAGAGTTAATATTGTCTGTTCCACCAACAGAGTCGACAATTTTTTTGGCAGTTTCCTGCTGATCCATCTTGAATTCCTCCTATTTTTAGATAAAAAAAACCTGAATGAGCAGACCCACGTATCGTGAGCCTTTTCATTCAGGTTTTGCCTGATTTAACAGTTACAAGCCTGGATAATATTTTATTTTCTTTTTATGAGGCGCTCCAAATGAAGTGTCAGGTACAACTGCTCAGAGTGCGTCATGGTATACTCGTAATTCTTTTGAATAAACTTCTCAATTTTCCCAATGCATTTAAAAGTGCCCGCATAATTTTTTTTCACGACTTCATACAAATATTCTTCTGCGTCGTCATGGCTCGAGTGTGTAATCACGCGCTGACAAAAATATTTGAGGTGTGTAATAAAGCGGAAGTAATTCGCGCTATCCTCATTAAACTCCATATTAAAATGATATTTGATAATATTCATGATTTCCTGGAGCAGCTGCATCATATGAGTGACATCATTCATCGAATCATTAATTTCAGCATTCACGAAATGAAGGGCGATATTACAAATCTCTTCCTTTGGGAATTCAATGCCCAGACGTTCGCGCAAAAGTGTCAGTGATTCTTTGGCAGCATCATACTCAGCTTTATAGAAATGCTGAATCTCCCATGACAGTGGATTGCGTACAATCATGTCATGCTCCATACGCTGAATAGCAAAATGAATATGATCCGACAAGGAGACATAAATGCCATCACTTATTTTTTTGTTCAACTGCGTGCGCGCCAGACTAACAATGTCATCGGTGACTTGTAAAATATCAATCGGAACTTCCATGACAGTGGCTTTAAACTTCTCATAAATATTTGCATCCTGCAGACGGAAAATTTTTTCAATCCGCTTCTCGTCAATCGGATCACCAGCGCGGAAGTTAAACCCGATACCCCGGCCGAGGATAAGCAACTCCTGGTTTTTATCATCCACCGTGCTGACGATATTATTGTTGAAAATTTGTTTAATTATCACATCGAATCACCCATTTTGAGGAATAAAAAAAGGCAAAACTACAACAGAAAGAAATATCATCTCTGTTGTGGTTTTGCCCGCATTACCGGTAACAAGCCTCACGAGATAAGTTATCATGATCTGAAAACGTTGTCAACTTTTTTTGTGATTAGGATATCCTTTTGTGCCACATTCTAATCTTTAAGTGCTAACGGCTACCATAACCCGATTGATCTCATTTACGCATGGATATGTTGAGAAAAAGGAAATGCTCATAGCTAGAAAAGTTTATACAATGGAAGAGAAATAAGAACTGTGAAATTCGACTTTTGACGTAGGATTTCATATAATGTGATCATATTGTGAACAACTTAAATTGAAGGTTTAACAAAAAAATTAAAAATGATTTCCGTCCAGCTATGAATTTCAAAATTTGACGGAGGGAACGAGATGACGATGGAAGAGAGCAGCAGACAGGTACCTTGGCAGACGTATTACGGACCTAATCTAGGTTATGTGCAGGACCAGTATGAAAAGTATGTAGCGGACCCCGGAACGGTTGATCCGGCTTACCGCGAGCTGTTTGATCAATGGGGTGAGCCGCCGCAATCCGAATACTCGGCTGCTTCCATGATAGACTACAAATTGCAAGGACCCCCCGCAAGTGCTCTGGGGAGCCTCGATTCGAACACATTACAGAAAGCGGTTACAGCGGGGAAAATGGTGTGGAACATCCGTGAATACGGACATTTGGCCGCTCAAATAGATCCGCTAGAACTGGATGCCGAGCAGGATACACGCTTGCTTGATCCAGCATCCTATGGCTTAACTGAACAGGACTTAAAGGCTTTTCCGGCCTCTTTAATATGGGATAACGCTCCTGCGGGAACACTTAACGGATGGGAAGCCATTCAACGGTTGCGTGTAGCATACACAGGGCCGATTGCCTATGAATTTAGTCACATCCATAACGAAGAGGAACGCCGCTGGTTGAACAGCTATGCAGAATCCGGCTGGTCCTCCAAGCCGCTCACAACACAGGAACGCAAGGCGCTGCTGGGCAGATTGGTAGAGGTAGAGCAGTTCGAAGAGTTTTTGCATAAAACGTTTGTTGGACAGAAGCGTTTTTCCATTGAGGGCAATGATGTCCTTGTCCCCGTACTCGACGAGATCATTCGACTCACGACAAATGCAGGAGCAAGTCACGTTCTGATGGGGATGGCGCATCGGGGCCGTTTGAATGTGCTGGCTCATGTGTTGGGCAAGCCTTACAGCAAAATTTTCTCTGAATTTCATCATTCACCGAATAAGGATTTGATCCCGTCGGAGGGCTCTACCGGAATTAACTACGGCTGGACTGGAGATGTGAAGTACCATCTCGGTGCAGATCGATTTGTAAAGGATGGGGAAGCAGTACAGGCCCGACTGACGCTGGCGAATAATCCAAGCCACCTGGAGTATGTGAATCCGGTCGTACAAGGCTTTTCCCGCGCAGCGCAGGAAGACCGTAGTGAAGCAGGCTATCCGAAGCTGGATGTCAGCAAGGCGGCCACGATTATCATGCATGGCGATGCGGCTTTCCCGGGTGAGGGTATCGTGGCAGAATCACTTAATTTCACCAATTTGCGCGGCTTCCGTAATGGCGGTACGGTTCATATTATTGTGAATAATCGTCTGGGTTTTACGACAGAGAGTGTTGATTCACGTTCGACCCGTTATGCCAGTGATCTGGCCAAGGGCTACGAAATTCCGATTGTACACGTGAACGCGGATAATCCTGAAGCCTGTATTGCAGCAGCACGTATGGCTGGCGAATACCGCAATCGCTTCAAGAAGGATTTCCTGATTGATCTGATTGGGTATCGTCGTTATGGCCACAATGAATCCGATGACCCGGAAACAACCCAGCCGCTGGTGTATCGCAAGGTGAAGAATCATCCGACGGTGAGCAAGTTGTATACTCAAAAATTGATGAAGCAGGGCATTGTGGATGAAGCGTTTAGTGCCGGCCTCATTGAAAAGGTGCAAAACCGACTGAAGGAAGCGCATGAGCATGTGAAGAATCAACCGGAAGAGGAGCCTGAGCTTACTGCTGTTAAGGCAACAAAAAATCAGGGCTCTGTGGTCCATACTGCGGTGGAATCGAAAAAGCTGCGCCAAATCAATGAAAACTTGCTCAAATGGCCAAAAGATTTTCATGTATATCCGAAGCTGGATCGCATTTTACAGCGCAGAAAAACAGCTCTGAACGAAGGGGAAAAGGTAGATTGGAGCTTGGCGGAGACGCTGGCCCTGGCTACCATTCTCGCAGATGGCAAGCCGATTCGCATGACGGGTCAGGACGCGGAGCGGGCGACCTTTGCTCACCGTAACCTCGTGCTGCATGAGCCTGAAACCGGCAATACACATTGCCCGCTGCATACATTGCCGGAAGCGCGTGCCTCGTTCAGTATTCATAATAGCCCTTTATCTGAGGCATCTGTGCTCGGCTTTGAATATGGGTATAACGTGTTTTCTCCCGAGACATTGGTCATTTGGGAAGCACAATTCGGCGATTTTGCAAACTGCGCCCAGGTTATTTTCGACCAATTTATTTCCGCGGGCCGTGCCAAATGGAGACAGAAATCCAGTTTGGTCATGCTGTTACCGCATGGCAGTGAAGGACAAGGACCGGAGCATACGAGTGCACGGCTGGAGCGTTTCCTCCAGTTGTCCGCACAAAATAACTGGACTGTCGCCAACCTGAGCAGTGCCTCACAGTATTTCCATCTGCTGCGCCGTCAGGCTGCATTAAGCGAAAGTGAGGAAGCGCGTCCGCTTGTGATGATGTCGCCGAAAAGCCTGATTCGCAACAACCGTGTCGCTTCGCCTGCCTCTGAGCTCAGCGAGGGAACATTCCGTCCTGTGCTGGAGCAGCCCGGCCTGGGTGCACGCCCGGATCGTGTAGAGCGCATTGTACTGTGCAGTGGCAAAATTGCAATTGATCTGGAAGAGGCGTTGGAGAAGGATAAAAATGAGGCAGAGGAGCGTCTGCACATTATTCGTGTGGAGCAGTTGTACCCCTTCCCGGAAGAGGAAATCCGGAATATTTTCAGCCGCTTCTCGCATGTTAAAGAATTCGTATGGGCTCAGGAAGAGCCTAAAAATATGGGGGCCTGGAGTTACATTGAGCCTCGTTTGCGGAATGTTGTGCCGCAAGGAGCGGAAATTCGTTACGCAGGCAGACCGGAACGTTCCAGCCCGGCGAGCGGCTATCAGCAAGTGCACAGCCTAGAACAGCAGCGAATTATTCAATCAGCGTTGAAGCAGGATTCCAAAAACAATATTACATTGGGGAGGTAGCGGCTGTGAGCGATATTTTAGTGCCAGCAATGGGAGAATCCATCACGGAAGGAACAATTTCCAAATGGCTTGTGAAGGAAGGGGATTCCGTAGGACAGGGGGATGTTCTACTGGAGTTGGAAACGGATAAGGTCAACCTGGAAATTAGTGCAGAAGAAGCGGGAGTCGTCCAGAAGATCCTTCGTCAAGAGGGAGAGACCGTGTCCATCGGTGAAGCTGTTGGCTTGATCGGAAGTGGCAGTGGTAACGCAGCAGCCAGCGCCGGAGAAGCAGCAGCGACCAAAGCGCCGGAGGCACCGCCCGTAGCGACTACACCAGCTTCTGCAGTAGTGGAAAAGGCCGTACAGCCTATTTCGTCCAATAGTGACGGGGGAAATCAGACGGCATCTCCATCCGCCCGGAAGCTGGCGCGCGAACGCGGCATTGATCTGGAGCAGGTACAGGGAAAAGATCCGCTTGGACGTGTGTTCCAGGGAGATGTTAAAACGCATACGAACAGCGCTGAGGTTGCGCGTGCGGCATCGACTGCACCTGCGTCTCCCGCTACCAACAAGCCTGCGGCTGCGTCTCCAACTCAAACGGAGTATAGTAAACCTGTAGAACGCCAGCGGATGTCTCGTCGCAGAGCGACGATTGCCAAGCGCCTTGTTGAGGCACAGCAAACAGCCGCTATGCTTACCACTTTTAATGAAGTGGATATGACCGCCATTCTCGATGTTCGTAAACGCCGTAAAGATAAGTTCAAGGAGAAGCATGATGTAGGGCTGGGCTTTATGTCATTCTTTACGAAAGCAGTGGTTGGTGCACTCAAACAATTCCCTACCGTGAATGCAGAAATTAACGGCGATGATATTGTACTGAAAAAATACTATGATATCGGGATTGCTGTATCGGCCAAGGAAGGTTTGGTCGTGCCAGTCGTACGGGACGCTGACCGTCTCGGCTTTGCTGAAATAGAGAAAAGCATTGCAGATTTGGCTGGCAAGGCACGCTCCAACTCGCTTTCGCTGGCAGATTTGCAAGGTGGAACCTTTACTATTACCAATGGAGGTATTTTTGGTTCCCTGCTGTCTACGCCAATATTGAACACGCCGCAAGTAGGTATTTTGGGAATGCACAAAATTCAGCTTCGCCCGATTGCCATTGATGAGGAGCGTATGGAAAATCGCCCGATGATGTACATCGCCTTGTCTTACGATCACCGGATTATCGATGGCAGCGAAGCGGTTCGCTTCCTGGTAACGGTCAAAGAATTGCTGGAAGATCCAGAATCCCTGTTGCTGGAAGGATAATACAAATCCAGTTATATCCAAGCGTGATATGTATGAATAAAGCAGGCTCTTGCGGGTCTGCTTTTTTTCCTGCATAGTTAAACCATAAGACTCAGACCTAATAGATACTAAGATGCAGAGAAGGGCGGGAACCGTTTTGGACAAAGATTTGCGCTACCCGATTGGGCTATTCGTCGCTCCAGATACGATTACAGAAGAACAGCTTTTGACATGGATTCACGACATTGCTGACCTGCCTTCACAGCTTCGTCAGGCGGTAGAGGGATTGAATGAGCAGCAGCTTAATACGCCTTATCGTGAAGGGGGATGGACGATAAGGCAGGTAGTTCATCATTTGGCAGACAGCCATATGAACAGCTATATTCGTTTCAAACTGGCGCTGACGGAGGATACACCGACAATCAAGCCATACGATGAGGGACGTTGGGCCGAAATACCAGACGCCAGGGAACTTCCACTGGAACCCTCGCTGCAATTGCTGGAAGGGCTGCATGAACGTTGGGTGACCGTGTTGCGATCATTAGGAGAAGATCAGCTGCAGCGAACGTTTATTCATCCTGAATCAGGTCAGACGATCCGGCTTGAACGAAACATCGGCATCTATGCCTGGCACGGCAAGCATCATACGGCTCATATCACCTCCCTGAGAGAACGGAATGCATGGTGATTTTCAACATAAGCTGAACTGAAAAAAGAAACCTTTAAACTCACGTTAACCGTGGTTTTCAAGGTTTCTTTTTGTTATGAGCTATTTATAAAGATGCTTCAGTGCCTCCAGACAAAACAGAAACGGGAGTCGCTGCTGCGTGAATATGACGGTCCAGCCAGTCAACAATGTCAGTCATGACCTCATCGCGGTTTGTTTCATGCAGCATCTCATGGCGACCATCAGGGTAGAGGCGATATTCCACATCCTGAAGCTCCAGGCTTTGATACATATCGACCAGCGATAATACACCTTTACCGAACAATCCTACCGGATCACGATCTCCGGCAAATATGTAGACTGGCAGTTTAGGGTTAATGCTTTCCAGCGAGGAAGGCCAATGGATTTCCTGCAGCAGCCTGAAGAAATCAAGAAAAAAACTTGTCGTACAGATGGCTCCGCACCATGGGTCATGTACGAATTGATCTACTTCCTCTGGATCACGGGATAGCCAGTCGAATGCTGTACGCACCGGACGAAAGGCACGGTTAAAACCACCAAAGACCATCGCATTGAGCAGCATGCTGCGATGATCCATTCCTTGCAGCTTGGCTTGCACCAGGGCAACCTGCTCTCCGAGCTTCAACAGACCACGCCGCCCGTTCGTTCCCGATAAAATAAACCCCTGATACTCCTGTCTGTCGTCATACATTATTTTTTGGGTTAAAAAGGACCCCATGCTGTGACCCATCAAAAAACGAGGCTGATCTGGGAACTCCTTAGCCACAATTTCGCCTAGCCCCAGCATGCCGTTTGCCATTCGATTAAACGCATTTGCTTCTGGCATACCGAGCTTATCAAGATCACCAGCTGTACGCCCGTGACCGATATGATCGTTGGCATACACACCGTAGCCGGAAGCAGTGAGCTTCTCGGCCAGTCGGATATAGCGGTAGGACCTCTCACACATGCCATGTGAAATTTGTACAATCCCCTTTAGGGGTATCTGCTGATCGGGAAGCCAGCGGTAGGCAAAAAGCTCGGCTCCGTCGTTTTCAACGATGGTGAAGGTGTATTCCCGCATGATTAGACATCACATCCTTTAAGCTTTAAGGAAGATAAGATCTAAGTACGGTCATTTTGTCAGTCAATGTGTAACCGTTCAGATTGGCAGGCAGCAGGAAGCAATCTCCAGCTTTACAGGAAAGAGATGCAGCATTATCGTCCCAGGTAAGGGTGCCGCTGCCTTCGCAAATGACAAGAATAGTAAAGCTGTCTTTCGTTGTGGAAAGCGACCAGCTTCCATCTACGATGCCCTTTTCTACGACAAAATACTCACAGGCTGCAAGCTGGAGCCATTCACCCGGCTGTAAACCCCCGGTTTTCATCGTTGTTGCGCCTGCACCTTCGTAAGAGGTCACATTGAGGGAATCCTCAATATGCAGTTCACGGGGCTTGCCATCCAAACCGGGGCGGTTGTAGTCATATAATCGATAGGTCGTATCTGAATTTTGCTGGATTTCAGCAACGACAACACCCGCGCACAGCGCATGTACAGTTCCGGCGGGAATGAAGAATGTATCGCCTGCCTCAACAGGAACCTGACGCAAGCTGCCGAGGATGTCTCCGCTTTCAAGAGCTGTACGCAGACTTTCGCGCGTTACACCTTCTGTCAGACCATAAATGATTTTCGCATCCGGCTTGGCATCCAGCACGTACCACATTTCGGTTTTTCCAAGCTCTCCGGCTGGAAGTCCCTCATAATCATCTGTCGGATGTACCTGTACGGACAAATCATCATTGCAATCCAGCAGCTTAATCAGAAGCGGGAAGCGGCCACCTTTTTCCGATACTCCTTTGGCTCCAAGCCATTCCTGTCCATAAGCTTCACGGATTTCATCCAGCCCTTTGCCTGCCAGTTCACCATTGATGACCGTTGTTGTTCCATTCGGATGGTCGGCAATCATCCATCCTTCGCCAATATGTCCTTCTGGTGGGGTTAGACCAAATTGCTCTAATGCTCGTCCTCCCCAGACTCTTTCTTTGAATTCAGGTTGAAATTGCAGCGGGTATGGCTTCAGCATAATTTCTCTCCTCCATGAATGAGTAATGAGTGCACAACAGAATAACCCTTACGACTCACAAAAATGATATATGTAAGGCGGCTGGAAAAAAGCCGCACATAACCTGGATAAGTTGGCTTGATAAGCCGGTATGCTATTTTTTTTCAACCGCCACCAAATATGGCGAGGTGTCTCGTTGTAATTGACGGTAAATAATACTTTGGCCGATGGAGACGGGGAGAGCAGAAGCCCATTGAAGGACAGCCTCCGCTTCTTCATTGCCTCCAGCGTGCCCTGGATATAATACGGCGGTCAGAATACCGCGTGGTCGCAGCAGTTGCAGGGCCGCTTCAAGCGCGGCAAGCGTACTGTCCGTATGCGTGATGACAGATGGATCGGCGCCTTCGGACGGCAAGTAGCCGAGATTAAACATAACTGCAGCGACTTTGCCATGCAGGTTGTCGGGAACGGCCTCCCTCATTTGCTCATGACCCTGCAGCAGCAGTGATACCTCTGCCAATGGGGAAGAGGTGTTTTCTTCCAGCCGACGCCGGGCGAGCTGCAATGCCTCCTGCTGAATATCAAAGCCGTAGACATGGCCCCGTTTGCCAGCGGCCTTAGCCAGAAACAGTGTATCTGCCCCTGTGCCGACGGTGGCGTCTACAGCAGCATCGCCTGGCTGCACGCGCGCAGCTACCAATTGGTGAGCATAGCTCAAGACGGACAGAAATCCCATTTAAGGCTGCCTCCAGTATTTGCCCTGCCACGTTTCACGTGATTTTAGCTCATCATCAATGGCGTTAAGCACTTCCCATTTCTTGAGCGACCACATGGGTCCCATCAGCAAATCGCGGGGAGCGTCTCCAGTCAGCCGATGAACGATCATCTCGGGTGGCAAAAATTCCAGGGTATCGACGATCAGCTTAACGTATTCGTCCCTTTCCAGGAAGCGTAACAAGCCTGCTTCATACTGCTTGACCATCGGCGTTTTGCGCATGAGATGCAGCAAATGAATTTTAATGCCTTGCACGTCCATAGCTGCTACTGCGCGTCCCGTATCGAGCATCATTTCATGTGTCTCCTGCGGAAGACCGTAAATGATGTGGGCACACACGCGAATATTGCGCTTGCGCAGCTTTTCCACCGCATCCAGATAGCATTGAGTGTCATGAGCACGGTTAATCAGTTCTGAGGTGGATTCATGGACGGTTTGCAGTCCCATTTCAATCCACAGGTACGTGCGCTCATTCAACTCGGCAAGATAGTCTACCACATCGTCAGGCAAGCAATCAGGGCGAGTAGCGATGGACAGACCCACAACCCCCGGCTGCTCCAGAATAACCTCAAAATATTCCCGCAGCTCTTCAACCGGAGCATACGTATTGGTATAGGCTTGGAAATAGCCAATATATTTGGCGTTTGGCCATTTTAAATGCTGACGATCCCGAATCGTATTGAACTGGGTGACCAGATCATCACGGCGGCGTCCGGCAAAATCACCTGACCCGCGTGCGCTGCAAAAAGTGCAGCCTCCTTTGGCAATAGAACCATCGCGATTTGGGCAAGTAAAACCCGCATCCAGCATAACTTTGAACACTTTATTTTCAAATTGCTCGCGCATTTCGTAATTCCAAGTATGGAACCGTTTATCTCCCCATAGGAGAGGAGCAGGCAACAAATCTGTTTTCATGGGTGGACTCCTTTTTTTTACGATCACCTTATTGTAACAAAAATCAGTCTTAATTGGGAATCACTTGACAGAAAAGGGCGATAATAAGTGCGGATTTTACTGGATTCAGGATTGAAAAAGATTACACGATATGTTATATTGTAAGCGGTACCAGACATACGACATAAGGACTGATTTCGATCCTGAAAATGAGAGTTTCCATTGCCGAATGCTCCATTTATCAGGAGTGTAGCTATGCTGTTTCTATCGCCTGCTTTAGGGGAAGTGCACGTCGGTTCCATTACTAAATAACCCGTGAGGTGATTTTTTATGAATACACAGGATAAAACACGTATGAATAAAGTTACTGTTGAGCTAACCTTTGATGAGGCGTTGGCGCTGACTGGTGTCCGTTTTGGGCAGGATCGTCAGATTGGAACGGCCGCACGTCAGAAAATCAGAGCGGCTTGCCAAAAGACAATTGATTTTTCACCTGCTGATGCGGTAGACTATGAACAATTAAATTAGTTGGACCCCAATCCAAATATATTGAAAAAGGAATTTCATTTCCGTATCTTCAAGCGGGGGTGGAATTCCTTTTTCCTTGATAACAGAGTATATGGAGGAGTAACATGCGTTTACGCGGAAGAAAAGGAATAAGGGAAAGCTTGGAAGAACAACAGGATCTGGTTATCCTAGAGCCAGCGCAGTATAAAGGAAAGTGGCAGCAGCTTTTCGGTAACGATCGTCCGATTCATGTGGAATTTGGCATGGGCAAAGGACAGTTTATTAGCCAAATGAGCTTCCGAAATCCCGACGTCAACTACATTGGCTTTGATATGTATGATGAACTGGTACGACGTGCAACAGAAAAGTCTCGTCTGGCCTGGAGCGGTACAGAGATCGGTACACCACCCAATATCAAATTGGCACTGGCAAACATTGAACAGATTGAGAATGTTTTTGAGCCTGGAGAAATTGAACGCATTTATCTGAATTTTAGCGATCCCTGGCCTAAAACCAAGCACGCGCGCCGTCGTTTGACGCATCCGCGCTTTTTGGACAAGTACCGTCAGCTTTTGAACAGCAAAGGGCAAATTCACCTTAAGACGGATTCGGAGACACTGTTTGAGTTTTCCTTGAATTCATTTGCCGACAGCGGTCTGCAAATGACGAATATTTCGTTGAACCTTCATCGTGAGGGAATTAACGAGGAGCATGTCATGACGGAATATGAACAAAAATTTATGGGCAAAGGTATGAATATCCATCGTGTCGAGGTGCTGATTGGCAAAGACGCTTTGGAAGAATACGAAAAAATGCGTCTTGAAAAGTACGGAAAGTAAAGCGATAGCGATATAGCTGTTAAAATAAAGCGGGGTGCTTCCTTTTTAGGAAAGCACCCCGTTTGGTTCCAGTATATCCAAAATACTCTGTGCGCTCTGAAGAGGATAGTATCGCGCTACATTATGGACGTGCTCTTGTCGCTTGCGAACGATTTCCGGAAAATCGTGTTGTAATCGGTTCATCCATTTTACGACAACATCCAGCGAAGTAATCGGTTCTCCGAAGCCTTGAGCCGTAAAGTATTGACAATTTTCCTCCTCCTGTCCGGGAAGAGGTTTGTGAAACAGCATCGGAATCCCTTTGGCTAACCCCTCGGTACATGTCATTCCGCCGGGTTTGGTAATAAGAAGATTCGATACCTCCATTAATTTGTCGATTTCCCGTGTGAATCCGAAAATATGAATATTCGGATGGTTGAAACGGGGGTCCAGCTGCATTTTACGACGCATTTTATCATTGTGACCCAGACAAAAAATAAATTGAATGTTTTCTCTCCACTCAGTAAGCGAGCGATGAATGACTTCGTCGTTCATAAGTCCCCAGCCGCCGCCCATAACAAGTACGGTCGGAATGGGCTTAAGGCCAAATTGTTCCCGAATTTCATCGTGCCCCGGATGTTCCCAAAAATTTGGATGAACCGGGATACCGGTCACCTGGATTTTCGACACGGATACTCCACGTGCTCGCAGCTTGCGCATGACTTCAGGCGTAGATACAAAGTACCGATCAACCTCGGGACTGATCCATGTTCCATGTGCATCGTAGTCTGTAATGACAGTACAAAGCGGAACATGTAAGCCTAAGCGCTTTAAGCGTGAAATCACCGCACTCGGGATAGGATGAGTACATACCACCAAATCGGGACGGAGCTGCCGAAGAATGTTTCGGGTCTGCGTGTAGAACAGACGGTGCAAAGCGAGCGTTGTAAGACGGTTTAATGATTTTTTGTACTGATGACGGTAAACCAATCCGACTAGGCGAGGCTGCGATACAACAGTCTTCTTGTATGCTGTAATAATGAGCGGGGCCATTCTTGGATTTAAAAAGCTCCCCAGCTCCAGCACTCGGGTCTGCACATTCGGAGAAAGCTTCCGCAAGCTGCTTGAGAGCGCGTATGCAGCCTGAGTATGTCCGGCACCGAAACCTTCCGATAATAATAACACTCGTTTTTTAGCCACTCTCATTTCACCTGTTCCTGCTGGGATGTTCTCAATCATACCATATCGGCTTTAAGGCCAGAATGCAACCGTTCCTATTGCTGCAGAAGCTCCGATAACCGCTCCTGCAAGTACATCCGTGGGATAGTGAAGCCCCAAGTAAATCCGGGAAAATCCTACAATTATTCCTACAGGCAACAACGGCAGGGTAAGCATCGGTGACTGAAGCATAAAAGGAACGGTAGCTGAAAAAATGGCGGTTGTATGCCCTGAGGGAAAAGAATGATCCGACAGGGGGTTGCGAAATGTATTTGTACCCGGTAGCGCCAAATATGGGCGAATCCGCGGATACAGCTTTTTGACAATCGCCACGGGGATATGACTGACCCCGAGGGCAATGGCTCCCTTCATAGCGGCATCCTTCCATGGATTCGGAGCGAGCCACCAAATAAGTAACGTAGAGGCTATTGTAAAAGTGGCCCCACCCAAATGTGTGAGATAATAAAGCCAGAAGTTCAAAAAACGGTTGTGTAAGCGCCCGTTGATCCATTTGAACAACTGCTGCTCCAGGTTTATAAGCTTTACGACTAGACGTTGCATTCGGTTTCCTCCGGTTGCCGTTTCAGGGTAAGGTCGGCAAATATTTTCAATCACTTTGACAGAATCAGGCCACAAGTAATTATTCTCTTGCTCTCATCATATTTTTAAACGCTGTGCATTTCAAGAATCACCACTTGCCTGGTTCAATTCTACACAAAAATGTTTAAGGAATATAAGCTGAATTGTATAACTTTCTTTGCGTTCATCCGTCTAATAAGATAGAGTGGTTAGAAGTGGTTGCTAATTGGCCCACGAAAAGGGGGGACCAAAGAAATAAAAAGTTAGCAAATGGATGAAAATAAGACCTAAGCGTTATGAATGGGAGACTCAGCGCCGCATTCCTGGATTAAACGGGAGTTTGTCGTGTTTTTTTGCTGCTGAGACCGGTTTTAAGGCTTTGACAAAAGATTGAAAACCAACGAAAATCGTAATGGCGTTCCTGTGTCAGCCAAAAGGGGGCTGTGCACAGCCAATGAAGAAAGCAAGGGTCGGGTCAAAATTACAGAAAAAGGCGCACAAAAGCGCCGCAGCTTGCGCTACACAGAGAGAAAACAAATAAACGCAAGATTTTTAAGGGGTATAAAAAGGGGGTAACAAGAGATTATGTTAGACGCTATTTTCATGACACTCCAGATCATACTGGCGGTGATCGCTGTCTATCAGTTTGCATTTTCCTTGTTCGGATTGGTACGCAAAAAAAGAAAAGAGCACGCAGCTCCAGAAAAATCGTTTGCCATTTTAGTCGCTGCCCACAATGAAGAACAGGTTGTTGGAGCATTGATGGAAAACCTGAAGCAGCTTGACTATCCGAAGGAACTATACGATGTATTCGTGATTTGTGATAACTGTACGGACAAGACGGCGGACATCGTTCGCGCTCATGGTATGAACGCTTGTGAACGCACGAATCCGAACTTGCGTGGTAAAGGCTATGCTATTGAGTGGATGCTCAAGGAATTATGGGCTATGCCACGCCAGTATGATGCCATTGTCATGTTTGATGCTGACAATTTGGCGCATACCAATTTTTTGAGCGAAATGAACAATGATTTGTGCACAGGGGCCCGTGTTATCCAGGGCTACATTGATACCAAAAATCCTGAGGATTCCTGGATTACAGCCGCATACGGTGTATCTTACTGGTACATCAACCGTTTGTGGCAGCTGTCGCGTCACAACCTGAATATGGCTAATTTCCTTGGTGGTACAGGCATGTGCTTTGAAACGAATCTGCTCAAGGAAATGGGCTGGGGTGCAACAAGTCTGGTAGAGGATTTGGAATTCACCATGCGCTGTACACAACGCAACGTATATCCAAGATTTAATTACGATGCCAAAGTGTATGATGAGAAGCCGTTGACGTTCAAAGCTTCGTCCAGACAGCGTCTGCGCTGGATGCAGGGGCATTTTACGGTCGCTCGTCGTTATTTCTTCCCGTTGTTGTGGCAAAGTATCAAGCATAGAAGCCTGATTAAATTCGATATGGCTCTGTATGGCTTGAACGTGTATATCGTACTGTTTACCTTCTTGATGACCATGGTGATGTGGGTAGATATTGTATTATTTGGTGGACCCAATATTGAAAATATCTATGTACAATTCCCTGCTTGGATCGGTTTTGTGGCTGTGAGTCTGAACATTATCACCTTTTTGATCGCGATGATCCTGGAAAAGGTCACGTTCAAAAAAGTATATCTGTACTTGCTGCTGTTCCCAGTCTATCTGGTTTCTTGGTATCCGATTACGTTCTATGCGTTCTTCACACAGAACAACAAGCAATGGAGCCACACTCAGCATACGCGTGTCGTTCGTCTTGAAGAGGTTCAGAGCAAGCAAGGATAATTGCAGAATGGTAAAAATGTATCGAAGAGACGAGGTGTCACTTATTTCTTTGAAAGGTGTTGACACGTTGTCTGCAAGATGATAAGATACATGAGTATGTTAATTGAAGATTATGGATTAACAAGCAGAAGGTCCGACTTCTCACCTGCCCGGTATTGCCGGCTGGTCATGATCCAATGATTTGTGAATTGAATTTTCATGATGAATTGAGTATCAGACAGGGATGTCGGCTGTATAGTCGTCATCCCTTTTTTGTGTCTACACACAAAATACAAAATAACAGGTTCTGGAGGTGGAGGGTTATTAGTAAGGAACATATGATCAATGATGAGATTCGGGTGAGAGAAGTACGTCTTGTTGGTGCGAACGGGGAACAAATCGGAATTAAACCGACTCGTGAAGCTCTGCAAATGGCGATTGACGCAAACTTGGATCTCGTGAACGTGGCGCCTCAAGCGAAGCCGCCCGTGTGTCGGATTATGGATTACGGAAAATTCCGCTATGAGCAACAGAAGAAAGAAAAGGAAGCCCGTAAGAACCAGAAGATCGTTGACATCAAAGAGGTATGGTTCCGTTCCAACATCGAGGAACATGACTACCAGACCAAGTTTCGCAATGTGGTGAAGTTCCTGAATGAAGGGGACAAGGTGAAATGCTCTGTTCGTTTCCGCGGTCGTGAAATTACCCATGCTAATGTGGGACAAAAAATTCTCGAGCGTGTGAAATTGGAAGTTGCTGATCTTTGTACCGTGGAGCGCCAACCCAAGCTCGAAGGACGCAGCATGATTATGATATTGGCTCCAAAGAGCCAATGATAAATTAAGGAGGAAGTTCAATGCCTAAAATGAAAACACATAGCAGCCTTAAAGGCCGCTTCAAAATTACCGGTACTGGTAAAGTAATGCGTTACAAAGCTTACAGAAACCATTTGCTTTCCCACAAATCCAAACGTGCAAAACGCGTTCTGGGTACTAACCCTGAGATGGCACCTGGGGACGTTAGACGTCTGAAACAAGGTCTTGCTAACCTCAAATAGCATAAAGCTCGGCAATAAATAAAGCATAAACATTATTTGGGAGGTCTTTTGATATGGCAAGAGTAAAGGGCGGATTCGTCGTTCGTCGTCGTCATAAAAAAGTATTGAAGCTTGCTAAAGGTTATTTTGGTTCTAAACACCGCATTTTTAAAACAGCTAACGAGCAGGTAATGAAATCGCTTGTTTACGCATACCGTGACCGTCGTCAGACGAAACGTAATTTCCGCAGACTGTGGATCGTGCGTATTAATGCAGCAGCTCGTTTGAATGGTTTGTCTTACAGCAAACTGATGCACGGCCTGAAACTGGCTGGTGTGGACATTAACCGCAAAATCCTGGCTGATCTTGCAGTCAACGATATCAATGCGTTCAACTCTTTGGCAACTGTTGCTAAAGGCAAAATCAACGCTTAATTATTGAGTGTGGAGACCACGATAGTGGTAAAAGAGGTATCCCAAGCAGTACGCTGTGTAGGGATGCCTTTTTTTGTATATGTTTAGTGATGCGAAAAGGCAAAATTTCCCCAAAATACGAATGAATATGACGTGTGATGGTAGAATGTATGTATTTTTTGAGGTTGTAACGCTTACATTTATGGAAATTCAAAAAAAATTGACCCAAGGTTATTAATTATCTAGATTTTAGCCGATCATAATTGTATAATCTCTAAAGTAAGTCTTCTGTACGATCTGTCTCGCCAGTAAATGACATGTATGGCATGTACCATTTTCAAAGAAAAAGAGGCAGTTCCAGGGATCTAACACTAAGGGGGAACAGTATCAGCATGAAGAAAATGTTCAGTATGTCTTTGGTTATGCTGCTGGCGATCTCGGTCATTCTCGCAGGCTGCGGCAGCAAAAACCAAGGTGCGTCCAACGCAAGTGGTGGGGACACAGGCAGTTCTGCCAAAACATCAAATGTCCAAATCGGCATGGTTACAGATGTGGGTGGAGTAAATGACAAATCGTTTAACCAATCTGCTTGGGAAGCACTGCAAGCCACTCAAAAAGAAACAGGTGCTAAAGTTAAATACCTGCAAAGTAAATCGGATCAAGATTATATTCCTAACCTGAACCAATTTGTTAAGGGTGATTTTAACCTGACTTGGGGAATCGGTTTTAATCTGGCGAATGCGATTGGACAAGTAGCGAAAGATAACCCGAACAAAAATCTGGCGATTATCGACAGTGTCGTGAATGCGCCTAACGTAAAATCGGTTGTTTTTGCTGAAAATGAAGGTTCCTTCCTGGTAGGGGTTGTAGCTGGTAAGCTTACCAAAACAAACAAAATTGGTTTTGTAGGTGGACAAGACAGCCCGCTGATCAAACGTTTTGAAAAAGGCTTTGAAGCGGGAATCAAGGCTGTAAATCCAAATGCAAAATTGGAAGTGAATTACACAGGTGCATTTGATAAGCCGGATCTTGGCAAGGCTGCTGCTGCAACGATCTACAACGCTGGTGCTGATATTATTTTCCACGCGGCTGGCGGATCAGGTACGGGTGTATTTAACGAAGCACTCGCACGGAAGCAACAAGGGCAGCAAGTATGGGTTATTGGTGTTGATAAAGACCAATCCCTTGAGTTTGGTGACGACGTAACGTTGACCTCCATGGTGAAACGTGTGGATGAAGCTGTAAAACGCGTATCTAAAGAAGTTGTTGACGGTAAGTTCAAGGGTGGTATTGAAACACTGGCTCTGAAGGATAACGGAGTTGGTCTGGCGGATACATCAACGAAAAATGTCCCTAAAGACGTACTTGATCTTGTAGAACAATATAAGCAAAAAATTATCAAGGGCGAAATTACAGTTCCTTCGAAATAATTGGGTTTGAAGAACATAGAGGTGGCGGCAAGGCTGGTTCATGAAACTAGCCTTGTTCTTACGTCTGGAGTTATACGAATAATAAAGGTCAGTCAGCTCATTGGAGCACATACTATAAAGTGTATAAGGGTGATTTCATGGATGCAGCGACCCCCGTCGTTGAGTTGAAGAAAATTACAAAACGATTCCCAGGCATCGTTGCCAACGACTCTATCAGCATCAAGCTGCATAAGGGAGAAATTCATGCCCTTTTGGGTGAGAATGGCGCGGGTAAATCTACGCTTATGAATATTCTTTTCGGACTGTATCAGCCAGAAGAAGGGACGATTGAAATCGGTGGTAAGCCAGTACAGATTGATAGCCCCAACAAGGCGATTGATCTGGGGATCGGCATGGTGCATCAGCATTTTAAGCTCGTACAGCCGTTTACCGTTACCGAAAATATTGTCCTGGGCTCGGAGCCTCGTAAGGGTCTGAAAATCAATTATAAAAAGGCTGCCGCCGAAGTACAGCGGTTGTCTGAGCAATACGGGCTTCAAGTGAATCCGAATGCCAAAATTGAGGATATATCCGTTGGTATGCAGCAACGTGTGGAGATTATCAAAACCCTCTATCGCGGTGCAGATATTCTCATTTTCGATGAGCCTACCGCGGTGTTAACACCACAAGAAATCACTGAGCTGCTGGACATTATGAAGCGCTTGGTTGCTGAGGGTAAATCCATCATTCTGATCACGCATAAGCTCAAAGAAATTATGCAAATTGCAGATACGGTTACCATTATTCGTCGAGGTCAGGTTATTGACACGGTCAAAACGTCAGCAACTACACCGAATGAACTGGCGGAGAAAATGGTAGGTCGTCGTGTGTCCTTTAAAGTGGACAAGCAGCCTGCACAGCCAGGAAAGACTGTACTCGAAATGAACCATGTGGTCTCTAAAAACAAGGATGGCATTAGTGTTCTGAATGAGTTGAACCTGAAGGTTAAGGCGGGTGAGATTCTGGGGATTGCTGGTGTAGATGGCAATGGTCAGAGTGAGCTGATTGAAGCCTTGACAGGCTTGCGCAAGGTCGATGGTGGAAGCATTCAATTGCTTGGACAAGAGATTACAAATCAGCCGCCGCGCAAAATTTCCGAGGCAGGTGTTTCACATATACCGGAGGACCGCCATAAACATGGGCTGGTGCTCGATTTTTCCATGAGTGAAAATATGGTGCTGGAGACGTATTATCAAGCACCTTACAGTAAAAATGGCTTTTTGAATAAAGAGGCTATCGATAAACAGGCAAAAAGTCTTATCGAGAAGTTCGATGTAAGAACACCAGATATTCATACAAAGGCAAGAGCGTTGTCTGGGGGAAATCAGCAAAAGGCGATCATTGCGCGTGAAATTGATAAAAACCCGGATCTTCTTATTGCAGCGCAGCCTACACGCGGTCTGGATGTCGGGGCCATTGAGTTTGTCCAGAAACAGCTGATTGCTCAGCGGGATCAAGGTAAAGCGGTCCTTCTTATTTCTTTTGAGCTGGACGAGATTATGAATGTATCCGACCGCATTGCTGTCATCTATGAGGGCAAAATTGTCGGAGAAGTGTTGCCGGAAGAAACGAATGACCAGGAATTGGGACTTATGATGGCAGGAAGTGCAGTGAAGAAAGGAGCAGAGAATGGCTAACCTATTGAAAATATTTACGAAAGACTCCTTTGTACTGGCACTGGTCTCTATTATTTTGGGTCTGCTTCTGGGTGCTGTCGTGATGCTGATAGGCGGGTATGATCCGATTGTGGCCTATTCCGCATTGTTTAGCCGTGTATACGGAGATTCATACAACTTTGGCGAGGCTATCCGTGAAATGACCCCTCTGATTCTGACGGGCTTGGCATTTGCTTTTGCGGCTCGAGCTGGCTTATTTAATATCGGTGGCGAAGGTCAGTTTCTGGTAGGTATGACGGCTGCTTCCATCGTGGGCATCAAGCTGCATGGACTGCCTGCCATAATTCATGCTCCGCTGGCTGTCATTGCAGGGGCTGTTTTCGGCGGCCTGTGGGCTGCGATTGCGGGCTATTTGAAGGCCAAGCGGGGCGTAAATGAAGTCATTACCTGCATTATGATGAACTGGGTTGGCCTGTATTTGGCCAACCTGGTGATTAACCAGTTTGCATTATTGGAAGGTGAAAATCGTTCGGTGGACATTCAGCCTTCCGCTTCCATCTCCATCGAATGGCTGTCGCAGATGATGGGAAATGCCCGGGTTCATTGGGGTACAGTCATTGCGCTGCTGGCAGCGGTATTTTTCTATATTTTCATGTGGAAAACAAAACAGGGCTACGAGCTTCGGGCTGTCGGATTTAATCAGGATGCATCCCGTTATGCTGGTATGAATGTAAATCGCAATATCGTAAAAGCGATGTTTATTAGTGGTGTTTTTGCGGGCTTGGCGGGTGCATTTGAAGTGCTGGGGGTATTCCATTACCAATCCGTCATGGCCGGATCACCGGGAACCGGCTTTGACGGTATCGCCGTGGCTCTGATCGGGATGAATAATCCATTCGGTGTGTTACTGGGCTCTGTTTTGTTCGGAACGCTTACGTATGGTTCGGCAGGGATGAGCTTTAGCGCGGATGTACCGCCCGAAATTATCCGGGTGGTCATTGGCTCGATTATTTTCTTCATTGCGGCCCAAGGAATTGTGCGCTGGGTTGTGAAGCCGCTCTACTCCAAGCGGAAGAAAGAGAAGGTGTTGTAAAATGAGTTGGTTAACACTTGGTGAATTAATCCATACAACGCTCGTTTTTGCGACGGCGATTATATTTGCGTCTCTCGGCGGAGTTTTTTCAGAAAAATCCGGTGTAACGAACCTCGGTTTGGAAGGACTAATGGTATTTGGGGCGTTTGCGGCTGGTGTCGGCGGATTTTATGCTGAGCAAGCGGGACTGGGAGGCACCTCTGCAGCTTGGGTAGGCGTGCTGTCGGCTGCGGTGTTCGGTATTCTGGTATCGTTGATTCATGCTGTAGCCTCGATTACGTTTAAAGCAGATCAAGTCATAAGCGGGATTGTCATTAACTTTCTGGCGGCAGGTAGTACGCTATACATGGTCAAGCTTTTATTTGAAGGTGATGGTGACACCGGTCGTATTCAAGGTTTTAACGAAATATCCATTCCTTACCTTGTGGATATTCCAATTGCAGGGAAAGCCTTTTTTCAGGCATATCCAACGACGTACCTGGCTATTTTATTGGTTATTATTGGATATTTCACCTTGTATAAAACTCCATTTGGCTTGCGTTTGCGTTCGGTTGGGGAGCATCCGGGTGCAGCGGATACCGTAGGTATCAAGGTTAATCGCCTTCGTTATATCGGTGTCATGATTAGTGGTGCGTTGGCAGGCATAGGTGGAGCTACGATCACCCTGACTACAACCAATATGTTCTCGCATAATACAGTTTCCGGTCAGGGATATATTGCTATTGCCGCTATGATTTTCGGCAAATGGAATCCGCTCGGTGCTTTTGGCGCAGCCGTATTTTTCGGCTTTTCACAAGCGATTCGCAACTATGTACAGTTGTTTGCATGGTCGCAAAGTATTCCCCAGGAAATTATTTTTATGCTGCCGTATCTCTTGACGATTATTGTACTGGTAGCAGCTGTAGGCCGGTCACGAGCTCCGGCTGCTTTGGGTCAGCTTTATGATCCTAGCAAGCGTTAAGAAGTCATCAACAGCTGTCAGTTTTATGTTTTAAAACTGTAATTGACACCTCAAAAATCTGGTATCTGCATCTCAGGTACTAGATTTTTTTAGGTTGTGCAGGCATTTAAACATACGCTTCTGGTATGAAGAGAATAGAATGTGCTATGCAGATTGGACGGACGCTCGGCCCCTGTCAGCTCCAGTCTATTTTGTGGTAGTGGTGAGCTATCAAGGAGCCGTTCAATCTGTCCATTCGTTGAGAAAGAAGGAGGAAATACGATGAAACAGGCAGTAACCAGAAAGCAGGTGGAGAAGCTTGTTGGCAAAGTCATCTTCGCTACTCGCAAGGATGGTTCCCAGGTCAGCGGCAAGCTGATCCGCATTTCGGGCAACCGACTGGTTCTCCAACCAAACCGCAAGAAAAAAGTAAACACGAAGGCGATTATTCCCCTGGTGCTGTTTGACTTGCTTGCCATCGGCACGGCTCCTTATGCCTACGGCGGATATAATGGCTACGGACCAGGCTATGGATACGACCCTCAGCCTGCCCCTTATACCAATGGGGGGTATCCTGGGGGAGGTTCTCCGTATTACCCCAATTTATTTTAGGATAACAAGATCAGCATCCCAAGGAGTCGGCTTTTCACAGTGATTTTTCAAGTTCGTGGCATCGGCTCAGGGCTACGTAGCGCAATATTTGATATTGGTGGCGCAGATAAAAATGGATTCCCCGGATATTGTCTTCGTCTACCATGACTTTGACCCGCTTGCAGCGTCGTATTCGCCCGTAGTGCTCAGCATATTCCAGCAATTTTTTTCCGTAGCGCTTACCTTGATGAGCCGAAGAAATTGCGATCAAATCAATGTATAACAGTTCCCCGTGCAGCATAACATGAATGAAGCCAACAACCTGTGCATGATCCGGCCTGCAAGCCACAAAAGTGATGCCCCGGTTTAAGCGCCGGGGTAATTCTTTACGTATTTGCTCCATTTCCTGGGCGCTTAAATGTGATAGGGGGACAAGCTCTTGCTCGATCAGACGAAAGATCACCGTATCATCCTGAGCGATGCGTTTGCGAATCATAAACGGGCCTCCTTTTCTACCCAGTTAACAAGACAAGACGTGGTTTTGGAGGTGTGCACCCGTCTTACCGTGTGGTCTTTTTATCATATGCGGGCATCGGTTGCATGCGTGCGACTTTGAGGTGCTTCAAAAGATAAACATAAATTTTTATGAAATCTGGGTATTGACTATCCCAGATGGGGGACATATAATGTGTCTAAACATTTGAAAGAATGACATGAACACAACGGCAATGAAGAGGACGAAGTGATTAGGGCTCTTTTGTTCAGAGAGTGAGGCATTAGCTGCAAGCTTCACCAAAATCCCTTTTTAACGAGCTCACCTCGGAGCTGTTTTCCTGAAAAGTATTTGGGCCCAATGAATTTTAGCGGTGCACCGATTCACCTATTAGGGAAAATCGTACGGTCTACGTTACAGACGCCAGATATGGAAATCCTTTGTGATTTCTGTACCTGCCAAGGTTCGATATTGTGAGATATCGGGCAAACACGGGTGGTACCACGGAAGCTACAGCCTTTCGTCCCTCAGTAACAGCAAGTCTGTTCTAGGGATGAAAGGTTTTTTTGTTTTCACAAATGTTAGCTGTATGTAAATTTTGTAAAGGAGGATGACCAATGAGTGCACAAATTCCTGAAGTTCGGTCAACCGATGAATTACGTCAAAAGTGGATGGAACCTGAAGTGATTACAGGTTCGGAAATTTTGCTCCGTAGCCTGTTGCTGGAGGGAGTAGATTGTGTCTTCGGATATCCTGGTGGTGCAGTGCTTTATATTTACGATGCCATGTATGGCTTTAAGGATTTCAAGCATGTTCTCACCCGGCACGAGCAAGGAGCAATTCATGCGGCAGATGGTTATGCACGGGCAAGCGGTAAAGTTGGGGTCTGTATCGCAACATCCGGACCTGGTGCGACAAACCTAGTAACGGGTATTGCGACGGCTTATATGGATTCGGTGCCGTTGGTGGTCATCACGGGTAATGTAGTATCCTCCCTGATCGGCACGGATGCTTTCCAGGAAGCTGATATCACGGGAATTACAATGCCGATTACGAAGCACAGCTATCTGGTAAGAGACGTAGAGGAACTGCCGCGGATCATTCATGAGGCATTTCATATTGCCAACACAGGCCGCAAGGGGCCGGTGCTGATTGATATCCCGAAGGATATTTCGGCAGCCCAAACGCTGTTTGTTCCACAAACGGGACCTGTGACTATGCGGGGCTATAGCCCGACAGTGCTGCCTAACAAGATTCAACTAGACAAGCTGACTCAGGCTATATCAGAGGCAGAACGCCCGTTCATTCTAGCCGGTGGCGGGGTTATATACTCCGGTGGACATGAGGCACTTTACGAGTTTGTTCGTAAAACGGAAATTCCTATTACGACAACATTGTTGGGACTGGGAGCTTTCCCAAGTGGACACGAGCTATGGACGGGAATGCCGGGTATGCACGGAACGTACACCTCCAATCAGGCTATTCAACAGTCGGATCTGCTGATCTGCATCGGTGCTCGTTTTGATGATCGGGTGACAGGCAAGCTGGATGGATTTGCTCCACAAGCCAAAATCGTCCACATTGATATCGATCCTGCTGAAATTGGCAAAAATGTAGCGACCGACATTCCAATCGTAGGTGATGTGAAGGCAGTACTGGAATTGCTGAACCAGGATGTGAAACGTGCGGACCTGGCAGATGCATGGAGAGCACAAATTCAGCGATGGAAGAACGAGAAGCCTTATTCTTATAAGGATTCCGATACAGTGCTTAAGCCACAATGGGTTATTGAACTGCTGGATGAAACGACCAAGGGCGGCGCAATCGTTACGACGGATGTGGGCCAGCATCAAATGTGGGCAGCGCAGTATTACAAATTCAATCAGCCGCGCTCATGGGTGACATCTGGTGGACTGGGGACGATGGGCTTTGGTTTTCCTTCAGCGATTGGCGCTCAGATGGCCAATCCCGACCGATTGGTAATCTCGATTAACGGAGACGGCGGTATGCAAATGTGTTCGCAGGAGCTAGCCATCTGCGCGATCAACAATATCCCGGTCAAAATCGTAATCATTAACAATCAGGTGCTTGGAATGGTTCGCCAATGGCAGGAATTGATCTATAACAACCGGTATAGTCACATTGATCTGGCTGGAAGCCCGGATTTTGTGAAACTAGCTGAAGCATACGGTGTAAAAGGTTTGCGTGCTACGAATAAGGAAGAGGCACGTCGGGCTTGGCAGGAGGCGCTTGATACACCCGGACCGGTCGTTGTCGAGTTTGTAGTCAGCAGAGAAGAGAATGTATATCCGATGGTGACGCAAGGTTCGACAATTGATCAAATGCTGATGGGGGACGAGTAAAATGACGACTAAAAATACCATTGCTGTACTGGTAAATGATCATCCCGGCGTTTTGCAGCGTGTGTCCGGTCTGTTCGGTCGCCGTGGCTTTAACATTGAGAGTATAACCGTCGGTCAATCGGAAGAAGTCGGATTATCCCGTATGGTCATCGTAACTGTGGGAGATGAGAACAACCTGGAGCAGATTGAAAAGCAGCTTTATAAGCTGGTTGATGTGATCAAGGTCATCGATCTTAGCTCCAAGCCGATGGTTGCTCGTGAATTGGCGATGATCAAGGTAAAGGCGGAGCCACCTCAGCGGCCGGAAATCATGGGTGTGGTGGAAACATTCAGAGCAGCTGTCATTGATGTTGGAACGACGAGCTTGATCGTTCAGGTCATTGGCGATACTGAAAAAATAGACGCCATGATTGAGTTGCTGAAGCCTTACGGTATTCGCGAGTTGACCCGAACCGGCGTTACAGCTATGGTACGCGGCAATGCTTAATACGGAGCTTTAACGGATTACCGCTTATAGCGCATTACATCAATAAAGAACCGCCCGCATAAGAGCGGGGGCTCGAAGAGATTTTGGATACTGTTTGCGAGGCAAAATCTCTTGGAGTACCCGCTCATTATGAAGGGTCCAATTAAAAGGAGGAAATTAACCATGGCAGTTACAACGTACTACGAAAAAGATGCAGAACTTAGCGTATTGAAAGGAAAAACAGTTGCCGTTATCGGTTACGGTAGCCAAGGACATGCTCAAGCACAAAACCTGCGTGACAGTGGTGTGAGTGTTGTTATTGGTTTGCGTGAAGGCAAATCAGCCGATGTCGCAAGAAACGACGGTTTTGAAGTTCTGAACGTAGCTGATGCAACAAGCCGTGCAGATGTGGTTCAAATTTTGTTGCCGGATGAAACACAAGCTTCTGTTTACAAAAATGAAATTGAACCTAACCTGAAAAAAGGCGCAGCTCTTTTGTTCTCCCATGGTTTTAATGTTCATTTCGGACAAATCGTAGCTCCTAAAGATAGTGATGTATTGCTGGTTGCTCCAAAATCCCCAGGGCATATGGTACGTCGTACCTATGTAGAAGGTTTTGGTGTACCGGGTCTGATCGCAATTGAGCAGGACGCAACGGGTCAAGCCAAAGAAATCGGTCTTGCCTACGCAAAAGGCATCGGTTGTACACGTGCGGGCGTGATCGAAACCTCCTTCCGTGAAGAAACGGAAACGGATCTGTTCGGTGAGCAGGCAGTCTTGTGTGGCGGCGTGAGCGCACTCGTAAAAGCAGGCTTCGAAACATTAACTGAAGCAGGATATGCTCCTGAGATGGCTTACTTCGAATGCTTGCATGAGCTTAAGCTGATTGTTGACCTGATGTATGAAGGCGGATTGGCAACGATGCGCGATTCCATCAGTAATACAGCAGAATATGGTGATTATGTAACTGGACCACGTGTGGTAACAGAAGATACGAAGAAAGCGATGAAGGAAGTATTGACTGATATTCAGCAAGGTAAATTTGCTCGTGACTTTATCCTTGAAAATCAATCCGGACGCGCGTTCCTGACGGCTACTCGTCGTAACGAAGCTAATCATCCGATTGAAGTGGTGGGCGGACAATTGCGTGAAATGATGCATTGGATCAAAAAGTAAGCTCTTTTTGTACTCTGTGTTCAACAATATGATTCATTCATAAAGCTTATCTTACAATGCGGCCCTGCTTATTGCATGAGCCGCATTGTAAATTTAAAGGTCCTAATCCTGAGGGAGGTGTATTACGTTGCGCAAAATATATATATTTGACACAACGTTGAGAGACGGGGAACAATCACCGGGCGTGAACTTGAATACCCGTGAGAAAGTAGAGATCGCCCATCAGTTGGAAAAACTGGGGATTGACCGTATGGAAGCAGGATTCCCGGCTGCTTCACCGGGGGATTTGGCCGCTGTTAATGCGGTTGCCAAGGCTGTCAAAAATTCAACAGTCATCGGGCTTTCACGTGCAAGGGAGCAGGATATTGATGCGGTTCGCGAGGCGCTCAAAGGAGCACAGGACCCATGTATCCATATCTTTTTGGCAACCTCGCCGATTCACCGTCAGCATAAGCTGCGGATGGAGAAAGCACAGGTATTGGAGACTGCCCGTTCAGCCATTCGCTATGGATTGAAATATTTGCCCAAAGTGGAATTTTCTTTGGAGGATGCAGGTCGTACAGAGCTTGATTTTGTAGTCGAAATGGTCACCATGGCTGTACAGGAGGGCGCGTCTGTCGTCAATATCCCAGATACGGTGGGTTACTTGACACCTTATGAATACGGTAACATTTTCAAGCATATCAAGGAAAATGTAGTTGATGTAGATAAGATTCAACTGAGTGCGCATTGTCACAACGATTTGGGCATGGCTACCGCTAATACACTGGCTGCAATCCTGAACGGGGCGGATCAGATTGAGGGAACCATTAACGGCATTGGCGAACGCGCCGGAAATACAGCTATTGAGGAGATTGCGATGGCGCTGGAAACGAGACAGGAATTTTTTCAGGCCAAAACATCTTTGCAATTGTCGGAAATTTCCCGTACGAGCCGTCTGGTCAGCCGTTTGACAGGGATGGTGGTGCCGGGGAACAAGGCAATTGTTGGTGCGAATGCTTTTGCACATGAATCAGGTATTCATCAGGATGGCATGCTGAAGGAAAAAACCACCTATGAAATCATGACGCCGGAAAGTATCGGGCTGAAGGAAAGCAAGCTGGTTCTGGGCAAGCATTCCGGACGTCACGCCTTCCGCGAGCGTTTGATCGAGCTGGGCTACGAATTGAGTGAAGAAGAGCTGAACCGAGCTTTCGGGCAGTTCAAGGATTTGGCTGACAAGAAGAAGGAAGTATCAGATGATGACATTCTGGCATTGCTGGAAGAAAAACTGGCAGATACACCTGAGGTCTTCACGCTGAAAACGATGTTCGTAACCTTCGGTAATGAGACTACGCCTTCTGCCAAAGTGAGTCTGGTTAACGAAGAAGGTCAGGTTATTGAGACGGAGGCTGAAGGGAACGGTTCTGTCGATGCGATTTACAATGCGATTGATGAAGCCAGCGGCGAGAGCGTTGTACTGTCGGATTACTCCATCAAGTCTGTTACCCATGGTAAGGATGCTCTGGGTGAAGTGCACGTGGTGCTGACGCAAAATGGGCTGTCAGTGCAGGGGCGTGGCGTAAGCACCGATATTCTGGAAGCAAGTGCCCGAGCTTACGTGGATGCACTGAACGGTTTGATCGACAAGCGTAAAAACTACAGCAATCGCGTAGATTATAATTCCTAATTGGGCATTTTGCATAAATCCCCAAAGCGATTTCAATTCAGCAATATATAGCTCGAAACGGTTTGGTTCATCTATATATTGTACTTTCGAGCATTGCAAATCAAATGATACAAAATGCTGACAGGATCGGGTATTTCCGGTCCTGTTTTGTTGTTTCCAATGAAAAATCCATCTTATAGGCTGAGCCTATTGAATTGATAGATTCTATATCTTAGTCAAAGCCTGCTGTATATGTTACAAAGAAAGTATGAAAAATACGCCCGTAGGGCTGTATAACAAGAGGAGTGTACGTGATGGCAGACGTGAAAAAGATTGCGGTAATAGCTGGTGATGGAATCGGACCGGAAGTGGTCGCTGAAGCGGAGAAAATTTTGAAGCGTACGGAAGAAGTGTTTGGTCTTTCGTTTGAAACAGAGCATGCACTGTTTGGCGGAGTCGCTATTGATAAAAAGGGAACGCCATTGCCGGAAGAAACACTGGCTATATGTCAATCTGCAGATGCCGTTTTGTTGGGGGCGGTAGGTGGGCCTCAATGGGACAACAATCCCAAGGAACTTCGTCCTGAAACCGGTCTGCTGGGTATTCGCAAAGAGCTCGGCCTGTTTTCGAATCTTCGTCCCGCTGTCGTCTTCGATTGTCTTAAGGATGCTTCTACACTGAAACCAGAAGTGTTGGAAGGAACGGATCTGATCGTCGTGCGTGAGCTGACGGGCGGCATCTACTTCGGTGAGAAGTTCAGACGTGAGAGTGCTCAGGGTGAGGAGGCAGTTGATACCTGTGCATATAATGTAACGGAAGTTGAGCGGATTGTTCGCCAATCTTTCGAGATTGCACAAAAACGCCGCAAAAAGCTCGCATCGGTAGACAAGGCTAACGTACTGGAAACTTCCCGTTTATGGCGGGAAGTAGTTAACCGGGTCGCTGTAGACTATCCGGATGTAGAGCTGGAGCATGTATTGGTGGATAACTGTGCGATGCAATTGCTGCGTCGTCCATCCAGCTTTGACGTCATCGTGACGGAAAATATGTTTGGTGACATTCTAAGTGATGAAGCGGCTATGCTGACAGGGTCTATCGGTATGCTGTCCTCTGCATCACTCGGAGAAGGCAGTTTTGGTCTGTACGAGCCAGTGCACGGTTCGGCACCGGACATTGCAGGTCAAGGATTGGCAAATCCGATTGCAACGATTTTGTCCGTTGCTTTGATGTTCCGCCTCACCTTCGGGTATGAGAAAGCAGCTGACGCTATTGAGAAAGCGGTGGCTGAGGTACTGGATGCAGGACATCGTACAGCGGATATTGCGGTGGATAAATCTCAAGCCATCTCGACCACTCAAATGGGTGATCTGATCGCAGCAGCTATCCGCTAAAGGCTCCAAAACGCACCTGTTCTGAAAAAAAGCTTCCTATTATATAGTAAGATCATACAATGAATTATATCGAAGGCTTTTACAATCCATGTTGGGTACAGCGGCTCCTGAGTAATCAGGGGCTGCTTGTGTATCAGTAAGTGTAAGATTCTCAAAGTGTGTATAAATCGTGAATTTTTTATCCAGTTTAAAATAATTATAAAAAAGTAATGGTTACAATATTGACTTTGAATTGTGCGAATGATAACATTTATCAAGTAAGTTGTTTAATACAATACAGATGATTGAGAAGAACACAAACGGTGTTTTTCTTACATATTTTAAAGGAGGATTTCATGTTATGGCAGAAAGATTGGTAGGAAGACCTGCACCTGATTTTGCATTGGAAACCGTGAGTGGGGACGGTCAAGAATTTGGTTCGGTGAAGCTTTCCGATTACCGTGGCAAATGGCTCGTATTTTTCTTCTATCCACTGGATTTCACTTTTGTGTGCCCAACGGAAATTACAGCATTGAGCGATGCTGCTGACCAATTCAAAGAGCTGGATACTGAAATTCTGGGTATCAGTGTAGACTCTGTACACAGTCACAAAGCATGGATTAATACAGCTAAAGAAAACAATGGTCTGGGTAAACTGAACTTCCCGTTGGCCTCTGACATCACCAAAAAAACAGCAAGCGATTATGGCGTTCTGATCGAAGAAGAAGGCATTGCTTTGCGCGGCTTGTTCATCATTGATCCAGAAGGCGAATTAAAATATCAAGTGGTTAACCACAACGATGTGGGTCGCAGTGTGGAAGAAACATTGCGTGTACTGCAAGCTCTGCAATCCGGTGGCTTGTGCCCAATGAACTGGAAACCAGGCGACAAAAACCTGTAATATCAGATTCACAAATTTATATTCAACAAGTGAGCCCCCAAAACGGTTTTTTTGCCGATATTGGGGGCTTGCTTGCCTGTGTTATGTAGTACAAATATTAGAGTAAGTTTGTTTGTATGGAGTAGTACAGAGTGAGTAACAAATAATTATGGAAATGTTGTTGTGTTCTGGAGGAATTTTGGTAGACGAAAGCGAATAAGGTAGTGTAGAAGATAACAAGGCGCAGAACAGGTTTTGTTCAGAGGAGGCTGAGCCCAGATGAGTTATTGCTGTGGAGCAAGCATGGTAGGAACCAAGGGAACGCTGAAGCATTATCGTACCCAAGTCCATAATGTTCCTTTGCTGTTTTGCCCGGTATGTCGTCGCATTGAAGTTCATTATAAAGTCGAAAATGAATATGAAATTTTGGCTGAATATGCACATGGAGATGGGGCAAGCGAGATTGATTTTCAGGATTATGTCATGGAAGATGATGATACGATATTTGAAAACTGTGTAAATCGTGAGAGTGAAGATGCCTTTGAAATTGTGAAGCGTCAAATTGACATGTCTCTTGATTTATTGATGGTAGCCAAACAGATGAATGATGAAAAATGGCAGGGAGAGCTTAAGAGAAGACTGGCTGTAATGAGCCAAAGAAGATCCCGGCTTCAACATAATAAGAGCGGCAGTTGACTTCCTACACACCAAAGAAGCTCTCAATTCTCGAGAGCTTCTTTGGTGTGTAGGGTGCATATTCCTAACTTATTCTTTCGTTTTGGTAATGTTGCGCAGATATTATGACGAAAGAAAACAGGATAAAAGTATGGATTCGACACTTTTTCCGATTGACTCGAATCCTTGATCTTGTCTATCATGAAATAAGACTCAAATTGGAAAGAGTTGGTCGGAATTTTGTGAATCTGTTTTCTACACCATTGAAGGGTAGTCGATAGATTGTCTTTCTCTTCTTCAAGAATGTTACGCGTCCGATACGGCCAGTTTATCATTCCGAAACAAGGGGGAAGCCTGGCATGATCAGTGAATTCCAAGAAGCCTTGCTTGATACCGTGGGAGCTTGTCCTCCCACACAGATCGCCAATAACAAGTATGAAAATGTGCTGGAGAACCTGGATAGTGGTATCATGCTGTTTGACAGTGACGGGGTACTGAGCTTTATTAACGTGCAAATGGCGAAATTGCTGGAATTACCACGTAGTTTGCTGACGGGTCGCAACCTGATGCAGATCTTGCATCTTCCTGAGTTAAGTCGGTTTAAGAAGAAGAAAATCATGCGGATCTATAAAGAAACTATCTTTCATAGAAAGCGCTATCATGAGTTGATTGATGAGTATGGTCGGCATTGGTTGATGACAGTGACCTACGGGGATCAGATGGATGGCGATTTTTTGTTTAGCGTCAAAGATGTGTCGGATTACAAGCAGATTGAGCAAACGGCATACCAAAATGACAAACTGGCGATGCTGGGACGAATCTCTGCTTCCATAGCCCATGAAATCCGTAATCCGCTTACTGCCATCCGGGGTTTTATTCAATTGCTTCGACCTCATTTGATGGAGTTGGGCAGGGATGAGTATGCCCGCATTATTTTAACCGAAATTGATCGTGCGAACGACATTATTTACGAATTTTTGAATTCGTCCAAGCCTTCGGCTCCGCAAAAAACGGCTGTATCTGTGATGGGATTGCTGAAAGAGGTTGTGATGCTGACAGAAAGCGAGGCATTGATGAAGGGCTGCCAGATCGCACTGGATGAAAATGACGAGCTCATGAAGGTTTCCATTGATGTAAAGCAGATTAAGCAGGTTATTCTCAACATGATTAAAAATGCGATGGATGCCATTGAAGGCATCGGCGGGGAACGAGAGGGATGTATTGATATCCATACAGTGCTTGAGGGCTCCTATGTCCACATTTGTATTGAAGACAACGGATTGGGTATGGATCACAATACATTGTCGCGTTTATTCGATCCTTTCTTTACAACAAAAGAAAGTGGAACAGGTCTTGGATTGGCTGTGAGCTATCGAATTATCAAAAATCATGGAGGCTTTATTCATGTAGACAGCAAGCATGGAATGGGGACACAATTTAAAATCACGCTTCCTGTGGTTTAAAAATGCACAGTTTTTCGCAAAGGAATGCTGTGTGCAATCTCTTTTGCGTTGTGCAGCGTTGGAGCATAGGTATCACTTAGTTGAAAAAGGTCGGTTGGAGCGCATGATCTGAAGAGATCATGCGCTTTTTTGAGGCTGTAAGCTCTTTTTTTTGCGTGAATGCGAAAATGAATTCGTGAATATAAGACTAAAAAAAGATTCACCTTTCACCGATTAAATGCTATTATATACCAGAATACAACATTATTTTTGAGACTATAGACTTAAACAACGGCTTCCAAAGCTGTCAAACGTCTTAGAGATCGGAATCTCCGATATGCAGGGGGCTGAAGAGGCTGGATGAGTATACGACTGGAAGTAAAGAAAACGGTAGGTATCGGCGTTGCTGCGATAGGTTTGTTTGTCTTGGTTCAGTTATTTCATGTAACTTTGAATAAGTTATACTCTCATAATGTTTTTTTCTTGGTATATCCGGTTATAGGATTTGCCTGCGCTGCGATTTGTTTTTCTATTTTTTATCAGTCCTGGTCCGTTCTGCTAGAGCAGTTATCCTTGCAGAGACTTTTTATTGCGCCGACATTTCTAGTGGTTGGTCTGCTTTACCTTGTTCATATCGTTTCGGTTAGTTTCCTAAGCCTGACCGACTTTGCTTTGTCTTCGAGTATTTCGTTATGGCTTTTGTTTGTGAATCGAGCTTTTACTGCTGCTATGTTCTTAATCATTTGTTTGCTCCCCTATAGAAAAATGAAGCCTGGATACAAGACTGTTGCTTTGTGGGTAGGTATAGGCTGTACTTTGCTCATCCTGGGGGTTATTAAGGTTTATGGTGCAAGATTACCGGATCTTCGTATAAGACATGAAGCGGACGCTCTCGGATGGATCTTGAATCTGGCTATCATATTTCTGCTCGTGTCTACTATTGTCTTCGGGGTGCGAAGATATCGTGAATTTCACCCGGAGGAACATGGCATGCTGCTTATTATTCGCGGGACTGGGCTTTGTGTTGTGAGTCAGCTGTTCTATATGTCTTCTGAGCGAATGAGTGATGTTAATCACCTTATGGGGTTTTTAAGCAATACGATGGCGTTTTATATTCTACTGAGCGGTTTGGTCCGGCAAATGGTTCTCGTTCCCTACCGGGAAAAGCAGGCTGCAGAATCTGAATTTAATTTGATTGCCTATACTGACGATATAACAGGACTTCCTAACCGTCGCCGGCTGTCCCAACGTCTGGATAAAATGCTGCGTGATTCATTGAAGCCTGATGAGACAGTAGCGCTTTTAGTGCTGAATATAGATCGTTTCAAAACGATTAATGATTCGCTTGGACATATGGCAGGCAACTATCTGCTGTATGCGGTAGGCGAACGTCTGGGGCATTTTAGCCATGAGGGGGAAGAGGTCTTCAGCATGGGTGGAGATGAATTTGCATTTCTTCTAACAGGGTACGAAGATATGGGGGCCATGAGAAATCGGATTGATGATATGGTGAAGCTGTTCGATCAGCCTTTTCCTATTAATGGAGAGTCTTATCATGTAATGGTGAGCGTAGGTATAGCTTTGTACCCATTAGATGCGGATCAGAGCGAGCAACTCATTCAGAATGCGGATACTGCTGTTCATAGTGCCAAGGAGCAAGGAGTGAATTTTCAGCGGTATACCAGTGTGATGCAGATGCGGGCGCATGAAAGACTCCAATTGGAAAATGATCTGCGGCGCGCGCTTGAAAATGAAGAATTTTCATTGGTGTATCAACCGCGTATTCACCTGCAAAGCGGTGAGTTAACCAGTTTAGAGGCACTAGTCCGTTGGAATCATCCCCAGCGTGGGATGGTGATGCCGGGAGATTTTATTTCGGTAGCCGAAGAAAGCGGTCTGATCGTGCCGCTGGGAGAGTGGGTGCTACGGGAGGCATGTCTGCAAAACAAGCGCTGGCAGGAGGCCGGGTATCAACCGATTCCGATATCGGTCAATTTATCCATGCGCCAATTTCAGCAAAAAAAACTGGTGGATGTCATTCAGGGTATTTTGGCCTATACAGAATTGGAACCATGCTATCTGGAGCTGGAGATTACCGAGAGTATGACCTTTGACAAGGATCGGGCCTTTGAACAGTTGAAAAAAATAAAGGCGATCGGGGTTGCAATCAGTATCGATGATTTTGGTACAGGCTACAGCTCGTTGCATTATTTGAAAAACCTTCCGATTGATCGTCTTAAAATTGATCGTTCCTTTGTAAATGAGGTACTGGTCGACAGCAAAAATGCGGCCATCGTATCTACCATTGCTTCCATGGCTCATCATTTGAAACTGAAGGTTACGGCAGAAGGCGTAGAAAATGAAGAACAGCTTCATTTTTTGCAGGCCCAGGAATGTCATGAAGGGCAGGGGTATTACTTTAGTCGTCCTATTCCGGCAGAAGCTTTTGAAAAATTATTTTTACGCGAGCCTATGAATTGGCTGTCTCAGGATAGTATGTAGTTTACTTGCATTTTGCAAACGGGTGAGTTATACTATATAACATCCTGATTCAGCTGTTTGACAATAGCTTGAGCGTGTCTACATTAGAATTGAGATATTTTAAAATGCGGGTGTAGTTCAATGGTAGAACTTCAGCCTTCCAAGCTGATAGCGTGGGTTCGATTCCCATCACCCGCTTTCTGCTTTAAGATTACTAGAAACCCTTGTGAAGCAAGGGTTTTTTATTTTGTTTGTAATTAGATGGACACATTTTAGCTAGGGGTCATTGGGCATCCTGGCTTTTTTTGCGTTCTTATGAACTATTTTACAGTGTTATACAAATAAAAATCCAAATATTTCGCATATATGCTATAAATAAACAGATAGAAAGAACTATTTACCATTTTCAAAAAAATAAATATAATAACATTAATGGAATATAATATAAAAAAGGATGGTGTGACTGTAATGAGGAAAATTTCTTATCTTTTTTTAGCCTTAACGTTTGTGCTTTTTACCTTTCCGGTAAGCTCTACGTTCGCTGCTGCTGACTTTCCGAATACGTCAACGAACGGATTGACTGGCTTTGCCGGACAGGCTAAAAATGAAAATGGGGCTTCCAAGCCCAGTACAACCGGGGGCAAGAATGGACAGGTTGTCTTTATCAACAATCTAAACGATTTGAAAAAACAGTTAGGGGATTCCACTCCAAAAATTTTGGTGATTGAAAGGAATATTTCAGCTTCATCTAAAACCGTCGTCAATATTGGCTCCAACAAATCGCTTATTGGGTCTTACGCTCAAAACAAGCTGGTAAATATCCACTTGAAAACAACCGCTAATTCAGGAAATGTAATTTTTCAAAACTTAACTTTTGAGCACAGTGCGAATATTAACGGTAACGATGACATTCAATTATATCTTACTGCCGGGACCAACTATTGGATTGATCACGTTACCTTTTCGGGTCACAATTATAATCCGAATGGTTCAGATTTGGACAAGCTTTTGTATGTAGGACAATCGGCTGATTATGTAACCATCAGTAATTCAAAGTTTGCTAATCATAAATATGGTCTCATTCTGGGTTATCCTGATGACGGTAATAAAAATTATGATGGTATGCCCCATATTACAATTGCCAATAATTATTTTGAAAACTTGCTTGTCCGTGGCCCAGGGCTTATGAGATATGGATATTTCCATGTTAAAAATAACTATATTAATAACTTCCAACTGGCTTACACGATAGCTACGAATGCAAGAATTTATTCCGAGTACAACTACTTTGGCAAAGGTAGTGAAAAGGGTGGTATTCTTGACGATAAAGCCAATGGCGAGTTTAAAGACGTGGGGAGTTTTCCTGCCATCAAAAACCAGAAATCGCGTGTAACCAGCTGGAATCCCGGCAAGAACTATAGCTATCAGGTTCAAACTCCTGAATATACCAAAGAGTTTGTAACTAAATATGCCGGTTCGTCTAATACAACCTTGGTATTTGGAAAATAATCCGGACTTTATTTGCAAATGCGATTGGATCTGTTATACTGACTGCATGCAAGTATCCCATGAAAAGGAAGGTAACCATACGTCCGATGAAGTAAGCACACTGATTTTCCCATTCAACTGCACAGTTACTGGCAGGCGGCTGCAAGCTGCAACGGGGAGAAGTGTGTCTGAAATGAGAGTTGGGACGTATACGTTTATTCCGGAACGGGAGTCGTTTAATTCGTTCATGGTTTTATTTGAGTATAAGCGTATGTTCTGAAACAATTCATAGCAGTCATTCTGAATTCCTAGTATGCAAGCCGCAGCCCTCTGCGGCTTTTTTTATTGCTTCCGGTGTGGAAACCGGACTGGGAAAGGATGATGGTGGTATGAAAACCATTTTGCGTGTTCGCAATGTAATAAAGGAATGGAACGGAACCTCTTTGTTTGAGCATGTGTCGATGGATGTGACAGAAGGAGAACGGCTCGCGCTGTTTGGAAGAAATGGAGCAGGTAAAACGACGCTATTACGAATATTACTGGGAGATGAAGCGCCAACCTCTGGTCAAGTAGAGCATGATTTGCCGCTGGAAGAGCGGGGCTGGCTAAAGCAGCAGGATACAGTGAATTTGTCTCGAACCGCACTGGAGGCCGCACAACAGGCTAGCCCTCAGCACTGGCGTCTCAAGCAAGCGTTGGGACAGCTGGAAGCTGAGCTGGCCGATGCTGGGAAGGATACAGAGGTTCATCTGGAGCGTTATGGTGAGCTGATGGATGAATACGAACGCCTGCAAGGCTTTGCCTGGGAGTCTGAGGTCGAAAAGGCGCTAACCCGAATGGGAATGCCTGCGGAGACGTGGTCTATTGCCTATGGTGACCTGAGTGGCGGGCAAAAGACGAGAGTGCGGTTGGCCGGGCTGATGGTCAGTCAACCGAAGCTGCTGGTGCTGGATGAGCCGACCAACCATTTAGATGCCGAAAGCTTGCTTTGGCTGGAGCAGTGGCTGTCCACGTATCATGGAACGCTGCTGTTTGTATCGCATGACAGAGCCTTTCTGGATCGGGTGGCTACGAGCATAGTTGAGCTGACATCCACGGGTATTGAGCGCTATAAAGGCGGCTATAAGGAGTATAAGGCGCAAAAGGAGCGGGAACTGCGAGAGCAGGAAGCCAGCTATCGGAAGCAGGAGTTGGCGAGACAGGCGCTGGAGGAAACGATTCGAAATTACAATGAGTGGTTTAATCGAGCACATCGTGCTGCCTCCAGGGTTGAGATGGCCGTTACGCAAAGCTTTTATAAGGCCAAGGCTAATAAGAATATTTCCCGTTATCATGCGAAGGAGAAGGAACTGGAGCGGTTGGAAGCCAATCGTGTAGATAAGCCGCGTGAAGCTCCGTCTCTGCATATGAAATTAAGTGATAGCGGGTTTCAGGCTAAATATTCGCTGCGTGCTGAGCAGGTTGACTTTAGCTACGGCGACCGTGTCATCGTGAAGGAGCTTAATCTGAACGTGGCACGCGGGGAGCGTCTGGCAGTTCGGGGACCTAATGGAATTGGCAAGTCCACGCTGCTTCGGTTATTAACAGGTCAGTTGGAGCCGCAGACTGGAAAAATTACAGCTAATCCACAGTTGAAGATCGGATATTTCTCACAGGAGCTGGAGCAGCTTCCGGAGGATCAAACATTGCTGGACAGCCTGCTTTCCCTCCCGACAATGACACAGACAGAGGCGAGAACGGTGCTGGGCTGCTTTCTTTTTGCCAGAGAGGACGTGTTCAAAAGGATTGGGATGCTCAGTATGGGGGAGAAATGCAGGGTAGCCTTTCTACGCTTGTACTTTAGTGGAGCCAATCTGCTGGTGCTGGATGAGCCGACAAATTACTTTGATATTGAAACCCGTGAGATTGTCGAGGATTCTTTGCGCAGCTATGACGGGGCGCTGGTGCTTGTCTCGCATGACCGGGAGCTGGTGCGGCGCACGGCAACCCGATTGCTCGATCTGAAGCCGGGAGGCGGATATGAGATCTATGAGGGAACAGCCGACGAAAAGCAAGAAGACGAGCAAAGCCGTCAACGGGAGCCGGAGGATCAGGAGCAGCGAGAGGAGCGTCTGCGATTACAGCTGCGTCTTACGGAGCTGATGGGAATGACGGGGATGATGGATGAGCATGATGAGCATCTGAGCGAAATCAGACGCATTCGTGCCAAGCTGGATCAGCTGGATTTTCCTGGTATCCACAAGAATGAAGTGTAGGCCCTGCTTGCCAAAGCGCGGTAGTTTGCATATAATAATGAGCAATAGTTCGAAATTAAAAATGTCTTGATGGAGAAGAGTAGACAGTGTCCGATTGAACAGGGAGGAAGCGCCGTAGGATTGAGAGCGTTTCTGCAAATAATGGGCTGTTGAAGTTCGCTCCGGAGCAGTTCCTTGAACCTCAAGCGTCATGTAGATGGCGAATGGGCAAGTAGAGGATACCGGTTCACGACCGTTACAACGTGCAGAGCGAGATGATGATGCATAGCGTGAACAAGCACCTGTATTGCCGAAAGGCAGAGTAATAGGTGAGCTGGGCTTGATTGTCTAACGAGGGTGGTACCACGGTCTTTTCGTCCCTTACCGGGAGAAAGGACCTTTTTTTGTTGTCTGAAAAGCTGGAGATGAAGAAAGGGGACTGAACAGGCGATGAGCGAAACCATCCAAATGAAGGAACATTTGCTGGCCTTGAAGGAAGAAGCACTGGAAGTATTGGAGAAGGTGGCAACAGCCAAGGAGCTGGCTGACCTGCGGGTTAAGTATTCGGGGAAAAAGGGTGCGTTGACTGAGATTTTGCGCGGTATGGGCAAGCTGAGTGCGGAAGAGCGTCCGGTTGTTGGACAAGTAGCCAATGAAGTACGCGAGGCCATTGAAGAAGTGGTCAACCGCAAACAGGACGAGTTCACGAAAGCGGAAACGAATGAACGTCTGCAAGCGGAAAAAATCGACGTTACGCTGCCTGGACGCGCGTTGCCGCAAGGCGGGCTTCACCCGCTTAACAAAGTGATCGAGCAAATTGAAGACATTTTCACAGGCATGGGTTATCGAGTTGCAGAGGGACCGCAGGCAGAGACGGATTATTACAACTTCGAAGCGTTGAATTTGCCTAAAAATCACCCGGCGCGCGATATGCAGGATTCGTTTTACCTGACCGAAGATCTGTTAATGCGTACCCATACGTCACCGGTTCAGATTCGCGCGATGGAAGCCATGAAGGGTGAAACGCCTATTAAGGTCATTTGTCCGGGTACGGTTTTCCGCCGTGATGATGACGATGCAACACATTCCTTCCAATTCCACCAAATTGAAGGACTTGTGATTGGAAAAGACATTCGTATGAGTGATTTAAAAGGAACCTTGCTGCAATTTGCACGCGAAATGTTCGGGGAATCGACCGAAATTCGTCTGCGTCCAAGCTTCTTTCCATTCACCGAGCCGAGTGCTGAAGTTGACGTTACCTTTGTAAAGAAAAATGGCGAACGCGTGTGGATCGAAATTTTGGGCTGTGGCATGGTGCATCCGAAAGTACTGGAAATGGGTGGCTTTGATCCCGAGGTGTACAGTGGCTTTGCATTCGGTATGGGTGTAGAGCGGATTGCCATTTTGAAATACGGCATTGACGATATTCGTCATTTCTATAACAGCGACCTATCGTTCCTGAAACAGTTTGCGCGTCAATAACAACTATATCAAGGGAAGTGAACCCATATGAAAGTATCATTCGAGTGGCTGTCCGAGTATGTATCGCTGGATCAGGTGAGCGCGGAGGAGCTGGCAGAGAAAATCACCCGTTCGGGCATTGAAATAGATGAAGTCGAACATCGCAACCAAGGGATTACTGGCGTTGTTGTCGGCTATGTAAAAAGCAAGGAAAAGCATCCGGATGCGGATAAGCTGAATGTGTGTATTGTCGATGCGGGTCAGGGAGAAGATCTGCAAATCGTGTGTGGTGCCAAAAACGTGGACGCAGGTCAAAAGGTTCCTGTTGCCGTTGTGGGTGCAAAGCTGCCAGGAGATTTTCATATTAAGAAGGCCAAGCTGCGTGGTGTTGTGTCCATGGGCATGATCTGCTCGGCGAAGGAACTGGGCATGAATGACAAGCTGCTGCCCAAGGAATTGCAGGAAGGGATTCTCGTGCTGCCGGAGGATGCTGAAATTGGTACGCCGATTACGAAGCTGCTGGGGCTGGATGATTACGTACTGGATTTTGATCTGACGCCAAACCGCTCGGACTGCTTGAGCATGCACGGAGCAGCCTATGAAGTAAGCGCCATTCTGGGACGTGATATTTCGCTGGCTGACCCGGCTAAGGATCTGGTGGAGATCAGTGATGCAGCAGCAGATCATTTATCCGTGAAAGTAGATACTCCAGAGCTGTGTACACACTATGCAGCCCGTTATATTACAGGTGTAAAAGTAGGGGTTTCCCCGTTGTGGATTCAAAACCGTCTGATGGCAGCGGGTATTCGTCCGATCAACAACATCGTGGATATTACGAACTATGTCATGCTGGAATACGGTCAGCCGTTGCATGCTTTTGATGCGGATAAGCTGGAAAATGGCAACATTGAAGTTCGGCTTGCTCGCGCAGGCGAAACATTAATTACGCTGGATGATCAGGAACGTAAGCTGGAGCCGCAAATGCTGCTGATTACGGACGGAGTGAAGCCGATTGCACTGGCAGGTGTGATGGGTGGGGCTAATTCGGAAGTGACAGATGCGACTGTCAGCATTGCGCTGGAATCCGCGAAGTTTGATGGCGGTACGGTGCGCAAAACCTCCCGTCAACTTGGACTTCGTTCGGAAGCAAGCCTGCGTTTTGAAAAAGAGGTTGATCCAGGTGCCGTTGTACCTGCTGTAAACCGTGCGGCGGCGCTGATCCAACGTTACGCAGGGGGAGTTGTACACCAGGGTATCGTAGAATCTGCTTCTGCAAAAGCTGAAAATCGTATTATCAAGCTGTCGCTAGATAAAATAAATCGATATTTGGGAACAGAGCTGTCACTGCTTGAGGTTAAAACGATCTTCGGTAGATTGCATTTTGGTTGCGGCGATGCAGAGCAGGGTGTGATGGAAGTTGAAGTGCCTACGCGCCGCGGGGATATTACCATTGACGTGGATCTTATCGAAGAGGTTGCGCGTCTGTACGGTTACGACAACATTCCGACCACGCCGATTGAAGGGCCTACCACTCCGGGAGCATTGACGGCATCACAATCATTGCGTCGTTCGCTGCGCAAATTGCTGGTGCATGGCGGCTGGCAAGAGACAATCAGTTATTCGTTTGTACATCCGCAAAGCGCGGGCTTGTTTAATGCCCTGACAGAAGGCAGCCATCCGGTTCGTTTGGCGATGCCTATGAGCGAAGACCGCAGCGTTCTGCGTACGAGTATGATTCCGCAGATGTTGGATACAGCGGTGTACAACATGAACCGGAAGCAGGAAAATCTGGCGATTTTTGAAATAGGCACTGTATTTTACACAGAGGAGCAAACATTAACCCGTCAGCCGCAGGAAATTCAAGTGCTCAGTCTGCTGTTGACTGGAGTGCGCCGTGAAAAACAATGGAACATCGGTGCTGAGAAGGTCGATTTCTTTGATATTAAAGGGGCACTTGAAACGGTGTTCGACTATTTCGGGCTGAGTGCAAGCATTCGTTATGTAGCTGACCAACCACAAAGTTATCATCCGGGACGTTCCGCTTCGGTATGGCTGGATGTGAATGGAAGCTCCCTGCGAATCGGTACGGTCGGGCAAATCCATCCGGAATTGCAGCAGTCTTATGGACTGAATGATACGTATGTAGCTGAAATTGCTTTACAGCAAGTCGTTGAACATGCCAACAATCATATCCAATTTAGAGAGTTGGCTCGCTTCCCGTCCGTGGAACGTGACATTGCTCTCGTGGTTGACAAAGACGTTGAGGCAGGCGAACTGCTTCGTGTTATTTATGCTGCAGGCGGAGAACTGTTGCAGGATGCACGGGTGTTTGACGTATTTACAGGCAGCAAGCTTGGTGAGGACAAGAAGAGCGTAGCTATTTCCCTGACCTACCGTCATTGGGAGCACACGCTGACGGATGAAGAAATTAATGCGGCGCATTCTCCTGTCGTTACGTCTCTGGAGCAAACTTTTGGAGCGGAATTGAGAAAGTAGCAGGAAATGCGGGAAGCCGTATCGAATCTTAGTGACAGAGGTTCGATACGGCTTTTTGGCCTATCATCATTGAAGCTCTCTACTCTGATATTCACCCGCTGCGGGGAAGCCGGACTATGGGGTTGAACGCTCCACCAAGGGCGGGGTACCATAGAATCGGACACAACTTAGAATCAACATACAGTAGTATTGAAGGAGGGCATAATTGTGACTACACCGGATCGTACTCGCGTCACTGTAGAGATCTACGGTACTTCTTATAGACTCGTCGGCAGTAATCCCGATTATATGAAACAGGTTGCTAATTACGTGGATGAACGCATGCACGGTATTTCCCAAGCTCATTCACGTCTGGATATGCCCCGAATTGCCGTGCTGGCTGCAGTCCATATGGCAGAAGAGGCTGTACAAATTCAGGAAATTCAAAGCCATATGAACCGATTAGCCGCCGAACGTGCCGAACTCCGGGGAGAGCTGGCGCAACTTCAGACAGCCCTGGGAGAACAGCAGCAGAAAAATACAGATATGAAGCAGTCTCTTATTCAATTGAACGAAGAGAAAGAAGCGACCCAGAAGAAGCTGGCAGAAACCGAATCCGTATCAGCCAAGGAAATTGCTGCATTGAGGACAAGGCTGGAGCAGCAGGAGAAGAAGGCAGCCGAGCTTGAAAATGAGCAAAAGCAGGCTAAACGTGAATTGGAGGAGTCCCGTCAAGAAGCTTCCCGTAAATTGAAAGAGCAGCAGGAAGCGGCAAATGCCCGGATCCGGCAGGCGGAGGAGCAAACGAAAAAGGAATTGGCTGAGGCGGCGAAGCAGTCTGAAGCCAAGCTTTTGGCTGCGGAGAAGGCTCATCAGGAGCGTCAACGCACAGAATTGGATAAGCAGCGTACTGCTTTGCAGCAGGAGCATAGCCAGAAGGTAACAGAATGGCAGACCAAGTGTTCCGGGCTGAATGAGCAGCTAGAGCAGGAGCGAACACAGTCGCAGCAAGAGCTGAATGAGAGAAATCTTCAGCACCAGGAAGCGGAGAAACGAGCCGAGGAAGCTGCGCTTGAGCAGGGGATTCGAATCGAGGAGCTTCAGGAGCAGTTGGACGAGGTACAGGCAGGCAAAGCAGAGCTCGCGTCCCGTTTGGGAGAAGCGCAAGAGCAAGCTGCATTATTGAAGCAGCAGCAGACCGAGTTGGAGTCCCAGCTGAAAACGCAGCGGCAGGCCGCAGCAGAACGGGAACAGGCGGATGCGCTTGCGCGTAAAGAGCTGCAGGACCGTTATGATCTTTTGGCTACGGAAGCCAAGGCTGTTCAGCAGCAAGCGGCTAAGCTGGAGGAAGAACAGCGCCGGATGCACAAGCTGCTGGAGCAGGCGCACGTATCCTCTCGCAAGCTGCAAAGCGAACTGGCTGCACTGGCTGAAAGTGAGAAGTCATGGCAGAAGCTTGCTGAGGAGCATCAGCATGCCGTCGATGAATTGGAGCTTTCGCTACAGGAGGCACGTGAACAGAAGACAAAAACGCAGGAGCAATTACAGTATGCTGAGGCAGAAGTGGAAGCTGTTAATAGCAAGTTTGCGGCACAGCAGCAGCGTCTGTTACAGCTGGAAGCCAAAATCAAAGAGCTTTCGCCTGAGCTAATACGTGTTCAGGATGAGCTGAAAAAGGTAAACGGTCGTGAGCAGGAAGGAATACAGGCCTACAACGTGCTTCAGGAGCAGCATAGCAGCATGAAGAGCCGGGCTGAACAATTGGAGCGGAATATAAAAAAACTCCAGCGTGAAGATAGCGAACGGCAGAGTGAAATGGAACGTACTGCAGAAGAATTGTTGGAATGGCAGCTTAAATATGAGCAGTTGAAGGCCGAGGTGGAACGTTGGGAGGCTGAAGACGCTGCACGCAAGGAAGAATTTGCTACGTGGGAACGTGAAATAGCCGTAACGGTTGAACAAAAGGAGCAACTGCAGGAGGAGATCCGTTTGGCAGTTGAAGCTGCCGAAACGGCGAAGGCTGAACAGCAATCTGTAGAGCAGGAACGGCTTGCTTTACAGTCTGAGCTTAATGAAGTGGGTCAAAATTATGAAATGGCGGCTCATCAGCTTCGTCTTTTACAAGTTCAGCAGGATGTAGATCGGGAAAATACAGAAAAGATTTCGACGGAATTGCGTCAATTGCAGGAAGAATACACCAAGCTTCAAACGGAGTATAATGAATGGATTGAGCTCATCGAACAGGATCAGTAGATACGGATCATAGATGTAACGCAAATCCCCGGCTGCTTATCGCCGGGGATTATTTGTATACTGGATTCACCGTAGGTGTGTGCGTGACAAAAAGCTGCCCTTTGGCAGAATAAATCTGCTTGGGACAGCTTTGCCGCGGTGTAAACCGAAAATTAATCCTTGGCCTTACGACCGGCTTCAAAAGGTGTTGCTACCGGAATGAACAGGTCGATAATCCCGATAACCAATGCAGCTAGCAATGCGCCCATCACAGAAACACTCACACTGGTCACAATATATTGAGCCACCCAGATAACCAGAGCGCTCACCAGAAAACCTACGATACCGCGTCCGAATGGAGAAACGCGCCGACCGAACATGGCCTCAATAATATAACCAATCAAGGCAATGACAATCGCAAGGATCAGCGCGCTCCAAAAGCCGCCTACACTAAATCCGGGAACGATCCAGCTTACGACCATCAGTACCAGGGCGGCTACGATGAAACGCACAATGTGCCCAAGAATGCTCACGGAATAACCTCCTTCGTTTTTTTGAAATTGCAGGGTTAGACAAAGGTTAGTGTGTGGCATGGAGAGCTTTCTTATGTGTAAAACAGTGTTGGCAAATAGCGTAAGTTTGCGGCTTTCGGTATAATATAGATATAAGTGAAAGGAGTAGTGAAGTTGGACTCTAAAATTTTTAAAACCCTTGAATACCAAAAAATTCTAAATAAACTAAGTCACTATGCCCAAACGACAACAGGCCAGCAAACAGCTCTTCGACTACAGCCCAGCGATGATTTGGAGCATATCAAGAAACTGTTGAAAGGCACGGATGAGGCCTATGCTGCTGATCGGCTCAAAGGAGTGCCTTCATTTAACGGAGTGGTGGACATTACTCCGGCGGTGAAACGCGCACGTATTGGCGGAACGCTGAGTCCGCAGGAGCTGCTTGGCATTCGGACTACAGTGCAGGCTGCACGTCGTATACAGGTGTGCGTAGCAAGTCTGCATGAGGAAAATCCTGTCGAAACCTTGCTGTTTTGGAGTGAGCAGCTTTCAGAGCAGAGAAGCTTGGAAAACTCGATTAAAGGCTGTATTGACGAAAACGCAGAGGTGCTGGATTCTGCCAGTACAGAGCTTTCGCAAATTCGCCGGGAGCTGCGCTCCGGTGAAGTGCGTATTCGTGAAAAGCTGGATTCCATGATTCGTTCCTCCACCGTCTCCAAAATGCTGCAGGATCAGTTAATTACGATTCGTGGAGATCGTTTTGTTATTCCGGTCAAGGCCGAATACCGTTCTTATTTTGGCGGAATTGTGCATGATCAATCCGGATCTGGTGCAACGTTGTTTATTGAGCCGGAATCGATTGTAGCGATGAACAACAAGCTGAGGGAAACACGGCTGAGAGAAGAACGTGAAATTGAAGTCATTTTACAAAAGCTGACAGCGCTTGTCGCCGAACAAGCGGATATGCTGCTGTATGATGTGGACATTTTGGGCAATCTTGATTTTATTTTTGCAAAAGCGCGTCTCGCCCGTGAAATGAAGGCCACCTTGCCTTTGATGAATGATCGCGGATACTTGAAGCTGAAAAAAGGCAGACATCCTCTAATCCCGTTGGAGCAGGTCGTTCCCATTGACGTGGAGCTGGGCAATTCCTACACCTCCATTATCGTTACGGGACCCAATACAGGGGGGAAGACAGTTACCCTGAAAACTATCGGTCTGCTAAGCTTGATGGCGATGTCAGGACTTTTTGTACCTGTGGAGGATGAAAGTCAGCTATGCGTATTTGACGCCATCTATGCGGATATTGGTGACGAGCAGAGCATTGAGCAAAACTTGAGTACTTTTTCCAGCCATATGACTAATATCATTAGCATTCTGAAAAATATGACACCTAAAAGCCTTGTGTTGCTTGATGAGGTAGGAGCAGGAACAGATCCGGCGGAAGGCTCGGCGCTGGCTGTATCGATTTTGGAGCATATGCATGCAATGGGTTGCCGTATGGTTGCGACGACTCACTATAGTGAATTGAAGGCGTATGCCTATGAGCGCAAAGGAATCATTAATGCAAGCATGGAATTTGATGTCGCTACATTAAGTCCTACTTATCGTCTTTTGGTCGGTGTACCTGGACGAAGCAACGCTTTTGCCATTGCCGAGCGATTGGGCTTGCCGAGCCGTATTTTAGACTATGCCCGTGGTGAGGTAACAGAAGAAGATCAGCGCGTCGAGCACATGATTGCGTCACTGGAGCAGAACCGTTTGACGGCTGAGCAGGAACGGGAAAAGGCGGAGCAGCTCCGTACGGAAATGGAAGCATTACGCAGCCGTCACCAGACTGAGCTGGATAAGCTGGAGTCACAACGGGACCGTATGCTGGAAAAAGCAGAGGATGAAGCAAGAGTTCTAGTAGATAAGGCTCGTAGCGAAGCAGAGAAGATCATTAGCGATTTACGCAAACTGGCTCAGGAAGAAGGAGCTTCTGTTAAGGAGCATAAGCTGATTGCAGCTCGTAAAGAGCTGGATGAGGCTGAACCTAAGCAACGCAAGAAGAACACGGTCAAACGTGCTGCTACACGTACTCGTTCTATTATGGCCGGAGATGAGGTATCTGTTCATAGTCTGAACAAAAAAGGCCACGTGGTCGAGCTGTCTGGTAGCAAGGAAGCTGTCGTTCAACTGGGTATCATGAAAATGAAGGTCAGTCTGGATGATTTGGAGCTGCTACAGCCTGCTCAAACGCCTGCACCAAGGGTTCAAAAGCCAGTCACAGGCGTCAAACGAACGAGGGATGATAATGTACGCAATGAACTTGATCTTCGGGGAGCGAATGTCGAGGAAGCTCTGATCGAGGTAGATCGCTTCATGGATGAAGCATTTTTAGCCAATCTCGGTCAGGTTCACATTATTCATGGCAAAGGCACAGGGGTTTTGCGTACAGGCATTCAGGAATATCTTCGCAAGCATAAGCATGTGAAAAGCTACCGCATTGGCAATTACAATGAAGGCGGCACAGGGGTAACTGTTGCTGAACTGGAATGAGCTACGGGTTTGCCGGCTTCTGCCGGCAATGCTCTGTAGAACGGGAGGGACGAAGTGAAGATGGCGATTGATGAATTGCTGTCACATCCGTTGGGAATGATGCTGGGCTATTTCTCGGTGGCGGTGCTGGAGCTGATTGTATTTTTGTCATGCTTTGAGCTCGTAACCCGGTATAAGTGCTGGGAAGAGATCAAGCGTGGAAATATTTCGGTAGCGATGGCTACGGGCGGGAAAATGTTCGGCATCTGCAACGTGCTCCGCTTTGCCATGGAAGCCAAATCCAGTGTGTATGATACGATGATTTGGTCATTCGTTGGCTTTTTACTGCTGCTTGCGGCGTATTTTCTGTTTGAGTTTCTGACACCGGTATTTTCTATCGATCGGGAGATTAAAGAGGATAACCGTGCTGTTGGCTTGTTCTCCATGATTATTTCGATATCGTTATCTTATGTCATTGGTGCTAGTGTGACTTGACACATCCTGTATACTATAGCTTGGTATATGCTTGGGAACGGAAGGATGATAAAGCTTGGAAATGACTATTTGTCCATGGTGTAGCATGGAAATTATTTGGGATGAAGAACTGGGTCCTGAAGAAGAGTGTCCTTATTGCCATAATGACCTGAAGGGATACTCAGACATAAATGATGATGAAGATGAGTCAGAGTCGGCTTCTGCGTCTGTACACGGACATGCAGCTGAGCATCGGCACGAACATACAAAACGCGATCATGCTGCATCTGGCAGCTCATTGCTCCATTCTCATGAGAAGGAAGCATTAACGGGCTATCGTACACTGAGCATTCAGCTTGGCGATGATGAGGAGCAGGATATTTTATATGAAGCCGAGGATGAAGCGGTAGTTGAAAAGCCAGAGGGCGCTCCATTGTTGCAGGACAATGAACTTCATAAGATGCCTGTGCTGCATACCCTGCAAAAATTTGAAGAAAGCGGTGCGGATTTAATGGCTTATGAGCAAGGCGCTGAACAAATACTAGATGGACAGGATGAAGTTCTTGAATGCTCCCAGTGCGGTGAATATATGCTGCATGCGGGATCGCAAACTGTAACCGGAGAAGGCTTTAAACCGTCGCTCTCTCCTGCGCTTGGCCGACCTGTTCTGGATTTGCCGTTTGTCTTGAATGTTTATGTGTGTCCGAGTTGCTTCCATGTTCAGCAGACGCTTTCAGAGGAGGATCGACTGCAGATGCTGGAGAAGCTCAGTGGTATTTCCAACAATTAAATAGTTAACCCCCCGGATAGTCCCTAGCTTGATAGGGGCATCTTAAATCGAAGAAATCTTAAAGCAAGCTGACCTGTATGTCATAAGCTGATGGGTGATTTTCGGTTAGGGGGAACTACATTGAAATCAAACCTAAACGGACAATCCATTCTGCTGCTAAGCTTGAATGGATTGTTTGTGTTTGCAGCAGCTTTGTCCGGCACTTTTCTTAACGTGTATTTGTGGAAAAGCAGGCAGGACTACGCAATGATCGGTTGGTTTAATGTCAGCCAGCAAATTGCGCTGGGAATTATGGTCTGGGTGGCTGGAAAATGGGTCAAGGAACATAACAAAATGAATGCTCTGCGCGTAGGGACCGCTATGTCCGGCTTATTTTATTTGGTCGTATTATACACGGGTCCGCAAGCTGTAAACTACATATGGCCGCTCGGGATGTTGTTGGGGGCAGCGCTGGGTTTATTCTGGTTGGCGTTTAATGTGATTTTTTTCGAAGTCACAGACCGGGTAAGCCGTGATCATTTTAACGGCTGGGTGGGCCTGCTGGGTTCATTTTCTGGCATTGTGGGTCCTTGGCTGTCCGGCTGGATTATTGCCCGAATGGAGGATGATGCCGGTTATCGTGTGATCTTCAGCATTTCACTGGCATTTTATGTCGTGGGGGTAGTGCTGAGTTTCTTTCTACGTAAGCGCAAAACGACAGGAAAATACAATTGGAAGGAGCCCAAGCAGCGATTGTCACAAAAAGGGAGTATGTGGCGTCCATTGTCGTTATCCCTTGTTGCACAGGGCATCCGTGAAGGTGTTTTTGCCTTCCTGATTACACTGCTTGTGTATGTAGTAACGCAGCAGGAGTGGAAGCTGGCACAATTTTCACTTATTACGTCAGGTGTTTCGTTTTTCAGTTTTTGGGCTGTTGGCAAATGGCTCAAACCACATTATCGCTCGGCTGGTATGCTTCTGGGTGCCGTGCTGCTGGTGATTGTGCTTTTACCATTATTGTGGCGCATGGGATATAGCATGCTACTGATCATGGGGATAGGCACAGCCTTGTTCATGCCTCTATATTTGATCCCCATGATTTCTGCAAGCTTTGATCTAATGGGAACGAGTGAAGGAGATGCTAATCAGCGAGTGGAACTTGTTGTACTGCGTGAACTATGCCTCATGGTCGGCCGATTGACCGGAACGTTAATTTTTTTGGGTGTGTTAAGTATAAGCAAGGCCCCTGCTGCGATGATCTGGTTGTTAATTGGACTGGCATTAATGCCGGTGGCTGGATGGTTTTTTATGCGAAATGTACTAAAAATGGAGCAAAAAACAAAGCAGAATACATCTCATTCCAATGCACGGCGCTGGCACAAGCAAACCGAATAGTCTGCAAAGACAATTAAAAAACCTCCAATCCACTTTAGACGTGGGCAGGAGGTTTTTCGCGGTACATATGATTAAACCACTGGCTTCGTTGTATCGGGCGAGGGGCTGTTGGTACGGGTTAGTGAAAAAAGCTCCATTTCAGGTCGGTGTGTGCCTGTCAGCTCATCAGCCAATAGCTGTGCGGCCATCATACTGGTAACCGTCCCGTTTCCCCCGTACCCCTCTACAAAGTAGCAGTTCGGGAATCGCGGATGCGGACCAATATACGGCAGTCCGTCATGGGAGGAGCCGAACACGGCAGCCCATGCATAATCAATTTGAAATGGTACATCGGGAAAATGCTCCTGTAGCGCTTGTAGCAGCTTTTTCTGTTGGTGCAGCAGCCTGATTTCACGCTGGTTCGAGTTCAACACAGGCTCATCCAAACCGCCGATAATGATACGTCCTTCCCGGGTTGAGCGTATGTACAGATAGGGTCGTGCGGTTTCCCAGATCAGACACTGCTCGTGCCACAAAGATGAATTTCCAACAGGATTGGTGACGATAGCATAAGAGCTTTCAAGTATGGCTCCGCGATCCTTTTTAATTTCCTGAGTTTCATAGCCTGTTGCAAAAATGACTTTTTTCGTCCGAATGGTTCCATCGCTGGTATGGCAAACGACCTCATTTTCGCCAAATTCCAAATGCTTGGCTTCCGTATGCTCATACAAGCGCACACCAAGACGGTTCGCGGATTGTAACAATCCTTGGGCAAACCGAAATGGATTAACCTCGGCGTCCTCATGGGTGTACAATGCTGCCGGCCTTCGAAAAGGAAACCGGGTAGCCACCTGTTGCTCCTCCCAGTATTCCACCGGGAACCCAAACCGGGTTAGCTGTTTGTATTCTTCCTGCAGCATCTGCACGTCCTCCGGTGTACTCGCATAGTACAGGCTGCTGCGTCGAATAAAGAAAGGATCGATATCCAGCGTGGCCGCCAGCTTTTCCAACTGATCCAGAGCATCCTTGCACATCCGGTAAAACAGCACACCATTAGTCTCACCAAGCGTATGGATAAAAGAGGTTAATGTCTTGTCATTACTATATTGCAGCAGTCCGGTATTCGCCGAAGAACTTCCATGGGCCAGCTTGCGCCTGTCGATAAGCACTGTATTCACCTGTCGTTCTCCCAGCAGCTGAGCGCAGAGGGACCCACTCATTCCGCCTCCGATAATCAGCACGTCACAATCCAACTCCTCTGCCAAAGGCGGAAAGTCCAGCGTCTGCTCCAGCGTACTCGGCCAATAGGTACTTCCACTAATCAGATCCATATACGTAGCACTCCTTATAGCCAATATGTAGTATCTCATATATGTCGTACATAGTATTTCGCGAAACGGACAAGATAACCAGCGTGTAACAAAACATTTAAGGAGGCACAGACTATGCAATCTATGAACATGCAACCTTTGACTGGCAAAGAGCTGGAGTACATCGTAGACTCCATTTCTAATGAAGAGCTTTTGCTCAAGCAATGTGCGGCGTCAGCAGCGTCCATCCAGCGGCCTGCTATTCAACAAGCCTGTTTGCAATTCGCGAGAACCCATGAACACCACTTGAACCTGCTTTCTAATGCCCTTCAACAGCACCAGCAGCTTGCTCCTACGCAACCGCAGCAGTAAGGATGTATTAACCAAAAAAAGGAGGTATGACAGGATGTATCAACAGAACAATATGTCATTTATGCCCGAAGAAGATTTGCTCTATGCGATTCTTGCTGATATGAAACGTACAGTAGGGGAGTATACAACGGCGACCACAGAATCCAATTGTCAGTCTGTACGCCAGATGTTCACCGACCTGACGAACGATACGCTTCGTATGCAAGGCGATATGTACCGTCTGATGAGTCAGAACAATATGTATTCCATCACGTGCAAAGCGCTGCGCGCCGATGTGGACAAACAAATTCAAGAAGCTCGCAAGACTCAACAGGAATGCCAGCAGTTCATTCAGCAAAAATCGTCCTCTGCAGGAGGATATGGTCAGCCTATGCATCAACAGGGCCAGCCTTCCCATCAGCACAACCCTTATTATATGTAAACGGGTTAGCAATTTCCCATAACAGCCGTCCGTCTGCCGGGTTTACCGGGGCGGACGGTTTTTCTTTGCAGGTTTAAAGTACGTATTGTATGATGTATAGTAATCTCTTTTGATGGAGGCCTTATGTAGAATGACAGAACTGGATGATTTGAAATTAAAAGTACTGGAATTGTTAAAAGAAGATGCAAGAAGAACACCGACTTTGCTGGCTACTTTGCTGGGGGTTGACGAGCAGGATGTGCGTAAATCAATTAAAGAGCTTGAAGACCAGCATGTGATTGTCAAGTACGCTGCTGTGGTCAATTGGGATAAAGTCGACGACGAGAAGGTTACTGCTTTGATCGAGGTACAGATTACACCGGAGCGTGGAAGAGGCTTTGAAGGCATTGCCGAACGGATCTATTTGTATCCGCAAGTGAAATCGGTTTATCTCATGTCCGGGGCATACGACTTGCTGGTGGAAGTTGAAGGCCGTAACCTCCGTGAGGTCGCTAATTTTGTGTCTGAAAAGCTGTCACCTATTGACTCCGTATTGTCCACCAAGACCAATTTTACGCTTAAAAAATACAAGCAGGACGGAATTATCTTTGAGGACCATCAGGAAGATAACCGTCTGATGATTTCGCCGTAAAGGAAGATCATGATGAATCTCAAATCAGAAGCATTTACCGATAGCAACAAAGCCATGAGTTCCTATTTGTCCCCGCTGGTACGTGAAATCCCGTCTTCGGGTATTCGCAAGTTTTTTGATTTGGTGGGGAGCAACAAGGATATTATTACCCTTGGGGTAGGTGAACCGGATTTTACCACCCCTTGGCATATGCGGGAAGCCTGCGTCTATTCGTTGGAGCGGGGCTTTACCAGCTATACGTCCAACGCGGGAACACCTGAATTGCGTGAAGCGATTAGTGAATATCTGAATGAGCAATTTGATGTCCGTTATGATCCGAAAAAGGAAATTATCGTTACGGTCGGTGGCAGTGAGGCGATTGATCTTGCCTTGCGCGCGTTAATCGTACCTGGCGACGAAATTCTCGTCCCTGAGCCGTGCTATATTTCATATTCTCCAATCACTTCGATTGGGGGCGGGATTCCGGTAGGTATCGAAACGTTTGCCAAGGATGAATTCAAGCTAACCGCTGAGGCACTGGAGGCTAAAATTACACCTAAATCCAAGGTGCTGATTTTATGCTATCCGAGCAATCCGACCGGAGCTACGATGACTTATGAAGACTGGCTTCCGATTGCTGAACTCGTGGAAAAGCATGATTTAATCGTTATTTCTGATGAAATTTATGCCGAATTGAATTATGGCGATAAGCATGTCAGCTTTGCTTCTGTGCCGGGTATGATGGATCGTACGATTCTCGTTAGTGGTTTTTCCAAAGCTTTTGCCATGACAGGCTGGCGTATTGGATATACATGCGGGCATCCCGACCTGATTGCTGCTATGCTCAAAATCCATCAGTACACCGTCATGTGTGCTCCCTCCATGGGGCAAGTTGCGGCACTGGAAGGCTTGCGGAATGGTTTGGGCGAGAAGGACCGGATGGTGGAAGCCTATAATCAGCGTCGCCGTCTAATGGTGGAGGGATTCCGGGACATTGGTCTGGAATGTCACGAACCGCGGGGGGCCTTCTATGTTTTCCCTAGTATTCAAAGCACAGGACTCAGCTCGGATGAATTTGCGCAGCGCCTTTTGACTGAGGCGAAGGTGGCGGCTGTGCCGGGGAATGTGTTCGGTTTGGGAGGCGAAGGTTACCTTCGCTGCTCATATGCGACTTCTGTCGGTCAGCTGACGGAAGCACTGGATCGGATTGGCCATTTTGTAGAAAAAGTAAAAAAAGAAGGCTAAAATTATTTTTTTATGGTTAAAAAATAGAAAAAAGACTTTTATTTCTAAATTTATATGCTATAATTTGAAATCGAAAGCAGGAAGTTCAATTTTTCAAATTGCAGGAGGAATGCTCATGTCATATGTTGGATATCATTCGTCGCGTTCAATAGGATACGACATTTCCCTGGAAGATGAAATTTTGCTTCTGCGCAATGAGATGATGCGGATGTTTCAGGAAGAGAAGTCCTTTACCTCTGATCTTGTTATCGAGATCAGTTGCAAGCTCGATTTGAAAATCAATGAATACATGAAGCTGTATGGTACGGAGTGCAAGGTGTGACCGTGTGCAGTCAGCTGAACATACGAGGAAGGCCGCAGGGCCTTCTTTTTTTGCGTTCACAACTTATGATATATTAGTGGCATGGAAGAGGGGGCACACAGATGAGAGCAGGGATAAAATGGCTGTCACCATGGATAATCGGAATGCTGGCACTCGTACTATTGGCCGGATGTGGTGAACGGGACAAGGACAGCTTTTCCATTTTTATTATGGATAAAGGGGATGCTTCAGTCGTTCGTGATGAGCTGACACAAAGGCTTAAGGATAAGCTGGGCGGGCAGGCTCCCAATATCGAAATTTCAGTTAGCCCGCTGTACAACCAGCAGAAACTGGTTGTTGAGTATGCTGCTGGGGAGCATGATCTGTTTCTTTTACCAGAAGAGGATATGAAGCTGTATGGACAGAATGGCTCGAATCTTCCGTTAGACGATGCCTTTGACAAAAAAACGTATGCTCGGGGTGTGTTCGAGGGCGGTGTATTTGAGAAGAAGGGGCAGGGGGAAGAAGGAACAGATGTGATCAAGGAAACTCATCTATACGGGATTCCCGTGGAGCAGATGAAGATGTTCAAGGATTTAAAATATAACTCAAAAACATTATTTGCTACCGTACCTCCACGTACAAGCAATAAGGAAGAGGCCATCAAGGTGCTGAAAGCACTCACAGAATGATAAGGGGGATGGAGTAGATGGGGATTTACACGAGAACAGGTGATGAGGGACAAACTTCGGTGATCGGCGGTCGGGTGTCCAAGGATGATGACCGTGTGGAGGCATACGGCACAATCGACGAGCTGAACAGCTTTGTAGGACAAGCCATCAGCTTTGCCGAAGGAGAACAGTTTGCGGATATCCGGACCCAATTGGAGGAAATACAGCAGGAACTGTTTGATTGCGGCTCGGATTTGGCATTTGTCAAAATCGATGAAAGCAAATATAAGGTGAAAGACGAGCTGGCAGAACGGCTGGAAGGCTGGATTGATGCATGTCAGGAGGAAAATCCGAAGGTAGAGCGGTTTATTATACCAGGGGGCAGCACATTGTCTTCTACGCTACATGTTTGCCGTACAGTGTGTCGCCGCGCGGAACGCCGTGCTGTCACACTGGGGAAGCACACGCAAATTAATCCTGCGGTACGTCGGTATTTGAACCGTCTTTCCGATTATTTCTTTGTCGTGGCCCGCACAGCGAATGTGCGTCAGGGCGTACCCGATGTCGAATATGTGCGGAGCAAAAAAGTGTTCCGCAAATAAGGAGGCAACCGGGAATTTGTGATGGACTTGTACTATGAACCTATCGTGTATATGATCCCTCCTGAAGAGGAGGGCATGCTGTTGAAGACGATTTTGCAGAAAAGAATGAACATTTCACGCAAGCTGATATCCAAACTCAAGCTGACAGAGCAAGGGATCATGCTGAACGGGACACGAGTGTATATTAGCGTAAAGGTAAAGGCTGGGGATCGGGTAGAAATTCGTATGAAGCGCGAGCGTTCCGATGATATTTTACCCGAACCCATTCCTTTTGACATTTTGTATGAGGATGAGCATCTGTTGGTCGTAAACAAGGCGGCGGGAATCATTGTTCATCCGACACATGGACATTACACAGGCACTCTGGCTAACGGAGTTGTGCATTATTGGCAGTGCAAAGGAGAGTTGTTCCGGTTCCGTCCTGTTCATCGTCTCGATCAGGAGACGACAGGTGTGCTGGTTGTGGCTAAAAATCCGTATGTACACCAGCATATTTCCGAGCAGATGATTGCGGGAACGGTGGATAAGCGCTACACAGCTCTGGTGCACGGGCGTCCTGGGCAACTGGAAGGAAGGGTGGATGGGCCGATTGACCGCAATCCGGATGATCCACATTTGAGAATGGTGACTCCGAGTGGTTATCCTGCTCTGACGATGTATAAGCTGGAGGAAGCGTGGAACGAGGGGAGCCGAATGGGTCTAAAATTGGAATCCGGGCGTACGCATCAAATTCGTGTGCATATGACGTATATCGGTTGCCCATTGATCGGAGACAAAATGTACCGGGCTATACCCGATGACGCAGCGCGTCGTGAGCAATATGAGCAGCTTGATGCCCAGATGCCTCGGCAAGCACTGCATGCTTCGGAGTTGTCCTTGATGCACCCTGTGACAGGGGAGCGACTGACGTTCTATGCTCCTCTACCGGATGATATGGCCGAAATGCAGGAGCTGTTAAGAAACAAAATGGAGGATTAACCTAACGATGAGTCAACTGAAAATTTATCAGTATTCCAAATGCGGCACCTGTCGCAATGCAGTAAAATGGCTGCAAAACAAAGGACATGAGACGGAACTGATTCCTATTTTTGAGCAACCGCCCGGACCGGAGGAGCTGGAAGATTTGATCCGTAAAAGCGGACTGGAGCTCAAGAAATTTTTCAATACGAGCGGTGAGGTTTACAAGGAGTTAAAATTGAAGGACAAGCTCGGAGATATGAGCCGTGAAGAGCAAATTTCACTTCTGTCCTCGAATGGAAGATTGATCAAGCGCCCCATCGTAACAGATGGGAACAAAGTCACGATAGGCTTCAAAGAGGAAACATTTGAGGAGGCATGGGGTGCTCAATAACGCCCAATTCCGCTCCGCGATATGGTATACTGTTGGAGTTAAATAATATGAATGAATGGGAGCAATACAATCTGTGACACAACGTAATGAACAATCCATAATGCTGGTTGACGGCATGGCTCTGCTATTCCGCGCTTATTATGCAACTGCCGCAAACGGATATATTCGTCGTACAAAAGCTGGAGTGCCAACAAACGCCATATATGGTTTTATTCGATATTTTTGGGATGCGGTTCAAACATTTGATCCTACGCATGTCATTTGCTGCTGGGACATGGGCGGAACGACTTTTCGCGGAGAGCATTTTGCTGCGTATAAAGGAAATCGAGCTGACGCACCGGATGATTTGATTCCCCAGTTTACATTGATCCGTGAAGTGACGGACAGCCTTGGCATTCCCAATATTGGAGCTGAAGGCTTTGAGGCGGATGATTGCATCGGTACGCTTGCACGCCATTATACGCAACATGAGGACATGGATGTGATGATTCTCTCAGGGGATCATGATTTACTCCAACTGGTGGATGAGCGGACACGGGTTATCATTATGAAAAAAGGCCACGGCAACTATATGGTGTATACCCCGGAGACATTGTTGGCTGAAAAAGGGCTTAAGCCGCGCCAAGTGGTGGATATCAAAGGCTTAATGGGGGATGCGAGCGACAATTACCCGGGGGTACGCGGTATTGGTGAGAAAACAGCGCTCAAGCTGGTGCAGGAATATGATTCCATTGAAGGTATTCTGGAGAATCTGGATCAGTTGACGCCATCGGTGCGCAAAAAGATTGAGAGCGATCTGGATATGCTGCATCTTTCACGCAAGCTTGCTACAATTCATTGTGATGTGCCTGTAGCGTGTGCTTTGGACAGCTGTCTGCTGACACTGGATCATGTGCAAATTGTCGACAAGTTTGAGCAGCTTGAAATGAAAAGCTTATGTACGTTGATGGGGGTTGCCACCGGATCATAATGAGGCAGCTGTGCTGCTTCATATTGAATATTCAGGCAAAGTATCTGTGAGGATGCTGACGTTTGGATCGTTAGTGTCCTTTTTTGTGTCCATAGGCATCAGCATAGAAACAGTCATATGTATACAATTGTGATCAGGGGATTGACCTTGGACACGTTTCAGGTGAATATAGTGAAAGGTAACGGATTTCGAATGAGAGGGGACAACACAAGCTATGGCAGTATTGGGAGCAATTGAAGCAGGCGGTACCAAATTTGTATGTGGAATCGGCAATGAACGGGGAGAGGTACTGGAGCGTGCGAGCTTTCCAACAACCACACCAGCGGAAACGATGGAGAATGTCATTTCATTTTTTGAAGGGAAGGGTATTGAAGCGCTGGGAGTAGGGTCATTTGGACCGATTGATCCTATCGAGGGCAGTGATACATATGGCTATATTACGACAACACCTAAGCCGCATTGGGGGAATTACAATCTGATTGGCAAGCTGAAAGAGCATTTTGATGTACCTATGGGATTTGACACCGATGTGAACGGAGCAGCATTAGGTGAATCCATCTGGGGCGCAGCCAAGGGAATGGACAGCTGTCTGTATATTACGATAGGTACAGGCATTGGGGCAGGTGCTTTGGTTGGGGGTAAACTGATTCATGGATTATCTCATCCAGAGATGGGACATATTCTGGTGCGTCGTCATCCAGAGGATACTTATGAGGGTACATGCCCTTATCACGGAGATTGTCTGGAAGGACTGGCAGCGGGTCCTTCGCTCGAAAAAAGATGGAAGGTTAAGGGACATGAGCTTTCTGTTGATCACCCGGCATGGGAGATGGAAGCGTATTATCTCGCACAGGCTTTGATGAGCTATGTATTAATCCTGTCACCGCAAAAGATTATTATGGGCGGAGGCGTAATGAAACAGGAGCAGTTGTTCCCGCTCATTCGCAGCAAGCTTCAAGAGCTTTTGAACGGCTATGTACAGCATCCGAGTCTGACAACAGACATTGATCAATATATCGTAAGTCCGGGATTGGGTGACAATGCCGGATTGTGTGGTGCTCTTGCCTTGGCAAAGGAAAAGCTAAGTCGTTGAGAATTTCTGGTTGACGACGCTCCAAGGTACGGTTATCATATAGACAACAGTATAGTACGGCTCAAAAAGGGAAGCACCTTTCTTGCGAATACGCGGGATAGGTGCTTTTTTTGTGTTTTTGCGTTGTGCGGGACTGTAATCAATGATACAACAGGGAGGAAAATCATGGAGATTGTATTTTTAAATCGCTTGTCCAAACGGAATGAACATGGCTATGAGAGTTTTGCCCAGGTGTGGATTGGGCAACATGAAGGGATATGGAGTGCTGGCTGGAGTACGCACCATGACTTGGATGAAAGCACGGATGATCTTTGGTATGAGGGCAGCTTGTGGCAGGAATTGCTGCATGTGTACCGCCATGAGCTGGCGCTCAAGATGGCTGAGGGCTACAGACCCTTGATCCATGGGGTTTTTAATGAGCACGAAGGAGCAGCAGGACGGGGGCAATCGCTGCAAAAGCTGTACTGTTATAGCGATTTATTTCCGCGTGACGATGTATATGAGCAGTTGACATTGTGGAGACGGCAGAAGGCAGCCACCGAGCGCAAAGCCCCTTATTTTATCGCTACGAATCGGCTGCTCCGACTCATTAGCGTTTATCTTCCCCATACGGAAGAGGAATTGCTGGAGCTGCCCGGTGTGGGCCAGGGCAAGATGTCTCAATATGGGCAGGAGCTACTGGCTATTACGACACAAAATGACCGGACCACATCATTTCCACTGAATTGGGTAACCGAGACGCTGGAAGAAGAAGTTTTTTTGTCATGGATGTACAAACAAAAACAGAACCAGTACAGACAGGAGCTGAACAAATTCAGCCTGACAAAAACGATTATTGAAGGTGTTTCAGATGGTCTTTCACTGGAGCACATCGGAATGAAGGCAGGTTTGCATCGTAGAGAGATGATTGAAGCTGTGGAGCATCTGGACAGGGATGGATTTGATATGGAGAAGCTCATCCATAAGGAACTGGTGAACGTATCCGAGGAAGAACAGGCAGCCATCTGGTCTGCCTATGAAGAGTTGGGGGATACGCTGCTCAAGCCCGTCATGTTGCAAGTGTACGGCGAGGAAAAGGCGGCAGAAACAGGGCTGGATCAAGTTTATGAGCGTCTGCGTCTAATCCGTATCCGTTTCCGCCATCAGGGGACATCAGATCGACATGTGGGATAAACCTAATACAAAATCGGAAGCACCGATCATTCGCCGAAAGGCAAAATAGGTTGGTGTTTTTTGTAAGATAGGACATATTATCAACAAGTATCAACTATAAACCAAAGCAGCAGCTATATCCTGACTGGATACGACTGCTGCTTTGGTCACACGTTTCTTTTTAAACCCAGTCCTTCTTGCGGAAAATAAAGAACATACTCACACCCAGCGCCACCATGACACCAATAACAACAAAATAGCCATAATGTGTATGAAGCTCAGGCATATTGTCGAAGTTCATTCCATATATTCCGGTAATAACCGTCAATGGCATAAATATAGTCGTAATTGCTGTAAACACGCGCATAATTTCATTGGCACGGTTAGCAATACTGGATTGATAAGCTTCTCGAAGGTTACCCATCAAGTCGCGGTAAGTTTCGAAAGTCTCCGAAATTTTCACAGCATTTTCATAAATGTCGCTAAAATACTTTTGCAATTGATCGTCGATGAGGCGTAAATCCCGTTTATTCAAGGTATTAATGACCTCTTTTTGCGGTCCCAGCACCTTTTTCAGCCACAAAATCTCACTGCGCAAGCCGATGATCTCATTCAAATGCGACTTTTTTGTATGCATTAGAATATCTTCTTCCAGCTTTTCAATGCGGACCTCAATCCGGTCACCAACCAGAAAATAATTATCGACGATCAAATCGATCAGCAGATACATAAAACGGTCCGGCTGACTTACTTCCTGCTCCCAAAGCAAAGGCTTAAGTGAGCGAAGCTCGTTGATTTTTTGCTTGGTCACCGTAATGATAAAATGACGACCGAGAAAAATGTTCAAAGCACGTAAAAATATTTCTTCATCATCAAAACGAATACTGTTTACAACGATAAAATAATGGCTTTCGTAGATTTCAATCTTCGGACGCTGCTCTTCTTCGCTCAAACAGTCCTCCACCGCAAGATCATGCATGGAGAATAAAGGCTGGAGCACTGCCAGATCTTCAACATCGGCATCAATCCAATAAAAGCCCTCCGCCGGTGCAGTAAGCGCCATTTCAATTTCTTCGACAGGGGTAAAAACCCCGTTGTTTACCAAACGGATTTTCATATATGTCACTCCTTATGCTCCGTCGTAACGGAAATACGTGTACCTTAAGCATAAGGAATGGGCTCAGTTAGCCGTTTAGCCGGTTCGGATAAGCGAGCATTCCCATTAAAAGCCGAAGGCTTTTGGAGCATGCAGAGCCTGGCGTCCCGTCTCTCGGCAAGCTGAAGTCATTCCTATGCTGTTGTTCAGGGATCGCCGCCTATTCGGACTCGGGTCGCCTTCCATTCCGGATTCACCTCACAAATGTTCTTTTTAGGTTGCCACAATAACGCAGAAAGCACTCAAAATCTGCACTGTTGCACCATTATTTTGCCTATTAGCACTTGTATAGTATAACGCTCGGCCTACGGCCTTTCAAGCGCAAAATCATGGCTGAATCAACAGTAGTGACAAGAGATCCAGCGATAAGAGGGGAATGATTTAACCTATGGAAAAGCTAGACAAAATGTGAATGGAGGACACGAATTTACAAGTCCCATCTTGACGAAGCCCAGCCGATGCATTAAAGTGTTTAAAAAGAACATTGCAAACCTAAAAGAATATAGCGAAATCTTATCAAGAGCAGGTGGAGGGACTAGCCCGATGATACCCGGCAACCGGCGATTCTAATCGCACGGTGCTAATTCTTGCAGGACGTGCGCTTTGTATACAAGCGTGTTGCCCTGACAGATGAGAGAGGCGCATATGGATACAAATATGACCTTTCTCTAACTGAGATAGGTCTTTTTATTATATGCCCGGCATCTCAACATGACGATTTTCGCAAAACTTACTAACGAGGAGTGAGTTACATGCCGATTAAGATTCCGGATACACTACCTGCCAAGGAAGTGCTGGAGGGCGAAAATATTTTCGTAATGGATGAAAGCCTGGCCTATCACCAGGATATTCGTCCGTTGCGCATCGCCATTTTGAATTTGATGCCTACAAAAGAGACAACAGAAACCCAACTGTTGCGACTGGTCGGCAATACCCCGCTGCAAGTGGACGTTACATTGGTACACATGAAGTCCCATGTATCCAAAAATACATCACAAGAATATTTGAACATGTTTTATAAAACGTTTGACGAGATCAAGAACAATCGTTTTGACGGTATGGTTATTACAGGTGCCCCGGTAGAGCAGTTTGAGTTTGAAGATGTGAACTACTGGAAGGAAATCCAGCAAATTTTTGAATGGACGAAAACGAATGTCACTTCGACCATGCATATCTGTTGGGCCTCACAGGCAGGCCTATACCATCATTTCGGGGTCCCTAAATACGGACTCGACTTCAAATGCTTTGGCGTATTTCCACACACGGTTATTAAGCCTACAGTGAAGCTTCTACGTGGTTTCGATGAACTTTTTCATGCTCCTCACTCCCGGCATACGGAGGTTCGGCGGGAAGATATTGATCGCATTGCCGAATTAGAGATTTTATCCGAATCCAAGGAAGCCGGAGTGTATCTGGTCGCCACGTGTGATGGTAAACAAATTTTTGTAACTGGCCATTCCGAATATGATCCACTCTCGCTGAAATGGGAATACGATCGTGATGTGGCTAAAGGACTGGATATTGAAGTCCCCAAAAACTATTTTCCGGACGATGACCCTACACGCACACCGCCCTCTATCTGGCGTGCGCATGCCAATTTATTATTTTCGAATTGGCTTAACTATTATGTATACCAAGAAACACCTTACGATATCGGGCCCCAGATTTAAAAAGGGGTTTGAAATTCACCTTTCTGCAGTACCACCTTGCAGTAGCGCAGCAGTATAGTATTTGATCATCCATTTTTGCAGCATATATTACATCATCAAATATGGAATTTAATAGGAGGATTCGTATGAGTGAGAAGCAGTGGAAAATCGAAAGCAGACTGGCACAGATCGGTTCAGTAGAGGAACCAGTAACCGGGTCTATTAATTATCCGATTTATCAAGCTACGGCGTTCCGCCATCCCCGTCTGGGCCAAAGCACAGGATTTGATTACATTCGGACGACCAATCCGACGCGAAAGGTACTGGAAGAGGCTTCCGCTGCACTGGAATCTGGTGATGCAGGCTTTGCGTGCAGTTCCGGCATGGCGGCGCTGCAAACGGTATTTGCTTTGTTTGGACAGGGAGATCATCTCATTGTATCGCTAGACCTCTATGGCGGGACATATCGTTTGCTGGAGCGCATTTTATCTAAATTCGGCGTAACTGCGAGTTATGTGGATACAAACGATCTTGAAGCACTCGAACAGTCATGTCGACCGAATACCAAAGCTGTATTCATAGAAACGCCTACGAACCCGTTGATGATGATTACGGATATTCAAGCGGTGGCTGAATGGGCATCACAACGTCAGTTGCTTACCATTGTAGACAATACGCTGCTAACACCATATTTCCAGCGTCCTTTGGAACTGGGTGCTGATATTGTGGTACATAGCGCAACCAAGTATTTGGGTGGGCACAATGACGTGCTGGCAGGTTTGATCGTAACCAAGGGCAAAGAGCTATCGGACGAAGTTTCCTTCCTTCACAATTCTATAGGAGCTGTGCTTTCCCCGAGCGACAGCTATCAATTGATGAAGGGCATGAAAACGCTGGCGCTGCGTATGGATCGGCATGAGCATAATGCGACGGTACTTGCTAACTATTTATTGACCCATCCTGCAGTGGCGGAAGTATTTTATCCAGGGCTTGAAGGTCATCCGGGGCGTGAGATACAAAACAAGCAATCCAGCGGCAACACGGGGATTTTCTCCTTTAAAGTAAAGGATGCTCGCTATGTGGAGCCATTGCTTCGTCACATTAAGCTGATTGCTTTTGCCGAAAGTCTGGGCGGGGTGGAGTCGCTAATGACCTATCCTGCTGTGCAGACACATGCCGATATACCAGCAGAAATTCGGGATGCAGTTGGGGTGGATGACAGGCTGCTGCGTTTCTCCGTAGGCATTGAGCATACAGACGATTTAATTGAAGATTTGCGTGCGGCGTTGGAAGCGGCACGTCAAGAAATTGAAGGAGGGGAGCAACAATGATTGAGGATACAAAGAAAATCGAGCAAACTCTGGATAAGGAGCGGAAATTCGCTACCAAGCTGCTGCATTTTGGCTCTGAAATTGACAGTGTAACAGGTGCGTCGAGTGTTCCCATCTATCAGGCTTCTACCTTTCACCATCATGATATTTTTAATCCTCCACAGCATGACTATAGCCGTTCCGGTAATCCGACACGACAAGCGCTGGAGGACTATATTGCCTTATTGGAAGGCGGGGCCAGAGGATTTGCCTTTGCATCGGGGATGGCGGCCATTTCTACCGTATTTATGCTTCTGTCCGCTGGGGATCATGTCATTGTTTCGGAGGACGTATATGGAGGAACGTATCGGCTGCTGACCACTATACTGAAACGGATGAATATCGAAACAACCTTTGTCGACATGACGGACCTCAACCTTGTAAAAGAGGCTTTGCAGGAAAATACAAAGGCTGTGTATATAGAAACCCCGTCCAATCCTACACTCAAAATTACCGATATCGCAGGAGTAGCCTCTTGGGCACAGGACAACGGACTTTTGACGTTGCTGGATAATACGTTTATGACACCTTATTATCAGCGTCCGATTGAGCAGGGTGTCGATATTGTCCTGCACAGTGCGACCAAGTTTCTCGGCGGGCACAGCGATGTGCTGGCAGGACTTGCGGTAGCACGTACCGAATCGCTTGGGAGACAAATCAAGCAGCTCCAAAACGGGATGGGAACTGTGCTGGCCCCGCAAGAGTCATGGTTGCTCATGCGCGGCATGAAGACACTGGAAGCTCGTATGGCACATAGTGAAAAGAGTGCGGCAAAGCTTGCGAACTGGCTGAACGACCGAACCGATATTGAGGCTGTGTACTATCCAGGGCTGGAGAATCATCCGGGACGTGCTGTTCACGAGAGCCAATCCAGCGGATACGGTGCGGTGATATCGTTTGATGTAGGTTCTGGTGAGCGGGCCAAAGAAGTTCTCAGTCGCGTGCGTATTCCAATTGTTGCGGTGAGTCTGGGAGCTGTGGAAAGCATCCTGTCTTATCCAGCGATGATGTCACATGCGGCTATGCCGCATAGTGTGCGCCTGGAGCGAGGAATCACAGATGGACTACTTCGCTTTTCAGTAGGTCTGGAGGATATTGACGACCTGATCAGCGATTTGAACGAAGCCCTACGCTAGCGCGTCAGCACCTCCGCAGCATTTTTGCGTTTGATGGAGAGGAAATAGGTATCGTAGAAAACAGCAAGTTTCCAATGTTTCTGGGGGCCTGCTGTTTTCTGTATAATGACATGAAGGGCAGTGTGAAAAAATGCACGTTGATGTCCTGCTTTCTTCTCGCTTGGCACACATAAGCTATTGTCAATTAGTGTGGGAACTGCATGTTTCTCCAGGTGAAAAGCAGAAAGAAGCGGGAATAAGTATGGTTCCTTACCTAAAGATATGTTAGTATTATCAATAGGTTTTACTATGCTAAATAGCACAGACAACATACAAGGCCAGTCATGAACATACATTACGGCAGGGTTCGAACGCAGGTTTGTGAAAGCATTCTCGTTCATAAGTCCTGTCTTTCATTTCGTTGCCCTGTGAAAGCAAAGGAGGATACACCATGAGTGTAATCGACCATATTTTAGATAAAGCCCTGCGCGGCGAACGCCTGAATTTAGAGGATACCGTTGCTTTGTTTGAGTCAGACGAGGTAGAAAAAATCGGTCATGCAGCGAATAAGGTCATGAATCGCATGCATCCAAACCCCGTTAAAACCTTCGTGATCGGACGAAATATAAACTATACGAATGTGTGTGACGTATATTGCCGTTTTTGCGCATTTTACCGCAGACCGGGTTCAGATGAAGGCTACGTTCTACCTGATGAGGTGATCTTTCAGAAGATCAAGGAAACACAGGATGTAGGAGGCACTGAAATTTTGATGCAAGGCGGTGTAAATCCGAATCTGCCGTTCAGTTACTATACAGATTTGCTGAAAGGTATCAAGGAGCGTTTTCCCGACATTACGATGCACTCCTTTTCGCCGGCTGAAATTCATAAAATGAAAGAAAAATCCGGACTTTCCATGGAAGAAACCATTCGAGCCATTCATGAGGCCGGACTGGATTCACTGCCGGGTGGAGGCGGAGAAATTCTGGATGACCGTACTCGCCGCAAAATCAGCCGTCTCAAGGGCTCTTGGCGTGATTGGATGGATGTGATGCAAACGGCTCACAAGGTTGGTATGAACACGACTGCCACGATGGTGATCGGCTTTGGCGAGTTGATGGAGGAGCGTGCGCTGCATTTGCTGCGTGTTCGTGATGCTCAGGACGAATGTATTGAAAATAAATATAATTCTGAAGGATTTTTGGCCTTTATTCCCTGGACCTTTCAGCCAGACAACACCAACCTGAAGAAGGATCGCCAGACGCCGGAGGAATATTTGAAAACTGTTGCGATCAGTCGGCTTGTACTGGATAACATCAAGCATATTCAGTCTTCGTGGGTAACCATGGGACCGGAAATCGGCAAAAAATCGCTTTACTATGGCTGCGATGATTTTGGCAGCACGATGATTGAGGAAAACGTCGTTTCCGCCGCAGGCGCAACCTATAAGGTCAATATCGAGTCCATTTTACAGTTGATTCGCGAGACAGGTAATACCCCGGCGCAACGTAACACCCGCTATGATATTATTCGTACTTTTGACAGTGCCAGCAGTATTGAACATGACTTTATTATGCAAAATTAAGAGTACGTCCGTTCATATTACGTAATCAAAAAACGCTTATCTATCATTAATCCGTGTAGAGGGATTAGTATAGATAAGCGTTTTTCTACTTTTAACAATGTTCATATGGTAAAGTAAACGGTCTATTTCGATCGACAAATCTTTGAACAGCCACCGCCCTTATAAGCGGCTGTTGCTAAAGAGTGAGGATGCTACAACATCCTTACTCTTTTTTAGTGTATACATCTTAATTGTATTTTATCATATGGCCAGTCAGCATGACAATGGAGTACAAGCGTATTACGGTAAAAATCCTTTGCTCATCTCAGCCTGCGGTTCAGTCATTTGAATGATCGCCTTGAAGCGCTGCAAATCCAAAAGATGAATTAGGAAAACGGCATTTATTCCCTTATAAATATGACTTTCCGTTTCCAGTCGTTCACTTCGTATAACCCTACAGAGGCCGCCATATACTGAAAGCAGTGATCGAAAGGAGTGAGCCAATGGAACTGTTTACAGTGTGGACCAATACGGATGGAGAACATGAAGCCGATCGTTTCTATGAGGTGGTCAAAAGTAGAACCAAGGGACTACATATGTCACGGCGCGGATTTCGATTCACTTTCAGACAACTGGAAAACAAAGTGGCATGGACCTGCAAGGGCACGGAGAGCAATTCGGAGTTTGAAAGCTTTCTCCCCTGTGTATACAGCATCATGTCTTCGGCGATAGCGGACTATATTATCCAAGCTAAGGAGTGGGAACTGCTTGATCAAATTCTCACCAAAGCCTGTTCGCTGCTGGAGAAAGAGGACACGACCCGAATTCGCAGCATGATTCGCTCCTTGGTAAATGATGATGGCCCAAGAGGACGTTTAAAGCGCCATGGTAAACTGGCCGCTCTCCTGGAAAAGGATTTCAAGGAGCTTCGTGTAATGAACTTGGAAGGGCTTATTCAATTCAGACTGCATGCGTATAAAAAAGAGCTTGAAGAAATCGTCGATTATGCCATGGAGGAATTCTGGGCAGATCGGCAGTATGAAGAATTTATGGGGCTGCTTAAATACTTTGTATTTTTTCAGGAAAGTAAAGTTCCGCTCGTGCATGTGCTTCATCAAGGCGGGCATGATTTTACCATTCTCGATAGCGCCATGGTCCCTATACCGACACCCGATGCAGATGACATCATAGTGGAGATGCCGGGAATTGAGTTGGAAATGGAGGTCGAGGATCGAATCGTGAGCACCCTTATTTCGATCTCCCCTGCTTCCATTATATTGCATACACATGATGAGCACACCCCCATTGTGCGAACGCTGCTGCATATTTTTGAAGATAAGGTAAAGCTGAGCAGACTCTATCCGGGTCAGGATGTTCAAAAATAATAAAATGTTTGTATAATCCAACGGATTTCTGGAAAGCCTTTGCCTCAAGGGGAGGTTTTTTATGAGATCCATGTTGGTATGGAAACGGATTTTGGGCACCGTCCTCATTGCAGGCTGTGTGATCATGTCGGGCAATGAAGCATACGGTCACAAAGAACCGGTCCAACATAAGAAATTGCAATCAACACCTGTTTTAGCCCCACCCGAAGAGCAGGTCATTACGACTATGACGGTCACGGCAACAGGATATACAGCAGGCTATGAATCCACTGGCAAACGGCCAAATCATCCTGGTTACGGTATTACGTATTCCGGTGTAAAAGTACGTCGTGACAAAAACACACTGTCCACGATTGCGGCTGATCCCAAGACGTTTCCCTTGGGCAGCATTTTGTACATTCCAGGCTATGGCTACGGCATTGTAGCAGATACAGGATCGGCGATTAAGGGCAATAAGATTGACTTGTATTTTAAAACAACCCGGCAGGTGTATTCCGAATGGGGTAAGAAAGAAGTAAATGTTCAAATTATAAAAAAAGGGAACGGAAAATGTACGGAAAAGATGATACAATCGCTTCAAAAGGCGATCGTAACGCATAAATCCATTCCGAGCTCAACACTGGATGCTTCCATTTAATCCTTGAATATTGTCCTTTCTGACTTCACATACTATGTTGCGGGATAAGCTTATCCCACAAAACATACTGGGAGGTTGAGATTTATGCCAAATCAAGGCGGAAGCTCGAACATGAACCAAGGCGCCAAAGCAAGCGCAGGTAATCAGTTTAAAGCAGAATTTGCACAAGACAATTCGGTAGGTGTCGTTTCTCAAAAGGTGAAGAAGTCTGAACAAAATAAAGTTCAAGATAACTACCAGACACCAAATGAGAAGTATAGTGAAGAATTTGCAACAGATGTGGCAGGTACAAGCGCAGTAGCGCAAAAAGTACAAAACGCCAGTCGCAACAAAATTCAAAGCAATGCTCAAACACCGAACCAAAAGTTCGATGAAAACTTTAACACGAAATAAAAAAGCATATACAATTGATAATGCCTCGGGAATTCTCCGGGGCATTTCGTATGACGTGAACAGGATTAAGTACATATAGGTCTAAGGTTTTATCTGCTTTTTAATTTTTTTTAAGGTGGAATTAAGGTTTAAAGTGCAAAATAAAGTCAGTTAAACAACACCACCTTGAAGCATAGGGTTTGGGAGGAGATATACAATGGACGAATTCAAAAATAATAATTCCGGACGTCGGAATGACAACGATCAGGTTGATGCTGATAGAACAACTCGACAAAACGAATCAAGCGGTTCCTCATATTATTATTCCTATGGCCCTTTTTCTTCAGTTCAATCGGACGGACAACGCAAAGAAGAGCAGTTGATGGAGAAGGACGTGGAGATTACGCCACCACAGGCGGTAAGACCTTTTCCTCCCTCCTACCATCGAGCTGGGCCTGAGCAACAGGACGGTTCGGGACGGAATGGCGGCAACTGGCAGTTCAAGCCGACTAAGCCCAAGTCGCAGATCAAAACGATTTTCCTGTCTTTTTTGGCCGGAATGCTGGTTATTACGGTACTGATGTATACAGCTGACCGAACCAATATGTTTACACCGGAGACGGCGTTAACTTCGGCGGCAGCGGAAAGCGGTGAAACGACAAATTCAGGATCGACGGGATCTTTGCCAAGTGCAGTTCCGGCTGTGATGCCTTCAGGTACGGCTGATGTTCAATCCGTTGTTGAAAAGGCGGGACCTGCGGTCGTCAAAATCGAAACACTTGCCAAGCAGTCAAGTGGCAGACAAAGCAGCCCTTATTTTAATGACCCGCTATACCAATACTTCTTTGGAAATCAGTATGGAGACAGCGATGGAAACAGTGATGGAAACAGCAGTAATAGGAATGACAACAGCAATAGCAGCAACAGCGGACAACTGACCCCGCTTGGTATCGGTTCAGGTTTTATTTTTGATAAATCGGGCTATGTCCTGACCAACAACCATGTTGTTGAAGGTGCAAGTGTCGTTCAGGTTACTGTAGAAGGAACCAATAAACCGTATGAGGCTAAGGTGCTAGGTAAAAATGCAGACCTTGATTTGGCGGTACTTAAAATAGACGGTAAAAATAACTTCCCAACGGTACCGCTGGGGAATTCCGATAACGCTAGAGTCGGGGAGTGGATGGTAGCAATCGGTAACCCTGAAGGCTTTGAACATTCGGTAACAGCCGGAGTGCTGAGTGCGAAAGAACGTACGATCACGATTAATAGTGAATCAACTGGAAACCCGACGCAATACAAGCATCTTATACAGACGGATGCATCCATTAACCCAGGTAACTCTGGTGGACCGCTGCTAAATCTGAAAGGACAGGTTATTGGTATGAACGTAGCTGTGAGTGCAGACGCGCAGGGAATCGGTTTTGCGATTCCTTCCAATACGATTTTGGAAGTTGTCGATAAGCTGAAAAATAATCAGCCGATTCCAAAAGAACCTGTACCTTTCATTGGTGCAAGTCTGTTAAATTTGAGCCCTGAAGTAGCCAAGGAATTGGGTACATCCCAGACTGAAGGCTCGGTTGTACGAGATATTGTTTACAAATCACCTGCTTATCAGGCAGATCTGCGTCCTTACGATGTGATTATCGGAGCCAATGGCAAGCCTTATAGCACATCACAAGAGCTGATCCAGTTTATTCAAACACAAAAAGTAGGTACAGCACTGACACTTAACATCGAACGGGCCGGACAGAAAAGGGATATTCAACTGAAAATAGGCAACAAAAATGATTTTAGCTCGACGCTTCAACAATAAGCTAATAACTCTATACAAATGAGCATGGAACTGGAAACGGAAGGAAGAGCCCTTCCGTTTCTTGCTGTATGCGGCGGTAAGGTGCTACACGCGTCTACTCCTGCTACAATAGAGTGAAAAGAAGATGATAAAGGAGTTCGATCGTGTATGCGTTCTACCGTTCTGATTATTGATGACGATGAGAAAATTGTGTCCATGCTGCGCAGAGGTTTGGCTTTCGAAGGCTATGAAGTGCTGACTGCTGCCAACGGAGCAGAAGGATTGAATAAAATGCTGACAGCTGAGCCTGATGTTGTCGTGCTGGATGTCATGATGCCGCAGGTGGATGGTTTTGAGGTATGCCGTCGTATGCGTGAGGGCGGAAGCACGGTACCCGTCCTGATGCTTACAGCCAAAGACGAGGTGGAGAACCGGGTTAAGGGCTTGGATTTGGGAGCCGATGATTATCTGGTCAAGCCGTTTGCACTGGAGGAACTGCTGGCACGAGTGCGGGCGCTTTTGCGGCGTAAAACCGAACAGCAGGACAATAACGGAAACCGACTTACCTTCGAGGACCTGCAACTGGATAACGAATCGCGTGAAGTGTTTCGTGGCGGCAATCGTTTGGAGCTGACGGCAAAAGAATTTGAGCTGCTCCATCTATTTATGCAAAATCCGAAGCGTGTGCTGTCACGCGATCTGATTATGGACAAAATATGGGGCTATGACTATAGCGGGGAATCGAATGTGTTGGAGGTGTATATTGCCATGCTTCGCCAAAAAACGGAACAGGATGGCGGCAAACGACTCATTCGTACCATTCGGGGAGCCGGTTATATTTTAAGAGGTGATGTGTAATATGTCTATTCGGTGGCGGCTGACAGCTTGGTATTCGAGCATCTTGGCTATAGTGCTTGTCATTTTTGGTCTGGCTATTTACGGACTGGTTTATTATTACACATACAATGAAGTGAAAAGTCAGCTTATGACTCAGGCGCCACGGATTAATAAGCAGCTGCTGCTTACTATCAAAGGGGGATTGTTTGAAGTCCCCAATCTGGATTTGGGCTTAGTACAGGGACGTGGAATTGATGACTCTCAGCTATATGTACAAATTTATAATTACACATCCGGGGTAACCAAAACGACTCAAAATATGAAAGACCTTAATATTACCTTCCCAGTGCCATCTACATCGGTAGGAGCAGTCCAAAATGAGGGGATTCGGCGTGTGAGTGTAGAAGGGGATTCCTTTATGATCTATCAGCAGCCGATCAAATCCGATGAGTTGGGGTTGGTCGTTGGCTTTCTCCAGATAGGGCAATTTACGGGCTCACAGGATCGGCTCATGAACAGGCTGCAAAGTGTGCTTGTATACGGCTCGTTATTTGCTCTACTCGCTGCTGCAACCTCAGGTCTCTTTTTGGCTCGCAAGTCCATGAAGCCGCTGGTCAAGGTGATTGAGGGGGCAAATCAGATCCAATCCAGTAACGATTTGAGTGTCCGTATTGAATATGACGGGCCGGCAGATGAAATTGGGCAGCTGATTGGGACGGTTAATAATATGCTGGAACGTACGGAGGCGTTTTATAAGGAGCTGGAGGATGCATACGGCGCACAGCGCCGTTTTGTGGCCGATGCTTCCCATGAGCTGCGTACACCGCTTACGACGATTCGTGGCAATGTTGATTTTTTGGTCAAAATGTGGACTACCGAGCCGGGAGAGCGACCGAACATGGATGAAGCGATGATTCGCGAGCTGTCTATGGAAGCGCTGAGTGACATGGCCGATGAAGGCCAGCGGATGAGTCGTTTGGTGGGCGATATGCTGTCACTTGCGCGAGCGGACACGGGGAAAACATTCGATAAGACTCCAGTCGCGCTGGAACCGCTCGTAAATGAGGTTGCCCGTCGTGCTCAATTTCTGGAGCGAACAGCCGAATGGAATGTGGGCGACTTTTCGCTGCTGAATGGCATTTATATGGAAGGCAGCAAGGATTATTTGCAGCAGATGCTATTTATTTTTATTGATAATGCGTTCAAGTATACTCCTGAAGGCATCGTCCGATTTGATGCCATTGTTTATCAGGGGCAGGTGGGTCTGCGGATCAGTGACACGGGCATCGGGATGGACAAGAGTCAGGTTCCCTTTATTTTTGATCGCTTTTACCGGGCGGATGAGTCACGCGGCGTGACGGAGGGAATTGGTCTGGGATTGTCTATTGCCAAGTGGATTATCGATGAACATCACGGGTCAGTGGAAGTGGTTACACGTCAAGGAGAAGGAACGACATTCATCATCTGGCTCCCGGTCAGCTTTTCCGCGCCTTTGGAATAGGCTATAATAGGAAGGCAACTACATCATAGAATTGGCCGGTAGAGGCTTGGATGCCCACAGCTGCCCAGTTATTGGAGCGGTATACTGTGTCGAAGAAAGCGGGTGCTATTTTTGGAAGTACTCAGGATTTCTCCCCGGGGTTACTGTTACGGCGTAGTCGATGCCATGGTATTGGCTCGTCAGGCTGCCAGAAACCTGGACTTACCCCGGCCTATTTATATACTAGGCATGATTGTGCATAACAGCCATGTCACCAATTCCTTTGAAGATGAAGGGATTATTACACTGGACGGCCCGAACCGTTTGGAGATTTTAAGCCAGGTGGAGAAGGGAACCGTTATTTTTACCGCCCACGGCGTATCCCCTGAGGTTCGCAAGCTGGCAAGAGACAAGGGACTGACTACAGTGGATGCTACCTGTCCGGATGTGACGAAGACCCATGATCTGATTCGCGAGAAGTCGTCAGAAGGATACCAGATTATTTATATCGGCAAAAAGGGACACCCTGAACCGGAGGGAGCTATCGGAATTGCGCCGGATCATGTCCATCTGATTGAAAAGGAAGAGGAAATCGACACGCTTGCGCTGTCTGAGGGCAAAATTCTCATTACAAATCAGACGACCATGAGTCAATGGGACATCAAGCACATTATGAAGAAGTTGCTGGAGAAATTCCCGGGTGCCGAGATACACAATGAAATCTGTCTGGCAACCCAAGTGCGTCAGGAGGCGGTAGCCGAGCAGGCTGGACAGGCAGACCTGGTGATCGTTGTCGGTGATCCACGCAGCAATAACTCCAACAGACTGGCCCAAGTGTCTGAGGAGATCGCCGGCACTACAGCTTATCGAATTGCCGATGTAACAGAGCTGAAGAGGGAGTGGCTGGAGGGTGTTACGAAGGTAGCGGTCACATCCGGAGCTTCCACGCCTACGTTAATTACGAAAGAAGTTATTACGTATCTGGAGCAGTATGATCCGGCTAACCCGGCAACATGGGAGATTCAGCGGACCGTTGATATGAAAAAACTGCTGCCTCCTGTACGGGAAAAGTCCAAAACGACCCAATAACATAGGATTGATCATAGTCGCTATTCGAGGGAATAACACCCGGATAGCGGCTTTTTTTAATTGTTATCGTATAAAGGCTTGGAATATTAAGCCTTGACGAGGAAAGCCAAAACAGGTATAGTTACTTTAACGAATAAAAGCTTAAAAGCGAACAAGCGTTTAAGTGTCATAATGTCATAGTGATCAATAAAATATGTTTTATAGAGGGGAAGAAAAATATGATCGTTATCGCTGGTGTTCAGACACCTGAAGAACATATCCAGGCCATTGTTGAAGTTATTGAAAAAGAAGGCTTGCAGGCCCATGTTTCACGCGGATCGGATCGCACGATTATCGGATTGATCGGCAGCGTAGAGCCCAAGCTGGCTGAACACCTGCGTCAAATGAAGGGTGTAGAAAATGTAGTCAAAATATCGAAGTCCTACAAATTGGCTAGCCGTGATTTTCATCCCGAAAATACGGTCATTTCCATTAAAGGCGTAAATATTGGCGGGGGCGAGCTTGTGATTATGGGTGGGCCGTGTGCCGTTGAGTCTGCTGCGCAGATTGACGAGATTGCCGCATTGGTTAAAGCTGCGGGTGCACAAGTCCTTCGTGGAGGTGCTTTTAAGCCGCGTACGGGGCCTTACAGCTTTCAGGGAACTGGGGTAGAAGGCTTGATCATGATGGCCGAAGCGGGCAAAAAGCACGATCTTCTGACCATCACAGAGGTCATGACACCGGAATACGTGGACATCTGTGCGGAATATGCGGATATTCTGCAAGTAGGTACACGCAACATGCAGAACTTCGATCTGCTGCGCAAGCTGGGAACCTGTGGCAAGCCAGTGTTGCTTAAACGCGGTTTCAGCTCGACTTATGACGAGTTCCTGAATGCTGCCGAGTACATTTTGGCAGGCGGAAATCCGAATGTTATGCTGTGTGAGCGAGGTATTCGCACATTCGAAACCTACACCAGAAATACGCTGGATTTGTCCGCGATCCCTGTTTTGCAACAGTTGAGCCATTTGCCGGTTATTGCTGATCCAAGCCATGGCACAGGACGGCGTGAACTGGTTGTTCCTATGACGAAGGCTTCAGTAGCTGCCGGTGCTGACGGACTGATTATTGAGATGCATACAGACCCTGACAACTCGATGACGGGCGACGGCGTACAATCCCTGTTCCCTGATCAATTTGCAGATTTGCTGAAAGATTTGGAATTGCTTGCTCCTGCAGTAGGGAAAACATTCCATACCCCTAGTGCCATTTCCTAAAGCCAATACTTAACATCATTGCATAAAAGTTTTGCCGCATTGCAGTAACAAGATTGAAATCACTTAAAAGCCCGATGTTTCGGGCTTTTTTTGCTATTCAAATGTTATCAGGGGCGTAAGAATATCTAACATTAGTTTAAAAAATACCTTACATAGCTATTGACCCGTGTCATGTTTGAGATTTATAATGACGACAGAAAAAACATTCGATCATGAACATTTCAGGGTTGTATAAGACTTAATGTTCGGAAAAATTGGGAGGAAGAAGACATGTCCGTTGAAAACGTATTGAAAACAATTCAGGAAAATAATATTGAGTGGGTAGATTTCCGTTTTGTAGATTTGTCTGGTCGTGCTCACCATATTTCATTGCCAGCTTCCGAAGTAGATGCAGAAACATTTGTTAACGGTGTTGCTTTCGACGGTTCTTCCATTCCTGGCTATCGTGGCATCGAGGAATCCGACATGGTTATGCTGCCCGATCCAGAAGCGGTTTTTATCGACCCCTTCACTCAGCATCCTACACTGAATATTCTGTGTGACATTGCTACACCAGATGGCGAAAGATACGACCGCGACCCTCGTGGTATTGCCAAAAAGGCAGAGGAATTTTTGCAATCGGCAGGAGTGGGCACAGCAGCATTTTTTGCACCTGAGTCCGAGTTTTTCATCTTTGATGATGTTCGCTACGAAAGCGGCATGAACAGCTCTTCCTTCTTCGTAGATTCCGAGGAAGCAGCTTGGAACACAAACCGTAAGGAAGAAGGCGGCAACCTGGGCTTTAAAGTCGGAGTGAAGGGCGGATATGTACCTGTAGCGCCAGTGGACACCCAACAAGACATTCGTAGTGAAATGTGCCGTTTGATTGAAGAAGCAGGTCTGAGAATTGAGCGCCATCACCATGAGGTAGCTACAGCAGGCCAAGCGGAAATCAACTTCCGTTTTGATACACTGAAGAAAACAGCAGATAACCTGCTCGTTTATAAATACATTGTACACAACACAGCTCGTCAATATGGTAAAGTGGCAACATTCATGCCGAAACCACTCTTCGGAGATAACGGAAGCGGTATGCACGTTCACCAATCCATTTTCAATGGAGACACTCCTTTGTTCTACGAAAAAGGTGCTTATGCTAATCTGAGCGAAATGGCCCTTCATTACATTGGTGGTATTCTGTACCATGCACCTGCGCTGATCGCTTTGACAAACCCAAGCACAAACTCGTTCAAGCGTCTTGTTCCAGGCTACGAAGCGCCAGTTAACCTGGTATTCTCCAAAGGTAACCGTTCTGCGGCTGTACGTATTCCAGTAGCGGCTGTTACGCCAAAAGGCTGTCGGATCGAGTTCCGTACACCGGACTCTACAGCTAACCCTTATCTGGCTTTCTCGGCTATGCTGATGGCTGGTTTGGATGGCATCAAGCGCAAACTGAACCCAATCGAATTGGGCTATGGCCCGCTTGACACGAACATCTATGAGCTGTCTGACGCTGAAAAAGGTAAAATCCGCAGCGTACCAGCTTCATTGGATGAGGCTCTTGACGCTCTGGAAGCTGACTACGAATTCTTGACTGAAGGCGGCGTATTCACGAAGGACTTTATTGACAACTATGTAGAGTTTAAACGTTCTGAAGCTAAATCGGTGAACATCCGTGTTCATCCGCACGAATACAGCCTGTATTTCGACTGCTAATAAATCGGCAGCGTAGCTGCCTTGAAGAACAATCATTAGGAACGGATCAAAATTGTTGTTCAAGATAGGTCTCCGGTCTCATAGCCGGGGACCTTTTAACATTAAAATGAATATCATAAAGTGAAGATGTCAAATATGATAACATTCACAGCTTTGTCACATCATAAATGAATTCAAAAACATTTTTATACAAGTCTTGAACGCATTTATGAATACTGCTATCATAGCGATAATATCCATACAAGGTAGAGAAGGGATGGGGAATTGTTGAGTAAGAGAGCCTACAATTTTAATGCAGGACCAGCGGCATTACCGCTGAAGGTACTGGAACGTGTACAAGCTGAGTTCGTGGATTTTCAGGGGACAGGAATGTCTATCATGGAAATGTCTCATCGTGGAGCTGTGTATGAATCTGTTCATAATGAGGCGCAGGAACGTTTGTTATCTCTGCTGGGCAATCCGAAGGGTTATAAGGTGTTGTTCCTGCAAGGGGGCGCCAGTACGCAATTTGCAATGCTGCCTTTGAATTTCCTGAGCGAAGGACAGGTCGGAAGCTATGTAATGACAGGTAGCTGGTCCGACAAGGCGTACAAAGAGGCCAAGCTGCTGGGCAATGTTCATATTGCTGCATCCTCTGCTGATGAGAAGTACATGCGTCTTCCGAATGTGGAATCTTTGGACTTGCCTGAGCATACTGCTTATGTACATATGACGTCCAACGAGACGATTGAAGGTACACAGTTCAAGCAATTTCCAGATACGGGTTCCGTACCATTGATTGTCGACATGTCCAGTGATATTTTTTGCAAGCCGTTTGATGTTACTCAATTTGGATTGATTTACGCAGGCGCGCAAAAAAATCTGGGACCTTCCGGTGTAACGGTCGTCATTGCCCGTGAAGAGCTGTTGGCATCCTCGCCGTCCACCATTCCTACGATGCTGCGTTACAGCACGTATGAAAAAAATAACTCTCTCTACAATACACCGCCATCCTTTGCCATCTACATGGTGAATGAAGTGCTGAAATGGATTCAGGAGGAAGGTGGCCTGGAAGGCATTGAGCGTGTAAACCAACAGAAGGCTGCTTTGCTCTACGACCGTATTGACAGCAGCGAAGGCTTCTATCGTGGCTGTGTGGACAGCAGAGATCGCTCCATTATGAATGTAACCTTCCGTCTCGCTAATGAGGATCTGGAAAAACAATTTATTAAGGAATCCGAGCAGGCCGGGTTTATCGGATTGAAGGGACATCGCAGCGTAGGAGGACTTCGCGCTTCGATCTACAATGCTGTTCCATTGGAGAACTGTCAAGCATTAGCGGAGTTTATGGATAACTTCAAGCAACGTAACCGTTGATTTTACGGATATATATTTCGATACACACGATTTGAAATCGAAAAAGTAAAAGTAAAGCCTTCCCTGAACGTGTATAGGGGAAGGCTTTTAGCAGTGTGGGGAATAGACGATAAAATGTATATGTTTTCAGTATATGCATTTGGGTTAAGCTGTAGGTTATTTGTCAGAATCATTTAATGATGAAGGGAACGAAATGTGATGCCATTACATATTGTACTTGTCGAGCCGGAAATCCCGGCTAATACAGGGAATATTGCCAGAACGTGTGCTGCAACCGGGACACATCTGCATCTGGTGAAGCCACTGGGCTTCCGTACCGACGATGCCACGTTAAAACGGGCCGGGCTTGATTATTGGTATGCTGTCCACATTGAATACCATGAGTCTTTTGCTGAGGTACAGGAGAAGTATCAGGAAGGCCGCTTTTTTTATGCGACGACAAAAGCAAACCAGCGCTATAGCGATATTTCATTCCGGGATGGAGACTTTCTGGTATTTGGTAAAGAAACGAAGGGGTTGCCTCCTGAGCTGTTAGCAGCGAATCCGGATACATGCATTAAGATGCCTATGTCAGATAAAGTAAGATCTCTAAACTTGTCGAATTCCGCTGCGATTATCGTTTATGAAGCGTTGAGACAAATGGATTTTCCAGATTTATCGTGAATAAAGTTTACGTAAACTGTGAATAAAGAACCAGGACCTTAGTTGCTGATGAAAGTTGCGCAATATTTGCCTAGATGAACCTGACTGTGGAGCTTGAATAAAGGTGATATTGTCGTAATTTGCGAAATTCTCGATTAGAGCTAATGATAATTGACTTTCCGGTCGATAAAAATATTACAGACAATCTGTCCCATACTTTGATAGGGTTCATGATTTTATGAAAAAATGTAATAAAATTTCCTGTGATCAGCAGGATTCGACAAAAAGACAGCGAATACTACATTAAGAATAGTGTCTTTGTACCTAGTTTTTCGCAGGGAAAGTAAACTGCAAGTTATTACTAATAGGAGAGGTGTACGATCACGATGAAACCTGCTGGTGTAGTGCGTAAAGTTGATCAATTGGGGAGAATAGTCTTGCCTAAGTCACTGCGCAAAAGATATCAAATGAATGAGGGAGATCCTGTCGAAATTTTGGTTCAGGGTGACCATATTATTTTGGAGCGTTATCGTCCGAAATGTGTATTTTGCGGTTCAATAGATCAAGTAAACGATTTTAAAGACCGTTATATTTGTGCTCAATGTCTGACAGAAATGACACAGTACTCCTCCTAATGAGGCAAAAGCATCACGACATTCGTTCGTGATGCTTTTTTTTAATTGAGCCATACTTCGACAAGCATATTTTATTATTTTTATTATTTATAGAATAAAAAATGAGTAGGGACTGGACGAAGTTGACCATCTGACGGCTTGTTAACGATTCGACCGTTCAATATGAGCGACGAGGAGCCGCCTCCGTCCAAATTATAAGCGTCCTGAACACCCAGATTGTACATCTTCCCTTGTAATTCTTCGAGCGTTGCACCTGAACCCCCGCTTTCATTGTAGCCGTCTACGACGATAATGAGCAGTTGGTCGTCTTTATAGTTGCCGATGACCGTCCGTGGGGCCCGCAGGGGCGAGACTTTCCACTTCTCAGGGATGGGCATCTTCTGCCCCTTTTGGAGCAGAACGGGAACAAAGGTAGCCCCAAAGGCGGGCTTTAAGCTATCCAGCGCGCCTTGACTGTAAAATTTGCCCCCGATAAGCTTGCCATTGCTGCTCAGTCCGACGAATGACAAATCCTTGAAACTGGATTGAAAGCCGGCAAGGTAGTGGCCGTTCAAGACGGTAGTACTTAATGGATAGCGTTTGCCGTCTCCATCCGCAAAGCCGCCTGCATTGATGCCGGCGACAGCTCCGTGTCTCAAGACAGCACGCATCGTTGTTTCAGAGCCGCCCAATTTGTCGCTCCCCAGAGACATTTTCATAGCGGTAGGATCTTTCAGTTTAACCTTCATGGCGTAGCCGTGATAAATCCCCGGGTTCACCTTGAACAATTCAATGGTGATCCGGTTGCTGTCTACACGCTCATAGGGAACCCCCAGCCTGGTGGTGATGCGTCGATCATAGATGATCGCGGGACGCTTGGACTGAGTAGCGGCTGTAAGGACAAGCTGATTCATCGTTTGGGTTGTTTGCTTATACAGCTCGGAAGTTCGGCGAATGGTGGACGAGGTGTACGTTGCTGTTTGTTTGGCTTCATCAAGCTGCTTGCTTACGGATTGCGTTTGTACAAAAGTTTCGGCTTTTTGCAGGCCCGGAGCAGTGGACCCGGGAAAGCTTAAAGGGGGATGCACTAACAAAATACACCCCAATAAACCGATAAAAGGAGCAAGGGCTAACATAATAAACCGATTCACTTGTTTTGCATCTATGTTCATTTTAGCAAGTCCATTTTTTTCTGAAGTATATTAAGCTGCTGCTTGACTTCGTTTAATTGGGTGTAGAGCTTATTGCTGTTATCGGTTTTGTTATTGGCATTGTCCTTCGTAAAGGTCAGCAGTTCATTGAAGGATTGCACTTTGCCCTGCAGGTCGCTAACTTCCTTGGAAAGTGTGGTTAGCTGCTTTTCATAGTCGGATTTAAGTGCTTGAATCTGTTGGTCTGTATGGGTTTGCATCTCGTTTAGCATTTGCTGCTTCAAGTGATTGCTATACAGATAGGTTGCGAGAGCACCTAGAATAATAAGTATAAACCAAAATAGCAGAAATGCCTTAACGGGCAACCCCTTTCTTGGATGGCTCCGCCGAGCTTCGGCAAGAGGGCGTTCAGGTGATACTTGCATGTGATTTCTCAACTCCCGTGTAAAGTCAAATTTCCAGTCTTTATTTTGCAGTTCCAATTCTATCATGGGCCTATTTATTTCGCAAAAGCGAAATAGGAGTATAAAAAATATTTGGAAAAAGAGATTGCATCGGAAGGAAGTCCTAGGATACAATTTCCTTAAACCGTTCTCGCTTCCTATACGTTCACATTCGCGCAATTCCTACATATGCAATCTCCAATTTTAGATCCATTTTAGCGAACTATGTATTTTTTTGTAAACCAGGAGGTTAAGACATGAGAAAAGTATGGCAGGTGGTCATTATAGATATCCATCCTACAAGTATGCTGGGAACAAAGCTTATTTTGGAAGATCAGCAAGATTTACTTGTTAGAGGGATGTCCTCCTCCGGAACGGAAGGCCTGGAACTGGCTTGTTCCATCCAGCCGGAAATTATTTTAATGGATTACAGGTTGCCCGAGGGAACCGCTGAACCGTTTTTGACCCAAATGCGGGCCTTGTCTCCGGACAGCCATATTGTTATTATGACGGATGAGGATAATATTACGTTGTTTCAGCAATTGATTTCGCTGGGAGCGAATGGAATGCTGTCCAAGCAGGCGTCACCAAACCAGCTGATTCATCTGATCAACGGTTTACGCGAAGGATTTGCTTCTTTACCGATGGATTGGATTCGCTGCGGGAACTGGCCGTTTCTGCCGTTAGTGGCTTCTGAGCCTTTTGATGAATTGACACAAACCGAAGTTTTCATTATGGAACGTATTGTACAAGGCATTACGTATGACAAAATTGCTATCGAGATCGAAGTAAGTCGGCGTTCCATTGATAATTATCTGCGTAAAATTTATGCAAAATTAGGCGTGTCCAGTCGGGCGCAGGCAATTGAGCGTTATGCCTTATATGCACGTCAGATGAAGCAGCTATATGCCTGACGCGTCAGCCCGGAGGCAGTGACCTATTTTCAGGAGAAGGAGGATGTTCATGCAATATTCCTTTGCTTCACGAACGGCTGCAATGTTGGCTTCTCCAGTGCGTCATATCCGGGAAAATGCGAGAAGACACTCCTTTATATCTTTGGCTGAAGAATTGCCTGCACAAGAGCTGTTTCCGGTGAAGCTGCTGGAAGAAGCCGCCCATGATGTGTTTGGTTCCGGCCCTGATGCCCTCCAGTATGGTGAACCGGAGGGCTATTTTCCTTTGCGGGCATGGCTTGCGGGAGAGTGGGAGCAGCGAAAAGGAGTTAGGGTGCCCCCGGGGCAAATTCTTCTCACAACAGGCAGTCAGCAGGCCATTGACCTGATCGTAAGGCTGATGGTGGATGAGCGTGATCCGGTGTTGGTCGAAAATCCGACCTCCCCCGGATGTTTGCAGGTGCTATCTATGCAGGGGGCGCAGGTTGTGCCAGTTGAATCAGATGAGGAAGGTGTAATCCCCGATAAGCTTGAAGCTTTAATGATTCGCTATCGCCCCAAGCTTTTTTTTGCCACGCCGACGTTTACGAACCCGACCGGTTCCTTATGGAGCGCAGCAAGACGGCAGGAAATTTTGGATTTATGCAGGCACCATCAGGTGCTGGTTGTAGAGGACGATTCTTACGGTGAATTGCACTTTAAGCAAAAGAACGAGTCCCCTGACAAGAGTCCGCATGGACAGAGTCGGAAATTTGCAGAGGCGTATCCTTCGCTGTTTGCACTGGATCATGCGGGTCAGGGCGGTCAAGTGCTATATATTGGTTCATTTAATAAAACGGTTGCTCCCGGACTGCGAACTGGGTGGGCGGCCGGTCCCGCCCCGTTGATTGAAGGAATGTATGCCTTGAAGCAGCTGGCCGATATGCAGTCCAGTACGATGAACCAGCGACTGCTGTTCCAACTGTTGACTCGTTCGCGTTTCCAATGGCACGAGCACTTGGCGATGCTGAACAAAGAATATTCAACACGGCTTCAGCTTATTTTGGAGCTGCTCAAGCGTCCGTTTTGGAAGGACGTGACGTATCATATTCCATCAGGCGGCATGTATGTATGGGTGCGGCTGCCCGATGGGCTGGACAGTGCATTGCTATTAAAAGCGGCGTTGCCCAAAGGCGTAGCCTTTATGCCGGGGGCGCTGTGTGCGGTTGGCAGTGAGGGTGCGTCCCATATTCGCCTTAATTTTAGCCATCCGGGCCGCGAGCAGCTGCTTATGGGCATGAATCTGATCGGTGAGACGATCAGTGAGTTTACCGCCCGAAGCTAGCAGGCATACCGACACTCCACGCCCAATGTCAGCCATCTTTCGTATCCGCAACAGCGGTGAAGGAGTAAGGGACCGACGTTTCTGCGATTCGATGTTGCGCGTCGCCTTCGTCAGGCCCTCCGGCCTTTGCTGCGGTCGTTTCAGTCCCTTGCTCTTGCAGCACCGCCGCATACTCGCTCAGGGCCGCTTCGCCGAACGGGGTCAGCTTATAGCGGCCACGGGCTACGCGCTCAAACCAGCCGTAGTAGTTGTGCTGCAGGACGGCAGCCGCTCCGCTGACGGCAGCCGCACGGGCGAGCTGCACAGGCGCGGCCTCCCCCAGGCTCTGCAAGGCTGCGGCTACACGCAGCGCTTTTTCCCGGTAGGCCGTGACCAGCTTGCGCCGGGTGCTGCCGCCAGTGTTGTGGTCACCGCTGCGTGCGTGAAATTCCCGCAGCAGCCTCTCCTTGCGCGAGCCGGGGCGGACCGTTGTCGTTTTGCGCTCATGGCCGTTGGGGCCCGCAGGCTTGCACAGTATCTCTACAAGCGGCGGCTTGGTCTTAAAAAGGGTGACCGTAAGCAGGCCGAGTCCCAACTGACGGCACAGTCCAACCAGCTCGTTCCAGCGTTGATTGACAGCCCCTTTTTTTGCACGATTTCGTTCTACGGCCACATATACATTGCTGGTTAGTTTCAAACGTTGCATGCCTTGCAGCACAAGCGACAGATTAAACGTCTTTTTGATCTCCACAATCAGCGGCTCCTGCTGTTCTGGCCTGATACCCACCAAATCGCAGTTGCGCACCTCTCCTTTGATTTCGTACCCCAAGCTCTCAAAAAAAGCTTTGATCGGAGCATACAGCTCCGTCTCATGCCGAACTGCCATTGCTTCTCCCGCTCCTTTATCCCATTATTCCGAGCTTATATTGTACCATAATGCGTCAGGTCCGCGTTGTTGTTGTTATTTTAGCACAGCATACCCCATCGGTTTTTCGAAAAAGCAGGGAGACCTGTCACAAAAAATAGGTCACTTCTGAAATCAATCTGCATAGGTATGTATTACACTTTTTTAGGGAGATACCACCATATCCTGAAAGGCGTGACGAGTGTAGCCATTACCATCAGGAGTTGAAGATAGCCATTACGCAGCCATGGGAGGAACCGAGCATGAATATTTTTGAACGCATTGCGGAGTACCGGGCGGAAAGCAACCGTCTGGCCTGGAACGGCACTTTTAGAGAGTATATCGAGATACTCAAGAAAGACCCGGCGCCGGCGATGACCGCTCATGCACGGGTTTACAAGATGATTGAATCTTTGGGTGTAGAAGAGGTTGAGGGACATAAGCGATATAAATTTTTTGAGCAGGAGATTTTTGGGCTGGATCGTGCGCTGGAAAAGTTGGTGGAGGAATACTTCCATTCCTCAGCCAGGCGGCTCGATGTGCGCAAGCGTATCCTTCTTTTAATGGGTCCTGTCAGCGGGGGAAAATCGACGCTGGTAACTTTGCTAAAACGGGGTCTGGAGAAATTTTCAAGAACGGATCAGGGAGCTGTGTACGCTATACAAGGCTGCCCTATGCATGAAGATCCGCTTCATCTTATTCCTCATGAGCTGCGTCCCGAATTCGAGAAGGAACTGGGTGTGCGCATTGAAGGTAATCTCTGCCCGTCCTGCCAGATGAGATTGCGTACGGAATTTGATGGCGATATCGAAAAGGTGCGCGTGGAGCGGGTATTTATATCGGAAGAAAACCGGGTTGGCATAGGTACGTTCAGCCCTTCTGATCCGAAGTCGCAGGATATTGCTGATTTGACAGGCAGCATCGACTTTTCCACGATTACGGAGTATGGTTCGGAATCCGATCCGCGCGCATATCGTTTTGACGGAGAGTTGAACAAAGCGAATCGCGGGCTGATGGAGTTTCAGGAAATGCTGAAATGTGATGAGAAGTTTTTGTGGAATTTATTGTCCCTGACCCAGGAGGGAAATTTCAAGGCTGGACGGTTTGCCCTCATCAGTGCAGATGAATTGATTGTAGCTCATACCAATGAGTCGGAGTATAAAAGCTTTATTGCGAATAAAAAGAACGAGGCATTGCAGTCGCGGATGATTGTAATGCCGATTCCTTATAACCTGAAAGTGTCGGAGGAAGAAAAGATTTATGCCAAGCTCATTGAGCAAAGTGATATGCGGCATATTCATATTGCTCCTCATGCGCTGCGAACGGCTGCCATTTTCTCCGTGCTTACCCGTTTGAAAGAAACGAAGAAACAGGGCATGGATTTGGTCAAAAAGATGCGCATGTACGACGGTGAAGAGGTCGAAGGCTACAAGGAAACCGACCTGAAGGAAATGCAAAGTGAGTTTCTGGAGGAAGGCATGTCCGGGGTAGACCCGCGGTATGTCATTAATCGTATTTCCAGTGCATTAATTAAGCAAAATGTGGAATCGATCAATGCACTAGATATTTTACGAGCGATTAAGGATGGTCTGGATCAGCATGCTTCGATTACGAAGGAAGAGCGCGAGCGCTATCTGAATTTCATTTCCGTAGCCCGTAAAGAGTACGACGAGCTCGCGAAAAAAGAAGTGCAGAAGGCTTTTGTGTACTCTTTTGAGGAATCAGCCAAGACGCTGTTCGACAACTATTTGGATAACATCGAAGCCTTCTGCAATTGGTCTAAAATCCGCGATCCGCTCACGGATGAGGAGCTCGACCCGGATGAGCGGCTTATGCGCTCGATTGAGGAGCAGATCGGGGTGTCTGAAAATGCGAAAAAGGCATTCCGCGAAGAAATACTAATCCGGATTTCTGCGTATTCGCGCAAGGGCCGGAAGTTTGAATATCATCATCATGATCGGCTGCGCGAGGCTATCGAGAAGAAGCTGTTTGCAGATCTGAAGGACATTGTGAAGATTACAACCTCGACCAAAACGCCTGATGCTAACCAGCTTAAACGGATGAATGAGGTCATCAAGCGGCTGATTGAGGAGCATGGCTACACAGCGGCCAGCGCTAACGATTTGTTGCGGTATGTAGGTAGTCTCTTAAACCGGTAATAATTTGAGGTAAGCAAGGACTGTATACAGCATGGTTCGATCAATGTTCATCTTATAGGGAATCCGGTAAGCACAGGAAGTTTCAGGTGCTACCGGATTTTTTTGTTTCAAAGGTGGCTATCACTAGATTTCTTCCATTCAGTATGAGCCGCAAATACCCTTTTCCATAACTCGTCCCGTTCCTGGAGACTATAGTGAACGAGCGACTCGCCAAATACATCTGCCAACACTTCCAGCCACTGCGATTTATGATCCAGCTCTATTTTTTCCAATCCGTTCTGCCCGTGTTTTTTCCAAATGCAGCCTCTTAGTTCATTCGTCTCTAATGCCTGTCTTTGCCGAATCAGAAAGAGGTTGAACCATGGAGAATCTGCTGAGCGGCTATAGAAATGATGTTTTGGTATAAACTCATCCAAATCCTGAACAATCGCAGGGTCAAAATCAACGCCAACAAATGAAGCAAGTGAATCATGCTCTAACCGCCAACCTTTTGCAACAATCCCTGACTCGGTAACCCTATAGTGAAGAGGGGCTTGTTCATAATTACCCATGCGGAGTGGAACAGGTTCATATGGCATATCGCCTAAACCGACATCAGCAATCCATACTTCATCTTCGTGCTGCTCATTGAGCAGGCTCACGGTTAATCCAAGATGAAATGAGTTAATGCGTGGCTCTGCCCCTAGAGGCTGAACCCCGGCTCGATGCAGGCGAACCTTATAGCCGAGTGAATATAGTAGTGTGCTGAATGCACCATTCAGGTGAAAACAATAACCGCTTCTCCCCTGCAAAATAAGTTGAACGGATTCTTGAAAACCAATGGCTGCCGGCTTTCTTGCAAAAATGTCCAACGTTTGCCACGAAAGATGCTTTACATGGGCCTTATGCAGCTTAAATAAATAGGATTGAGTAGGAGGCAGAATGTCTTGAATTCCAATCCTTTTTAGATAAGCCTTTATTTCTTCCTTTGTCATGATGTACATGCCGCATTCACCTCGATGATTAGTTTCTCAAATCCTCTCTTCAGAGTAACTATCTTTGAGTCTTAGTATCATTGTAGAAAGTGGATGTGCTGATTACAATGCTATAATTCTTAAAATGTACCGGTACAATCAGCGGATAATTCCATTTTAATAACATACACTTTTCGTGTAGATGGCTATCAGAACATAAAAAAAACAGACCATTAAGTTGGTCTGTTTCCTGATGGTTCAATCAGGCAGCTTATAGCAGCGCTCTAAGCTCACGTCGGTATTTGTTCAATTGCGCTAAGGATGGAATAACACGCTTAGCAGAACGGATGCCGCCTATTTTGATGTTGCGGACCACGTGATAGGGAGAGATTAAAAGCGCGTGAAGCAAATGTAAATCACGGGTGTTTAACGGACGATATCGTTGATAGAAGTCGACCGCGCGCAGCATTTTTGTCCCGTTCCAAAGACAATTTCGATGAAGCAGATGGGACAAGTCTTTCATTCTTACGTGCAGGGAGCAATTTTCAAAATCGATTAAATGAATCTTGAGCTGTCTGTCTTTAATCAGATTGGGATAATTGTAGTCGCCATGTATAAAAGCGCCGGCTTTTTGCTCCGAGTCGATGGCTTCCCGAACCTTGGGCTGCTGTAAACGATGCGTCACTTCCTCACAGAGAGCCACGAGATGTGCCGTGCCTTTGTAGGGACTGAGGCGTTTTTTGTATCCAGCAATTTCATCACCCAAGCCTTCGTAACGTATTCTGGCTGCTGGAGCTTCGGTGACAGGAAAGCCTACGGCGCTGGAGTGAAATTTGGCTAAGGTGGAAATACCCTTTTTAAAATCTATTCTTTTTGTAAATTTTGGTCTTCGTCCATCAACCCAATTGGTTAACGTATACGAAACGCCTTCATGGGTCATATAAGTGGTTTGCTGTACTGTCGGATAAACCTTTTGGCTACGGGTGAACCCGCCCTCATCCAGGAAGGACAACACACGTGTAATAAAACGAATTTCATCTTCTGGAAAATTGTAGGATTTTAAACAATAGGCCATGCTGGCGGTCTCAATCTTGTGTATGTCTTTTTTTTGACGAGCACGTTGAATTTTGATTCCGTACATCTGCTCAACATTTGATAAAATCGACATTTTGATCCTCACTTTCTTTTATGCATGGACCATTCCTGCAAAATATGAATGATTTGTAAACGAAGGGGCCACGAATGACCCCAATTGTCCAGGATCTCGCGATCTCTTGAGCGAATGGGGTGTCGAGAGGCATGCCACGCTTCTCGAGGCAATTTATACAGGGCTGTAACTATTTTTCGTTCAGTTCGGTTGAGTGGCTTGCGTTTTTGGTATCCTTTTAGCAGGGATTGCACAAATTCAGGATTGAATTGGGTCGTATTCATAAGGGCCTTTGCCAGATCCGCATAGACTGAGCCGACCTTAACCCGATCCCAATCAATGATTTTGAGTTGACCATTATTTGAAATAATGACATTAGGGATCGTGATGTCACTGTGTATCAAAGAGGGTAAACGTTTTTCCTTCTGAAGCATCCTAGTAATGGAGGCGTCCTGCAAATCCTTCCATGCCTGCCTGGACAAACGTTTGCAGCCTTTGCCGAACGCGTTGTACCAGTTGCGGTATTTGGTGTCATGACCGCTGATTTGTTTTATTCTTTTTTGAAAAAGACGGTCCTGGTTTTTCCATATCCGCAATTGCTGAAACGTAGGGGATTTCCTCCTTCCGATTCGATGCAAGCTCGCGGGTGTGTCATGAAGCGCAGCAAGCGCCCGCCCAAGCTTTTCAAAATCCTCTGCATTCTCCAATCTCCGTCCTTTAATCCACTGACTCACATAAAATGGCGTTCCTTGATATAAAGTCCATAACTTCCCGGAATGTGTCGGAAGCCACGCGGGCATGTAGCGATACTTTCTCTTTTTCAAAAGCCTGACCATGCTTGCAGCCTGTTCCATCTGTTGAATTGTGTTTGAGCGGATCATCTTGGTACGGCTAAAGGGCTTTAATGCATAAGTTCCCTTTTTGGCTCTCACTTGGATTACTGCATTTTTTCGGTATAGGGATGAGACTAAGCTTGATTTTAACGGAATCAGGCCAAAATGACGGGTGATATTGCGAATCTGTGCTTTGGTATAGGATTTCGTCATAAGTACCTCACTTGACTTGTGATTAAAAAAAGTAATCTTCTGTTAGTTATCAGTCTATTCATCATGAGGTAATAGGTGTGTATCGAGCAGGTCAAAAAAACGGGATAGCGAAAGTTCGCTGCCCCGTTTGAGTTAACTTTGTATTATGTAAGCCAGGTTATGGCCTGAGTGATTCATTATGATCGTCATCATAGCGGTCATCATCAAAATCCTTGTCCATATCCAGGATTGCTCCAGATGTAGCATGGATTTCGAATTCAACGGTGCCTTCATCGGTAAGCACCTTTACATCGTAAATGAACTGCCCGTCTTCCTTATCCAATTTAGTAGACAGAAGGGTGCCAGGCACATTCTTGAGCGCGATTTGCCCAGCCTGCTTCTCGGTTATGGTGACGTGGCTTGGTTTGTTGGAGGTGGACTTGTTATTTAAATTATCGTTAAGTTCAGAATGGGAACGAATGGTTTTTCCAGTGTAAGCATCTACATCGATATCCCAATCTTGATTGCCCTGCTGAAGCTCCACTTCATAGTAGACTCTTCCGTTCTCACGCTCCAGTTCGACATCTTTAACTTGCGCATCATTGCTGACTGCCTTCTTTGCAATATTGGCAGCGGTTGTCGCTCCAATAAGATCCGCAGGTTTGGCAGCCCAAACGGCATTTGCTGATACACCCGTAACCGTAACTCCAAGCAGCACCGTCGCTGCCATAATTCCTAATGCATAGTTTTTTTCATTTGTAATTCCTCCCTGTACTGTAAACTTGAATTCAGCTTATCTCTTGAACATGAGAGGAACATAATAAAATCATGAGAAAACAATGAGAAAATATGGGAGTGATGCTAATCAGCTTATTCATCGTTGTGGTCCTGTTTTTCTTTTTCCCAAGTGACAGAGTCGATAGAGCCTGATATTGCATTGACCTGTACGACAGCTTCACGCCCATCCTTTATCTCAACCTCAACGAGATAATAGAGACCTTTCTCATTACGGTGAAGCTCGATATCATCGGATGTTCCGTTAACTGCCTTGGCAGCAAGCTGGGCTGCTTCTTTCTCTGTGATCACGAGAGACACCGGGTCAGGCTTGCTGACTGGACCCGATATGTCCTTACTTGGCGGGGAAACAGGATTGTGATTCTGGGGTTCCTGTTGGGTATCTGTATAAGCTTGCGTCCGCTTAATGGATTCGATGATACCGTCATAGACGTTGACCTTTATATCGTATTTTCCTTTGTCTCGCTCCAACTTGATCAGATAGTAATGATCCAGGCGTCTGGATTCCAGCACCTCGCCGGGATACTGATGCAATACGGATTGGATGACCGTTTTTTCTTCCAATGGCGAAGCTGCCAGCGACCGTGCCCAAGGCCACTGTAAAAGGCAAATGGTGATCAATATAGCCGCCATCGTACCCCCAATGATCCACACATAAATGGCTCTCATCGTTATTCTCTCCTTCAGCTTATTATTTTGGAACGGAAGGGAGGATGATCGTTGCTGTTGTGCCACTTCCCTGTAGGCTTTCCAGTCCAATTTGTGCATGAATAGCTTGAGCAATTCCTGTAGCCAGTGCCAGGCCTAGACCGGCACCACCTTCCTCACGGCTTCTGGCTTCATCTACGCGATAGAAGCGGTCAAATACTTTAGATAGCTTATCCTCTGGAATTCCAATTCCCCGATCCGTGATTCTAATACAGGGCTGGGGCGTATCGCCTACGGCATCGATGGTTAGACGTACTGGCTCGTCACTGTATTTGCGTGCATTATCCAAAAAGATAAATAGCAGTTGCTTCAGTTTATTTTCATCGGTATAGCCGATGCAGTCTGCCTGTATGTCCAGGTGGATTTGCCGGGCAAAGGCATTTTCAATTGTAGCTTTCAATTCGGCCGCCACTTTGGTCAGACGTACAGGCTCCAATACGACATTCCATTGTTCCTCGTTTTTGGCCAAATGAAGAAGCTGCTCTACCATATCCTTCATTCGTATTGCCTCGGAATGGATAGCTTCAACAGACTCGGCGAAGATGTTGGGATGCTGTAGACCCCGCCGTTTTAGCAGACTGGCATAACTTTCAATAATGGTAAGAGGTGTTTTCAATTCATGGGATGCATTAGAAACAAATTGTTCTTGCCGGACAAAGTTACGCTCCAGCAATTCAATCATGTCATTAAACGTTTCTCCCATCTCGACCAGTTCGTCGCGCGATGTGGCGTCGAGCGAAAGCCGTTTGAATTTTCCACTGCGTTGAATCTCTTTCATCGTGCGAATCATAGAGGTAATGGGACGTGTAATCAGTCGCCCGAGCAGTCTTCCCGATATCATGACAGGAATGAGTGCAATCCCGGTGACAGCTACAAGTACAATTCTGAGTACCTGTAGTGTCTGCATCGTCGGTTGCAGACTTTCGGTCACCTGAAGATTGACAACTTCGCCATTGGTCCAAATCATGGGGACGGAAACAAGAATGTAGCGGTTGTTTTCATGGGTAATCATACGAACTTGTCGTGTCTCATCATAAGCACTCTTCATCAAGCTGAGAGATTGCTCCGAGGAAGAGGTGATCGGGGGGAGAAAATCACCCTTCGGATTCATTAGTCGAAGCATGCCATCCAGCGGTACATAGGCTCGAAGAAGATCTTCTGCTGCTACCGATACCGGAGCACGCTGAATACCGCGAATGATATTCTCCGCTGTGGCTTCTACCTGATCCTTGCGACTGTTGATAGATAGCTGGCTGAACAGAAAATAAACCGAAAAATGAACGGCCACAAGTAAGACTGCAAGTAGCAACGAGGTGTAGATATGGATTTTGTTTTGCAGCTTCATAATGATTCCTTCAGCACATAACCAATACCCCGTACAGTATGGATTAGCTCGGGGAGCTGGCGAGTGGGGTCGATTTTATTGCGCACATACCGAATATACACATCTACCACGTTGGTATCGCCAACATAGTCTATACCCCATACATTCTCCAATAATTGCTCACGGCTCAGCACCTGCCGCTGATGTCGCAGTAAATGAACGAGCAAGTCAAATTCTCGCGGCGTAAGCTCAACGCTGTGCTCCCGCCGAAGAACCTCACGGGTACCTTCATGGAGGCGTAAATCCCCCGCACTAAGCCATGTGTCTGCCATTCGCGGCGCTGTGTCCTTCGTTGCGCCTGTTCTGAGCGCGGCTCGTACACGTGCAAGGAGCTCTTCGATCACAAACGGTTTGGTAATGTAGTCGTTGGCTCCCAAATCAAGCCCCTCCACCTTATCCGCAATAGAACTTTTAGCCGTTAGTAAAATGACAGGAATGTTCGCATCATTCTTACGAATCCGTTGTAGCAGCTCGGTACCGCTGAGACCAGGAATCATAATATCCAGCAATACCAGATCCCATTTCCCTTTGTAATACGTCTCCAGCCCGTCAATTCCGTTTTTTTCTTTAACCACCCGATAACCTTCAAATTCAAGCTCGATCTCTAAAAGTCGGGCAATTTTATCTTCGTCTTCCACGATTAGAATGGATTGATTCATGTTCATGTCCTCCTGTAGGCGAATAGCCGATACGGAAGTATTTTAGCATATACGGACAGCTAACACACTTTAAAGCAAGTGGAGGAAGAGAAAGGAATTTTTATATCGTGTCATGTTTTATGACATTAAAAAGGAATAAAATGTAATGAAAACGCTCTACATTTGCTTTTTTATCTTGGATGCACAATAAACAAGTCATAGTTTTGGTCAGGAAGAACATTGTTTATGGAAGGAAAGTTGCAGTAACATAAGTTAAACCTATTTATGAGGTATGAAAAACAATATATCTAAAACGCAGGAGGGTCATATGGAACACGAACAAGAAAAGCGCCACCCGAAAACGTTTGAGCCTTTTGCATTTATTCTGATTGTAGCTACAAGTATTCTGGGAGCGATTATCGGGATGCAGATCGTAACCAGTCTCGGCGTAACCCCGAATACGGCCATCATCGGAGCGTTAGTTGCGATGTTGATTGCACGTATTCCAGTCAACTGGTTTTTACGATATAAATCCGTTCATCGTCAAAACCTGGTGCAAACCGCCATTTCCTCAGCTACTTTTGGGGCAGCCAACAGCCTGCTGATTCCTATTGGAATCCCCTATCTTATGGGAACGCCTGATTTGGTTGTACCGATGCTGCTGGGAGCGGCGTTAGCTATGTTCGCAGATGCGACGATACTTTATAAAATTTTTGACTCCAAGCTGTTTCCAGCTTCAGGTACCTGGGCTCCGGGGGTTGCAACGGCGGAATCGATCAAAGCCGGTGATAAAGGCGGTAAACGTGCCGGTTTGCTGGGCATTGGGGCACTGATCGGGGTAGTCGGCTCCTACTTGAGTATCCCGATGTCTGCCTTTGGAGTCGCATTTATCGGCAATATTTGGGCGCTGGGCATGTTTGGGGTGGGTCTATTGATTCGCCAGTATTCCATGCCGCTATTTCAGATTGACGTTAATGCGCTCTACATCGCCCATGGCGTGATGATCGGGGCAGGTATTGTGGCGTTAATTCAGGCGGCTATACTCGTGTTTGGCTTTTCCAAGCAGAAAAAGGACGGCACCGTCATACTTGCAGATACAGCCTCGGAGGTGGAATATACCCGCCCGATTGCAGAGGCCCGTCGTACGCTTGGGCTCGGTTTTATCGCTTATCTGGTTATTTCACTGCTGATCGCCATCATCGGCGGACTGGTTACACACATGTCAGTAGGTATGTTGATCGGCTTTATCGTATTTGCAGCCTTTGCCGCGTTTGTGCATGAAATTATCGTCGGTATCGCGGCTATGCATTCCGGTTGGTTTCCTGCCTTTGCGGTCGCTTTTATCACATTGCTCGGCGGGATGATGATCGGGTTTCCACCCGTGGCGCTGGCGCTGCTGGCCGGGTTTAGCGCAGCTACAGGCCCTGCTTTTGCTGACATGGGCTACGATTTGAAAACAGGCTACATCCTGCGTGGCAATGGCAAGGATAAAGAGCTGGAACGGGAAGGCAGAAAGCAGCAGTATATAACGGCCCTGATCGCTTTTGCGGTTGCACTGGTGACAGTAGCTTTGGCTTATCCGAGCTATTTTGCACAAAATCTGGTGCCGCCGATTGATAAGGTATATGTGTCGACGATTCAGGCCGGGGCTACACCGGGGGTTGCCAGTCAGCTTTTGTTGTGGGCGATTCCGGGGGCGATTCTCCAACTCATTGGCGGGTCTAAGCGCCAATTGGGTGTCATGTTTGCAACAGGGCTGTTGATTGCGACAGCCAACGCCTGCTGGGCAGTGCTGGCCGGCATAGCGATCCGCTTTCTCGTAACTCGTTTTGGGAAAAAAGAGACTGTGGCTTCTATGACGATTCTGGCTGCCGGTTTTATCGCAGGGGATGCGCTCTACAACTTCTTTAACTCTGTATTTAAACTAAAAAAGTGAGATGATGCAGATGGACGCTTTAAAGCTGGATGAAAGGATTGTTGAATACGCCGTATATGGCGGTGCTGTCTTGGGCGGTGGTGGCGGAGGCTGGATCGAGGAAGGGCTGCGGATCGGCAAGCTGGCTCTTGAAGCAGGACAGCCGCTGCTAGTGCCAATTGACCATTTTGCAGACGACGATCTCTTCGTTACTGTGGCTGTTGTTGGTGCTCCGGCTGCGCCGGATAAATATGTAAAGCCCGTTCATTATGTAAAAGCCCTGAATATGGTGTCTACTATGACTGGAAAGGGCGTCCGGGCTCTGCACACGAATGAGAATGGCGGCGAGACAACGATTAATGGCTGGTTTCAGTCAGCCTTGACCGGTATTCCGGTTGTGGATTTTGCATGTAACGGGCGGGCGTATCCCACAGGAACGATGGGCTCGATGAATTTAACCGAGCTGCCGAATTACGTCAGCCATCAGGCTGCCGTAGGCGGACGCGAGGAGCACTATATAGAATTGGGCATTGCAGGTTCCCTGGATCATGCCGCTTCGCTGGTTCGTAAAGCCTCGGTGGAAGCTGGAGGATTGGTAGCGGTTGCGAGGAATCCGGTGACTGCTGCTTATGCAAAAGCCAATGGCGCCCCGGGAGCCATTTCCCGGGCAATCGCCGTCGGTGAAGCGATGCTGGCACATCGGGGGGAGGCTGCGATTGCTGCCGTGACTGCCGAGTTGGGCGGCAAGGTTATCGCTACAGGTGAAGTAACGGAGTGTCGGCTTGAAACATCAGGAGGCTTTGACGCCGGGGTGGTTCATATAACGGATAGCGCCCGGGTCTACGAAATAACCTTCTGGAACGAGTACATGTCGCTGGAGCTTGACGGGGAACGATTAGCTACATTCCCGGACCTGATCATGACCTTGGATATGGATACAGGCAGACCTGTAATCACAGCTGCCGTAGCCAAAGGACAACGGCTGGCTGTCATTGCAGTCCCGAAGGAACGACTCCTGCTGAGTACAACTATGTTTAACAGCAAGTTGCTGCAATCGATTGAGCCAATAATTCATAAGCCGATTCTGCCCTACTTATAAAATATAAAGGAGGAACGCAACGATGGCACTTCAACAAACATTAACGGTATTCGAAGCGCTGGACAGCGCCTATGTGAATGGAGAGCGAGTGAAGCAGCTTTTTGCTGGATACGAAGGTATTGCCGTAACCATAAAACAGGTGACCGGAGCGAAGGGAAGCACGGATTTTATCCATGTGCTTATTCCCGGTACAGAAGGTAAAAGCTCAGGAGGTACAGCACCAACATTTGGTATTGTTGGTCGCCTGGGCGGGATCGGCGCACGTCCATCCCGAATTGGCCTCGTATCTGATGCTGATGGAGCGATTGCGGCGGTGGCGGCTGCGCTAAAGCTGGCAGACATGCAGATTAAAGGCGATAGGCTGAAGGGGGATGTGATTGTCACCACGCATATTTGCCCGGATGCACCTACGCGTTCGCATGAACCGGTTGATTTCATGGATTCACCTGTGGATATTGTGGACATGAATCGCCATGAGATTGATCCCGGGATGGAAGCTATTTTGTCCATCGATACCACCAAAGGCAATCGTGTTATTAATCATAAAGGAATCGCAATTTCACCTACGGTGAAGGAAGGCTATATTTTGCGGGTCAGTGAGGATTTATTGCGCCTGATGGAACAGACTACGGCACAATTGCCTGTTACTTTTCCGGTTACGATGCAGGATATCACGCCGTATGGTAACGACTTGTATCATATTAATTCGATTTTACAGCCTGCTGTAGCGACAGATGCACCTGTAGTCGGTGTTGCGATTACAGCACAGGCGGCTGTACCGGGATGCGGTACAGGGGCAAGTCATGAGATTGACATTGCCACTGCCGTGAGATTTTCGATTGAAACCGCCAAGGAATTTACGAACGGAACGTGTACATTTTATGATCCGCAGGAATTTGCCAGAATCACTAAATTGTATGGCTCTATGAAAATATTGCAGACCGCAGGCAGTGTTTAAAGCCAGGGCTAATGCATAGCAGGGCAGGCCGCAGGCTTGCCCTTTGACGTCAGGAGCGTAAAATAAAATGAAGCAAAGGCAGGGATTCAGGATGCATAAGTTAGGGATGATTACGATTGGGCAAGCCCCCCGGTCGGATGTGGCCCCTATTGTAGAAAGGGCCTTGGAAGGACGGGCAGAACTGGTGCAGGCAGGCGCGCTGGACGGGCTTTCATCCGACTATATACAACAGCATCTATCGCCATCGCCGGGAGAGTATGTATTGACCTCGCGTCTGACAACCGGGGAGTCGGTGGTTATTTCACGTGAAAAAATTCAGCCGCTGCTTCAGGACAAAATTACACGTATGGAGGAGCAGGGAATACGTACGATTTTGCTGCTTTGTACTGGCGTATTTCCCGGATTGCACACTCGAACGGCTTTTTTAATCGAGCCGGATCACGTGCTTCCGCCTGTACTTAAAGCCATGTCCAGCGGTAGAAGACTTGGACTGATCGGACCGCTCGAAGAACAGAAGGATAACCTCAGACTGAAATTCAGTCCTTACGGATTGAATCCCCAGTTTGCAGCGGCCTCGCCTTACAGTGGCAGTGCGGAGGAATTTCGCCAGGCTGCCGGACAGTTCAAAGATCAAGCCGATCTTATTGTACTCGATTGTATGGGTTATACGGAGACACATAGAGAGCTGGCGGCGCGTTATGCAGGGGTTCCGGTCGTATTGTCCAATGCCTTGATCGGCAAGCTCGTATCGGAAATGGTGTGAGCGTATAAGCTGACTGAAAACTTACATGGTAGTCACTACACATGCGGATGGTGCTTCCCATCGCTGTTGCTCCCGGATTTTCTGAATAAATGCTTTACGGGAGAAATCCGGGAGCAGCTTAGGCTTACGATGCGAGCTTTCCTACGGAAAGCTTTCAGGCGACCGCTTTCGCTTGTCCAGCACCATTCCGCCTGCTCCGTTTCCCATGTAAATATTTCGAGATCAGCTTATATAGCCTAAAAATAGGGGGAAGAAGTATGAGTCAACAACGTGTTGAAATCAGTAAAAATGTATTGCAAAAATGTTTGGGACTCACCGCCGGGGAGACACTTCTCGTTGTAACCGACGATGATAAAAAGGAATTGGGCGAGTCCATATATGAAGCTGGTAAAGCACTGGGAGCAGAAGCGGCTATGATGACGATGAAGGTACGCTCCAAATCAGGCGAGGAGCCTCCGGCCCCTGTTGCCGAAGCGATGCTCCGCTCTAGCGTTGTTGTATGTGTCACCCGATATTCGCTGACACATACAAATGCCCGCAAGCAGGCCGCAGCCGCTGGAGCTCGTCTGGCGACCATGCCTGGTATGACAGATGACATGTTCATGAACGGGGCAATTGCTGCTGATTATCCCAAGGTCAAGGCGCTGACCGAAGAGGTGACCGCATTGCTGACGGCTGCCAAGCAGGTACGGATTGAAAAGGATGGGTACAGCCTGAATTTTACCATTGAGGGTCGTGACGGCGTTCCCAGCACAGGCATGTATTTGAACCCAGGCGAATCCGGCAATCTGCCTTCCGGCGAAGCGTATATTGCTCCACTGGAAGGAACAGCACAAGGCCAGATCGTGGTGGATGGTTCTGTGGCGGGAATCGGTGCATTAAAGGAGCCGCTCCTGCTGACAGTACAAAATGGCAGATTGACCGCCGCAGAAGGAGAAGCCGGACAGCCCCTGCTGGATATGCTGGGTGAAGGTGATGGCAGAATGCTGGCCGAGTTCGGTATTGGAACGAATGATAAAGCCCGCATTACAGGCGTTGTGCTGGAGGACGAGAAAGTATACGGCACGATCCATGTCGCTTTTGGCAGCAATAATACCTTTGGAGGAACGGTCGCTGCGGGTGTACATATTGACGGGGTCGTTCAAAAACCGGATGTATATCTGGATGATCGTCTGATTATGAAGGCTGGTCAATTGCTGGAGAGATAAAGGAGGAAATTATCATGCTTGGAATGATTAGAGTGCTCACCATGCAGGACGAAGCAGCTATCGACCTTCACGGCCGGGTTATCGAGCAGCGCTACGGGCTGCCTGTTACCAGTGTATGTATCCCCGATCAGCCAAAGGGAATCTACGATGATGTCACAGACCGGGAGGCAGTTCCCAAAATCGTGCTCGCGGCGCAACAACTCGTTCAACAGGGCTGTACATCTATCGGTATTAGCTGCGCGGCTGATCCAGCGCTAGAGGAAACTCGCCAGGCTGTAGCTGTCCCTGTCTATGGAGCCGGGTCCTGTGCAGCACATCTGGCCCTGACATCTGCCAGCCGTGTCGGCGTGTTGACCATTCTGGACGAAGCTCCACCATTAATTCGCCAAATACTGGGCGAGTCTTATATCGGTACGGAGCGCCCCGAGGGTGTGCGGACGACGCTGGACCTGAACACTTCGCAAGGCAAAGAAGCTGCCATGGCAGCGGCCCTGCGGCTTCAAGAGAAGGGAGCAGAGGTCATTGTGCTGGCCTGCACAGGTTTTGTAACGATGAACTTTGCACCAGAACTGGAGCGTGCGCTGGGTATTCGAGCCGTTGACCCGATTGTAGCGCTTGGTGCGGCTGCTTCGATACGGTGGCAGCCCCATCATGATGAGGCACAGGCAGGATAGACGCTTTAGCATGATCATAAGTAGTTTAATATCGAAATAAACCGTCTTTTCCAGAAAAGGGCGGTTTATTTGTGTTCCATTAAGCTCCCAAAAATAGGAATGGTATGGTTTGGAAAGACATGATCCAGCGGTAAAAAGGTTTTGTTTTGTAAGCTTTTTTGGTACACTATCCTGAAAATTAGATGAAGCAAGGATGTTGCAAAATAAATAGCAGGGTGGTCTGTCATTATGAAAATACCGGGTGTTACAGTTCAGGAGCTCATGGCAATCCCCGAGTTGAAGGAGGCAAAGGTATTAAGCGGAGAACAGGGGGTGAACCGGGTTGTCCGCTTTATTGACATTATGGAGGTTCCCGATCTGAAAGGCTGGATTCGGGAAGGTGTATTGTTGATGACAACTGCTTATTCCATCCGCCATGAGCCTGAGGTATTGTGTCAAATCATTCAATTGCTGCATCAGGGCGGGGCGGCGGCACTTGCGATCAAGCCGACTCGCTTTCTCACGGAAATCCCCCGTAGTGCGCTGGAGGCAAGCAATGCCTGCGGTCTTCCAGTGATTGAGATTCCAGCCGAAATTCCATATACAGATATTACACAGCGTGTCATGGATATGGTACTGAACCGGCAGGCAGAGCTGCTGCGGCGCTCGGAAGGAATCTATCGAACCTTAACCACGATGGTTCTGGAGAACAGTGGTATACAGGCTGTTAGTGACAATATAGCAGAATTGCTTAGAGCTCCGGTTGCTTTGATTGATAATGGAGGTCAGGCTATTGTCACTTCACCACAAGGCTGGGATTGGAAGAAGGCACAAGATTCTCGTTATTTTCCCATTAATGTGGACAAACGCACGGTTGCCAAGCTGGTCATTGCTCGCAATGAGCTGGATGATATGGAGCAGGTGGGCATTGAACAGGCACGTTTGGTGATGGCCTTGGAATTAATGCGTGAAAAGGCGGTAGAAGATACGGAAAGCCGGCTGCGGGGGAACTTTATAGATGAGCTCATGACGCCTCCGGTGCCGCTGCGCCATGAGGTTGAGCGGAGAGGGCGCCAATTGGGCTTTAACCCGGCATATGATTGGGAGGTGGCTGTACTGGAAAGTAGTGCGGCCCCGCCGGAAGAGCTACTTTCCGAGCTGCTGAGCCTGGAATCGGCCAGGCGGCGTGTGGTGTCTCATATTGAGTTTCGTTCCAATCGGGCGGTACTATTTTTGCCCACGCTTCATTCTAATGATCATCGTGACGGGGCTGGTGCGGAGCAGAAACAATCCTGGGCCGAAACGCTGAAGAACTGGGTCAGTGAAAAAGCTTTGGGCACGGGTGATTATTATATAGGCATCGGGAGTTCCAAAAAACTGTGGGAGCTGCTGCAAAGCTACAATGAGGCACGGCGCTCGATTACGGTATCGCAGCGACTGTATCCCGATCAACGTGTCTGCACATACGGCGATATAGAGATGCACTATATGCTGGGAAAAGCAATGGACAATGAGGAATTTTACAATGTATTCAAACGCAAGCTGGGCAAACTTCAGCAATATGATCGGTCACATGGCAGTGATTTGCTCAAAACGTTATTTTATTATTTGGAAAACAGGGGCAGTCTGATAGATACGGCGAATTATCTTTTTATACATCGTAATTCAGTAAAATATAGACTGGAGCGGATTCGCGACATGACGGATTTTGATCTAAACGATCCACGCGAGCAGTTTATATGCCATACCTGTCTGATTCATTATTATTTGCGGGAACATAAGTAGACGGACACTTGGCCTTGGGGCAGGGAGGGAATAATATGGATAAAAAAATACTGGTAGCAGACGATGAACCCAGTATTCGGAATGCGCTGGCCTATGCGTTAAAAAGGGAAGGTTTTGTGGTAGAAACCGCCGTTGATGGCGAGGACGCATTGGAAAAAGTACGTTTGTTCCACCCGGATGTGCTGATACTGGACGTGATGATGCCCAAATTGGGTGGATATGAGGTGTGCCGCCGGTTGGAAAGTCGGAAGGGCATCGGTATTTTACTGCTGACTGCCAAAAACGATATCGTGGATAAGGTACTTGGGCTGGAACTGGGTGCGGACGATTTTATGAGCAAGCCGTTTGATCTGAGGGAGCTGCTCGCACGGATCAAGGCCTTGGTACGGAGGCTGGAGCGAGAAGGAGCGCCTGCACCGGAAGGAGCGGAAACGGTACTTGGACCGTTACGGGTACGTCCGTCCAGCCGAACGGCTGAAATCGGAGCAACGGCACTGGATCTCACTCCCAAGGAATTTGATGTGCTGGCGCTGTTGGTGTCCCATGCCGGAAGAGTGTATACCCGGGACGAGCTGCTGGAGCAGGTGTGGGGCTTCGATTATGTAGGCGGAACACGGACGGTGGATATCCATATCCAGCGTCTGCGCAAGAAGCTTGGACCCCATCAGGCGATATTGCAGACCGTGTATGGTATCGGCTATAAGGCAGAGAAAATAACGTGAATGAACATATATCGAATCAGCGAGGGAGCTTGCCCTCCACTGACGGGCGGAGGCGCAAGCACACAGGCTTGAGTCTGCGTTGGAAATTTCCGCTGGTGCTGGCGGCTCTGCTGCTGTTTACTGTCGGTGTGCTAAGCTGGCTTGTGCTTTCCGGGATTCGCACCAGCCAGACAGAGCAAATGGAGCGCGGCTTAAAGCGTCAGGCTGAAATTGTGGAAATGCGCGTAAAGCAGTCCTATCTGTTGGGAGTGCGCCAATCATCCGAAGCTTTCATGAAAAAGCAGGCCCCCCAACTCGCAGTAGAACTGGGCGTATCCAGCAACATGCGCGTTATTTTATATGATCGTAAGGGACATGAGGTTGGCAATTCGCTGCCGCTGGCTTTTAGAACGGATGTCAGTCAGGCGCTTTCTTATGCGCTCCAAGGCAAGATTGCTTATATTACGGAAGGCAGCACCATCATCTATCTGGCTCCGCTCCAAGGCCCGGAAGGCTTGTTGGGAGTGGTGCAGCTTCATAGCTCCATTGAAGCACAGCAGCAGTTCTATCAGGCCATTGCCCGCTTGTTTCTATGGACCGGGGGGACTGTGCTGGTATTGAGCTTTATTTTGGGCTTGGGCTATGTCAGCCGACAGACGAGGGACATCGGGCGATTGACTCGCGCTTCCGAGCAGATATCGGCAGGGCATTATCCTGAAGCGAGATTGCTTCGAAGGCAGGATGAACTGGGGAGGCTGGATGAAGGAATGCTCCAGATGAGCCATGTGATCCGGGAGAGCATTACCGCGCTGGAGAACGAAAAGCTCCGGCTGGAAGAGGCGGTTCAGCGTTTGCGGGAGCTGGAGCAGCAGCAAAAATCTTTTATCGGCAATATTAGCCATGAGCTGAAAACCCCGTTAACCTCTATCCAAGCTTACGCTGATTTGCTGGATATGTATGGGGATGACCCGGAGCTGGTGCGTGAAGCCAGAGAAAGCATCCACAAGGAAACGAAACGCTTGTACGAGCTTGTAGAGGATTCACTGCGGCTATCTGTGCTGGATAAATATGATTTTGAATTGCATGCGGAGGAAGTAGAACTGCACTCGTTGCTCGAAGATGCAGGGAGCCGAATCCGGGGAAAAGCGGCAAAGCGTGGACTTCATTTTTCGATAGATGTGGTTCCTGCCAAGGTATGGGGTGATCCCAAGCATCTGATGCATATTGTGCTGAATCTGCTGGATAATGCGGTCAAGTACAATCGGGATGGAGGCTGGATTGTGTTATCGAGCCGGGTGGAACGGGATACCGTAATCGTGTATGTACGCAATTCCGGTCCGTGGATTCCCAGGGAAAAATGGGAAATGATTTTCGAGCCATTTGCTACCTTGAGTCGTGATCGTTCCCGTCAGGATAGCGGTACAGGGCTTGGACTTCCTTTGGCGCGCAGACTGGCTGAGCGTATGGGAGGGGAGCTGCATCTTACAGCCTCGGGCGATGGTGCGATAGAGAATGCCAAGGAAAATGGGCAAGGGAATGAATTTTCGCTTAAGCTGCCTTTGTTGGTTCCCGATAGCTCTCTGTAAACGGATTGATCGTTAGCTACAGAGTTAGAAATGCATCTTGTTTACAACTTGGAAACAATCCGATGTATTCATGAGACGTTAAGGTATTAAACTGGGGGTATCGTGAACAAGGAGGCCGTATGACATGATAAAGAAAAACAGAATGAACCACGTTCAAAAAAAGAACGGCGTCCCCTGTGGCGATCATCCCCGTGCACGGCTTTTCAGACATAGAATCACGGGGCTGCTTATAACGAGCTTAGTAGCCGTTGTATCGCTCAGTGCTTGTGGAATGAAAGACGCAGGGGAAGCCAGGCCATCGTCTGGTATGAAACCGGGACAGCAGCTTACCGTGATTGACACCGATGCAGCCCGGCAGCAAGTAACGGACGAACTGGTGGTATCGTCCATCGACAGGCTGGGAGATGTCTACGCGAGGTCTTGGCTAAGTGACGAAGAGCTGATTGTGGAGAGACAGACCCGGCTGTTGATTCATAATGTAAAGACAGGTAAGGAACGGGCTTTGCTACCAGACTGCAAGGCTCCGCAATTGCTGGCGGTAGTATCACCGGATCAGCGCCATGTCTTTTTTACCGAGGGCAGTCCCAGCAGTAAATATGATATCCGGGGCTATATACTTGAATTAAGCAGCGGCAAGGTTACACCGATAGGTAAGCTGGATATGTCCAACGAAGTAAGCTGGGGGGATAAAGATCATCTGATTACAGGCGCACCGGACGGCAAAATTTATCTGATTAGTCTGGACGGCAAGGCTAAAGAATTGAATTTTCAAGACCCGAATCGCGCTGAGCTGATTACTCATGTCGAAAAAGTGGGGAACACCATATTTTATACAGGCAATGATAAGCAAGGGTACCGGGTGCTGAATCGGTTTACTATGGACCACCCGCAAGCTGTAACGATTGCGAATGGTGCCAGTTCCTTTGCCGTATCGCCTGATGGTAAATGGATTGCCATTGAAAAAAGAAAATGGAACACATCCGAACCTGCTCGCATGATTGTATTGGATGAACATGGAAAAGAGAAGGGAACCGTCGGCCAGGGTACTTTAATGAGCCGTGGAAGCTGGTCCAGTGACGGGTCCAAGCTGGCTTTTTCCATTTATGATGAGGATCAGCAGGGGATGAGAGGGTTGTATGTGTTTGATCAGTCCACGGGTAAAACAACTCCGGTCACGACCGACATCCAGTCCTATGACAGTCCTACGGTATGGAGCCCGTCGGCCCGGTTTTTATCCATGTACCAGAATATTTCGGAAGGTGGAAAACAGCTGAATCAAAGCTATATCGTTCAATTTAAGGAAAAGTAACCAAAAAGGCGCATATCCGTTTTTCGGAATGCACCTTTTTTAATGTAGGCAGATTCTTTTCGTCTATATATTGCACTTTGGAGCGACTGGAATCGAATTTTGCAAAATCCTGATTACACAAACTTGCGATGATGTTTCTTGCCGTCGTATGAGAATAAGGCGGGCTTACCCTCAATCACCGTTTCCAAATGAACGGCGCGGCCCCATAGCTGATACACATATGGAAGCGTGCGCTCCATATATTTTAAATCCAGCTCAATTCCTTCATACTGGTGCTTCAGCTTTAGCTCGCCTGTATGCAGATAATCGCCGTCCTCGACGACGATATAAGGGGAACCCCCATTCACACGCGAAAATACAAGCTGATCCCGTATGTGTTCCCAGGATTTATCGGTGATTTTCCAATCCGGTCCCCGTTTCTCGAACACATACAGATCCAGATCCTCTGTCAGTTTCTTGGTCATGTAATTGCGTAGAAAAGAGGTGTCTGAGTCAAACTCCCGTACCTCAAACATTTTAGCGCGTCCTTCGCCCGGTTTGCGTCCTTGTCGCTCCTGCTCGTCACGGGTTGGATTATCCCATCGCTTTTCAATATCTTCAAATATTTTAAGCCCCAAATAATACGGGTTCAGGCTTTTCCTCGAAGGCTGTACGACAGAAGCATTCAGCATCGCAAATTCAACGGTTTCATCCCCGGTCAAATCCAGTTCCCTTACAATCCGCTGATGCCAATAGGAGGCCCAGCCTTCATTCATGATTTTGGTCTCGATCTGGGGCCAGAAATACAGCATTTCGTCGCGCAGCATCGTCATAATATCCCGCTGCCAGTCCTCCAGCACCTCCGAGAATTCCTGAATAAACCAGACGATATCCTTCTCCGGTTCCGGTGGAAACTGCCGTATGTGGATGCCTGCGCTTTCCGACGAATCCGGCTGTGGCTTCACGGTGTCTAGTGACCACAGATCATCGTAAGGCCCAGGGGGACGTTGGTGCTTTTCAGGTTCTTTCTGCTCCCGGATTTTGAGCTCCATATAGCGTTGCTTATCCAGATGCCTTGGTTTGATAAGCTGTGGGTCGACATGCTCTTGTATTGCCAGTACGGCGTCGATGAAGGATTCGACGGCCTGCGAGCCGTATTCCATTTCATAGCTGCTGATTCGATCTGCTGTGGCGGACATGCTCTCCACCATATTGCGGTTGGAAGCTGAGAAGCGGGCGTTGTGCTTGAAAAAATCACAGTGTGCCAGTACATGGGCGACAATCAGCTTATTTTGAACCAATGAATTTCCTTCTAGCAGGAAGGCGTAGCAGGGATTGGAGTTGATGACCAGCTCGTAGATTTTGCTGAGGCCAAAATCGTACTGCATCTTCATTTTGTGAAATGTTTTTCCAAAACTCCAATGGCTAAAACGTGTGGGCATCCCATAGGCCCCGAACGTGTATACGATCTCCGCCGGACAAATCTCATATCGCATCGGATAGTAGTCGAGCCCGAAACCGTCTGCAATCTCCATAATTTCTGATATCGCATATTCCAGCTCCTTCTGGTCGATGCTCATCCCGCCGTCCCCCCTTCCCGTTTGCGAAAAAAGGTACGCAAGGCTTGGTATACCTCGCCTTTTTCCTTGATGACATAGTACATAAACTGATCCTTTTTAATGTTCTTGTAGGCTGACATCAGTGTGCTGCTGCGATTATATTGATTCACTTCTCCATAGCCGAACATATTGCTTCGTTTTATAAGTTCCTCGATTAGCTTCACACATCGCTCGTTGTCCGAGGTCAGGTTATCGCCATCCGAGAAATGGAAGGGGTATATATTGTAGCTGGAAGGAGGATATCGCTTGTCAATGATCTCTAGTGCCTTGATATAGGCGGAGGAGCAGATGGTGCCGCCGCTTTCTCCACGGGTAAAAAATTCTTCCTCCGTAACCTCCTTGGCCTCGGTATGATGCGCGAGAAAGACAATTTCCACCTTTTCATATTGACGGCGCAAAAAGCGGGTCATCCAGAAAAAGAAGCTGCGGGCGCAATATTTTTCAAAAGCTCCCATCGAGCCTGAGGTGTCCATCATGGCAATAATCACCGCGTTGGATTGGGGGATGGTTTTCTCTTCCCATGTTTTATAGCGGAGATCGTCCGGACTAATATGATGAATGCCCGGATTGCCCTCGCGGGCGTTACGACGCAGATTTTCGAGAATGGTTCGTTTCTTGTCAATGTTCGCTTGCATGCCCTTTTTACGTATATCATTGAACACAATCGATTTAACCTCAATTTGATCCTTGTCTTTTTGCTGTAAATGCGGCAATTCCATTTCCTCGAACAGCATGTCTTCCAGTTCTTCTATACTAACTTCCGTTTCCACAATATCGTGTCCGGGCTGATCGCCGGCTTTCTCGCCTTTACCTGGCTTTCGGGAAGCAGGGTCACGTCCGATGACATCTCCGACCTGACTGTCGCCATCCCCTTGGCCCACATGCTTTTGCTTTTGATAGTTATAAATGAAGCGATACTCATCCAGACTGCGAATCGGCACTTTAATAATCTGTTGACCGTCCGACATAATAATATTTTCTTCCGTTATCAGATCGGGTAGATTTTGCTTAATGACATCCTTGACCTTCTGCTGATGACGTTGCTGGTCCTGGTACCCTTTGCGATGCAGCGACCAGTCTTCGCGCGATACGATGAATGAATGTGGCTGGCGTGGTTCCGGCATTATTAGGCACCCCCCAAGTGGATACACGGCACAGTTTGGCCTTGTTGGTTATTAAGTATATTCACGGGGATGTACGATATGTGATGGAACTGGATTTAAATTCTGCCCGTTTGCTAATTTCCTATCCCAACCACAATATTCGAATTATAGCCATACTAACAATACCGATAACGACAGTAGCTAGCAGATTTTTGCTCCACAAGGCAGTAGCCAGCGTAGGGAGAACAGCTATGAGCACTTGCCCATTCAGAGTAACCGAGGTGTCGGTTCGGACGAGCAGATTTTCCATCACGAGTGCTGTGAAAATACAAATGGGAATATAGGAAAGCCATTGTAGCACTGGTTTGGGCAGAGCCAGCTTTTGCAGCACGACGAAGGGAATAATCCTTGGGATCGCCGTCACGATCATGCCGCCGATAATGATATACAGCACATAGGGATGGATGTTCATTTGTCGGTTAACACTCCAATCGTTGCGGTGATCATCGTAGCTGCAATAACCGCGATATGTGATGGCATCCACCAGGATAAAAGGTACATCAGAACAGCCATACACAGCACGAGCAGCAGACGGTGCTTGAGCTTGGAGATCTGTACACTTTGCAACTGGGAAATGAGCAGGGCAAGAAACATCGCTGGCAAGGCAAAGTCCAGACCAAATGCCTCCGGCCTGGAAATCCAGTTCCCGAGAATCCCTCCCGCCACGCAGGACGCAATCCAGATGAGATACGCCGTTAAATTCAGCCCGTTCATCCAGCGATCGCTTACCTGTCCGCCTTTAGCCAATTTATCCGATGCTACCCCAAAGGATTCGTCCGTCAAAAGAACGCCGATGCCTATGTTTTTCCACAGTGAATATTTAGTAAAATAAGGAGCCAGCGACGCGCTTAAAAGCAGATGGCGGGCATTCACAATGAATGTTGTTAAAATAATGACGGATGCAGGACTGGCGGTAGCCAGCATTGAACACATAATAAACTGAGAAGCTCCTGCATATACAAATGCTGACATCAGTGCAATTTCCATCGTACTGACCCCGTTTGAGGCCCCCACAATGCCTGCTGCGAACCCAATGCATACATAACCGAGCAATGTAGGAATACAATCTTTAACCCCTTGTAAAAAGCTGAGTGAATCGGACTCCGTTCCGCTCAACTCCGATGCTATGGACATTTCAACCTGACCTCCAGTGTATAAATTTTATAACAGTATACAACGGAAGCTTAAAATTAATCAATATATTATACGTTTGTATGTTATATTGAATTTTTCCTATTGCGAACAAGCTGTCCACGATAATCAAATACAAAATTCATCCGTTCGCCGTGATCTTGTTGGCAGCCGCAGGAGGAATCGTCCTATTTTGATCCCTTCTTCCCACACCAGTACCTGTCCCGGCTTAAGCTAAAGGAGACGCGAGCCCTCACAAGAAGCGAAGTACCATTTTGGTTAGGGTATGAGAAGAAGCAGAAAGAGGCCTCAAATTCTTGAAGGCCTCTTTCTCAATATCGTTGCCAGTTATAGAATCTATCACAGTTATCTTGTTAAAAGTTAGGAGTTCAAGCCAAGTTGCCGGAGAATGTCGTGTATATCAAAATGAGCTCTTTTCTCAATAATCTTGCCACCATCTATACGCAAAAGCATCATCAGAGAAAATCTAATTGTTTTTCCTGTAGCGGGTATTCCTTTGAAAGGAATATCTGTATGTGTACCTTCAAATATCAAATAAACAGCAACTTGATCTCCTTCTGCTAGCATAGCTTTAATCGGCATTTTGAAGTTTGGAAAAGCATCAAAATTTTTCTTTTCTTATGCTATAAGTCCCTCTACCCCATGAAATGGAGTATCAAGCTGTGGATAAAACACAAAGTCTTGGTGGCAAAAATCCTTAAGTGCTTCATAGTTTTCTTGTTCAATTGTTTCGTAAAAACGACGAACTAATTCTTTATTGGTTTCAACCGACATAATAATGTTCCTTTCTATCTTTTAAAATACGTAGGATTCTCCGTCATCTGGTACCGCCACATGAGCAGCAATTCCTTTTTCATTCAAAAAGCTTTTTAATTCTTCTCTCGATAGAGCCCAGTGGTTTACAGCTTCCATATGGACAACAATAATTTTCGCGTCAGGAGCGGCTTTGTAGACTTCATAGATATCGTCTTTCCCCATAATTAGGGAGCCGCCTTCGAAGAATTGATTATCTCCGCCATTTACGACGATAATTTCCGGTTTGTGTGTATCGATGACTTCCCGAACAGCTTCATACCATACGGTGTCACCAGCTACGTACAAGGTTTTCTCACTGGAGTGTTTAAAGATAATGCCGCACACTTGACCAGCAATTTTCAATATTTCTCCTCTTCCATGCTCGCCTTTGGTTTTAACCAGTTGGATCTCCTTGAAGACAGTATTTTCTTGAAGCACCTCTACATTTACAAAACCAGCATTTTTTACTTCATTGGCATCTTCATCATTTTGAACAAACATTTTGATATCTTTTGGCAATGCTTCTTTGGCAGCATCATCAAAGTGGTCCAGATGGAGGTGAGTTAAAATGACAGCATCAACGTTACTGATAATATTATCAATTGATGTTGGCAGACTTATTATAGGATTCTTTTGGTCTTGTCTTGGAGAATTGGGGAAAGGAGGGTAGGTTCCCTTATTGGCCAGCATTGGATCAATTAAAAATTTGTTGCCTGCATATTCAACTACAATAGTTGCATTTCGAATTTGATTTATTTTCATGAATGATAACTCCTTTTGTATTGGATTTATAAATATTTTACATTCTGAGCTATTCCTAATTACATGGATTTGATCAAGTCTTTTTCTTGTTTGACTTGAATTTTGAAAGTAATTTTTTTTATTATGAGATAGTACTCACATCACAAATGAAGTTAATTTTTATTTTTTTCGGATATAATTTACACAAGTAGCGCAGTATTAATTGTAAAGGATTTGATAAAAAATGCTCGATCACACGGACAAGCTGATTTTGGAAGAGTTATCCAAAAATAGTCGCATTACAATGAAGGAGCTAGGAGAGAGGGTTCATCTGACAGGACAAGCAGTTGCATCGAGAGTTGCAAAGTTAGAGGATAATGGAGTAATTGAGAGGTATACTATTAAGGTAAATCAAGCTAAATTAAGGTGTTACATTCACGCTTTTATTACGATCAGTTTAAATAATCTTTATCACCAACCTTTTCTCTCCTTTATAAAAAAGCAAGAAAGATACGTATTAAATAATTTTAAAGTTAGTGGTGAAGGGTGCTATATTCTTGAGTGCAGATTTCCATCTAACGAATATTTAGATCAATTCCTCGTAGCATTAAACGAATATGCAAACTATAAAATATCAATTGTTATTAACAAACAGCAAAATGAGCTTGGGTGTTGACGACTACGACAGATTAATTAATTCAGATTAAAACCTTTCATTAGAAGCGGACTAGAATTAATAGTTCTAATGGAAGGTTTTTATGTTTTTTAAGCGATATGAACTAGGGAGCTGTTAAAGAGATTTTTTACTTCCACACTAAAAAGTTTGTAAGCATGTCACTTAAAAATTTGCAGAGGTTTCATTTTGAATGTTTTTAGGCACGATTTGATATTAATATGTGTATCCCCGTAAGTTAAACTACAAATGAAAAGCGCACGCCAATCATTTTAATAAACAAGCCAATCAGATTAAACTGGAGGAAAAAAGATGTTACTATATGATTCTTATGGGCCAAATCCCCACACCACCCGCTTATTTGTCGTCGAAAGAGGCTGTGAAGTTAATATTCAACCTATAGACATTGAAAAATACGAACACAGACGTAAACCGTATATCGATATCAACCCAAGAGCAGAATTACCCGCATTGATTTTGGATGATGGTACTGTCATCACCGAAATTACAGCAATATGCCAGTATCTTGATAAAGTTACACCAGGAAAATCTTTATTTGGCGATGAGGATCCAAAGGAACGAGCAATTATCCATATGTGGTATCGCCGTATATATCTGAATATTCTTATGCCGGCCATTGAATGGTGGCGTGGATCTACTGATGCAGAGAATTCCTATACTGGAAATCGTATACTTATACCGGAGGGACAACGTGGATTTAGAGCGATGGCCGAAAAAGGTCTTAACCAACTAGAACTGGATCTTGCAGATGAGCGTGAGTTTATCACGGGTGACTCTTATTCAATGGCAGACTTGATGTTTTTTGCTTTCGTGAATGAGATGAAATTGGCAATACCATGGTTTATTAATCCAGGTCGCCCATATATAGCAGCATGGTATGAACGGATTTTGGCTCGGCCTGCAAGTCAAAAAGCAATTCAGCCGTTACCAGCGGGCTCTTATAAAGGATGAATAAAAAAAACGAAAGTTGTCTAATCAATAACTTTCGTTTTTTTCTATTTTTCAGAAATGACTCAATTAATTTCCGTGTATACGTCTAAATGCCATTGGCGTGACGCCTTCATGATTCTTAAAAAAGCGTGAGAAGTTAGAAGGTTCACTGAAACCTAATTGGTATGAAATTTCATCTATACTTTTATTTTCGAAACATAGGGAGATTTTTGCCTTTTGAAGTATACGTTCATTGATAAAACTTTTGGCCGACAGATTGAGGGAAGTTTTCGTTAACAGATTTATTGTTTTTTTGGAAACATTCATTAGCTTTGAATAATCTTCAACGCTTTTATACTCATGCAAGTGATGATCTACGAGATGAACAAGTTGTATAAAAAGTGAATTATTAAGTTGAATCGTTTTATTTATAATTGAACAATTTTGTCTTATTACTAAGATCAATGTTCTGAATGCGGAGGAGATGATATCAAAATCAATATTTCCATAGGTGTCAAAAGAGTCTTTCAGTAAGGTAACGTGAGAGGAAACCATCGAATTGATCAATGACAAAACGGGAAATATATAGGTTTGTCTAAAGAGATCTATTACTTCCAAAGCATAATTGCCAAGTGTCTTATAGAGAAATTCTTCTGTGAATTTGAGGTAGAAACCTTCGAGATGTTTAAAATCCACAAACCTTTCAACTCGGTCCTTTGCAAAAAAAATAATGTCTGCTGTTTGGACAGGGTATTCTTTGAAATCAACTTCGTGTGTCCCACTTCCGTTCGTGATAAATATTAAAGTATAGAAGGTTATACGATGATGTTTAGTTGAAAGCGGAATATTTTGAGGTGTCATTATTTCATCGAGGGTTTGGATTGAAAATTCTTTTGTTTTATTTTCAGTAATTTTGAATTTCACTACTTCGATATTTTCCTTCATTTGTATAGCCTCGCGCTCTAAGGAATTTATTAATGAGCATGCACTAAATGACTATTATAGTAGATTAGTCTAAATATGTCCAACATTGGATAGGATAACGAATCGTGTAGACAAAACTAATTACAGCGGACAGTCTTTTGTGTATTCTTCTTATATAGACATTTGGATTCGAGGAGGTATGATCTGTGGATTCAATGCAATACATTATCGGCTCTAATTTAGCCCAAATCAGGAAGACAAGAGGACTTAGTCTGGATAAGGTGGCTGAACTAACAGGAGTCAGTAAGGGTATGCTGGCTCAGATTGAGAAAGGGAAGTCCAATCCTACAGTGACCACACTTTGGAAAATTGCGAACGGCTTGCACGTATCCTTTTCCACCTTTCTCAAAGAAGACCCCCCGCAAATCACGAAAATTAGCAGGGAAGACCTGCATCCGGTTATTGATGAGGACGGCAACTATTTTGTGTACCCTGTATTCCCGTATCATTCGGAAAAGAAGTTCGAGGTGTTCACGGTAAGTCTGAAGCCGGGGTTTACGCACCAGGCAGAGAAGCATCTGGGAGAAGAATCGATTCTCATGATCCGCGGGGAAATGTACTTTGAAATGCAAGGGCAACAGCTCAAGCTGAGCGCAGGGGATGCCATACAATTTCAGGTGTCCGACATACATACCTACCGCAATGATTCGGATGAGGATGCGGATTTTTATGTATTGATTTATTATGCGGATTAGTGGGATGATGAGAATAGCCTAAAACAGGCTTCCGTATGAGGATTTTGCAAAATCCTGAGATATTAAAAGATAGCAACTAGGAAAAGTGAGGAAAGAGAACCCATGGAAAGCAAGTACATCCGAGAAGCCTACTGCTTCAAGACGTCCCGTGTATTTCCCAATGATATTAACAATCACAACACACTTTTCGGAGGCAGACTGATGTCGTATATCGACGATATCGCATCAATCGCTGCTGCCAAGCTGTGTCGTACGAACACGGTTACGGCTTCTACGGATTCGGTGGATTTTCTACTGCCTATTCATCCGAGCGATTCCGTCACGCTGGAGGCATTTGTTACCTGGACAGGCCGCAGCTCGATGGAGGTATTCGTAAAGGTGATCCGCGAAGGGCTAATGACAGGCGACCGCAAGATTGCCGCTACGGCCTTTCTGACCTTTGTGGCACTGGACGAGCACAACCGTAAAGTGACCGTGCCGCAGGTGATTCCGGAAACAGAAGAGGAAATGCAACTGCACCAGACGGCTCCATCGCGCGCAGCCATACGGCGTCAGCGCAGGGAAGAAAGCAAGCAGCTGGCGAGTTTCCTGACGACAGATTATCCGTGGGAAGCGTAACGTACTAGAAATCATCAGCTTCATCATTCTTCATCATTTTTACGTAAAAAAGGAGCCGGTTTTCCGTTGCAATCATCCGTGATCTGCTCGGAATACGGCTCCTTTTGTGTCTAACCTGAGCTATTCTGCTTTGACTACGCGGAAATGCTGATTCGTCCCGCCATTATCGACCCATTGAATGGCCTTGGCTCCATCGGCGGTGGCACCTTCGGAAATGTCGATCAGCTTGCCAGTCGCCCGATTTTTCAGCTTGTAATAACCTCCGGTTACGGATATCAGCTGCCAATGCTGGCTGGACCAGCCTCCGTCGCTCCACTGCTCGATAACTGCACCATCCGTTGTGGCACCGCTCTCAACACCAATCAGCTTGCCGCTGTTGCGGTTCACCATTTTATAATATCCGCCGCCTGCATCCTTAAGCTGCCATTGCTGGCTGGCAGTTCCCGAGTCCGCGCGTTGCTCCACATCCGCGCCGTCTGTCGTTGCACTGCCAATGATGCCCAGCGGCTTATTGCTCTTGCGGCTTACCAGTTGATAGTAGGCGTCCGGGTCAATGACCATTGGCGTGGTTACACCCTCTACTACACCACTGGCGGTGTCGATATTAATGCTGTCAAACCAGTCCATGGCTAATGAAGTTGCGGTTGGAAAACGCAGCGGCAGCCACACATATTGCGAATCCTGCACAGGACCGCTCCATGCCCCCGCCCAACGGTCACCCAAATACAGGTACGAGGTCGTCTGCGTACCTTCAACTGGAATGACGTAGGCCGACTGTGAACCATAGGTTGTACTATCCCCGAAGTTCATCGTATTGCTCCAGGTTCCTTCAATGCTGGATGCCGTAGCATACTTGGCCTGATTGGGATTCCAGCCGGTTGCCCCGGATGTAATCAGGAAGTAGACATCTCCTTTTTTGAACATCGCTGGAGCTTCACGATATTGCCCCGGCCACAGTGTGGTCACGAGCGATTCAACCTGCAGAAAATCCGGTGTCAGCCGATAAATGTTCAGATCGGCATTCACACGCGTCGCCGAGATCAGGTAAGCCGTTCCGTTGTCATTGTATACCGTCATATCGCGGGAGTCGTGATCCAGAGGACGGAAGCTGCCTAGATACGTATAATCGCCATCCACAGTATCGGAGGTGGCAACTGCAACTCGAGCCTCGTTGTAATTTACTCCGTTTTCCTTGTGCATCCACAATACGTATTTGCGTGTTTTTTCATTGTATATCACCTTTGGACGCTCAATATTCGACACATTCAGTTCAGCTGCCGAGCTGCTGGTCAGCACGTTTTTGCGAAACTCCCAGTTTTTCAAATCTGAGGAACGGTAGGCAGATACCGCTTTGAACGTACCATTGGGATTGCGGTTTTCACCAAACCAATAATAGTAACCGTCCACTTTAATCATACCGCCCCCATGGGCATGAACGACGTTTCCAGCAGTATCTTTAAACTGAATGCCATTCATCACATTCGCTGAAGCTGCTGAAGCGATTTTAGGTGAAAACATCTGAAAAATGCTCAACGTCAGCAAAATCGTAAGCATAATACACAGCAAGCGAACAAAATCGTATTTCATTGTTTCGTCCTCCTCTATGTGTGTTTTTTAAACGCTTACATAACTGAGTTCTATAAAGTAGCTTTAAAGAGCTGCTTATCCCAATTGTATCCATATTGAATGGAAAGTGCTAGAGTAGTATATTGACCATGTACACGGCACACGCCATCCATATCTGACAGACTTCAATCGAACGGTGAGTGTTGCGAACGGGCTGATATCCATTATGGCATAGGAGGCGACCATGGAAATATACGCGATTGATACAAGCAAGCCGGAGGCAGAAGCTCACTATGAGTTACTGTTAAATCGGGTTTCACTGGAAAAGCAGCAGAAGCTGGATCGTTTTTTGCGTCGGGAAGACGCTCTGAGGGGCTTATACGCCGATGTGCTGTTAAGATGGCTGGCTTGTCGGCAATTAAAGCTACCTAATGCCAGCCTTCAGTTTACATACAATGCTTTTGGTAAGCCTTCCTTGTTGAATACGCCAGCATTCCATTTTAATGTTTCTCATTCGGGAAAATGGGTGGTATGCGCCCTTGATGATCATCCGCTCGGCATCGACATTGAGCAGCTCCGTCCTATTGATTTTGAGGTAGGCAGGGTATGCTTTTCGGATGCAGAGTATGATGCGCTAATGCGTCAGGATGCAGACAGTCGCTTATCCTATTTTTATGATCTATGGACGCTTAAGGAAAGCTTTGTGAAGGCCGAGGGACAGGGATTAACACTACCGTTGAAGTCTTTTTCATTCGAGTTGAGGGCACATTCGTTCATAGGCTTCACGACTGATGGCTTCACCACCGAGTACTGTCATTTTAAACAGTATGCACTGGATCAAGAGTATAGAATGGCTGTCTGTGCAGCTCATGGCCGTTTTGCTCAGCAGATACAGCAGGTAGATATAGCTACACTACAATTGGAAGTAGCGACACAGGCATAATATGAAGGGAATAAGTGTTATAGCTTAAAAAGGGGATGAGCAGCGTTGACGTTCGTTTTGTTCAAGCATGGCCGGTTGTATGGGGATTGGGCTTCCAAAGGAGATTCAATCGTGGTACAGCATGGTCGCATACAGGCCATCGGATATGCACGGGAGCTTGAATTGCAGCTGTCCGGCAAGGAGTATAAAACTGTGGATTGGGAAAACGCCTATGTGCTGCCAGGCTTAACCGATTCACATATGCATTTGTCCATGCATGGTATGAAGCTGGCGATGCTGGATCTGACATCAGCTACCTCCAAGCAAGAGATGCTGGACATGCTGCGCAAGCGGGTCGCTGTAACACCGCCGGGAGAGTGGATTTTAGGGCTCAACTGGAACGAAAATGCATTTATTCCTGTTGAAATTCCGGGTATAGCCGAGCTGGATGCCATTACGGATCAGCATCCGGTCTATTTGACCCGTACATGCTTCCATGCGTTCTTGGCCAATTCAGAGGCATTTCGACGTGCGGGTATTAGCGACAGCACCCCTGATCCAGCCTCGGGAGCCTACGGGCGAGACGCTGAGGGACGGCTGAACGGATTGATTTATGAGGAGGCATCCTTCGCCTTTACAGGTGTACAGCCAGAGCCAGATTATGCGGTTAAAAAGGATACAATTCGACGGGCATGCCTCGATGCGCTACGTCTCGGCCTGACCGCTGCGCACACGGAGGATTTACGTTTTTTGGGCAGCGTGGAGACGATGCAGCGGATTTACAGGGAACTGAGGGAAGAAGGCCTTGCTTTTCGTACACACCAGTTGATCTATCATCCATTTTTGGAAGAAGCGCACGGACAAGGGCTGCGTGCAGGTGCCGGCAATGAGTGGTATAAGATCGGTGCCATAAAAATGTTTGCCGATGGCGCCATTGGCGGAAGAACTGCATTATTGTCCGAGCCATATAGTGATGCTCCGCATACCCGCGGAATGGCGATTCAACCGCAGCCTGAGTTGAATCAGATGGTGGCGGCAGCCAGAGTAGCAGGCTTTCCGGTGGCTGTGCATGCCATAGGCGATGGGGCGGCGCACATGATTTTGACAGCGCTGGAGACTCATGCGCTTATGGAGGAAAGCGGTTTGCCGGATCGCCTGATCCACGGACAGGTGCTTACAGCTGAGTTGGTCAAGAGAATGGCGAAGCTGCCGCTGATTGCGGACATCCAGCCGCGTTTTGTCGCAAGTGACTTCCCATGGGTACTGGATCGGGTTGGGAAAGAACGGACAGATTATTTATATGCCTGGAAAAAGCTGCTGGATGCAGGGATTCCGTGTGCTGGCGGCAGTGATGCGCCGATTGAGCCGCTGAACCCTTTTCTCGGGATGCATGCAGCTGTAACTCGTACCAAGCCGGAAGAAACGCATGCGGGTTATCTTCCTGCCGAAAAGTTGGATATTCATGAAGCCATTCATTTGTTTACTACGGGAAGCGCAGTGGCAGCCGGGGAGAAGGATGAAAGGGGATGGATTGCTGAAGGCAAAGCCGCTGACTTTACGGTCATTGACCGGGATGTAGCGGAAAGCCCGCAAGCTTTGCTTGACGTTAAGGTACGAATGACGGTTGTGAACGGGAAAATCGCGTACCAGTCGTAAGCTGGCAATATGGATGTATACCAAAAACCTTCAACTTCACTTTTCACGTGAGGTTGAAGGTTTTTCGCTTTTACAAGCCACGCTGCAGGAATCGGTCTGTATTTTTTATACTGGACCACAGATCAGAGCTTGCCCCGCCCGGATACCAGTAGGCGAAGCCTGCAAATCCTTCATCCTGTCCCAATCGATACTTAAGGGTAAAGGATCGTCCTTCCTCCAGCCATAGCTTATGCCGCTGCGTGTCTTTGTAAGACACCGTATACTGCTGAACATCCTTATTCCACACCGGTTTGGAAGCGGCATGGGACACTAGTTGATTTTGCTCATTTAGTGAAATATCAGTGGAAGCAACCGATTGACCGCTCGCATTGAGCGTCCAATTTCTTGTAAATAAAGGTAGTGCCAATATTGCCTTGCCAGGATCGGTCGTTTGCTCAAAGCGTCTCACGCTTTCACGGAGCCATGGCAATGAGGATACGGAGCCGGGAATCGAGCTGCCTCCCCAATGCTCGTCATATCCCATGAGGATCATATAGTCTGCCGCAGCACCAAGCTGCTTATAATCAAAGGCGGCTGTCCAGTCCGTGCCGTAATCAGGCGATACGCAAATTGCCAGTAGAGCATTCAGGCTTTTCAGCCTGGCTTTTAATTGCTGGATGAACAATGTGAGATTGGCTCGATCCTGACCATCCACATTTTCAAAATCAATGACAAGCCCGTCCAAACCATGTGCGGACACGACATGGGCAAGCTGGTTTATGGTTTTACTCCGTAAAGCCTCACTGGACAAAATTTGATGGGTCATCGTCAGATTGGAACGATTGCCGACCATAGCCCAGATTTTTTTATGATGCTGTTTGGACCAGGTGAGCAGTGACGAATCCGTATAATCACTGAGCGTACCTGTTTCGTTCAGAAAAAACCAGCGTGGTGACAGCGTATTGATGTTGGACTGCAGCACAGTGTTTTCAAACTGCTGAACGGTTTGATCATATTGCCACCCTAGTCGGATAGAAGTGGCGGAGGAAGCGGTTGACCGAGCATGCTGCGTGGAATATGTCAGCAGACGCTCCAGTATGGCCGCTGTTTCTTCCCGGGTGAGGGAAGATGTGGGGTGAAAATATTTATTTTCACCTTTCATAAAGCCGTAGCGATTCACGGTGGTTACAGCTTCAAGCGCCCAATCTGCAATCTCATCAGCATCTGTGAAAGAGGAAGTGGCTTCTCCTGATCCCCCCGAAGAGCGGATAAGACGTGCGATCATCAAGGCTGCTTCTTGTCGGGTTACAGAATGGTTGGGCTGGAATGTAGCGGTCGTTCCTCCCTGAACGATATCAAGCTGGGAAGCAGCTTCGATCCAGCCGTAATACCACGCTTGTTTGGATACATCCCGATAGGAAGCAACGGTCGCTTTTACAGACTGCAGACCAAGCGTGCGATCCAGTGCGGTAACCCATTCGGCTCTCGTAACTGCTTTTTTGGGGGAGAAGTAGCCTGGTTGTGTACCTGTCAAAATCCCTTTAGCATGCAGGGAAATGATAGATTGATAGGCGTAGCTGTGTGAAATATCCTGAAACGCTATGCCGGATGCTGCTGCCGGGGCAGCTAAATATGAAGTAGATGTGGTGAATATCGTTATGGCTGTAGTTGCTGCCAGGGTGAGCCGGGTTAACCAATGTGATCGCTTGGAACTCATACCGAATAACCTTCTTTTTTTATGATAGATTGTAGATGCATATATCGTCACTCGACGAATAATACTATCAAAAATAGTAAAGTTATTCATTGCTAAATTGCTGGAAAAACACCAAAAAGGCGATTTCTTTTGTGATTTTAAGAGGACTGTAGAAACTTTTTCTGCTCAAAGCAGCGGAGAGGACGGAACGATTGTGGAAAAGCGGCAGCGGTCGCCTTTGTCTCCGGATTTTCACCGCTAAGGTAAAATTAATAAATCTGGAGACAACAGCGATTGGAACAACGGTCCGTTCGCGGAGCGTCCATATTCGTGTTTACGTACATCTTACTCGAAAAACAACGAGGGTGTCCCAGCAGCCATTTCATGGCTTTTGGGACACCCTTTGGATTTGAAACTATGCTTTTTTGGCATACATAATACCGATGGTCTGAGGTCCGCAATGACTCGATATGACGCATCCAGCTGTAGCCAGCAGCACCTCTTGTGCCTTCGTTTCTTCTTTCAAACGAGCTTGCAGCATGAGCGCATCTTGCTCAGCCAAAGCATGTACGACAATGATCATGTCATTATCCATTTGATCCCGCTGGTTCAGGGCATTTTGCAGCATCTGCTCCAGTGCTTTTTCACGTTTGCCACGGACTTTGTATGCAGGCGTCATTTTTCCGTCAATGACTTTAATGACCGGACGAATTTTGAGCAGACTGCCGATCAGGTTTTGCATTCCTGAGCATCTGCCGCCTTTGTACAGGTATTCAAGTGTATCAATGACAAATTCCGTATCCACCAACGGCCGGGTTTTTGTCAGCATCTCTACAATCTGATCCATCGTACTGCCATTTGCTGCCGCGCGTGCAGCTTTCATCACAAGCAGGCCAAAGCCACATGATAAATTCAGAGAATCAAAAACCGTGATGCGACCTTCCGGGAATTCAGAGGCAGCGAGCAGTGCATTTTGGTACGTCGAAGACAGCTCAGAAGACAGACTGATATATAAAATGTCGTCCCCTTGTTCTATGTAGGGAGAAAAGGCTTGAATAAAATCAGCTGGAGAAGGTGCAGCGGTGCGCGGCAATTGTCCCTCGCGGCTTACACGCTGAAATAATTGTTCCGGGTGAATGTTCACCCCGTCCTGTAATGCTTCATCACCAAACACGGTATACAATGGTACAATGCTAATCTCGTATTGTTGGCGCCAGTCGGCAGGAATATCACTGGTACTGTCCGCAAAAATTTTAATTTTGTTCATACATAAGAATCCTCTCTGTGTGATGCGGGAAAATTATAAAGATTGCACGGTGGAAGGATAAATATCTGCAGTGCTATTCGGAATAGCAAGGCCGATGGCAAGAAGTGCAATAAAGCCCACAATAATGAGTGCATTAATGATCAATCCTGTGATAGCAAAGGCCTTCTTACGGTTTTTCAACGCGATTCCAATAATACCGACCACAAGTCCGCTACAATTCAGCAACAGACTGCCTAGAAAAATAAAAGGAAGCAGCACGGTTCCGGTTTGTTGCAGAACGACTTCCGGATTCATCGTTTGGTACTGGCTGAAATGAGCAAGCAGATTAATGACCATAATAGCCATAATAATATATCCGATCAGACTGACGAGCGACATAATAAAAGAAGCAATCCCGGGACCGGAGTGCTTGAGTTTGATCGGAGGCTGGTACACAGGAGCTTCTGAAAAAACAGGGTGCTCCTCAGACGCAGCAGGATTTTGCAAATTAGGATCTTGGGTTTTCATTTTTTCAACTCCTTGAACATAGTCTGAACAGGTACTAATTTTCCACAAAATAAGCAAAAAAGCAAGCCGCCTTACACATTACCCTCCAAAAGGCAAGGTTTAAACACCAAATTCTGTAGGGATCCAACCATACGGGCTAGCTGGTAAACTTCATACCTATTCGATAAAATAGGAAGAACGTTAGGATTAATGAATGAGAAGAAAGGAGTACATAAATATGCAACGTAGATGGATAATTATGGGATCTATAATGATGCTGTTGGCAGTAGCCATTGGAGCGTTTGGAGCACATATTGTGAAAGCGCAAATTGACGCGGATGCATTGGCTGTGTATGAAACAGGTGTAAAATATCATATGATTCATGCTGTCGGTTTGCTGATCATTGCATTGGCTGCCGGACAATGGGGGGCTTCGAACCGTTTAAGGTGGGCAGCGCGTCTGCTGTTCACGGGTATTATTTTATTTTCCGGCAGCCTATATGTGCTAAGTTTGACCGGAATCCGTGTCCTGGGTGCTATTACTCCATTGGGGGGCGTTTGTTTTATTGCAGGCTGGGCATGCCTGGCCTGGCCTGCAATGGGGCTGAAGAAAGAGGATTAGTGACTCGATTTGGGAATACGAAAAAAGAGAATCAATAGGAAAGGTGTATCGCATTTCCTATCGGTTCTCTTTTTTTCATGCTTTAGTTCGTGTTGAAAGTTATTGTGTTTACGTTGTGATTTCATCAATTTCATTCATTTTAAAGGAGTACACTTGCTTCTCATCCACATGATACACACTCAGCAAGTTGTTGCCATGATCCAGGTTGAGAATGCGGCAGGGAATGCTGCGCTGTCCGCCATAGCGATTCACGATTAAACGCACAAGTGTATTATCTTGTATATAGCGCTGAATCCATTCATATGTGTTAAGTTCTTGTTGTGTTGCAGGCTTCGGCTGTGTGCGGGATTGTTTGATCTCTTGAACGGCAGCTGGCTTAGTCATAACAGCGGCAGACTTCTTTTTGGAAAACTTTTCCGCAAGCTTAGTGGCGGGGTCCGATGAGTCGTTAGCAGACTGTTTTTTTAGATACAAAGCAGCTTCGATTAAATTACCAAGTTCGATGCCAGATTGAATCCGGCTATCGGCAATTTGATCATGTTGGCTCAAGAGATTAAGCAAGAACTGAAGGGCCTCTACGTTCGAACGGCCTTTAACTAATACATCAACATTAAATAAATAACTGGTTTCGTCTTGATTTGATTCCTTTTTCATACATCCTCCAGCCCAAGCCCTGGGTATATAGTCTTTTATATTATTTATCAATATATCATTAAAATGTAATCTATCATAGTACCTTAGGCCCTGATATTGGATATTAACAAAAATTAACTCTGCATAAAGACCTATGCATAAAAATTTGTTGGATATGTCCGAATTATAAAGCCCACTGTAATTATATATCGAGAATAAATGAGGCGGAGGGCGAAATCAAGTGGTTTAAATTTTAAATATTTTACAGTTAGCAAAATAGGAAAAGACCCCTCAATAAAAGGAGTCTGAGCCTGCATTGTCTTTGTTGGTGATTCGGCTGCTTCCTTTAATATAGAAAAAAAGTCTTTAGGGTCGTACAGAGCATACCTCATGTAACCTCTCAGAAGCGTGGGTTTAATTTCACCTGTGAGCCTTTGCCGCTCGTCTGGATTCCAGTGTCCTTCACTCCGGCTTCCTTTAGGTCGACCAGCAGTCGCTCCAGCACCGCTTTGGCGACAGGAGCTTCCTTCGCGCCGGATGATTTGACAACCAACTGCACCGGCTTGCCGGAGCGCAGATATTTGTCCGCCTGACGCAGCTTCGTATCGTAATCATGCTCCTCAATATGAGCAGTGAAGCGCAGCTCCTTGATTTTTTCTTTACCGCTCTTTCCAACAGCTTGTCCAACATTCGTTTTGCGTGCTGCGGACTCTTTTTGCGCGAGCGCTTTCCCCTTGCCCTTCGGAACCAGGGCACAGGGCGGTGGGCTGCTCATCAATGAGGTACAGACCAGGTCTGCTCCTTTGGATCGGGCCATAGCCAAGGCTTCTGCCTTGGAGACCATACCGAGCTGTTCCCCTCCGAGTCCGGTGAGCATTACTTCGTCCGCCTTAATTTGCTCGTTGATTAATACTGCCACGTTAATGCAGCCTCCCTTAAAAACAATGATAAAGCTATCATAAACGGAACCCGTTTGCGATTCAATTTGGATTTCTGACTAAAGAGTAGCCGCACTTTTGCAAAAATATACTGCTTATGCTATTTCAATAGAATCCTTATTGACAAAAATCGCTAACCCCTATACCCTTTTACTGATAATGATAATCATTGTCTAAGGCGACGTATACATACAGGGGTGAATAAGAGGAATGAAGAAGAAGTGGAATGGCCTACTGTTATTTATGGTCTTTACTATTATGCTGGCTGGCTGTGGTCAGATAGGGGATAGCTCGAAGGCGGGAGACAGTCCGGGACCTAAACAGACGTCTCCAGCGGCTGGACCAGTGACGGTGCAGGATGATCACGGGGAAGTCAAGCTGGACAAGCCGGCAGAACGTGTCGTTGTACTCGAATGGACGTTTACCGAAGACCTGATTGCACTTGGGGTGCAGCCCGTCGGCAATGCGGACAGTGCAGACTACAAGCTGTGGGTGACGCCAGAGGCGAAGCTTGCTGATTCTGTTACGGATATAGGCACACGGGGCGAACCGAATCTGGAAGCAATTGCGGCGCTCAAGCCGGATCTTATTATCTCTAACGCAGATAATAATGCGGCCATCTATGCACAGCTTAAAGGGATCGCACCGACGATAGAATACGATCCTTATAAAGGGAACGGCTATGATTATGACCGTATGGTCGAAATTTTCAAGCAGATCGCTGTGGCTACCGGAAAAACCGAGCAGGCTGATAAAGTTCTAAGTGAACTTGACCAGCATTATGTAGAGGTAAAGGCTGTATTGGAAAAAGTAGGAAAAACGAACTTCCACTACGCGCTGACACAGGCCTTTACGGCTCAAAATGCCGCAAGTCTACGGATGTTCAAGGACAACTCGGTTGTAGTGGAAACACTGTCGAAAATCGGCATGGTGAACGATTGGAAGTCGGACAAGACGGAGAAATACGGATTTAGCACCGTTGGCATCGAAGCTCTGCCTGCTGTACAGGACAGCAATTTCATCTACATTACGCAAAAGACGGACGACGTATTCGGAGCCGCGATGAAGAACAATTCGGTCTGGAACGGACTGAACTTTGTCAAAGGCAAACGAACCTATCCGTTGGACGGGACGACATGGACGTTCGGTGGCCCAATCTCATCCAAAGTGCTGGTTGACCAGGTGGTCGGGGTACTGACGAAATGACCCAGACAGGTACAGCAGGGTTGTCGAAGGTTTGGCGTGTAGGGAGCATCTTTGGGGGCGGTTTGGCCGTCCTTGCTGTGCTTTTTTTTGTAAGCTTGTGCTATGGAGAGTCATCCATACCATTGCGTACAGTCATTGAGGCGCTGGTCCAGCGACAGAATACACTGGACCACAATATGATTTGGGATTTGCGAATGCCACGCACGGTCATTGGAATCCTGGCTGGCGGTGCACTGGCGATTGCTGGTGCATTGCTGCAGGCGATTACCAAAAATCCGCTGGCAGCTTCTGATACACTCGGAATTAACGCTGGAGCCTACTTTGTAGTTGTGCTTGGTGCGGTGATGTTCCCTGGCTTACTGCATCAAGCGCCGTTTCTGTTCGCTGCCATAGGCGGTCTGCTGGCGGCAGTGCTCGCTTATTTCATGGGCGGCGGGCGAAAGGGAAGTCCGATTCGATTGGCGCTTGCCGGCTTGATTGTATCTATGGTCCTCGGTTCGTTTACCGGAGCACTGCATATCTTTTATTCCTTTGAAACACAGGGGCTGTTTCTCTGGGGTTCCGGCTCGCTGGTGCAAAACGACTGGAGCGGTACGATTTACGCCTGGCCCTGGGTTGTAGGGCTTTCAATTATTGCAGTTCTGCTGTCGAGGCAGTTCGATGTGCTCGATCTGGATGAGTCCACTTCCACGTCCCTGGGGCAAAGGGTTGGCTTGACGCGGGCTGTAGGTATTGTATTGGCGGTCCTGCTGTCGACGGTTACGGTGAGCGTCATCGGGCCTATCGGGTTTGTGGGACTGGTTGCTCCGCATTTGGTACGCTTAAGCGGCCTGAAAATGCACCGCTGGGTACTGCCTGGCTCTTTCCTATGGGGAGCGCTACTGCTAACGGGCGCTGACGTGCTGGCAAAAATGGTTCACCAATCAAGCATGAATCTGCCAACTGGAGCGGTCATGGCATTGATTGGGGCCCCGTGGTTAATTTGGCTGATTCTCTGGAAGATGAAGCTGCCTTCCGGCAGTGGCGGACAGTCTTCAATGAACATAGGTGTCCGTTCACGAAAATTGCCGTTCGACAGGCTGGCCACGCTATTCGGGTGCGGAGCTGTGCTGTTGACCGTATTCAGCCTGATGTTTGGGGGCATGCGTATTCCGGTAGGCGATCTGCTGTCTGGTTTGTTCGGCGGGGAGAGCGCGAATTCGGCTTTGCTGCAGTTCCGGATTCCACGTACGTTGGTGGTGGCTGGGGCAGGCATCGCGATTGCGGCCAGCGGCGTTTTGATTCAACTGGCTGTTCGCAATCCGTTAGCCGATGCCTCGATCATCGGGGTCTCTTCAGGAGCCGGATTCGGCGCGCTTGCAGTGATTATCGTCTGGCCCGGTCTGCCTGTATATATGCTGCCAGTCGCGGCAATCGCCGGAGCGATGGTCTCGGCGGCGGTGATTTTCTTTCTGTCATGGAATAAGCATCTGAACCCGTCTGTTGTGATACTACTCGGTATTGCCGTATCGGCGATAGGAGCAGCCGGAATTCAGGTGTTGATCATCCAGGGCTCCCTGTGGGGCAGCACGGGTTATATCTGGCTGACGGGCAGTACCTACGCTCGAAGCTGGGGACAGGTGATGACGATTTTGGCCTTTCTACTCGTGCTGCTGCCAGTAGCCTGGTGGCTGGCTCGTCGCTTCGATCTTTTGGTATTTGACGACAGCAGCGCCATGGGGCTGGGGCTTCCCGTGCGTCGCACCCGTTTGCTGGCGATGGCAGTGGGCGTACTGCTAGCGGGCGGAGCGGTAGCCTGCGTGGGTACGATTGGCTTCATTGGATTGATTGCTCCGCATATCGTGCGCACGCTGATCGGGCACCATGTACGCCGATCCATTATTCTGTCAAGCATCTTGGGAGCGGTAATGCTGGTGCTGGCTGACACGATTGGACGGACGGTGCTTGCACCGACGGAGATTCCTTCCGGGCTGCTGATCGCCCTGATTGGCGCTCCATATTTCCTGTACTTGATGTATCGCTCCAATAAAATCAAATCAGTGTAGTGGAAGCTGTACTTGATAAGGCTGTTCCCAAGCGGGTTTTCCGAGAGGGAGCAGCCTTTTTATGAATTGAGTGCAGTTGAAGTAAACGTGCGTTAAACTAGAGAGGTAAGGAAGAGGGGGGATACTGGATGCATTTAAATTGGACTTCAATTTTGATTACAATTGTAATCGTTGGCGTGATCTTGACGTTGTTCATCTGGGGAGTAATTTCCTTGATTAAGCGTCTTCGGTGAGCTCGAAGGATGCAGTCATCATTTTAAGAATGCATCAATTATTGGAGGAATCGGATGAATATTTGAATGGTTTCAGAGCAAGCCTGAACTCCCTGTTTCGCATAAGCGAGATTGGTCTGCCAGTTGATGATGTCCCAGAAGTGTCTAGAAAAATCACAGAAATGTTCCAGCTTGTTGAGGAGTATTTAAAAAGAGGGGAGATAGTAGGCAATTAGTGACACGTGCAAATTTCTATGTAAACCTTACCAAAAGGGAGCTTAAGTAAGTATCTGAAAGGTATATGATAATGTTCCAGAAGATGGTACAATGGATTGCGGAAAGGCTATACAATCATCAGATTGCAATATAGTCCGCTTTAAATGTTGATTATCCTAACAAGTTCCTGATAAGGGGTGGTTAAATTTGTCCAATACAACCACGATACTCACAGAGATAACGAAGCATATGAAAGATCATGATTTAATTCTAAGCGACCTAGCGAGAGAAGCAGGAATGAATCCGGGAACCATGAGTAGTGTTATTAATGGGAATCGTACTCTTTCAGTGGATCAGCTGGATCGAATTACGAAAGCGATGGGGCGTCCTGTCGGCTATTACTACGAACGTTATGTGTCTGAATATTTAGCAGAGGCTAACCCGAATTGGCGTCGAATGAGTCCTTTCTTACATAATTGTGCAAAATTAAATAAATTGGACTCTATTCACCAAGTTGTAAATCTATTGATGGATAAACTGGGTTATTCAGAATCCTTATTTGAGCTTGCGGAAGAACTATTTCATGAGAAGATGTACCAGGCGGCGGCTATACTTTATGAAAATGTGGCTGTAAGTGAGAAGAAGCAATACTCAGAACGATTGGCGATGTGTCAGTACCGCCTGTTCCAAACGAGGCAAGGAGACAATCAGGAGAAGAACTATGAAGCGGCAGTTCAATTTGAAATATATGTTGAACGGTTAGATGAGATAGATCAGCTAGAGGCGTTAAAGGATTTGGCGAATACATATCGTTCGTTACGAAAATGGGACAAAGTAGAATTATTCGCTAAAGCTCTGGGAGATAAGGCCAAAATTCAATATAAACTGAAGCAACAACGGCATCATGGGAAAAAAGAGAATTCGAAGAAACCCAACTTTCCCTTGTTTGCGTATTGGGCATTCTCGCATTTACTTCGAGCACAAGCCTGTGATGAGAGAAAAGATTATGAGAAGGCACTTCAGCATATTAGAAAGTATACTAATTTAAGTTGGGTTACGGATACAGATGAAGAAACTTTGGAATGGAAAAACAAATATGAAGACTGGGCGGTAGTAAACACGTACGTAAATAAGCTTCTTTCTGGCGATAAGAGTGTTCTTCCCGATTACGTAGCTTATATCTCTTCAAGAAAAGACGAGGTTCTTCCTGCGCTTGATAATATCCTTAAGGCGGCTAACCGATACCATTTTGATGTGGATGATATTTTAAAGCAATTCGAGGCGAATATTTCATTCTATCTGGAGGAACAGAAGGTTGAGAGCTTTTATACTCAACGCTTTATAACAGAACGCTTCATGCATTTTTCAAAGGAATTAGCAGTTTACTATTTGACCAAAGGAAGATATTCTGATGGCTTTCAATTTTTATTAAACTGTTTGGAAAAATCTGCATCCACCAATAATAAATCGTATATAATTAAATGTATGAGGCTGTATGAGTTTTATCAGGAGTATGCACCACCTGAGACGAAGACAGCGTACAGAAATTTAATGCACGAGGTGGATAAGGATGAAACGTAAAATATTTTTAACCTTTTTAGCAAGCAGCTTTATGGTAGCAGCGATAGTGACTACGCCTTTATATTTTTATAATCAAGGGTCCAGCCATTATACTACTCACCATGGCGAGATGTAATCATTTCGTTTAGAGATAAGATGATATAATTAGTGAAAGGGCAAGATGGTATGATCCGTCTGGTCCTCTTTTTTATATCGCCTGTTTTATTGTACATGCACCATAAGGCTGCTGCGGATACATAGAGTAAGTTTAGGAGTAAAGAACCAAATTCATGTCACATTATGGAATATATTGTTTTTAATGTAGAGAAAAAGAAAAATAATCGGTATATTGGTATAGGAATGATATTCCAGCGAGAAGTCTATTTCATCAGGAGTGATTATAAGATTTCCAAATTTCCTAAAAGGGGTGCTAATCTTGAAAAAACTATTGGCTTCCAAGAAAAAAATTTTTTCCATGGTCGGAATATTATCTTTTGCCGTGATTTCTATTAGTTCCACTTCTTTTGCAACTAGCTTTACTGGAGGGAGAAGCTCAGCCAATTTTAGTGCATATTATGATTCCTCGGTTTCTAAAAATGGCTATACCGGTGCCTATGACATCGCCCGTTCTGATTGGAACGCTGCGTCTGGATCAGTAAACATTGGTAAAACGACATCGACGAGTGGGAACCCAGACAGATATTATGTCGGTTCTACAGCCACTTCCGGTTTATTGGGATTGACAACTCCGTATAAAACATCTGGTGGTGTAGCGGGTGTAAGCGATAAATGGGCATATGCCACGGTGGTGATTTATCACAATCAGATGCAGGCTTACGGTATGAACTCCGTGCAAAAAACCTCCAACGCAACTCATGAGGTTGGCCATACGTTATCTCAAGCACATCCATCAACCTCTAGTAGCTCTGTCATGAAACAAGGTATTCAGTCTATCGGTGTTCAGGCATATGACAAGCAATCCTTAATTGCTAAGTGGGGAAACTAATTAGCATAATAACTAATTTGGGAAAGGGGTACTGTTATGACTTTTAATAAAAAAATAAAGCTGGGTATTTCTGTTTTGGCGATAGGGGCATTCATTGCTTCAGGGAGTCTCTTTTTTACATCTACGAACGCTTCTCCGAATTTCTCAGAGATGAATACTCCCAAAATTTCGCTGGAAGCTTCTTATATTGATTATAAAACTGTAAGCGAATTGGACTCCAATGCAGAGCTTATTGTGATAGGGACTCCTTTGCAGGAGTTTGATGATCGACAACATATCGTTACAAGCTTTGAGGATGGTACGATACAAGACTTTTATACACTTACGAATATAAAAATTGATAAAGTAATTAAATCACCCGAAGGCACAGCATTAAACGTAGAAGAGCCTCTGTCTATCGTGGAACCGATTTCTTATATTGATGATGCTGGAGGCAAGAAAAAAATAGCCTATGAGGATTATACTGAATTGAAGCAAAATGAAAAAAATATTATTTTTCTCAAAAAAAATACACAAGGGCAGTATAGTGTAATCAATATGGATCTTGGCAAGTTTGCGATTGAGCCATCATCTCAATCTCCCAGTTCTTCGGTGGATAAACAAGACTCCAAAGAACAATTTAGAGAATCCGTTTTGGAGAAATATGGTTTGAAATAAAATTTAAAAAGGCCTGTTTTTTGAATGAAACCAAAAAACAGGCCTTTTTAGTTAATTTTTAGTTTTCACGAGTAATTTTTTTATTGAATTTGTGGAGTTGACTGATAGCTTATATGCAGTATAGGGATCTTTCTTATTTATATACATAGCATTGCTGGTCGAATCGTTGGGGTTAATCCATAAACAATAAGATTCTTCAGTTTCATCCTTTTGGAAAGTAAGTTCGTAATTTGGAGAAGCTGTATTAACAATACCTGATATTTTTTCTGATGTATTCAATGCATTGATAAAAATCTTGGTGTCAGTTTTATCTTTGAATGTAGCAAGTATATCTTTTTTAGTTAGCTGTTGTAGAGGGGTGCCCTTTTGTAGTTTATAAACGATTAGTGTATCATGCTCTTTCGCGCTTTGAGCAAAAGCTTCTTTTTCTGCGTTAGAGCTGTAAGTGGTTATTAACAACAGGACGATAGTCAAAAATAAGATGCTACTTTTCCGCATAATAAGAGCCACCCCCTTTCTTGACTTTACCTATTTGCTTTATAGACGGTCTATATTGGAAAAATGTTTCAGTTTGAAAAAATAGAAGGGCCTATAGCCCCGAAAGGTATCTAAAGTAAACAACTGAAAGGTATATAGCTTTGTTCCAAAAGATGGTACAATTATGGGTGATAAAATGATTTATTCAACTACATATGGCGAGTCTACGTTGAAAGGGTGGTTTATTCATGAAAATCACACTTACGATTAGAGGAGAATTAGAACAATATCTAAAACAAAAAGGTTTGAGTATGACCGAGTTTGGACACATCATTGGTTTAAATGTAGGCACGGTTAGCAGTATTGTTACTGGAAATCGTATTTTATCCGTTAACCAATTGGATCGCATTACTGCGGGGATGGAATTACCGCCAGACTATTTTTATGAACGTTACATTGAAGAATGTATTGAGGAAGAGCCGCTGAACTGGCGAAGAATCAGCCCTTTTTTATACGGATGCGTGGAGCATGACCGACTTGATTGCTTGCAGCGCGTTGTATTTCTGTTGCTGGATAATCCAATCTATCCTTCGTTGCTCTTCGAAATGGCCGAGCATATTTACAGAGATGGTCACAAGGAAGCAGCGGCGTTCCTTTATGAAAATGTGGCTGAGAGTGAAAAGCATCAACATTCAGAGCGATTGGCAGTTTGCCAGTATCGATTGTTTACGATTCGTATTGGAGACGATCAAGAGAAAAACTATGATGCAGCTGTTCAATTTGAGCCCTACGTTGAACGGTTAGATGAGATAGATCAGTTAGAGGCGTTAAAAGATTTGGCGAATACATACCGTTCGTTACGAAAATGGGATAAATTAGAACTGTTCGCTAAAGCTATGGGAGACAAGGCTAAAATTCAATACAAACTGGAGCAGCAGCGACACCATGTGAACAAAGACAATTCGAAGAAACCCAATTTTCCTTTGTTTGCTTATTGGGCATTCTCCCATTTACTTCGTGCAGAAGCTTGTCAAGGGAGGAAAGACTACGAGCAAGCACTTCAGCACACTTATGCTTACGCCGATTTGAGTTGGGTGAATGCTACGGATGAAACTGCTTTGAAGTGGAAGAGGCAATATGAAGACTGGGCAGTAGTGAATACGTTTTTAACTAAGCTTCTTTCTGGCGATAAGAGCGTTCTTCCCAATTATGTAAATTATATTTCTTCAAGAAAAGATGAAGTTCTTCCTGCACTTGATATTATCCTTGAGGCGGCTAACCGATACCATTTTGATGTAGATATTATTTTAAAGCAATTTGAAGGAGAAATTGTCTCTTTTCTGGAGCAGAAAAAAGTGGAAGGGTTGTATACTCAACGATTCACAACGGAGCGATATACTCATTTCTCAAGGGAATTGGCGATCTATCTTTTGCGTAAGGGGAGGTTTTCAGACGGCTTCGCATTTTTGTTCAGTTGTTTGGAAAGGTCTGCTGAAGCTAATAATAAAATACAAGCAATCAGATGTATGAGGTTGTTTACACATTTTAAAGAACATGCATCTGCTCATACGAAGGCAGTCTACGGAAATCTGATTAAAGTGGTTAACGAAGATGAAGAGTAAGCTGATCAAGAGGTTAGATGGGATTACCCGTCTAGCCTTTTTAGTGTGTTTGGCTGAAGAAATGGTTATATGTAGTAACTCGGGCCTATTGAATAACGAAAAAAAAACGTTATAATGTGAATGAATAATAAATAACCATCCAGAAAATATTCATAAAAAGAGGACGTCGTTCATATGAAGAACAATACTAAAGCAAAAATTAAAAAAGTCGCAGAGGAGCTGATTATAAAGAAGGGTTACAGGGATACGACCGTTCAGGATATTGCGACAAGCGCAAAAGTGGCTGTGGGGACAATTTACCGCTATTACAAAAGCAAGGATGACATCCTCATGGACATCGGCCGATTGGATTTGAAGGATGTTTCCTACTCTCAGGACATCCGGCGGAAGGAAATCATAGAGGCTGCTCTTAATGTTTTTGGGACAAAAGGGTACAGTCGTACAAACATTGAGGATATAACCAATGAAATAGGTATGTCCAAAGGAGCTATTTATCAATATTTCAAAAACAAAGAGGAACTGTTCATATCCACGATCAGGGAAACTTCACAGATGCAGCTGCTTTTTAAGCTCACAAAGCTGGAGCAAGAAACGGCAAGTATAGAGGAATTTCTAGTTGAAATTGGAATGGTGTTTTTATCTGTGTTCGAAGACCCGCGAAAAATCAAACTTATGCGGATTATCATTGGAGAAACGCCTAACTTCCCGGAAATAGGGGAACTGTTTTACCATGAAGTCGTCGAAAAAGCCTCCGAGCAGATCGGCAAAATGTTAAAGCCCCATGTATCTAGCGAGATAGATCCTGTCCTTTCGATTAGGCTGTTTATTGGTTCAATTTGGTCGTTTGTGATTTTCCAGGAGATGGTTCCCATGAAAGATAGAAAATATGAGAATGAAGCCATTATTCAACACGCCATACGTGTTTTTCAGCATGGCATCATACCAACAGCATAGCTCTAGCGTCCTGACATTGATGTGTATGTAACTCCAAGCCGATAAGGAGAGTGTGTTATGAAAGTTCTAATTTCACCCATGTCAGCTATGGTAGAAACAAAAGGACCTTTTTCAAGAACAACCTTATTAGCAAACGAATGTATCAAAAGAGGCCATGAAGTAGCATTATGCGCGCCAGAAGATGCAAATTATCATAGTATTCATAAAGTGAAAAATTATTATGCGCCTGTTCCTTCACTCTTAGGGACACCTGTATTTATCGGCAAGAGTATGTTAAAAATATTTCAATCATTGGGAATTCAGCCCAAAAAGAAAGCTAACAGCTTTGAAGATGTTTTACATTTTATAGGAGCCATCAATAGACGATATTTTCTAAAAGATGTGTCTTCCATTAGAAAAGCAATTCAAGAATTTAAACCCGACGTTATGTATTCAGAATTTAGAATATCAGCTATTGTCGCCGCCCGGTTGGAAAAGGTGAAAATTGCCACGGGATTCAGTTATCCAGTTCAAAAAAGCTTTGCTTCCAACCCTGAATATAGTAAGGGCGTTAATAAGTACTTGAAAGACAATGGCTTAAATAAAGTGGAATCGGTTTTAGAAATCTTCGATTGGGCAGATGTAAAGATTATTCCGAGTTCTTATGAGTTGGAACCTGTGGGTGAGGAGGATATAGCTTTTGTGGGGCCTCTTTCCGCACCAGAGGGTACAGACGCTAAAACCGAAAAGAATAAAATCATAGCCTATATGGGGAATGGTGTGATTTCACCAAAGCAGGTTATAAAAGAGTTAACTAAAGCTTTTGAAGGATCTGACTATGAAGTATATATTGCATCAGAGCTAGTAAAACCCTTTGAGAAAAACAACATCATTGTTGGCAAAAAATTTGATTTTAGCAAGCTTATGCCGGAAGCTAGAGTTTATATAAATCATGGTGGGCAAAATAGTATTATGACTGGCTTGATCTATGGAGTACCTCAAATCGTATGTCCTGGCGGTGTGTTTGAACGGCGGTACAACGCCTCTTCAGTAGCCAAGTTAAACGCAGGTGTATTGCTTGAAGCACATGATTTCAACTATGAAACAATAAGAAGAATCGTTGATGATTTTAATGAGAATCCCATATTTGCTAATAATGCTAATATAGCCGGAGAAAAGTTGTTAAGTCTCGGAGGCGTAAGAAATGCCGTTCAGGTTATAGAAAATCTTGTATTGAAATGATTTAAGCTATAAGAATGCAGCAGTAACTACAATTATTGCATATCTCACAGTTGCTGGATTATTTTTAATTTTGTCGCATCAGTTCTTGGTCGATAGCCTTTTAAACTCTTCCCTTGTCCGTGCAGAATTTCTAACGTGAAGCGTTCAATGAAGCTAAGATGTGAATAGCTCATGGAGGATTCTACTGTGTGAATGCAGTTGTGATGACTCTATTTCTACACGAATCCTTCCATGGGCCATTTTTATGTGTTTCCAGCCGAGTGTCGCATTTTATATTATAATTCGTCATATGTGTGCTGTACATAAATAAGCATACTACCGTTATAATCCTTCAAAGCCAATCTTGGTATCAGACAATCAATTTATTTTTTTTCTTTATGTTTGTAATTATACGCCCCATCATCTACTCCTTTAACGGGGGCTTGGCTATACTGAATAATTTTATCCTGCTCTTTTTTATAAAAATACCTTGCATTGGTTTCGTCCTTGAATATAACTTGTGTACTAACTAAGGGAGCTTTACCTATTTGAGTTTCAACTGAATAAATTTCAGATGGTTTGTATCCTTGAATTTTTACAAGATAGTTGAATGCTTCGTTTTGAGTATGACTTTTAGTGAAGCTACTAAGCATCCAAACGCTTGCAAATATAATTACTATAAAGATTACTACTCCATATTTTTTCATAACTATCTCCTTTGTTGGATTATCCTAGCACTAACATAACTATTCAAGCAGGAGATATTATTTATAATCCTAAGTCGTTTTCTACTTTCCTTGCTGGTCACGTTGGCATTGTAGGAACCGACTATAGAATCTACCATGTCCATCCATACGGCCCCGGCATTTCAGAGAGTTTAGACTCGTATATTTCACGGTTTTCTAAAGGTAACACGTTTACAATCATGCATGCATATGGTGGAGGTGGCCTTTCCGCAGCCAGATGGGCAATGAACAATATAGGTAGGGTGCAAAATTATACTTTTAACCATACACTTAATAATGTTGCTGATAGTTATTGTTCCAAATTTGTTTGGCAGGCATATTATTTCGGAGCAGGGAACGACATTGCAAATCTTTATCAAACATCAATCGGTTTCGTGTTACCATCTGATATTGCCAAGTATAACTCTACGGTTGGTAGTTTTCATAAAACTTACTAAATACTACTTCAATGTTAATAGTGTGAAAAAAGAAAGACAAATATAACATCAATTTTACCATCCAGTTGTCCTGTATTGATGATGACTGGATTTTTTGGTTGATGTGAATTAGGGCATCCGAACGCCTAGAATGGGCTGAAGAACTTGAACAATTGGAGAGATTAAAGGCAAAGGAGTATCAGAGGACTCGTATAGATAATGAAATCAACATTACACAAAATTTTGCGTACGAAGGAAGTAATAGACCTAATCAATAATGAAGAAGACCTCTAATTTATGGGGTCTTCTTTCGTGTTTAATTATTCGAATTAGGATTATTCAACACGCTTACGGATTTCAAATAAATCATTTGGTGTTACATCGAAATAAACACAGAGTTTTGTTATTAACGAAGCAGGTATACGCTTATTGACCATATCTTTATTATGAATTAAATCAGTGATGGTTGTTCTTCTATGATCAATATCTTCAGAAAGCTTTAATGCAGACACATCATGCTTTTCAATTATTTCACCAAGCTTGCAATACAAAATCCACTCATTATTATCCACTGAAAAAACCTCCACATATCTGTTAAAGAATGATTGCACACTAAACGTTCAATATGATAGAATGAATTATGTAATTGAACGTTAAACGTTCAATTGATTATTATCACTTAAACAAAGGAAGATGCAGTACTTTCTTTAGCTTTGCTATTGCCATTTTACCAATATCTCAAGGAGGAAGATACCCAGTGACCAAAAAAGCTAACAATCAAGCCATCATTGACATTGTACGAATGAAGCAAGTATGGGAATCAGAAGAAGGAGCTTCTGAAAAGGAGCTGCACTATTACCATATCACCGATTCCCTCAATCGCAAATGGCAAACAATTGGCTTGAATGTCTCAGATGCAATTAGCGTATTCGAGCAAGGTAATGACGACAATTGGACTCGTATTATTGAGCCAGCACCGTACAAACCTGACTTGTCCACCAATGATCTAATCAATATGCTCAATATTTCCCCTGAAGCTTGGCGTATTCGTAATGACATGCAAATCATCTTGAACACTGTTGAACGTCGTAATACCTTCATTAGCTGTATAGTCAACGTGAATGGAGAAAGTACATTTCTTTTACTTCATCAAATGAAGGATGAATATTTACAGCATAATCAACTTTCAGATAAACGGTTTATGCAATTGTATGCTGTGAATCCTGTGGAAGCCTTGTCCATGTATTTCCTTGAGACATTGGATGTCATCGCTTATTGGGAATGGGAAGCTGCTGGAGGAACATATGAGAAGGCTATTCAATATAAATCAGAGAAACCATTGCTGCCCTTTATTCAGGCCATTGAACGTGCTGAGGACGAAGCGAGAGGAATTGTTTCGGGTTTCTAATGTGTCACATTACACAACTATCATTTCTAAAGGAGAAGATACATATGTCCACCAAGAAAGGAGCAATACCAATGTACAAAACTGGGAAGCTGATGGACGGCAAACTATACCTTAAAACAATAGATGGTAGCTGGATCAACCTCAAGATGTTGGCTCAAGCTGACAGAAAGACCGTGTAAAATGAATTTGGACTAAATGTTATAAAGAGGAAAGCAAAATTAGAAGGAATGTGTGTACAGGAGTCAGAGAGGGTTAAATTTAGCCACTTTGATATGTAAATAAGCGCCTAGTGATAGGCGTTTAATTTACTATACTTATCCAAAATAATATGGGAAATTGTACCTGCATGTTGTATTATAAGGAAGTGTGAAAAAGAGCTAGAGCAGCTAAGGAGGAGCAGAATTGTATATATTTATGATTATTGGTGTCATTACTGTATTGATTGTTTTAGTGTTGCTACGCTTATTTAAAAAGCCAAGTGTTCAGGAACCGTATAAGGTAACGCAGGACATTGACCCTTATATAATCGGCATTAACGAAATAGACCGTATGGAAGATGGCAAGGACTTTGAAATGTATCTGTTCAGACTGTTCCTGTGTTTAGGCTATGGTGATGCGTATAAGACACAAGACAGTAGAGATTTTGGAGCAGATTTAGTATTTACGGATCGTGATGGATACCGCAATGTCATTCAGGCCAAACGGTATGCAATCACCAATCCTGTTGGTTTGAGTGCGGTTCAGGAAGTATACAGCTGTATGCGGTATTACAGAGCGAAGAAGTCTATTGTCATAACTTCAAGCAAATACACTACCTCGTGTGAACAGTTAGCCAGTTTTAATGGAGTGAAGCTGTTAGATCGCAATGATTTAATTAAAATGATTGAGCTATTCAAAGCACAGCAGCATAGCAAGGTAAAAGATATCATTGAAGCAGAGCCTTACTTGAGTCTGGAATCATGGGACGATTACAGGAATAACGATAAACTAATTAAAAAGGATCGTAAGGCTGAGAAACTCATCGCTTCAGGTAACTAGATACCAAAGACTTTTGAAGTAAAACGATGATTTTACAATAATGTTACATAAAAATAATAATACAATTAGGAGCGGGTTTAAAAGTGAACAACAATATCAATTCTATCAAAGACAAATACGACAACAGCAATGATCAATACCCACATTTCAGTGAGGTAATCAAAGAAAGATTTGTAACCTTTAGCAGCAAGCCGCTTTTCACAACTGATTCCGATGGAGTATTTGACGCATTTCTTGAGGGCTTACCACTTGAAGCAAGACAACGTTATACTTGTAAATGTTGTAGAAATTTCGTAAATCGTTTTGGTGGGCTTGTTTCTATTTCTGAAGATGGCGAAATCTATTCTGCTTTGTGGGATGAAAGTAACACTCCTGAGCTTTTCATTAATTCTGTCAATGCAATGAAGCAAATTATCCTTAAATCTAGAGTTACAGGGGTGCTTGTTTCTAGTGAAAGAAATCTTGGTCAACCACACACTAATGGATGGGATCATATGTCAGTTACGCTTCCAGCAGAAAAGGTTTATCAATCTGGGTTGAAAACTGCTGGACAGGAACTGGCAGAGAAGAAAGAGGATTTCAGAATTTTGACTGCTGGACTTACGGAATATCCGCCGGAGGCTGTAGAACAAGCTGTGACTATCTTGGAATCAGAATCTTTGTATCGGTCTGACAAAGTTCTTGGTGTAGCTAAATTTCTTCAAGTTCTTCACGCAAAGCATCAAAACAGTCAGAACAGTCAAATTCGTGACAACATTACTTGGATGGCTGTTGCAAACGCTCCTTCTGGATTCTGCCATGTGAAAAGCAGCATGATCGGAACTTTGCTTGACGATATTGTTAATGGACTTTCATTTGACTCTATAAGTCGTAGATTTGCAGAAAAAATGAGTCCTTCCAATTATATGAGGGCGCAAGTTGCTCCATCCCAAGGGAACATTGAGCAAGCTGAGAAGATGGTTCAGGAGCTTGGCATTGCTAATTCGCTACAACGAAGATACGCAACGATTGAAGAAGTCCCTGAGACCATTTGGAAGAATAAAGGTTCCTTTGTGAAGCAGGGCGATGTTAAAGCTGGAGGTATATTTGGTAATATTACGCCGAAAGAGAAAACTAATACTATTTCAAGCAGAGTTGACCTTCCAAGCGCGGTTATGACATGGGATAAATTCCAAAGAACGGTGATGCCATCGGCAGAAAGCATTGAAGTGAAAATCGACAATCCAAATAGATTTATGGCATTGGTTACGGCTTCCGATGATACTGCACCTAACATTCTGCAATGGGATAACGCATTTAGCTGGTATTATCATGGAGGTATTGACGGAGAGATCAAACGTAGGGTTGAGAGTGCAGGTGGTCAATATGAGAACAATGAAATCCGATGCTCGCTCATTTGGGAAGGATACACAGATCTTGATTTGCATTGCGTGACCCCTAACGGTGAACATATTTACTACGGAGACAAGCGAAGCAGATGTAATGGTTGGCTGGACATTGATATGAATGGTGGAGGTCATAGAGATTACTCGCCAGTAGAAAATATCAGATGGAGCGAAGGAGAAGCTAGAAATGGAACATATAGATTCTATGTTCATAATTACTGTGAACGAGGAAAAGGAAGCACACCATTCAAGGTAGAGCTTGAAGTCAATGGAAAAATATATTCCTATCATGGCGTTGCTGGCGGTGATGGCTATCAACAAGACGTATTTATATTTAGATATATTAAGGGGCAGCATCCAGAAATCGTTAACTCAAATTCATATTCTTCTGATGATGCATGGAATGTTTCAGTTAATAGTTTTGTCAAGGTAAACGGAATTACGAATTCTCCAAATTTGTGGGGCGAAGAGAAAGTTACTCATACAGGCCATCATATCTTCTTCTTGTTGGACGGATGTAAAGACTTGTCGGAGGGTAAAGGCAGAGGATTCTTCGTCGAAACACTGAAACCAGAACTTCGTGAAATCAGAAAGACGCTTGAAGCGTATACCGCCAATACTCCAATTGAAGGAATTGAAGCAGCGTCAGCTAGTGGTGTGGGTTACTCTAAGGACAGTGAGTGGAATTTGATTGTGAAAGTAACATCAGGCAATTCCACACGACTCATTAAGATTGATCGTTGGGATTAGTATTTAATAATTATCTTGGAAAAGTGGGAATAATAAATCTTCCACTTTTCCAAGATAAGAATCATGAAAATATGAGTCTTTTATCAAGAAAGGATTAAAAAATGAACTACATAATCTTTGATTTAGAAGCTACCTGCTGGGAGAATGATCGAACAAGGCAGAATGAAATTATTGAAATTGGTGCTGTCAAAGTAAATGCAAATTTAGAGATCATAAGCGAATTTCAAGCTTTTATTAAACCTAAATTAAACCCACAATTATCTGATTTCTGTAAGAGTCTAACTTCAATTTCGCAGCAAGAAATTGATATGGCAACATACTTTCCACTAGTTATCTATAAGTTTCAAGAATGGATTGGTAAAGAACCCTATTACCTTTGTTCTTGGGGGTTTTATGATAAGAGTCAACTGAAGAAGGACTGTGAGTTACATAAAATCAGAACTGAATGGATTAGAAATCATATAAGTATTAAACATCAGCATGGAAAATTGATTGGAAATGATCGTGGAGTTGGTATGGAGAGAGCGTTAAAGATGCTTAATCTGCCATTGGAGGGTACTCATCATAGAGGAATTGATGATGCTAAGAATATCTCGAAGATTTTTGTTAAGATATTTGACCAATTGAAGTTTTAATTAACCGCACATATAACAACAAATTTTTAGTTAGATAAAAGGAGACAAACATGGATCTACAAAAAATTAATTCGATTACGAAATACCCTAGCATTCTTACATATCATGAAATAGGCGAAAGAGGGCGGCTAAAAGATACTCTTACTCAAGCCAAATCCTTTCCTTCTGATGAGATACTATATTGTTATGAGAAAGTAGATGGTGAGAACTCAAGAATGATATTCATCAACGATGGTGAAGAAGCGGATTATTTTATCGGTTCCAGAGAGGAACTTTTAACTTCTAAAGGAGATAGAATAGCAAACCCTTACGGTAACATTGCAGAATTTTTAAAGCCATTAGCAGAAGAGCTGAAAGGATCTATTTTTAAGAATCGAAACGATCTTGCGTTAACTGTTATCTATCAAGAATCTTATGGAGGAAAGACTCCTAAATCTAAAAACTATACGCAGAATAAAACACAAGGTTATCAAGTATTCGATGTTTTTTCCCTCACATGGGAGCAGTTTAATAGATTGATGGATAGGGATGTATCTGCTATAGCATCTTGGAGAGACAATGGAGGACAGCCATTTTACAACGAGACAGAGAAGCGCAGATTGATTGATGGCTTTAAATTGGATGCTAGCCCTATCGTAGACAATTTAAGTTCAGATCTTTTTCCTCAGTCAATTAATGATATATACGCGTATTTGAAGAAATATGAATTTACTAAGGTAGGTATTGATGTAATCGGTAAATCCGAAGGGATTATTGTTCGAACAGAAAATAGAAGCATGATTCGAAAAGTTAGATTTGAAGATTACGAAAGAACCCTAAGAGCTAGATAAAAGATTAATTTGACCATGTGCTGCTCCTGTTCCAGATACACGGAATGCGTTTCAGAAATATTCGGATAGGGATGGGATCGTTGATCATGTATTAGATCACAATGGACTTCCTCAGCGCTATCATGTGCCTAGCAATAGAGATTATACAGATGAAGAGTTTGAAGCTATTTTTAAGGATGAAATAGTTAAGTTGTATTACAATTCGTCATATGTGTGCTGTACATAAACAAGCCTCTAATATTTTGAATGTATCCACGGACGTCCACACCCACCCGTAAATGGTGCATAAAATATCCCGGATGAACAAAGAGGAGGTGCATGTAATAACCATGATACACATGGAACCCGTACAAGTGGGTGAGCATACATTTATCGGAGTCGAGGTCAAACTGCCTAAAACAACGCTGTTAACGATCTCCAACTCCCGTGGTTACATCATGTGTGGTGCACTGGATGTCGGATTGCTCAATGAGCGGCTGGCGGATCGGAAAATTCTCGCCGCACGAGCTGTGGGGGTAAAGACACTGAAGGAATTGCTGGAAGCGCCGATGGAATCGGTGACAACGGAAGCGGAGCTGTTGGGGATTAAGCCAGGTATACGGGGATATGAAGCACTTTTGAAACTAGTCTAAATAAAGTTTAATACCATGCCGCATACAAAAGTAGGGGAGCAAAAAATGAACAAACCGGGGCTCCTTGGCTCCGGTTTGTTCTATGAGAAATCACTTTATCAATAGAGCAATTTTAGTCTTTATATGAGCTGTTTGATCTGCAAGAACAGATTAATCCGCAAACAAAGCGGTCAGACTGTCGTTAAACGGAGCCTGGACAATCCCTTTTTCGGTAATGATGGCGGTAATGTACTCATGAGGGGTAATGTCGAAAGCCGGGTTGTAGACCTTGATGCCCTGCGGGGCTGTCCTTTTGCCAAAGCTTTCAGTAATCTCCTCCGCAGAACGTTCCTCAATGGGGATATCTGCGCCTGTTGAGGTCTGCAAATCAATTGTAGACAGCGGCGAAGCTACATAAAAAGGAATGCCATGCGCCTTGGCCAGTACAGCCAGGCTATAGGTGCCGATTTTGTTGGCCACATCGCCGTTAGCGGCCACTCGGTCCGTGCCGACAATGACGGCCTGTACCCATCCTTTGGACATCACCATGCCCGCCATATTGTCACAGAGCAGGGTTACATCAATCCCTGCCTGCTGAAGCTCGAAAGCGGTCAGGCGCGCACCCTGCAACACGGGGCGCGTTTCATCGGCAAATACTTTCAGGTGAATGCCATTCTCCTGCGCAAGGTACATGGGCGCGAGCGCTGTTCCGTATTTTGCTGTTGCCAATCCGCCAGCATTGCAGTGAGTAAGTACGCCCATACCGTCCTCGAACAAAGGTAAAGCATGGACGCCGATCTGGCGGCACACTTCCTCATCCTCCGCCTGAATGGCTATCGCTTCACGCTCCAGCCCGTCATTCCAGTCCTCGATCTGACCTCCATCAGCTGCAGCAACGAGTTCCCCGGCCCGCTTCTTCATGCGGTCCAATGCCCAGAACAGGTTCACGGCAGTCGGTCGTGATGTAGCCAAATGCCCGCACACACCGTGCACATGCTCCAGCCATCCGGCAGCGTCTGTGCTGCCGTAGGCGGAAGCTCCCAGTACAACGCCGTAGGCCGCAGCCATGCCGATGGCAGGCGCACCGCGTACTTTCATCGTATGAATGCCATCCCACACTTCGTCGGCTGTGAACAAATCCAGCATGACAATCGTTTCGGGTAGCAGACGCTGATCCAGCATGGACAAGCGGTCGCCTTTCCACACCAGCGAAGACAGAGCCTGGCCGCTGGATACTGCGGCTTTAGCAGAGGTTACGGGGGTGGATTTTTTCTTTTCACTCATATCCATTAAGCTCCTTTATTTTGGGCAGCCGTTGCTGTCCGAACAATGTCTCCCAGTTCCTGAATCGAATGCAGCTTACGATTGCGCAGAACTAGGTTTTTTCCGATAGATAACGCCAGACGTTCAGCGGCTTCCTTGAGGTCAGGATCGGCAATTGTATCGATATCCGCTACATGCGACAGGCTGATGATACGGCGAATCACTTTGGAGCCTGCAAAGCCAATCGTATCTTGCAGCACTTTTTGAAGATACAAATCCTGATATCCGGTCGTACGTGCCATAGAGTCGGTGACATGCTCGTCCCAAAGCTTGCGGAATCTGCCTTCAAACTGCTCCCACACCTGAATCGTTGTCTGCAAAAGCCAGTCACGGCGTTCCTGTATAGCCGTCTCTCCAGAAATCCAACCGGGCTGGGCTGCATAGTTCAATAGCAGATTGGCAATTACCGCTCCGATATCAAAGCCCATCGGTCCGTAGTAGGCAAATTCGGGATCAATGACCTTCGTAGACTCTGTCGTCACAAAAATACTGCCAGTGTGAAGATCGCCGTGCAGCAGCGCTTCTGTCCGTGTCAGAAACTTTTCCCGCAGCAAAGCCACTTCCAGATGAAGGGCCTGATCTGTCCGGAGTGCCTCTGCCTCGTCTTCAATATACTCTCCGTAGTTGTTATTATCCGAGAATCGGTATGGTTCATCCAGAATCAGATCCTCCGTTATTTTACAGAGCTCCGGGTTAATAAAGCGTTTAACCAGCTCTTTTTTGGTCTGCTGATTCATGCCCAAATCGGAAGTGAAAAAGAGCGTGCGCGCGAGAAATTCTCCGATATGATCGGCAAATTGCGGGTAGATATTTCCTTCTATTAATCCCTTGCGCATGATGGTGTGTGAGCTAAGATCCTCCATCACGGTCAACGCAAGCTCTTCGTCATAGGCCAGTACGGCAGGAACCAAATCAGGGCAAATTTGGTGCTCCTGCTGAAGTGCCTCGCGTTCAATGCGAGCACGATCCAGCGACAGCGGCCAGGATTCACCTACAATCTTCACATAGGGAAGTGCCTGTTTGGCAATGATACTCTTGTCAGATTCAGAATCCGTAATATGAAAAACCAGATTCAGGTTACCATCACCGATTTCTCGGCATTCCAGACGGGCTTCCTGACTAAAAAATCCGGGGATGCTTTTCACGAACTCGATTGCTTCTTCTGTCGTTAAAGGATGATATTGGGACAACGAAGTCACCTCCATAAATTGTGCGCGGTAAAATACGAAAAATATCACAATATTAAACCAAGTATTTTGATAGGTTAGAGAAAGTATAACGAAAATCGGTGAAATTTTGTACATTTTTTTTCTTTGGTTTCATCGCCATGCAGGAAGGGTAATGAATAAGCAGATGTTCGGCAGGTGGTTATTGATGCCCGCTGTCGTCTCTCCGTCAGCATGATGGAGGATAAAGAGTAATCTTTCATGGATGTCAATTAACCAAAAAGGAAGGGATTTATGATGGCTAAAACAACAAGTAACTCGAAAAATACACAAACCAATTCGGTGGAGGAGCTTTTAAACCGTCAAGTCGCTAACCTGAATGTGTTATATGTGAAAATTCATAATTACCACTGGTATGTGAAAGGCTCCAGTTTTTATACACTGCATGCTAAATTTGAAGAGCTATACAATGAAATTGCGTTGAAGATGGATGAGATCGCCGAGCGACTGCTCGCATTGAAAGGTTCTCCTTCCGCCACGTTGAAGGAATATCTGGAGCTGTCCTCCATTCACGAGGCAACCGGCAATGAAGATGCTCCCAAAATGGTACAAACCTTAATTGAGGACTTTGCAACCTTATGTGAAGAGTTTCAAGAAGGGATTGAGCTGGCAGAAAGCTCTTCCGATCAACCTACTGCAGATTTGCTGATCGGCTACAAAGCCGATTTGGAGAAGCATATGTGGATGCTGCGTTCCTATCTGGGCTAATCAGCAGGAATTTCGGTTAAATGTGAATTCGGGCAGTTTAATAGCACCCCATACAGATGAGGGTCATTCTGTAATAAACTCTTTACATGTAAAACGCTACTGACGTTCTGCTGTCAGTAGCGTTTTTATGGATAAAAAAAGAATTTTCCACCTCAAGTTAGCACAAAAGTAAGTTTATAATGATCTGGAGGATGCATTTGGCTATTTGTGGGCTGGGGAGGATGAACATTTTATGAAGAAAGGCACATAACGCGTGTCTATTGCTTGCACCATCAAAGATATTTATTATAAAATAGCTTGAGAATCATTGAGAATCAGTTTAGAATGATTATAAATAAAATTTTAACTATTGCTTCGCTTGAAATCAGGGGGCTCCCCTGTTTAAATATACTTTCTGATTTCGACACCACACTACAATTTTTGGAGGGTATTCCGAATATGGCTACAAACTTTAAGATTGAAGGTCTCAAAGCGACCATTGAAGGTAAGGAAATTTTGAAAGGTATTAACCTTGAAATGAAGGGTGGAGAAATCCACGCTATCATGGGTCCTAACGGAACAGGTAAAAGTACATTGGCTTCCGCTTTGATGGGTCATCCTAAATATGAAGTCACAGATGGCAACGTAACCTTGGATGGAGAAGATGTGCTGGACATGGAAGTGGATGAGCGCGCACGCGCGGGATTGTTCCTGGCAATGCAGTATCCGAGTGAAATTGCAGGGGTAACAAACTCTGACTTTTTGCGTAGTGCCATTAATGCACGCCGTGAAGAAGGACAAGAAATTTCCCTGATCAAGTTTATCCGTCAAATGGAAAGCAAAATGAAGGAGCTTGAAATGAATCCGGAGTTTGCTCATCGCTATTTGAACGAAGGTTTTTCCGGTGGTGAGAAAAAACGGAATGAAATTCTGCAAATGATGATGATTGACCCGAAAATTGTCATTCTTGACGAAATCGACTCCGGTCTTGATATCGATGCTTTGAGAATCGTGGCTAACGGCGTGAACGCTATGCGTTCTGAAGATCGTGGTTTCCTCGTGATTACTCACTATCAACGTCTGTTGAATTACATTAAGCCTGATTATGTTCATGTAATGATGCAAGGACGTATCGTTAAATCTGGCGGTCCTGAGCTGGCTGAACGTCTGGAAGCAGACGGTTACGATTGGATCAAGGAAGAGCTGGGCATCGTTGATGAAACTGTAGGACAAGAGGCGTAAGCCGGAATCGAGGAGGAAAACTGATGAATACACAAACAATCCTTCCGGTAGATTCCGAGCAACTGCGTGTTCTGTCTGAACGTAACGGCGAGCCATCCTGGCTGATCGAAGACAGACAAAAAGCACTTGAGCTTGCAGGCAAACTGGAGCTTCCGGTATTTGAAAAAACCAAAATCGAGCGTTGGAATTTGAACGATTACGGTCAACATAAAAACAGTGAGGCCATTGCATCGCTGGGGCAGGTTCCAGCAGCAATTGCTGATCTGGTTAAAGAACAGCAGGAGGGCGGTCTGATCATTCAGCGCAACTCCGGTGCTGTATACGTAAAGCTGAACGAGGAACTGGCAGCGCAAGGTGTCATTTTCACGGATTTACAAACAGCGGTCAAGGAACATGGCGATTTGGTTAAAGCCCACTTGAACACGGTGGTTAAGGCTGAGGAAAATTCATTGTCTGCATTGCATGCAGCACTTTGGAACGGTGGGGTATTTGCTTATGTGCCGAAAAATGTAGAGCTGAACGTTCCGCTTCAGGCTGTTTTCCTGACGGATGATGCGACAGCGACGTTTGCGCCGCATGTACTACTCATTGCTGAAAGCCATAGCTCTGTAACCTACGTAGACAATTATGTATCTGCGGATTTGACGACGCCTGTTATTCATAACGGTGCAGTAGAAGTGGTTGCGAATGCGGGAGCCAAAGTTCGTTATGCGACGGTTCACCAGCTAGGGGAGCAAGTAACGGATATTTCTATTCGTCGTGCTACTTTGGGCAATGATGCCGCCATCGAATGGATTGTAGGCGAAATGAACAACGGCAACACAGCCAGCAATACGATGTCTGTACTCAAAGGCAATGGCTCCAACTCGGATGCCAAGGTCATTGCCGTAGGTTCCGGCTCACAAAAGCTGAACTATACGACACAAGCGCAGCATTTTGGTAAAAATTCCGCCAGTCAGATGATTACACGTGCAGTCATGCGTGAAGAAGCGTCTTCCATTATTAACGGAATTACAAAAATCGAAAAAGGGGCTACGAAAGCAGACGGTCAGCAAACAGAACGTGTTCTGATGCTTAGCCCGAAAGCGCGCGGTGACGCTAACCCGATCCTGCTGATTGATGAGGATGATGTGACGGCAGGTCACGCAGCATCGGTCGGTCAGGTTAACCGTGAGCAAGTGTATTACTTGATGTCCCGCGGGATTAGTCGTGCAGAAGCCGAACGTCTGATTATTTATGGCTTCCTGGCACCTGTCGTATCTGAAATTCCGCTTGAAGGACTTCAACAGCAGCTGCAAAGCCTTGTTGAAAGGAAGTTGGGCCAATGAATACTGCATTGATCCGTGAACAATTCCCGATTTTACATCAGGAGATTAACGGTCATCCGCTGGTTTATTTGGATAATGCGGCCACTTCGCATAAGCCGTTGGCGGTCATTGAGGCGATCAAGCACTACTACGAATATGACAATTCGAATGTTCACCGCGGTGTGCATACGCTGGGCAGCCGTGCTACGGATGCTTATGAAGGTGCACGTGAGAAGGTAGCCCGTTTTCTGAATGCGAAGCGCAGCCAGGAGATTATTTTCACAAGAGGAACAACAACAGCGCTCAATCTGGTGGCTTCTTCCTATGGCAGGGCCAACTGCCAGGCGGGGGATGAAATTGTGATCACGCCGATGGAGCATCACAGCAATCTGATTCCGTGGCAGCAGGTAGCCAAAGCCACAGGCGCGACTTTAAAATATATTCCGCTTCAAGAGGATGGTAGCGTTGATCTTGCTGACGTGGAAAATACCATTACAGAAAACACAAAAATTGTAGCCATTGCGCATGTTTCCAATGTGCTGGGCGTTATAAATCCTGTTAAAGAGATTGCAGCGATTGCTCATCGCAAAGGCGCGATTATCGTTGTCGATGGTGCACAAAGCGTGCCACACATGAAAGTAGACGTGCAGGACATAGATGCTGACTTCTATGCTTTCTCGGGTCACAAAATGTGTGCTCCTACAGGAATTGGAGCGCTGTACGGCAAGAAGGCGCTGTTGGAAAACATGGAGCCCATTGAGTTCGGCGGGGAAATGATCGACGATGTGGGATTGTATGAATCCACATGGAAGGAGCTGCCTTGGAAATTCGAAGGTGGAACCCCGATTATTGCCGGGGTCGTCGGCTTGGGAGCGGCGATTGATTTTCTGGAAAGCATCGGACTGGACGCAATCGCACAGCATGAAAGCCGCCTGGTCAACTATGCTCTCGGGCGTCTTCGTGAAGTGGATGGCCTGAAAATTTACGGGCCTGCAGAACGTCATGTGGGACTCGTAACATTCAATTTGGATGATGTGCATCCGCATGATGTAGCTACCGTACTGGATAGCAAAGGGGTAGCGGTACGTGCAGGCCATCATTGCTGCCAGCCATTGATGCGCTGGCTGAAAGCTAGTGCAACCGCACGAGCCAGCTTTTACCTTTATAACACGGAAGCAGATGTCGACGCTCTGGTCAGCGCCTTAATCCAAACAAAGGAGTATTTTGGCGATGCAACTTGATGACTTGTACCGACGCGTAATTATGGATCATTATAAAAATCCGCGGAATCGCGGTCGTTTTGAAGATGATGCGGTCACGGTGGATTTGAATAATCCTACGTGTGGTGACCGGATTTCCCTTCAGCTTAAAACGAAAGAAGGCGTGGTTGAAGATGCTCGTTTTACAGGCGAAGGCTGCTCAATTAGTATGTCCTCTGCTTCCATGATGACGGAGGCGGTCAAAGGAAAAACGATTGAGCAGGCACTGGATATGGCGAGCCGCTTCTCTTCCCTGATGCAGGGGGAAGCCGTTGAATTTGACGATTACGAAGAACTGGAAGCTTTGTCCGGTGTTAACAAGTTCCCGGCTCGCATTAAATGTGCGACACTGGCTTGGAACGCGCTGCGCAAAGGAATCGATGAAGATAAATAATTTAACTAGGATAGAGGAGGTTTGAGAAACATGGCCAAGAAAGCACCGGAAATGGAAGAGTATAAATATGGCTTTCGTGACGAGCACAAATCCATTTTCCAAACAGGTAAGGGTCTCACTCCGGAAATTGTAAAAGAAATCTCTAAAATTAAAGGTGAACCGGATTGGATGCTGGAATTCCGCCTGAAAGCATTGAAGCAGTTTGAAAAAATGCCAATGCCAACCTGGGGCGGGGATATGGGTGAGCTGGATTTTGATGATATCCAGTACTATGTAAGACCTTCCGAGAAACAAGGGAAAACGTGGGAAGAGGTTCCAACGGAAATTAAGGAGACCTTTGATAAACTGGGAATTCCTGAAGCGGAGCAAAAGTTTTTGGCTGGTGTATCTGCACAGTATGAATCCGAGGTTGTCTACCATAGCATGCAAAAGGATCTGGAAGAGCAGGGTGTTATTTTCATGGACACTGATACGGCGCTCCGTGAGCATCCTGAAATTCTGAAAGAGTACTTTGCGACCGTTGTGCCTCCTGCGGACAATAAGTTTGCAGCACTGAACAGTGCGGTATGGTCAGGTGGCAGCTTTATCTACGTACCCAAAGGTGTAAAATGTGAGGTTCCATTGCAGGCTTACTTCCGCATTAACTCGGAAAACATGGGACAATTTGAGCGTACGCTCATTATTGCCGATGAAGACAGCTTTGTGCATTATGTAGAAGGCTGTACGGCTCCAATTTACAGCACAAACTCGCTGCATAGCGCCGTGGTGGAAATCATTTGTAAAAAGAACGCGCGCGTTCGTTACACAACGATTCAGAACTGGGCACCAAACATCTACAACCTGGTAACCAAACGTGCGGTTGCAGAAGAAAATGCAACGATGGAATGGGTCGATGGCAACATCGGTTCCAAGCTGACGATGAAGTACCCAGCTGTTGTACTGAAAGGCCGTGGAGCCAAAGGCATGGTCTTGTCCATTGCAGTTGCAGGCAAAGGTCAGCATCAGGATGCAGGAGCAAAAATGATCCACTTGGCGCCAGATACCACATCGACCATTGTATCCAAGTCGATCAGTAAGCATGGCGGTAAAGTTACGTATCGCGGATTGGCTTCCTTCGGTCGTCAGGCTCAAGGTGCAAAATCGAATATCAAGTGCGATACGTTGATTTTGGATAATCAGTCAACCTCCGATACGATTCCTTATAATGAAATCATGAACGACGATATTACGCTTGAGCACGAGGCAACGGTTTCCAAAGTTTCAGAAGATCAGCTGTTCTATCTGATGAGCCGTGGTCTGACCGAAGCAGAAGCGACGCAAATGATCGTTATGGGCTTTATCGAGCCGTTCACCAAAGAGCTGCCGATGGAGTATGCGGTAGAAATGAACCGTTTGATCAAGTTCGAGATGGAAGGCAGTATCGGTTAAGGAAAAAGCTAAGCGTATCGGCTATTCTTGGTTTTACTTATTGGTCATGGTACCGAAATGATACCGATTAGTCGAATACGCTCATTGCTTCTCGTTTCCTCTCGACGTAAAGATGACCATGGGTGTTGGTTGTTTGCTTGATATCGTCGTGTCGCATCAGTTCCTTTACGAGATAGATGTCCACGCCTTTATTAATCAAGTATGATGCGTAGCTGTGACGCAAGTCATGAATTCGCAATTCAGGAAAAACGCGCTTAAAATGTTTGCGAAAATGTGAATAGTGGTATGGGGCCACTACACCGAATACAAACATATCATTATTGAATCCGTAGATTTTCTCTGCGGATTCTTTTTTTATGTGCTCTAGCATCTCGCCTATAAAGATAGGAAACGGAACGTAACCTACACTACCCTCAGTTTTGGTTGTTGTGATCTTACGTGTGGCTATATCAATCGTTTTGTTTACGTGAAGCAGGTTCTCCTCAAAATTCATTTCTGACCACTTTAGTGCAAGTCCTTTTCCTACTCGTAAACCCGTGTAAAACAGTAATCTAGCCAACTCCTGGTAGTGTAGATGTTCTAGATTGTTAACCCGGTGGTCAAAATCCTCAAGTCTTATGAAATTAATATTTGGTCGCACTCGCTGAATTGAACCGGCCGTCAGAGTGGGATCAACTTTTAACCCAAAAAATTTTATTGCATGATTGATCAGCACTTTGAAATTACTGTAAACAGTTCGGGCGCTATTGAGGGATTCTATTGTTGTTCAAATGGGTTTTAGACTCTAGGACTTGCTCTAAAGTGGTATTTCTGACCTTGATGTGTGTCCGAATTTCGGCTTTATATGGTGATTGTACTCGTTTGTGCGTCGTCGGATTATTTTATCTTTGAGCCTTGTATGTTTAATGTTATGCTCAAAAATTTCATCAAACGATTCATTATCACTGTATTGTTTTACTACAATTTCTAAAAATTCGGCCTCAGCGAGTACTGCATATTGTCGTTTCTCAAAGCCTCGTTTTAGTTTCTGTTGCGGTCGACTATAGACGTCTTTGTATCGGACTCTTCAGGCCATAGCGAGGGATTGCCTGGCTGTCACTCTGACTGAAGGTAGAGCATGCTGGCTACGATACGGTGCTGCATGTACATGACGAGATCGGAATCGAGTCAGATCGGGAGGAAGACCTGGAGAGCGAACAGGCCTTGATGTCTGAGCCTGTGCCGTGGGCACCCGGGCTGCCGTTGAAAGCAGCCGGGTTTACCACTGAATTCTATAGGAAGGATTAAATTTTGAAAAACGGGATTCCATTATCAACTAAATAATCAAGTACCAATTGATTAATTTCACCAAAATCCAACATAATTCCATCCTCTTGAAGTTTTTCTTCCAAGGGGATTGTTAGGTCGGAGATACTATTTATGACAGGCATTTCGTCAGCATGTGAATTAGCATAATTCGATATCATTTCTTTCAAAAGAACTTTCACGTAACGGAGAATTTTCCGATGTTCATTCTTTTTATTAAGATCGTTTGAACTTGATCCCGATGAACGCATTCCTGATGCTTTGATTACGGAGATATCATTCTGTATATCTCGTATTGCGCCAATAATATATTGATCCGCAGTCACCGTATCTTCTTTTATTGTAGCAACTTTGAAAGTACCAAAGCTCTTTAAAAATGGTGAATGGTCTGAATCTTTCAATGAATCTTCATAAGTAGCTCGAACTTTTTCAGAAAGCAGTTCTTTGAATTGAACTATTTCCTTATAACGGAGGTCTCTCGGGTACTGAAGATGCTCTATTACTCCAGCATCAAAAGTATAGTCCGTCTTGTCATCTTTGATGATAACAGTTGGCTTATCGAAGGCCAACCTCATTCCCAACTCAAACATGACATTTGGATTTTTACAACTTACATCACAGATGATGATGTCAGATGTATAAAGACCTTCAACAATGCGCTTGTGAATAAGGCCTGAACTATTACCTTCACTTACAATTTTGGGATTGCTGTTATATCCCGGCATTGAAGATAACGACTCAGTAATAATGCGTTTAACATCTAACCAATGTTCAGAACTGCATCCGTCAATTGGGGCTATTGGCATAACCAGTCCTATGTTTAAGAATTTGCTTTTCTCAGTCATTGGTGCCTCCTAGTAAAAAGTTACTAGGAATATCATACCATTTATATTTTTTTATTAGTAGATCCAAATTGGCTCACATCTCAGGAGGCAAGTTTATGACGGGACATTTCTACGTAGATAATGACCCTTTTACAGCGACATCCCTTGGGACATTATTACAGATGACAACGGCAACGTGATCGGAGATGTTTATGTGATTCTTCCTGATCCACCGTAAAGGAGAAGACAGAAAAGAGAATGGGGCTGTCTTAAAAGCCCCTTATTCATGTGTGTTGCTTTTCAATAGTACTATAATGCACGCTAATTTTATGTTCCCGCTACTTTTTTGCAATCCCAATTGCTTGGAAATTTGTTACGTCCCATTAAAAGCGGTAAAGTGGGTCTTTACGTACATAATTAGGTAGTGGCTCCTCTCGCCTCCATAACAAAAAAACACTCACCTCTTGGTGGGTGCTTTTTTTTGTTGCAGTACTTAATGATTTGCTAAGATTGGAGTGATTTAAAAAAAGTGATCCATATAATAAAAATCGCCTACTCTTTGCCACAAAAAGTGATAATTATTTGCTAGACTCAAGGTTTTAGGTTGTTTATTTCTTGTATGATATGTTAACGTTGTTCCGGCTTTGTAAGTTGTATTGTGACGAAAATCGAAATCCTGGGTTTCTTTTGAATATGATTTTTGATTGACATAATGGGGATTGTCAGTACCTACCAAGAAATATCCCATTTGAAAAGTCCATGGGTTCAGATAACTGTCATCTGAGTAAGACGGACAGTATCGTATGTATTCTTCGAGGTTTGCGAGATCGCAAAAAACTGAGTAACGATTTTGAGGTTCTCGTAGTCCCTCCCAAAGAAAGTATTTAAGTTCTATGGCACATGTAGTTACTGTGTTTGTACTTCCACTAATCCACTCCAAAACTATATCAATTTTTGACCTGTTTGATTCACTTTTGGGGAGAGTTTTTTCTGATCTGAATGGGGCTTCCAGGTGAATCCTCAGGTGATCACGTAAACCAAACTCAAAGAGATCACCTACACTTTTCAGAATATAAGAAAAATGTAGTTGGAGATCAGCTTCATTGTTGATTTTTACTTTATTATAGTGTATTTGTCCAAATAGAATATTTCGGCTCAAAATAATTATTTCTTTTAGCATTTTTATTTCACGAGTCCCTGCATAGTTATAACGAGGTATTGATTCCAAATCTACATCGTACATATATTTACACGACCTTCTTTTTTCTTCTATTATAGCAGTAAAGATATAAGGCTATATTAAATTAAAGGTTAAGAGACGTCCTAGGTAACATTAGAACTGTGACTACACCCGTAGAAGCTTGTATGTCCTTATCTGCGGACAGGGTTCGACTCCTCTCATCTTTGAGTATCCCTATGATGGATTCATTTAAGACAATACAAGACAGAGGTCAACGAACTTCTTTGGTTCTGGATGAGGCACGAGCTTAATAGTCATTTTATATAGTAGCTTTTGGTTAGTTGATTTGTGGGAAAGATCTGTAAGGAGATTTCGAAGAGAGAAAAGAAAGGTGAACGATGCAGGTCGAAAAATTATCATATACAATAGAAGAAAAAATTAAGCTTTTGGTAAAATGTGATACCGCCCATGATACCGAAAGCTTTTAAGTCTAAAGAAAAATCGTTAATTTAGCTGTGCGTAGAAATGCATAAATCCCACAATTATGCGGTTTCCCGCTTCGCTTGCGTCTAATCCAAATCGAAATGGAAGGCAGTATTGGATAACAAAGAAAAAGTCTTTGTATTATGAAGGGTTTGAGGGAGTATTTATAAATTGTAAAATTGCCGGTGTCCGATTTGATTTTATCTTTTTGTGTAGGAGGCGAACTTTTGAAGTTCGTCTCCTTCTATTTTTTCAGTAATATCAAGATAAGTATCCGATGTTGGTTTGATAGTTTTATGCCTTAATCTATTGGATACATATTTCAGACTTGCACCGGATTCAAGCAGCAGAACAGCGTGTGTATGTCTAAAAACATGTGTGCTGTATATCAACACCGGCTTTTATACAGTATCCTTGGATTGTTTCACAAATGATAGAGGTCCACGACTTGTTTGTTTAATGATTATTATTGTCTTATCACCATCAATATTTTCCCATCTTAAAGCTAAAGCTTCAGATATCCTTAAACCGGTTTTGCTTAAAAAGTACATAAGCACGTTTACTTCTTCATTTTTTTTAGCTATACTCTCTTGAACAGGAAAGACTTAAGCCTTCTCTATTGCGAGAAGGCTTATCAGCTAACTCCTGCCTCTTTTTTTGGAATTGATCCCTAAAATGGGAATTGGGCTATGAGACTAAAGTCATGATTGCTCGCCAAGGAATGACTGCCGTTGTTCCATTCGTATATAAAGACCCATCAAATCGATATACAATTAGACCGGGCCATCCGGGTACAGGGATGTTGGCCGCTTCACGTGTTAGATAACCATTGAGTTGATGATTTTCCCAAAAAGGTCTTATAACAGGGAAAAGACCGCCACCCTCACCTGGTACACCTTGCCTAAAGTTACTAACTGGCCCAAGCGGAATCTCATTCAGCGAACCAGTAAGTAGACCTATAGAATTGTCCTCGACTCCGCCATCGGTCATTGTATTCAACCTCAACACACCCGGTAAAACAATGTTACCAATGATGAACTCTGATCTCCAAACACTTGGAATAGGTAGTTGAATATTATCCCGGGTTTCATTAATAAACGAATGGTTAAGATTGTTCATATTAATATCTCCTTAACTTCGTATAATAACTAACTTATACGAAGGAGCTTGGAAGGGTTCTGATTTTTGATGAACAACAGCGAGATCCTTATATTGGGAGTTTAACTTCTTGACTATGCAGCCTGTGAGTTTCTCAGTTCTTCTCCTTGGAAATATGAGTTTTTTGCGGTAAATATTCGTGCCGATTTCGTGTGGTTTGAATTGGGATAAATTAGGGTGCTAGATGCCTTTCGTCCCCTTTCTAATTATGGGATAAATCGTTTATAAGGAGTAGGGGAATCGTCTTCAATTTGCACTAACATAACATGATGTCAAGTTGAACGTTTCGCCAGCACTTTACATATCGAGCTTAGAACAACGATACAAAACGTTCTGCTATCGAGAGGATTGATAGGTGCCGTGAAGCCTGTTGGTACCTGTTGCCCAAGCTGCTTTTGTACCATAAATAACTACATTACCATCGTCCTGCACAACAAGAAATGCATTCCCCCAGCCGTTCGTGTCTGTAGCCCATATAGCATTTGGATATCCGTAAATAACAAAATTACCGTCTGTTTGCATGATTGCACAGTTAACTGCTCTGCCGTTAGTTTTACTACTCCAAAGAGATTGTCTGGGCTGCGGATAGTTGCCTAGCACTTACAGATGTTTGCTAAATAGGATGTTGTGAGTGACATAAATATAAGGAGGCATGCAACGGATGCAGAAGAATAAAACTGTAGTAAAGAAGAAAAGCATCTCTTCTACACAGACACAAAGGCATGTGCATGAATTTGAAGGCAGCACCAAACTGGCCGAGCAAGGCGCAGATCGGCATAATCATCGCTTTGCAGGTGTAACGGGGCAAGCAATTCGACAAGGAAGAAGCCATATCCATGAAATTGATCTTACGAAAACTGATTTCTTAAATCATTTCATAATCTGAGAAGGATTAGATCAGGCCCAGCTATTCCAGTCGGAAATGGTAAACACGTACATTTTGTTACGGGCCAGACTACATTAAATGATGGTCATGTACACCAATTTAATTTTGCAACATTAACTCAGCAACTACCTATAACATAAAAAGAGGCTGTCCTTTGTAGGAAGAACCTACGGATCAAGGACAGCCTCTTTTTATTCGCGTAGCCTGTGCTTTCGGTAAAGCATTCCGTTCTACCGAAGTAATGCCGGACAGCAGTTGCAGATCAGGATTCCAGATAAATTTCATCAATGGATACATGGCGCTCTCTGGACAAATCTACATACTCATTATCGCCAATCTTTACCAAAGGTCTAAAGTAGTCAATTGGATTATTCAGAATAATCGTTCCTGTCTGACCTGTGGTTAGAAGCACCTGCTTATTAATAAAATTCGGAAGCATATGTCGGATAAAGACTTGGGTAGCTTCGGGATTCAGATGTCCAAAGCTCATGCTATGCAGCTGGCGTAACACGGCGAGCAACTCTTGCTTCGTCTGATACACACGATTGGATATCATAGCGCTATACACGTCGGCAATAGCCGTTATGCTGGCGAAAGGATGAATTTCTTCCTTAAAGAGTCCATGCGGATAACCGCTTCCATCTTCGCGCTCGTGATGCTGCAAGGCGACGATTGCTGAAATCTCATCGCCGGTCGAGTTGCTAATAATATCAAAGCCATAGCGGGGATGCTTCTTCATTTCCTGAAATTCCTCAGACGTTAGTTTATCCGGCTTATTCAATATTTCATCTGATATCATGGACTTGCCTATATCGTGTAAATATCCGGCTTTACCCGCGGCATAAGCCTCTTCCTCTGTATATCCTAGCCATGTGGCAATGTAATATGAGAGTACGCCTACTTGGAGAGAATGATTATACGTATACTGATCTCCCCGTTCCATAATTAACAGCAAAGATACGACATCTTTTTGATGAGCCAGTTCTGAAACAAGGGGACTGAATAGTTCATCAACTCGAGACTCATCAAATTTGCCAGTTGCGGAAGCTTCTAGAAACATGCTCTCAAAGCCATTGATGCTCTGTTCCATGAGGGGGACGGCGCGTTTGAGGGATTCGGGGGAAGCTGGAACATCGGGGGCAAAGTCAACCGGAATGCTCGCAGAACCAGCATCAATGTCAATATAATCGACACCATGCATGATAAGCTTGGAGATATCTTCATGCTGAAGCTCGGTGCCCTGAACCAAGACAGGTACACCGTGCCCGTTGTATGTATCGGACTTGAGACGATCTCCGGGCTTGGCATCGGTAACGTGAACTCTCATGTGCTAACCTCCTTATTGTCGTAAATGCGTCGAAAATACGAAACACCCCTAATATATCAAGAATTATATGGGATGACAACGACTAATTTACTATTATTCCGAGTTGTAAAATAGGTACGAAGAACCCTCTAAATGCATGCGGAAGGTAATGTTAATGCTTTTCACTGGGTCCATGACTTGAGCATGTAGTAGAGCTGAATTGTGGGTGAGGCTCCACCCACTCATATGTACCATAATGATAAAGAAAATGGTATGCTTAAACATTAGAAGCTTCAAAGTCGATATATAAAGAAGGAGGCGGTTATGGAGATGACGACTCGGCAAACGTTGACCATTTTGCATACGAATGATATACATAGTCATTTTGGCAGTATGCCTTCGATAGCCGCAATGATTAAGGAACGAAGAGCAGCGCTAGGGGATACGCTGCTCGTACTGGATATAGGAGACCACATGGACCGGATGGCCCCCGAAACAGAAGGAACGCTGGGTGGGGCAAATGTGGATGTGATCAATCTAACTGGATATGATGCGATTACGATCGGTAACAACGAAGGACTGACGTTTACCCCGGATATCATTGAACAGGCCTATGCGGGAATTCACTGTCCGGTCGTATGTGGCAATATGATAGAAAGTGCTACGGGGGTAAGACCTTCGTGGATGATGGAATCTCTGATTTTGGACAAGGCAGGGATCAAGGTTGGTTTGCTCGGCGTGACGGCTCCTTTTACAGAGTTTTATCGATTGCTGGGCTGGGATGCTCTTGATCCGTTTGAGGTACTGGGTGAGCAGATCGCAGCACTGAGACAGCAGGTTGATGTTTTGGTCGTGATGTCTCATCTGGGTTTGCCTTCCGATGAGAAACTAGCGTCACAGTTTCCTGAAATTGATGTTATTCTCGGAGGCCACACCCATCATGTGCTGGAAAAACCGCTTCGGATCGGGAACACAGCTTTATGTGGGGCGGGTAAGTTCGGAACGCTGCTGGGTGAAGTGACACTAACACGCAGCAGCAGTCATGAACCATTTTGGGTGCCGTCAGGCGGCGTAATTCCTGTGGATCAGACGCTTTTGGACGAAAAAGTGACATCGGCCATTGTGTTGCATCGCAGACAAGCAGAGCGTGCGTTGGAGAGCACGGTAGCCGTGACGGATCGGGAACTGGGGATTGCTTACGATCAGGAGTCCCCTTTCGGGAACTTGCTGGCACAATCGGTTTCACATTTTACAGGAACAGCAATTGCTCTGGTTAATGCGGGGCAATTGCTTGGCCCGTTGCCTCAAGGGGATATCAGCAAAGGAATGCTGCATTCCTTATGTCCTTCGCCGATTAATGCCTGTGTTATGAAGTTGCGGGGAAGTGACATTCGGCTGGCACTGGAGCAGTCCTTATTGCCTGAATTTGCAGACAAGCCAATGATGGGATTTGGCTTCAGAGGTAAAGTGCTTGGTACGATGTGTGTAGAAGGTTTGGAGATAGAGTATGACCCGGATCGCGCTCCTTATGATAAAGTCATACACATTCGTGTAGCGGGTGGTATCTTGGAAGAGCAAGAGGAATATACGGTGGGTACGCTGGATATGTTCACTTTCAGGGCAGGTTATGAGGTGCTTGCGAACGGAACGGAGCTCCGATTTATGCTTCCAGAATTTTTACGGGATTTGATTGAAATGGAGTTGAAGCGTCCGGGCGCGATGGAAGAGTGTTTTGCAGCTAGGTGGCTTCAGGTATCAAAACAATCGGGAGAGGATTAAGCTGCGACTGGTACCTGTTACATTATTGAGAGCCGGCATGAAGCTAGGCAAAAAAATATACAATGAAAACGGAATAGTGCTGCTCTCTGAAGGTGTTGAGCTTACTCCGCGATTGATTGAACGTCTAGGCCAAGTCGGTATTGGATATGTATACATTGAGGATGCGGTGACCGAAGATATCGTGATTCCTGAAATGATCCATGAACAGACAAGGGCGGCGGCGCTACAGGAGATCAAAAAGCAGTTTCAGGGTCTGTCATCCTATTCCGTAGATCATAGGAACAAATATTTTGGAAAGTCCTTTTATAAGGTGATGGAGTCCATTCTGGACGATATCGGAAGCCGTCCGGATGCCATCATTATGCTGATGGATATTGGGGCTGCGGACCAGGATTTGTATCATCATTCATTAAACGTATGTCTGTATACGCTTGTACTGGGAATAGCCAATGGCTACGATCAGAACCAGCTTATGGAGTTGGGAATAGGTTCATTACTGCACGATATTGGAAAAATGAAAATTTCACCTCAAGTGCTCTATAAGCCGGGCAAATTGACGGACGAGGAATACGAGCATATGAAAACACACGCGGTAATTGGCTACAAGCTGCTTAAAGATGAACCGGGGATTCCTTTGTTGTCAGCTCACTGTGCATTGCAGCATCATGAGCGTATCGACGGCAGCGGATATCCGAACGGTTGGAAGAAGGATCAAATTCACGAATATGCGAAGTGGATCGGTTTGGTGGATTCATACGACGCCATGACAGCAAGTCGGATATATAAGCAGGCGTTGTTGCCTTATGAAGCGATGGAGGTGCTGTACGCCGGTGCAGGCACGCTGTATGAGCAGCGGATGCTGGAAGCCTTCCGTGACTGTGTAGCAATTTACCCTCTGGGGCTCTCTGTAGTGCTCAATACAGGGGAGGAAGGGGTAGTAGTGCGTATACACTCCAAAATTCCGCAACGGCCTGTTATTCGTATTGTAAGAGACCGGGAAGGGCAGGAACTGAAAGCACCTTACGATGTGGATTTGTCCGTATCCCTTTCGGTTATGATTACGAACACATTGGGTGCGACCGTAGTCCCTTTCGGAGAAGTACATGCAGATTAGCAGAAGATGTGGAAGAAAGCATGCAGACGCTTTACACATCATGATATGATAATTATACGTCTTTTGAGGTTAATAACAGAAATAAGGTGAAAACATAATGACAGTTCTACAAAATAATTCATTTCTCCCAATATCGCCAGCTTATGATCCGTGGGACCCGATTGTCTCGCTGCGTACATATGGCCGCCATTTGCTGACAAGTGTGGAAATGACTGTAACGCATCTGTGCAATATGCGTTGTGAGCACTGCGCTGTTGGCGATATGCTGGTCATGAAGGAGGCTCCTTTCCTACCGCTAGATCTGATGCTGAAGCGGTTGGATGAGGTCGAGCATCTGGAGACGATCAGTATTACTGGTGGAGAACCTGCTTTGCTTGATAAAACGGTTGACGAAGTGATCGTACCGCTGCTGAAATATGCCAAGGAGCGCGGTATTCGCTCGCAAATTAACTCCAACCTGACATTGGATATCCACAGATATGAGAAGATGCTTCCTTATCTGGATGTCATGCATATATCGTTTAATTATTTGAATGCCGACGATTTTTATGAAGTGGGTTTTGCGAATACCGGACGTCCGACTCCACGCGCGGGTGCTGTTCGTCTTTATGAGAAAATGGTGGAGAATACTCACAAGCTAAGTGAGATGGGCATGTTCATTTCAGCTGAATCCATGATTAATTATCGGACTCATACGAAGCTGGACGGCATTCATCAGTTAATCAATGAAATGGGATGCCGACGGCATGAGGTTCATCCGATGTACGCATCCAATTTTGCCTCTGCCTTGCCTGTGCTCTCACTCGACGATATGCGCAGCGCGATCCATAAGTTGCTGGATGTGCGTAATCAGGATATGTGGATGTTATTTGGCACTCTGCCGTTCTTTGCATGCTCCGACCGGGAGGAGGATCGCAAGCTGCTACGCCGCCTGCGTCAGGAACCGAATATTACAGTTCGTAATGATCCGGATGGTAGAAACCGCGTTAATGTGAATATGTTCACGGGTAACGTGTACGTGACGGATTTCGCAGACATTCCTGCTTTTGGAAACATTCAGGAGCAGGGTTTGGACGAAATTTTCGGTGAATGGCTGAATGATCATCCGCTAAACCAGACCGTCAACTGCCATTGTGATGCCGCTGCCTGCTGTGGACCGAATCTGCTTGTCGCGGATATGTATTACAAGGGTGTAGATTTTAAATCAAGAAAAGCATTACAACTATAAGCATGTTGCATTATGTCATTCGCAACTTTCAATTCGTCTAGATAGTTCACGATGAGTGCTGCAAGTCAAATGATGCAAAATGCTATCTATAAGAAATGGGGAGTTCGTATTGGAAGGTCATACCGAGTTTCATTGGGGATTGCTAGTTGTGAATCTCCTCTTGGTACTGCTGCTTGTCTTTCTTAACGGTGTATTTGTGGCCGCAGAGTTTTCGCTGGTCAAAATGCGCCAATCCCGATTGACGCAGCTCCAAAGCGAGGGTCATCGCCTGGCAGGCTATGCGCTGAAGGTGAACCAAAAGCTGGATGCTTATCTGTCCGCCACCCAACTGGGCATTACGCTGGCTTCACTCGGCTTGGGCTGGATTGGTGAGCCAGCAATATCCGGCTACCTGATAGAGCCACTCATGCATAAACTCGGTGTAACTGATAGTACACTGATTACAACAGTATCCGTAGTTGTTGGATTTTGCGTAATTACCTTTTTGCATATTGTATTGGGCGAGCTGGCTCCAAAGTCTCTGGCGATTCAGAAAACCGAAGGGGTGGCGTTATTTTTATCGGCTCCTTTGCTGCTCTTCTACAAGATTTTTCTGCCCGTGATCTGGGTATTGAATGCGGCTGCGAATTTACTGCTGCGAACATTCGGCATTCAGCCAGCAAGTGAAGCCGAAGCGGCGCATTCGGAGGAAGAAATTCGGATATTGATGAATCAGAGCGCCAAAAGCGGTGTGATTGATAAGGACGAAATCAAGCTGATGGATAATATTTTTGATTTTTCCGACTTGCTTGCCCGTGAAATTATGCTGCCCCGTACGGATATGGACTGTTTGTACACAAACTTATCGTTCAAGGAAAATCTGAAAATCGTCAGTGATACCAAGCATTCTCGCTACCCGGTAGCGGTCGAGGACAAAGATCAGATTATCGGTTTTGTTCATATTACGGATCTTCTGTTAGCTGAGCAAGGGGAGCAACTGGATCTGGCCTCGGTAGTACGTCCTATTTTGAATGTACCGGAGTCTATGGAAGTGAGTCAAGTGCTCCGTCTTATGCAGAAAAAGCATTCCCAAATGACCCTCGTGGTGGATGAATACGGCGGAACGGCCGGATTGCTAACAGCTGAGGAAATTTTGGAGGAAATCGTCGGGGACCTCTATGATGAGTTTGAGGATGAGCGTCCGAGCGTGGAAATAAAAGAAAACTTTATCTCTGTGGATGGCCGTATGCTCATTGAGGATGTCAATGATTTGACTGGTGTGAGTATTGAAGACGACGAGGTGGATTCCATCGGAGGCTGGCTATTCAAGGAATTGGAAGGCAGCCCGGTGAAAGGGAAGAAAATTGAGTTTTATAATCTGACCTTTGAGGTGGAGGAAGCAACCAGGCTTCGCATAATGAGGGTTAAAATTCATCGTAAGCCTGAACCTGTGATTGAAGATGAGCTTTCTACCGATGAATCCTGATCCCAATAGATAGGTGCGGTCAGTTCAGGTATGTAAGTTATTATAGAAGAATAGAGAAGGAGCCTTTGAATCCACGTTATTGTGGTTTTGAAGGTTCTTTTTTTAACTGCAATTTTTTGTTCGAGACTTGGGCGATGCGGCATATGTTGAATAGTAAAGCAGATGGATCAATCAAAGGAGGTCCCGGCCCGTGAAATTTCCCCAGCAAGGTGAGTATGCACCGTTTGTCGGTCCGTTCGATCCGTGCCCGCCCATACTGTGCAAGACTTATGTGTTACCGCCCAATCTGTTTATACCATTCCAGCCCCCCGGTCTGCCACAATTTAGTCCAGAAGAGGCGCTGACGAGAGGAACGCTATGGCCATTGCTTTTCAGCCCTTATCAGCCTATGCGAAACCAGGAGGGAGGCGAGTAACATGGAGCATCCAAATCCAAATCCAAATTCAAATCAGGGTCAGACCCACAACCAGTCTCAACAGCCACACGAGCAAGAAAGTCAGCATCAACAGCAGAATCAAAACCATACCCCCTATTCCAATCCGTATCAGTACCAGCACCAGTATCAAAATCAAGACCAAAACCCCAACCAGAGCCAAGCTCAGGATTACAATCAAGCCAGAGACCCGCACCCGAGCTACACACCCCACCCCAAACCGGGGGATGCACAGTTTTATGCGCTGTTGGAGAAGCTCCAAGCGGTGGATTTTGTCTTGGTTGAGCTGAATTTGTATCTGAATACGCACCCGGATGATTTGCAGGCGATTGAACAGTTCAATAAGCTCACACAGGAAAGAACTGCGATTGCTAACGAGTATCAGCTTCTCTATGGGCCTTTGCAAAACTTTGGCCGTGCCTATTCCAAATATCCTTGGGAGTGGAGTCAGTCCCCTTGGCCGTGGCAGGTATAGGCAGGTACAACCTTTTATAAAGGAGGAACATGAATGTGGGTATATGAGAAGAAGCTGCAATATCCTGTACGTGTTAGCAAATGTGATCCTCACATGGCCAAGTTGCTCATGGAGCAGTATGGGGGAGCGGATGGTGAGCTCGCTGCAGCTTTGCGTTACCTGAATCAGCGTTATACAATTCCCGATAAGGTCATCGGTGTATTAAATGATATAGGCACGGAGGAATTTGCCCACCTCGAGATGATTGCCACGATGATTTACAAGCTGACGAAGGATGCGAGTGTGGAGCAATTGAAAGCGGCCGGTCTGGGCGAACATTATGCGGCCCATGACCGTGCGTTATTTTACCAAAGCGCAGGCGGGGTTCCTTTTACAGCGACCTATATTCAGGCCAAAGGCGATCCCATCGCCGATTTGTATGAGGACATTGCGGCAGAGGAAAAGGCGAGAGCTACATACCAGTGGCTGATTGATTTGACAGATGATGTGGATTTGCAGGATAGTTTGAAGTTTTTGCGTGAGCGTGAAATAATCCATTCGCTCCGTTTCCGCGAGTCTGTGGAAATTTTGAAGGGGGAACGAGACCGGAAGAAAGTATTTTGAGGGAGTTTTTGTAACAGCATGTTACTCATAGAGATGGCCATCTGCAAGCATCAAGTGCAGGTGGCCTTTCTTTTTTTGAGTAAAATTTACATAAAATAAACTAATATCAATTGTTTGGCACGATGGATTTGTTGACGCAAATGTAATATTGAGAAAGCCTGCTCAGTATGTAGTTATCCCAATTGAACGAGTGAAGCCTGTATCATGATCATAAATTCAATCTTGCACTAATAAATTAGAACATCAAAGTCTGATGCGAGGGGGGAGGGCTTGGATAGACCGTTCATTTCACTCTGTATGATTGCAGCTTTACAGATGCATGAAATTCGGGATTAGCATGTGCGGCCAGGAATGAATTCTATAGTCGAATGGGAAGATTGTATTTTTGGATTGATGTGTTTCCATTGATATTTCCAGGTGAAAGTCCATTCATATCACGTTCACTCCTTATCGCTTGATCGCAATTATGGTATGCGCTAGGACATGGAGGGGGACAGTTATGAGCTTTCACCTGATGGAGGTGTTGACTCATGCGTATACTAATCGGCAGTCCGGTACATCAGAAGCCCGAAATTTTGAGTTTGTTTCTTCAAGCACTGGAGCGATTGGACTCACCTGACGTGCTGCCGGATTATTTGTTTGTCGATGATAATGACAATCTGATCTCAAGTAAGCGGCTTGTTGATTTTGCCAATCGGCTGCCAGAGCGGGTTATGCCCTTGTTGACAGGTTTGCAGCAATCGGAGAACCGCAGTGATGAGCACACCCACTATTGGCCGCCTGCCCTCGTCTGGAAAGTGGCCGGCTTTAAAAATCGTCTCATTGAGTATGCACTTCAGCATCATTATGACGCGCTATTTTTGGTTGATTCAGACCTGATTCTCCATTCCCGTACCCTGTGCAGGCTGATAGAGACGGAGAAGGATATCGTATCCGAGATTTTCTGGACACGATGGCAGCCGGATGGGGCACTGTTGCCTCAGGTGTGGGTCAGTGACGAATATAATCTGTTTCATCGTGAAGAAGGCGAGGTATTGTCAGCAGAGGAGCGAGCACATCGCGAGCTGCATTTTATACACCAGCTGCATATTCCCGGCTTATATGAGGTGGGGGGGCTGGGAGCTTGTACCTTAATCCGCAGACGGGCGCTGGAAGCAGGGGTTCACTTTGGTAAAATTAAAAACGTTTCCTATTCGGGGGAAGATCGGCATTTTTGTATCCGGGCGGCAGCGTATGGATTTCCACTTTTTGTAGATACGCACTATCCGGCGATGCATTTGTACCGGGAAGCAGATCGGATCAAGGCAGAGCAGCTACTATCTACCCTAAATTATTTTACTTCGAGTGCTGCTAATACGGACCAACCCGGTATACCTGATCATCTCCGTGAGTCTGCTGTCTTTGCCAAGTACATTACGGATTCTTTTGTAGTACCGCAAGCATTCTCCGGACCACGTCAAAGTGAGCTTCATACGCCAGCTGCCTCCAGGCCCAAACTGACGCTGAGCATGACGGTATACAATGAGGCGGATCGCAAGCTCAGAGATGTGCTCCGAAGCCATCGGGAATACATTGATGAAGCGGTCATTATTGATGATGGCAGCCATGACGGTAGCGGTGAATTGTGCCGGGAGCTGCTGAAGGGAATTCCACTGCGTTTGATTCGGAATGAAACAGCCTCGATTGCCAATGAAGTGGAACTGCGGAAGCAGCAGTGGCGAGAGACTGTGGCCTCCTCTCCGGAATGGATTTTGAATATGGATGCTGACGAAATGTTCGAATCCCGATTTGCTCAAGAGGTACATTCTTTGTTAGCGGGAACGAAAGCCGATACGATTTGCTTCAGGCTGTATGATATGTGGACTTCCACGCATTATCGCGATGATGACTATTGGCAGGCCCATCGGTATTATCACCCATTTTTAATTCGATACAAGGAAGGGTTTTCTTATAAATGGAAGGAGCAAGCCTTGCACTGCGGGAGATTTCCCGATAATGTGCTTGACCTTCCCAGTGAGATTAGCAACTACCGTATCCAGCATTGGGGATGGTATACACCTGCTATTCGGGCAGCCAAATTTGAACGGTACCAGCTGTTGGACCCGAATGCTCGTTATGGCTGGAAAGAGCAATATGAATCGATTTTGGATCCGAATCCTCGGCTCACGCTTTGGGTAGATCAAGATAGCAAAAAAGTAAGGGACGAACAAGTAAGGGACGAACCGGCCTCTGAATATGAAGGTATCCATCACAGTATCACTTCGGATGTCGCCAAGATCGCCAGTGTTCAGGTTGTTGGTAATCCAGAGCCGGAAATCAGCGAGGAAGCAAAGGACACATTTTATGAACAGGGAGAAGCGCAGGAAAATTTAGCAGAGCAGGGCGTGAAGTGCAAATTATGCGGCTCATCTGAAATAGGCGTATTTCATCGATATGAGCATTTTACACTGCTGGGGTGCGGCTCCTGTGGATTGGTTTTCCGCAATGATGTGGATCGTATACAGCCTGAGGATATGATTGCAGAGATTTATAATGCCAAATGGGTTGCCATGCGAGATAGCGCTGCGGCTTCAACTTACGAGGAGCATGCCCTTTTTGGACTTATGCTGCTGGATATGTTCAGTCCGGGCAAAGGAAATTTGCTCGAGATCGGATCGGGGGCCGGAGAATTTATCCATGCCGCGCTTCAAAGCGGATGGAATGCAGTGGGGATTGAGCCTTCTGTTGACTCGCGTGTCTATGCCAAAGACAAATATGATGTAGATTTGTTGCCAGGTTATTGGAACGGAAAAATTGAAACAGATGATCTTCCACAAGAACCGGAAAAAACAGAGGAGGATACTGACTTATCCTTGGATAACCAATACGAGGCTGTTGCATGCTGGCATGTGCTGGAGCATATTGCGGACCCGATTGCTTTTTTGACGGACTTACGTGAACAGCTTCAGCCTGACGGGACGTTATATATTACAGTTCCCAATAAAAACTCGTTTACCAATGAAGCTTACGGCGCTTATTCACCTTTATTCACGAAGGAAGATCATTTGTATCATTATTCGGAGCATACGTTGGTGCAGCTACTGGCCAAGTCCGGCTTACGCCCGGTAGCTTTGTTCACCCGTCAGCTTTCCTCCGGTTTGGATGCCTTGCTGGAAGCCCATCCGTTGTACGGTGAGCTTGATTTTACAGAACAAATGGGGCTGCTGGCCAAACTTCAAGGCGAGAAACGAGGGCATGAACTCTGCTGTGTCGCGAGGGCAATTTGATCATTTGAACCGGAGGCTGCATCCATGAACACTGCGGACCCGTATTTTTCGTATTGGGGCGGTTTGCATTGTTTTAGAGCTATTTTAAAAAAATAGAAGGGCTGCTGCTATGCGCTATGAGGTTTACACGACCTCTCTTATTGCTTATCATGAGAGGGGTTGAAGTTGTAAACCTACATAGGAAAGGAATGACTGATAACTACATGAACAATGCACCTGTGTTGAAGAAGCCTGAGGCTATGGTATTTGATATGGACGGTACACTTTTTCAGACGGAGACATTGCTGTTACCTGCCTACCACAAACTGTTTGATACGCTGCGCGCCGAAGGGCTTTATGAAGGGGAGACTCCTCCCGAAGAGCTTATTCTGAATAGTTTGGGCATGTTGCTGGACGAAATCTGGAGAAGAGTGATGCCGGAAGCCAGTGAAGCAGCCCACAGAAGAGCGGACGAGCTGCTGCTTCAGCTAGAGCTGGAGGGATTAAAGAACGGAAGTCATGCGCTGTATCCACATGTAAAAGAAACACTCCAGGTCCTCCATGAGCAGGGTGTCCGACTATTTGTAGCAAGTAACGGACTGGAGGATTATGTAAAGGGAATCGCTGCTGCCTATGAATTGGTTCCTATTTTTGAAGGTTTGTACAGTGCTGGGGAGTACAGCACGCTTTCCAAAGTGGATTTGCTGAAAATTTTGTTGAGCAAGCATGATATTTCGAACATATGGATGGTTGGAGACCGCTCCTCTGATGTAGAAGCGGGCAAAAAGAACGGACAGACGGTTATCGGCTGCGCTTATGCCGGATTTGGCGTAAACGACGAGTTGAAGGGTTCCGATGCGATTATTACGGACTTTACGCAACTACTTGCGCTTTATAAAAACGCCGAGTAATGACGCACCACTGATTGCTGGTTATAAATACGCCTGACGCGTCATATATATAAGATACACACATGCAAACAATGTCGGGCAGACAACAAAAAAAAGGAAGGCAGCCACTTTACGCGGAGCCTTCCTTTGCCTTATTCTCTGTTTTAATCTCTGTTTTAATCTCTGTTTTAATCTCTGTTTTAATCTCTGTTTTAATCTCTGCTTTATCTTCTGTTTTGTTATCCGTCTGCGGCTTTGGATTAATTCGTGTGTGGTAGACCCACAAGGCGTATTCCATGGGCCTGGCGATGGCACGGCGATAGGTCTCTTTTTCACCAATACGTGAAAATACCTCGCGGGCTGGCTTTGGATTGACCTCCAGCACGTAAATTTGACCATCCCTGTTGATTGCCAGATCAAGCGCAAGCTCACACAATGCTCCGTAGCTCTTCTCCAGGTAAGCAGCAATATCCAGTCCGAGCTTTTCCCCTTGCTTGATGATTTTCTCTCTATGGTCTTCATCACGAATCCATTGAGTCAGCAGTTGGTTCATCGGTACCGCCTTGCCTCCGCCATGGAGGTTGGAAGTGACGCTTCGATGTGCCCCGATCCGTCCGGCGCATCCGGTTAATTCCCATACTCCGTGGCTATTTTTCTGTACCAGCATGCGGTAATCATGGACCCTGCCATTCGGCAGCTGTATAGGAATGCCTTCCTGAACGATGTAGTTATCCATGTTCCATCTTCTTAAACGTGGCTCCAGACGGTCCAGGCGTACCCGTTGCTGGGGAATAATGCGACGCTTGAGATTGCGGCCCTCAACCAGATACAGGCCCCCTTGCCTGTTAACAGGCTCAATGCGTAAAATACCGCGCCCCCCCGTACCGTTAATCGGTTTGAGGTATACCGGTGAATTCTGCTTGAGCATTCGCTTTACACTATGAAATCCATTGAATAGCTCTGTTGCAGGCAGATGGGGGCGAAAGGCAGCCTTTTTCGCAAGCTGCTGGTGAATGGCCCATTTGTTACTCAGCGGTCGGTTTAAATAGACGAGGTCTGTATATCGCAATCGAAACTGCTTCAATTGAAGATACCGCTCACTGCGCTGTACCCGGCAACGGTCGAAAATCATATCCGGGAATTCCCTCCATTTCAGGGTCCATTTTCCGCTGTGTGGATCATAGATTTGGGCATGGAGAAGCTTGCGATCCTTATGGACATCTGCTGGAGTAAATACATACGTATCCAGTCCCAGTCTTTTACCTTCTGTAATCATGCGCTCATAAATGTCGCGCTCCTCCAAATGCTTCTTGTTGTTCAAATACAAGGTCATGATGCCTAGGACAGGTTTTGGCACAGCATTCCACCTTCCTCTGCCGTCTGCTTATCTTCGGATAGCTCCCCACGAAATATTAGCGTGGGTTTTCCGGTCGGTCCAGTCGTCATTTCATTCGCAACAAGTCCGGCTCGAAAACAGGTTTTGAGACTGGCTATATTGTCGGCGGCTACGCTGCACGTCAGGCGGTGCAACTGTTTGAGCTGGGCGGACAGCAGTCTAGCGCCCAGTCTGCGGCCCCGGTAAAGCGGACGAACGATCACGATGCATGCATCCTTCCCGTAATTCAAAGCGAGGGAAAATCCCGCAATCCGCAAGCCCTTCTCTGTGCGCACATAAGCGCACAGGAGAGAGGAGCCGGGATTGTTCAATTGCTCCGGCGTTAAAACGGCTAACTGCCGCAGAGCATTGCGAGTAATGCGCATGCCGCCTGAACTGCGGGCGAGAAACAGTAACTGTCGTCGTCTCAGCAGCCAGCTTCGGGTGGGCATATGATGAACATCACTAATTTGCGGCATGATTCCACTTCCTTGATCATGATTTCATTCGCCCAGCCAAATAGGAGCTGTACTGGAATATGCGTCTTAGCGATTTTTGACGGATTTCCGGCTCGTCGAATTTCATTGGTTTGGCATTGGCTTCAAAAAACCAGAGAGTTCCATTTGTATCCACACCCAAATCCATAGACATTTCGCCGTGGGAAAGGCCGGATGCGCGTTCAATTTGACGTGCAATCTGAATGGCCGTGCTTTTAATTTTGTTCAGCAAATCCGTGCTGCCCTCAGGACCAAACAGGGAGGAGAGGAGATGGAACGGGTCCTCCACACTTCCACCACGCGGAACATGTGTCGTAATGCTTCCTTTACCCGCCAGTCTGGCGCCGACTCCGGTAATGCTCCACGAACCATGGGCATTTTTTTGTACCAGGATACGCAGGTCAAACGGTTTTTTCTGATAAGTTGCCAGTTCAATCCCCTGTTGAATGATATAAGGCGAATTACCTGCTTCCCGGCGGATACGTCCCCACAGCCTGGATAGCGACACGGATTTGTAGGTTACGCTTTTTTTGTCATGCTGAATCGTCAGCCTGTAGGCCATTAGATACTCTGGCCGAAATTTAAGAATCATAATCCCCTTTCCGGCCTTGCCATTTTCCGGCTTGAGATACAGGTATGGAAACGCAGAGAGCATCTTCCCCAAGGCAGGCAGATCGCTTAACCGTTTGGTTGCGGGAACGAACTGCCGTGTGGATTCCGAGGTGCGGAGCCATTTGAACAGTTCCCATTTGTTAAAAAAGCTCGGATTGTACAGCTCAATGCCAGAAGTATGTGAAATTTCTTCCAGTTTTGTGCGCACAGAGGTTTTAAGTTCATATTTGCGGTTTGGGATGCGATTATAAATGACCTGCGGAACCGGGAAAATTTGTTCCTCCCAAGTCTGTAAGCTTTTGTTGAAGATATAGCCCTTGACCGTTTCAGCTGGCAGTTTCAGGTCTCTGACGGTAACGATGTACACCTGATAACCCATCCGTGTTCCCGTTTCAAGGATATCCTTGAAATTACGCTGATTCCCCTTGAAAAATTGTTCGTCGTCGTGAACGGTCAATACAGCAACGACTGGTTTTTGCTCCGCCCGGGTATTCATAGTTCCTCTTTTCTGCGGAACTTACTGAGGTAAAGGCAGTGGTCCAAAATATGCTCCACGGATGCTTTACCCTCCGCACGCAACGATGGATGTTGGAAAATGGATCGACCGGGCTTGGAGTTGGCTTCAAACATCCATACCTTTTCATCCTGATCAATGCCCAGATCGAAGCCGATTTCACCCAGCAGATGTTGATGATGGTACTCAATGGCTTCTGCGAGCGTAATCGCTACATTCTTGGCACGTTGTAGCACCTCGCCCGCCCGGTCGCCGAATACCCGGTCCAGCGCTTGCTCCGGTGTCATCAGGGAGCCGCCGTTTTTAATATGAGTTGTGACACTGCCACGTCCGGATTTTTTGGCTCCAATTCCGACGACGACCCATTGGTTATTGCCGTTCTTGTGCATATGAAACCGGAAATCAATCGGGCAATTGTCAATCTCGATCAGCTGAATTCCTTGCTGAATGAGGTAGCCTTTTAACGTCTGGCCTCGATTGGACTGAAGCATACGGAGCATAGAATTAAAAGATGTGAAGCGCAATAATACATTGCTATTTTTTTTGCGATACCTCACAAAATAGCCTTGTTTGGGAACATGGGAAAGACGGTAAATCCCTTTGCCGAGACTGCCTCCACTTGGCTTGTAATAAGCAAATTGATGACGCTCCAGCATGCCTCGGATTCGTTCTGAGCTGGGATTCATATACGATTCAGGGACATAGCGGTTGACTTCCGGATTACTTTCCAGCAGATGATAGATATCTGATTTATTGAAAAAGCTCCAGTTAAAGAAGGGAATTCGTCTGCGGGAAAACCGCTCGCGTAGCTGATTGATCGCTGGGGAGAAATCAGAGCGACGGCTCGGTAAACGATTATAAATCACATCCGGCAGAGGTACGATTTTACGTGTAAAATCCCCGTTGGATGATAGAAAATAGCCATTAATCGTATCATTTTGCCAGTTGATATCCCGCGGAGTGAAGGCAAAAATATAAGATTTATTGCTGCCTTCCTTCAGCAGCTGCTTAATAAAGCCTGTGCGTGATCCAAAAGGGCGGGTGGAGGAGGAGGTGCCGTCAGACAGTACTCCAATCAGCGGACCTAGCTGTATATCACCGTCCAGATTTCGCAAATAGATGGACCCACTTTTGGGAACACGGATTGCATTACGCAAACCGGAGGTCAAGTATAGATGACGCCCCGCCTTCTGAATCGGTTTCACTGTGGCGGGAATCTGATCCTTACCAAGCCGCAGACGAATGGACTTGGCTCCGGATAATTTAAGGCTTTTCAACAAGGCAGTGGATATATAAGCTACCTTGTCGGGCTGCTGTGAGAAATGCACATTGCAATGCGTTAAACTCATCTGTTTATCCTCCTATACCGTATGTTCAAGGGAGGCGTTCATGCCCTGTAGCCCCGTCGTTTTGGATTGGGTTATTAAATATCGGGCATACTCGAGCGGGCGGTTGATCGCCCGAAAAGCGCACTTTGGCTGGCGGATCTGAAAAAAGGAAGCCCGACCAGGCCGGGAATTAACCTCCAATAGCCAGATGTTCCCGTCCCGATCAATACCATAATCAATTCCCAGCTCGCCAAGGCGGCCATATCGTTCCTCCAGCGCCCCGGTAATGGTCTGGGACAGCTTCATCATCTGTCCGATGATGAGACGCGTGCTGTCCGCGCCAAATTGTTCACGAAGGTAAGGCTCTGCCGGATGCGCTTCGCCTCCACCGTGCAGATTGGAGGTCAGCGTTCCTTTCCTGCCTTCTCTCACGGCAAAGCCCGTCAGGCGCCAACAGCCGTGGCCATCCTTTTGCATAAGTGCGCGAACATCAAAGGGACGGCCGCTTTGACTCGTTAATTTCAAATAAGGCTGCACGATGTAGGCGCGTTGGTCTGTAATTCCGTTGATCCATGACAACCCTGCATCCAGATCGGAAAACAAATGCCGGAACGGGCGATTTCGGGAGTCTCTGCCTTGTATGAGCAGCCCCCGGTCTCCTTCCGCCAGACGGAGATACAGTGTACCCTTGCCGTGCGTTCCGGCCTGTGGCTTCATAAACAGCCCCGAATGGCGTCGCAGCCACTCCATAAGCTGGGCCGTATCCCGGTAAGGTGTCGTAGGCGGGACAAAGGGACGCACTTCATCTACCTTGTGCAGAACGCGGTACACCTGCCATTTGCCAGGCAAGTTGCGCGACCAGTAGAGAAGCTTGCGCGATTTCTGCTCCGCCATTTCTTCCAGTGTGTGTCCGACATTCTGGCCCTCATGGACATGGAGACAGCGGTTATACACAATATCCGGCAGGGGAAAGCGACCGGATGTCCAAACTCCGTTATGATAAGCATAACCTCGTATAGAATGCTTTTCAGGTGAAACTCCTTCGGCGGTAAACGCCATTACGCTGAGACCAGAACGCCTGCCCAATATACTTAGCCTGCGGCAATATTCGGCCTCGGTAATGGGTGGAATGGCGGACTGATTCCGGCTAACGAGCACGCCCAGCGTGCCTGGCACGACAAGAGACACCGACAACAGCTCCTTTGGCAGCCGGACCCTGAAAGAGAGGGATTCATTTGAAACCGGCTGAATAACAGCAGTATTCAATCATTTTTTTCACGGATGGACGGGTTTTCTGATCATTTAATGGTGTATTGTCATTTTTTGACGGCTTGGAGTTGACTTCCAGCAGCCAGATGCGCCCCGTGCTGTCAATGGCCAGATCAATGCCAAGCTCCGCGAAATGGGCGGGAATGGCCTTCTCAACTCCGCTTGCGATATTCAGTGCTGCTGTCTTGAGAGAGAGGAGGCCATTTGATTTGATGGTCGCGGGCAGTGCCGTTTTAGCCAGCGCTTCTTTGACCGTGCTCAGCGTACCGCCTCGCGCCAGATTGGACACAAAGTGGCTCCCTCCGGCAATCCGGGCGACAATGGATGTCACCGACCAGGCCCCGGTTGAATTCTTCTGCACGAGCGCACGAAAGTCGACCGGGCGCTTACCGTGATCAATCAGAGTAAGTCCCTGCTGGAGCTGAAAACGTGTTGTTTTCATTTTTCCCCCCAAGCCTTTGTACAGCTTGTCGACATTGGCATACGTCTTCTTTCGGGGTGCCCCCGCTGTCGTGGACAGCACGGAAAAGGTACCGTCCGTTTGCTTGTTAATGCGCATGATGCCTTTGCCCAGGCTCCCACGAACCGGCTTAAGAAAAACGGCGGGATACTGGTTACACATTTTTTTGAATACGGCAAAGGTTTGCAGCAAGTGGGACTCGGGTAAATACTTGCGCAGGGAAGCGTTAGATTTAAGCGCGTCAAACACTTCATTCTTATCCAAAAACTTTTCATTGAAAATGATCGTGTCGTACTGCGATTTTACTTCTTTCATGAAATGCTGTACGCTAGTTCTGTTCTCGAGTTTACGGGAGGTAAGCCGGTTATTGACGACATCGCCAGCGGGCATGACAGCCTTTTTCCAGCTTCCGTCGTACACCCATCCCTGAACCCGACCGGGCTGGCTTCCGATATGCTCCGGGGTGAAAAAATACACATATGCTCCTTGTCTACGACATTCCCCGACCAGTTCATGGCAGAACAGGGTGATCGACCCGAAAGGCTTATCAGGCTGTTCGGGATAGTCCCGGCTGACCAGCACGCTAATAAGCGGGCCCACTCGAAGTGTCCGGCGGCCTCGGCTGTAGGTTACTCGCAGCTTGCAATTGGCATGAATACCCATTTTACGGGCCAGCACGCTTCCTACACGTAGGCCGCTGTAGCGGGGTACCGAAATGACGGTAACCTCTTGGCGGAACGAACCGAAGGCGAGCTGAACGGGGTGGCCTGCGGATATTTTCCATTTGCGAAGCAAGGACTCGCCGACCATGAGTACGTCATCCTGCAAGATGCCCGATCCGATGATTTGAATCGTTGTTTTTTTGATGGACATCGTGGATCTCCTTCCGGGCAGCAACTTGATGTCTTGAAAGTAACGGGAAACGTAAATGGGCTGTAATAGCACTGATTCATCATATGAGGACATATATTCCTTGGTGATTGACGGACAATGTGAAATGTTAACACTATACTTGTATTGGAGGACTGAACAATCATGAATATCTATGACAAAGCCCATGATTTAGCAAAAGCATTGAAAGAAAGCAAAGAGGTAGAGGAAATTACATCAGCGATGAAGCTGATTGAAACCGACCCGGAAGCCAAGCAAATGCTGGATGATTTCCGTCAGCGTCAAATGGAAGTTCAGCAGCGGATGATGAGCGGCGATATGCCGGCACAGGAAGAGATGGAAAAGATGGAAAAGCTGTTCGAGGTCCTTAGTCTGAACCTCAACATCCGTCGTCTGTTCGACGCCGAACGCCGCCTGAGCGTGATCATTGAGGACGTCAACAAAATTATTTCAGACAGCCTTCAGCATTTGTACGGCTCGTCAATGTAAGTTTGTCTCATATTCCTTCCTGTCCTCTCATAGACTAGATACATAGAGTCACAGGGAGAGGAAGGGATACGATTGGGTTCTCTTAAAAAATGGAAACACGGTTTGTACACTCTGATTGCGCTGGCTATGGTGTTTGTTGCGTTGCCGCGTATCTCGCTTGCAGGTGGTTTGAACTGGGTTAACGGTTTTGGTATCGTATGGGTACTTTTTGCGTTGCTTATCATCGGCGCGAACCTGCATTTTTTACTGGGTGTGGATGAGGAAAAGCGCAAAATGCTGGAGCGTGTGCGGCGGGCCAAAATGCAGCAGTGGCAGATGAAGTGGGATCATAAAACGGACAAAAGCAGCATGCTGTGAGCTTTTCGCATTGATTGTCCTGAGCCTGCTCCATTGTCACACATCAAGCACGGTTAAGAAGCGGTCCTTTGTAAAATCGGGGATCGCTTTTTGCAATTTCCGAGACAGCGGTATCCAAATGAACAAAGGTCTAAAATAAAGGAATTTTGTGCTATAATAGATACAGAATGATACAGATTGAACGTTGGGGGTGTAACAGAGTTGGACGGGCTGGATGAAGCAGTTACGAAACATGAGCAGTTATTGCGTCATATCGAGCAGTTGAAAATAGGCTCCAAAATTTCTGTACGCAGGCTGGCTAAAGAGATGAGCGTCAGTGAAGGAACGGCTTATCGCGCTGTGAAGGAAGCGGAAAACCTGGGAATTGTCATTACCAAGGAACGGATCGGAACGGTACGGGTGGAAAAGCGTCCGCGCGGTTTGTCCGAGCAGTTGACCTTTGCAGATGTCGTGAATATCGTGGAAGGACATGTGCTGGGCGGAAGCGAGGGGCTGGAAAAGCCTCTGCACAAATATGTCATCGGGGCGATGCGTGAAGAGGCTATGGCCCGTTACATTGACGCAGGCAGCTTGCTGATTGTAGGTAACCGGGAGGATGCGCATTCTCTTGCACTGGAGCAGGGAGCAGGCGTGCTGATTACAGGGGGATTTGGTACGAGCAGGGAGGTCAAGCAGCTAGCTGACCATATCAGTCTGCCGATTATTTCCTCGCGCCACGATACTTTTACCGTCGCTTCCATGATTAATAGAGCGATATTCGACCGCTTGATCAAAAAGAAAATTATGCTGATTGAAGATATAGCGGCAGGTAAACCAAAAACGCTAACGTTGAAAATCAACAGTACGCTCACTGAATTTGAAGAGCTTTCAAAGTCGACCGGTCAGCATCGTTTTGCCATTGTGGATGAATGGAATCGTTTAATAGGCATCGTCAGCCGCAAGGATGTGGAAGGACTCCAGCCGGAGCATACGATGGAGAAATGTCTGATCCGTAATCCGGTTACGGTCACCTATCAGACTTCGCTGGCCTCGGCCGCGCAGATGATGGCGTGGGAAGGTGTGGATTACCTACCCGTTGTGGATCGCAACCGCAAGCTGTTAGGGTCTGTTACACGGCGTGAGGTGCTGGAGGCGCTGCGCAATGCTCAAAAGCAGCCACAACTTGGCGAGACGTTCGACCAGTTGATCTGGAACGGGTTTGCCGAGGAGCGCAATGAGGACGGCTCGTTATTTTTTCGCGGCTTTATCATTCCGCAGATGGCGACCCATTTGGGTACAATCTCGGAAGGCGTACTGGTTAACGTCATGACACAAGCGGGTTATCGGGCGGCAAGAGACATGAGCGGCAAGGATTATGTGCTCGACAATTTGATGACTTATTTTATCCGGCCCGTACAGATTGAGGATGCAGTCGTCCTGCGTCCGTTGCTGCTTGAAATGAGTCGTCGCACCTGCAAGCTGGAAATTTCCATTTTGCGGGAAAATTATTTGGTCTGCAAGGCGGTAATGGCGCTTCAATCCATTGAACACGGATAACGCCAATGGATTGGAGCGGAGAGTGGGGCATGAAAAAAATGGGCTTAGTGACTTTCGGGAAGCTTTTCCTTTGCCTCCAGCCAAATTTGCAGCACACCTTCCATCACAAGCATCGTTTTGACCTGGATTGTATATTCCTTGTCACGAACGGTGTATTTTTTTTGATTCAGCAGCATGCGTACCAGCTTGCTGTCGGAGTCAATCTCGAACATATCTCTGCCGCGCAGCACCTCCAAATCCCGAATGACGCGGCGAAGGAGCTCTTTCAGGTTAATGGAGTCTATTTTTGCAGCAGACGTTTCCTCCGCGATCAGCTTGATTTCTTTGACAACGGTTTGGCGATTGCTGTATTTGCGTAGTGTTTTGTTGTCCTCCTGAGCCTGCTGGAGCTGGAATTGAAGATCCTGATTGTTTTTCCACAGCTCATTGAAGCTGACATGCCAAATGGCATTGTAGACCATCCCCCCGACAATCATACCGAGCACAAAAACCGAGGATAGTTGCATAAAAGGGCGCAGGCGCTCGAAAGGAGGTACTCTCATGATCTTTCCACCTCACGGACGTCCGTTTCCGCACACCCATTTGACCAGCTCTGTGCCCATATGAGCGCCCAAAAAGGCGAAAATCAAATACAGGATTTGCTTAATGGCAGGTGATAGATTGCCATCTATCATATTGCTCTCGATGACCCGGATCGGGTCCATCGTCCCCCCTACAGCAGCGGCAAGCGCCCATATTTTTATTCTTCCGGCAACATCCAGCATCGTCTGGGTAGGCGGCTGAAGAGCTATCACCGCTCCCATTCCGCCGAGCATGGCTCCCCCGAGCACGATGCCGAAGGCGATGAAGAAATCGAGTATCGCTTTGGATATAAAAGTGCTCATGCTCTTTTCCTCCTTGAGTATATACATCAGACCTGCGCTTGTCCGCCCGGGGTCTGTACTTTTATTGTATGGGCGCTACTAACGCGGATATGATAAAATAGTTTGAAGAAAAACCAGCGGTGAAAGGAAGAGAAGCGCATGAGTTCATTTGTGCATTTGCATGTTCACAGCGAGTATAGTCTGCTGGACGGCGCGGCTCGTACCGCGGAGTTGGTCAAACAGGCTTCGGCTTACGGAATGAAGGCGCTTGCCCTTACGGACCACGGGGTCATGTACGGCGCTATTCCTTTTTATAGAGCATGTGTTGAAAACGGCATTAAGCCGATTATCGGGTGTGAGGCCTATATTACAGCGGGTTCGCGCAAGGAGCGCGGAAGTCGAAAGGACCAGCCCATATATCATTTAATTTTGCTCGCCAAAAATAAAACAGGCTATCAAAATCTGATGAAGCTGTGCTCTATTGGCCATTTGGAGGGCTTTCACTACAAGCCGCGCATCGACATGGAAGTGCTGGCTGCCCATCATGAAGGCATCATATGCCTGAGCGCGTGTCTGGGCGGTGAAGTACCGCAGCATTTGCTGCATGGCCGGGAAGCCGAGGCCAGACGGGCGGCGGAACGTTACCGGAGCATCTTTGGTGATGATTTTTATCTGGAGCTGCAGGATCACGGTCTGTCGGAGCAAAAGCGTGTAAATCCTCTTTTGATTGCGCTGGCAAAGGAATTGGGTATTCCACTGGTGGCGACGAATGACGTGCATTATCTGTCCGAGCCGGATGCGGACGTTCAAGACGTTCTGATCTGTATCGGGACTGGCAAGACGGTTGACGACGAGGAACGCTTGCGTATCCCCACACGTCAGCTGTATCTGAAAAGCCAGGAGGATATGGCCCGTTTGTTTCCGCATGTGGCCGAAGCCATCGCCAATACGGTACGTATTGCTGAACAATGCGAGCTGGAGCTGGAATTCGGTCAATCCATTTTGCCTGAATATCGCCCGCTGCCGGAAGGCATGAATTCTTCTTCCTATTTGCGCAGTTTGTGTGAGCAAGGGCTGGAGCGTCGCTACGGAGGCGATCCCGCATGGGACCAGCCGGAGGAACGGGAAAGGCTGGACCAACGGCTGAACTATGAATTGAATACGATTAACAGCATGGGCTTTAGCGATTATTTCCTGATCGTATGGGATTTTATTGCTTTCGCTCATCAGCAGAAGATTGCAACTGGACCTGGGCGGGGCTCCTCAGCGGGCAGCTTGGTTGCTTATGTACTTAACATCACGAATGTTGATCCGATAAAATACAACCTGCTCTTTGAACGGTTTCTGAACCCCGAGCGGGTCAGTATGCCGGATATAGATATTGATTTTAGTGACGAACGGCGTGACGAGGTTATCGACTATGTAGTTCAGAAATACGGAAACGAGCATGTCGCGCAAATCATTACCTTTGGAACGCTGGCTGCAAGGGCCGCAGTCCGTGATGTCGGGCGTGTGCTGAACGTACCGTATGGCGAGGTGGACAAGGCGGCCAAGCTGATTCCGGCACAGCTCGGTATCAATATCCGTCATGCGCTGGAAATTACCCCGGAGCTGAAGGCGCTATATGAAACGAAGCCCAAGACACGTGAGCTGCTGGATATGGCGATCAAAGTAGAAGGGATGCCTCGTCATGCTTCGACCCATGCGGCGGGTGTCGTCATTTCGCGGACTCCATTGACCGATGCGGTTCCGCTTCAGGAGGGGAGCGAAGGGGTTCCTTTGACGCAATACTCGATGGAAAATCTGGAGCGAATCGGTTTGCTCAAAATGGATTTCCTCGGATTGCGTACGCTCTCCATTATTGAAAGGTGTATGCGCTGGATTGCGGAAGAGCATGGAGGAATGCTTGATTTTAGCCAAATCCCTGATCATGATCCTCATACCTATGATTTGCTAGGCAGAGGGGACACAGGCGGTGTATTCCAGCTGGAGTCGGCTGGGGTACGCCGGGTACTCAAGGATTTGAAGCCGAGTGTCTTCGAGGATATTATTTCTGTACTAGCTTTGTATCGACCGGGCCCGATGGGCTTTATTCCTAACTTTATTCAGGCCAAGCATGGACAGATTGAGATTACTTATCCGCATCCTGATCTTGAACCGATCTTGAAGGATACGTACGGCATTATTGTGTATCAGGAGCAAATCATGCAGATTGCTTCGCGCATGGCGGGCTTTTCCCTGGGAGAAGCCGATCTGCTGCGCCGCGCCGTGTCCAAGAAAAAGCGCGAAGTGCTGGATTTGGAGCGTGGTCATTTTGTGGAAGGCAGTATCAAGCAGGGTTACACAGAGGAGGAAGCCGGAAGGGTTTATGATATGATTGTCCGTTTTGCTGACTACGGCTTCCCGCGTGCCCATGCGGCTGCTTATGGGGTGCTGGCATTCCAGACGGCTTATCTCAAGGCTCATTATCCGGTGCAATTCATGGCTTCCATGCTGACAGCCGTGATGGGAAGCCACCGGAAAGTGGCGGAATATGTCGTTGAATGCCGCCGTATGAACATAGCGGTGCTGCCGCCTGATGTGAACGAAAGCGGCGTGCTGTTCACCCCCTTGCCGCAGGGCGACATCCGCTTCGGACTGGCTGCCATTAAAAATGTCGGCACACAGGCGATGGAAAGCATTCTCGCTGTTCGCAAGGAACGGCCATTTGACAGTCTGCTCGATTTTTGCCGACGTGTGGATCTGCGGGTGTGCAATAAGAGAGTCATTGAATCGCTCATTCAGGCGGGGGCCTTTGACTCGCTGACAGGTCACCGGGCACAGCTGCTAGCCATGCTGGATGAAACCGTAGATGCAGCCGTCAAGTGGCGCAAGGAACGTGACGACCTGCAAATTGATATGTTTGGTTTTGTGGAAATGCCCAACTGGGATATCGAATATCCTGATGTACCGAGGTTCAGCGCCGGCCAGCAGCTGGAGCTGGAACGTGAGCTGCTGGGACTGTATTTGTCGGGGCATCCGCTGGACGATTTTGAGCCGTTGCTGGAAAGCAGCCAGGCGGATCGTCTGATGGAGCTGGGTGATGTACCCGATGAAACGGTTGTTGTGACCGCGGGCATGGTTGTGTCGCTCAAGACGATTACGACCAAGCAGGGCAAGGCCATGGCCTTCATTGAATTGGAGGATCAGATTGAGCGCTGCGAGGTTGTGTTGTTCCCTGAGGTGTGGAAGCGAAGCCAGCAGTGGATTGAAAAGGGGGCGCTGCTGGCGCTACGTGCCAAAATGCAGCAGCAGGACGAGCACTTTAAGCTCCTCGCAGATGAGACCGCGCCGCTAGCGGAGGATTCGCTGGCACGGCTTCTCCAGCGTCGACGTACCGTGACGCGTCCGTCCGCTGCAGCCGGAACATCCGTGCCAGCGGCTGGCTCTTCCGCTGGCTTCCCCGGCGGGGTAGCGCAGCGCGTGCCGTCGACAGCCGCAACGCCTGCTTCGTCGCAGCCCAAGCCGACTAGCTCCGCCACGGGTGCTTCACCACGCAACGCCGAAGCGGCTCACGGCGGGCAGGCCCCGGCTCCGCTCAGCCCGGAACGGGAGGCCCGTCAGCGGGTGTTTGTCAAAATCACCCGCCAGGCTGAGGAGGACGCCAGCTTGCTGGTTAGCCTCAAGGCGCTGCTGCAGGAGCATCCCGGTGCGTTGCCTACCGTACTGTTTTATGAGAGCAGCCAGCGTTTGCTGGCCTTGAGCGATGCCTACAGCATCAAGCCTTCGCCCCAGCTTTTTGATCGAATGGAGTCCATGCTGGGGGAAGGCACGGTGAAAGTCAAATGACGGACATGCTTTAATGAACATTTTCCTTCCCTCTCGCATACACTTGGAAAACTGGCGGGACAGCAGCTTCAATACTTATCCTGCATACATGAGTCCTGCACACATGAGGTCCCGCATGGTGGAAGAACAGAACTGTACGGTGAAGGCGGGAGGGAAATTATGTCCTATGAATATGCTGAAACCCTGTTAAATCGCAGAGGCATTCGTATCGAGTCCATTGCAGACATTGTTTTTCAGCTGCAGCAAAAATATTATCCTCATTTGACGATGGAAGAATGTGTAGACAGTGTCAAAGCGGTATTGCAAAAACGCGAGGTGCAATATACGTTGCTCACAGGCATTGCGCTTGATGAGCTGGCCGAAAAAAGACTTCTCCCCGAGCCGCTGCAAGCCATTATGGAGGCAGACGAACCGCTGTATGGGGTGGACGAAACACTGGCTCTTGGAATTACGAGCGTGTATGGCATGATCGGTTTAACCAGTTTTGGATATCTGGATAAGGAAAAGACGGGAATTATTGAACAGTTGAACCAAAAAGGTAGCGGTATTCACGTATTCCTGGACGATCTCGTCGCTGGTTTAGCCGCTGCCGCTTCTTCGCGTATCGCCCATCGGAGCGTTCTAGCCAAGCATTATCCTGCGTCGCCTGACGCTTGATTCGCCTGTATGAGCAGAGTGGATAAACTTCTAGGCCCTCCGAAGGATTCTGAACGAGCAGGAGGGCTTTTGTTGCGGGAAAAAAGTAAGGTATGTTATCATGAGTCTATTATATGGGCTCAAAACTTGAGGCTTAGGGGGTAGAAACAAGGCATGTGGACGGTGATTTATATTGCACCGACGGCCAGACTGGCTGACATGATTAAGCTCAAACTGTCTGAAGAAGGTTTTATGGTGCAGACCCGGGCCATTAGCGCGTCCAAGCAACAGTTTGAGATACTTGTGCCTTCGGGTGAAGTCGAAGAAATACAGGAAGTGCTTAATTCGATTTTGCGCCCTTGAGTCCGGAAGCGGCGGAAGTGATACAGCAGCATGAATGGAACAAAGGATGCACGATCGGCGGTAATGTTTTGCAGACAAGCGTTGACGTGTGTATGAACATAATGCTTAGAGGTGCCGCTACAGACGGCAGAGGACCTTGTATCGGTTACGGCTGACAAATAAACGGCTGGAGAGGTGTAGTTGTGTTTAAAGATTTATTCCAAAAGAAGCGTAAATACGCGACGATCCCTTCGGAACGGGCGCTGAGCGGCGATCAAGCGGACATGCCGGATCGTCCCAAACGGGAGATTCCCGAAGGTCTTATGACCAAATGTGGCAAGTGCGGAAGCATTCAATACAGCAAAGAGCTGGAAAAGAATTTAAAAGTGTGTCCGGTGTGCGGATACCATATGCGTCTCAATGCGATGGAGCGTATTCGCATGGTGCTCGACGAAGACACGTTTACGGAATATGATGCTGATATGATTTCAGTTGATCCGCTGGATTTTCCGGGATATGCGAGTAAGCTGGAGCAACAGACGCTGAAATCCGGCTTGCGAGAGGCTGTCGTTACGGGCGACGGCCTTATTCATGGGCTTCCTGTTGTCGTAGCGGTGATGAGCTTTGACTTTTTTACAGGCAGCATGGGCTCGGTCGTGGGAGAGAAAATTACCCGCGCCATTGAGCAGGCGATTGACAAGCGTTTGCCGCTTATTATCTTCTCTACATCCGGTGGAGCACGTATGCAGGAAAGTATTCTGAGTCTGATGCAGATGGCCAAGACAAGCGCTGCTCTCGCTCGTCTGGACGAGCAGGGCTTGCTTTATATTTCCGTTATCACTGATCCGACAACAGGCGGAGTCTCCGCCAGCTTTGCTACGCTTGGAGATATTAATATTGCAGAGCCGGGTGCTGTATTTGGTTTTGCAGGCCGTATCGTAATCGAGCAGACCATCAGGCAGAAGCTGCCGGATGATTTTCAAACTTCCGAGTTTAATTTGCAGCACGGGCAATTAGATATGGTTGTACACCGTAAGGAATTGCGCGATACCCTTGGGCAACTGCTTGATTTACACAGTGTGAAAGGGGAGGAATAGATGGCTGGCGAATTGCCTTATGAAAAACCCCTGGTCGAGATGCGACAGAAGATCGAAGAACTCAAGCAATTCGGACAGGATAAGCAAATTGATTTTACAGACGAAATTAACCGCCTGGAAGAACGTTATCTCCAGATGGAAGAAGAAATATATACGAACATTACAGCACCGCAAAAGATGCATTTGGCCCGTCATCATCAAAGGCCAACGTCTCTTGATTTGATCGAACAAGTGTTTACCGACTTTATTGAATTGCATGGTGATCGTTTGTTTGGAGACGATCTGGCAGTCGTGGGCGGAATTGCCAAGCTGAACGGTATTCCGGTGACCGTTATTGGTCAGCAGCGCGGTAAGGATACGAAAGATAACATTGCGCGTTTTTTTGGTAGTGCGCACCCGGAAGGATTTCGGAAAGGTCTGCGTTTGATGCAGCAGGCTCAAAAATTTAAACGCCCTATCATTACATTTATTGATACGAAGGGCGCTTATCCGGGTAATACAGCAGAGGAGAGAGGTCAATCGGAAGCAATCGCCCGCAATTTGCGAGAGATGGCAAAGCTTTCGGTGCCTGTTATTTGTGTGGTCATCGGCGAGGGTGGAAGCGGCGGTGCGCTTGCGTTTGCCGTCGGCAACCGGGTGCTGATGCTGGAGCATGCCATCTATTCGGCCATCTCTCCAAACGGGGCAGCCTCGATTTTATGGAAGGATGCTTCCAAGGCGGATCAGGCGGCTGAAGCGATGAAGATTACGGCAAATGATCTTCTGCGTCTGGAGGTTATCGAGGACATTGTGCCAGAACCGAGAGGGGGCGCGCATCGCAACTATGAAATGACTGCTGCTGCTATCAAGGAGCTGTTGGGACGTCATTTGGCCGAACTGATGAATATGAGCTGCGATGAGTTGAGGGAAGATCGGTATCAAAAATTCCGGAAAATAGGTCAATATACCTTTTTGAAGCCTTCGGAAACTGAGTCTATGTTGTAATACACTGGAAACGAGTAACCATAAATATGACGAATTTCCTATACAAATAGGAAAAAGTGTAGTAGATTTAATTGTTGGAAAAAGATATAAAGTAACACCTTTGAAAACGGAGGAAAACCCAAATGCGCAAAACTAAGATTGTATGTACTATCGGTCCTTCCAGTGAGTCATTGGAAAATGTGAAGAAACTGATTTTGGCTGGTATGAACGTAGCCCGCCTGAATTTCTCTCACGGTGATTTCGAGGAGCATGGCAACCGGATCAAAAATATCCGTCAAGCTTGCAAGGAGCTTAACAAAAACGTTGCTATTTTGCTCGATACGAAGGGGCCGGAAATCCGGACAGGAAAGCTCGAGGTTGAACCTATTGAGCTTGTTCAGGACGAGTTCATTACGCTGACAACGGAAGAAGATCTTGGTACGAAAGATCGTATCTCTATTACGTACAAGGACCTTCCCTCGGACGTGGAGCCCGGCTCCACCATTCTGATCGACGACGGTCTGATCGGACTCACCGTTACTGAAGTATCAGGCACTGAAATCAAATGCCGTATTGTCAATGGCGGAACGATCAAAAGCAAGAAGGGCGTTAACGTTCCAGGCGTAGCCATTTCCTTGCCTGGTATTACAGAGAAGGATGCTAACGACATCATTTTTGGCATTGAGCAGGACATTGATTTCATCGCGGCTTCTTTTGTACGTAAAGCAAGTGATGTACTGGAAATCCGTGAATTGCTGGCGAAGCACAACGCGAGTCACATTCAAATCATTTCCAAAATAGAAAATCAGCAAGGTGTTGACAACCTGGACGAAATTTTGGAAGCTTCCGACGGCCTGATGGTTGCCCGTGGTGACCTTGGTGTGGAAATCCCTGCTGAAGAAGTACCTTTGGCGCAAAAACTGATGATTAACAAATGTAATGTAGCCGGCAAGCCTGTTATTACGGCAACACAAATGCTGGATTCCATGCAACGTAACCCGCGTCCGACTCGTGCGGAAGCAAGTGACGTAGCCAATGCTATTTTTGACGGAACAGACGCAATTATGCTGTCCGGCGAAACAGCTGCGGGTAAATATCCGGTAGAATCCGTACTGACAATGTCCCGTATTGCAGAAAAAGCAGAGTCCTCTCTGAACTACCGTGAATTGTTCAAGAAACAAAGAACAGCGCAAGAAATTAGTATTACGGAAGCGATCAGCCAATCCGTTTCCATTTCTGCTCTTGACCTGCATGCCAAAGCGATCCTGACGTCCACACAAAGTGGAACAACGGCGCGCATGATTTCTAAATATCGCCCAGAAGCTCCAATTGTCGCTGTGACAACACAGGAAAGAACGGTTCGTCGTCTGGCTCTGATCTGGGGTGTACATGCAGTACAAGGAAGACCGATTGTTGACACAACAGACAGTCTGTTTGACAATGCGCTGGAAGGCGGTCGCAATTCCGGTCTCGTTAAAGAGGGCGATTTGGTTGTGATCACCGCTGGCGTACCGCTTGGCGATTCCGGTTCTACCAACCTGATCAAAATTAGCTGTGTTCCTGCACAAGCATAATTTTATCCTGTTCGAAATATTAAACAGGCTGTATCGTTTGGATACAGCAAGCAGAGCATCCAGGTCATTGCGACTTGGATGCTCTTTTTGATGTTTTCTACTTTCTGATTTTCTGTGCTTCTTGCCGCATGAATTCGAGAAATGCCTGTTGGATCATGCTCTGGTGTGTATCACGTTGATACACGATGTTTATATGGTAGCAGTCACTTTCTTCATCAGTCTTAGTAACCTCAGTATAAGGAAGCCATTCCACCGTAGGAATGCTGCCAATGTCGTTATCAACACCACAGGCAGGGAAAAAGGCAAGCGCTTCTCCACCGCCTACTACTTGCTTAACCGCCTCCCATGAGTTGGTCTCCATAGAGGGCTTAAGCAGAGAGGAATACGAATCGATAGCAGATGCCCCACTGTATTTCACCCACGCATGCTTGTCCAATATATCAGATCTGTCAACATCCGCTGATTTGGAAGTATGCATGTTTTTGTTCCTGATAACTCCGATTCGATCCGAAGCCACCATTTCTGCCACCGTATGCTCCGGTAGAGGGCTCTTATCGTCCAGAAAAGCAAAATCAAGCTCTCCCTGCAGCAGCAGCTGTCTGATCGTATCTGGAGCTTGAATGTCCAGCCGAATTCGGCATTCTGGATATTGTTGCGCAAATTTAGCAAGGATAGAGGGCAGGAGGTATGTGCCTGATATTGACTCTGCGCCCAGATGTAATTGAGACTGCGTTTCCTCTGTAAGTTCATCTACAGCTTGTCTTGCTTCCTGCTCCAGGGAGATGATCTGTTTCGCGTAAGGCAGCATTCTTTGTCCGGCTTCGGTTAGCATAATTCTGCCTTGTTGAAGAGAGAATAGAGAAACTCCCATTTCTTTCTCCAGGCTCTTCATATGAAAGCTGACGGTAGGCTGCTTGACTTGCAAAGCTTCAGCCACATCCGTCGCCTTATGGAATTTATCGATCAGCATCAAAATACGTAGTTTTAAAATATTCATGGAATCGAACAGATCTCCTTAAGTGTCTTAATGTGTGAAGTTTATACTATAGATTAATTATATACCCTAAAATAATATATCTATCAATATTTTATATTTGTTTTACAAAACCACGCCGTTCGTCTAACATTCCAGGCCTACAATGTAAAAGTGTTGATGGTCATAAATAAAAAAACCGTCACTTAACTAAGGGGAGGACAATAAAAAATGTTGAAAAAATGGCCGTTCATTCTGATGACTCTCACCATGGTATTTGCACTCGCAGCTTGCGGATCAGGCAACAATGCTGCACCACAAGGAGACGCTGCTAAAGGAACAGACACTAAAGCAGCTGCTGAACTGACAGGTAACATTCTGGCTGTTGGCTCCACGGCACTTCAACCATTGGTAGAGCAAGCAGGACAAAAATTTATGGCTGTCGATAAATATAAAGGCATTGCGGTTCAGGTACAGGGCGGCGGCAGTGGTACTGGCTTGACTCAGGTTTCCGGCGGACAGGCGGATATCGGTAACTCTGACGTGTTTGCAAAAGAAAAACTGGAGAGCGGCGCAGATGAACTGGTCGATCACCAGGTAGCTGTTGTAGCGATGTCAGCAGTAGCAAACCCTAAGGTTGGCGTGACAGATCTGAAGAAAGATCAATTGGTACAAATTTTCACAGGTAAAATCACGAACTGGAAGCAAGTTGGCGGTGTGGATCAAAAAATCGTTATTGTAAACCGTCCAAGCAGCTCCGGTACTCGTGCAACATTTGAAAAATACGCTTTGGGACAAAAAACGGAAGATCTGCCGGGCTCCATTCAGGAAGATTCCTCTGGTACAGTGAAAAAGCTGATTGCTGAAACACCAGGGGCTATTGGTTATCTGGCTCTGTCCTACATCGACAACACAGTAACAGCTCTGAAATTCGACGGTGTTGAAGCCAATGTGGAAAATGTAGAGCAAGGTAAGTATCCGGTATGGGCTTACGAGCACATGTACACCAAAGGTGAGCCAAAGGAACATGTAAAAGCATTCCTGGACTACATCCTGTCTGATGAAATCCAGAAATCCGATGTTGTAGACCTGGGATACATTCCAGTATCAGGTATGCAAGTCAAACGCGATGCTGACGGTAACATTACGAAATAAGGAGATATACACCTCCTGTTCGGATGAACGCAGCGAACGCGAAGTATATTTACGAAGAAGAGGCGGACTAACGTCCGGCCTCTATTCTTCGGTTAAAGGAGTTACAGTATGGAACCACTTGAAGGGAAGGCATTCATGAAACAGAATAAACGTTCCCGAGTTATGAAAGAAAGACATTACTGGGAAGAATGGACCGGCCGCATTTATACGTCGGTTTGTGTCGTTTTTTTAGTTGCAGTCATTGTCTCCATCGTATATTTTGTTGCCTCCAAAGGTGTAGCTACATTTGCGATGAATGGAGTCAGTCTAAGTGAGTTTTTCTTTGGCACCAAATGGAGCCCGGATGGTGAACCCGCTTCCTTTGGCGCGCTTCCATTCATTACGGGCTCTTTTGCCGTCACTATATTGGCTGCCTTAATTGCCAGTCCGCTTAGCTTGTGCGCAGCTTTGTTTATGACGGAAATCGTGCCGAAATCGGGTAAACGTATCCTACAGCCTGCGATTGAACTATTATCCGGTATTCCGTCTGTAGTATATGGCTTTGTTGGTTTGACTGTGATTGTTCCGTTGCTGCGGAATGTGTTCGGGGGACAAGGCATCGGTATTCTGGCAGGCTGCCTTGTGTTGTCTGTGATGATTTTACCGACCATTACGAGTATTATGGCGGATGCGTTATCATCCTTGCCAGGAGGTCTGCGCGAATCCTCTTACGCTTTGGGGGCTACCCGCTGGCAGACCATTGCACGCGTCATTATTCCGACGCTGCTGCCCGCACTTTTGACAGGGATTATTCTCGGTATGGCTCGTGCGTTTGGGGAGGCACTGGCTGTGCAGATGGTGATCGGGAATGCACCGCACATACCAAGCTCCTTGCTGGAATCCGCTTCGACCTTGACCAGCGTTATTACACTTAGCATGGGCAACACAGCCATGGGCTCAGTTCATAACAATGCTCTTTGGAGCATGGCGCTTGTGCTTCTGCTCATGACATTTATCTTTGTGCTGCTGGTAAGGCTGCTTGAAAGGAGAAACCGGATTTGATGAGAGCTAAAACAACCGATAAAATCGCAACCTTTGTCATCTGTTTCTTTGCCTTGTTCATTGTTGCGCTTCTGGTGGGATTATTGGGATTCATATTGGCTCGTGGAGTAAGTCACATTTCCTTTGACTTTCTAACCAGTGCTCCCCAAACGTTACGCGCAGGTGGAGGTATTGGCCCGCAGCTATTTAACTCTGTATTTTTGTTGATCCTAACTTTGATTATTACCATTCCGATTGGCTGGGGTGCCGGTATTTATATGGCGCAATACGCAAAGCCGGGAAAAATTACGGACTTCATACGACTTGTCGTCGAAGTACTATCTTCCTTCCCGTCCATCGTCATCGGTTTGTTCGGACTTTTACTTATCGTAAATACGTTTAATTTTGGTTTTTCTCTGTTATCAGGAGCCTTGGCCTTGGCAGTATTCAATCTGCCGCTGATGGTTCGTACAACAGAGCAGGCTTTCCGTGCTGTACCCAAGGAGCAAAAGGAAGCCGGGCTTGCGCTCGGATTATCCAAATGGAAAATCATTACCTCTATTTTGCTGCCAGCTGCGCTGCCAAGCTTGATTACGGGTACGATTTTGGCCGCAGGCCGGATTTTCGGAGAAGCCGCCGCGTTGCTATTTACAGCAGGGATGAGTACGCCGCCGCTTGACTTTACCGATTGGAATCCATTGCATGCCAGATCGCCTATTAATCCGATGCGACCTGCCGAAACGCTGGCTGTGCATATTTGGAAGGTGAACAGTGAAGGTATTGCTCCTGATTCCAAGGATATCGCCGCAGGCGCTTCCGCGGTACTGGTACTGCTCGTACTTGTCTTCAACCTGAGTGCAAGATGGTTTGGAAGAGTTGTTTATCGGCGCTTGACTGCTGCCAAACGTATGGATTAGAAAGGGGATGGGGAATATGGAACAAGTGATTACGCGAACGGCAACACCCGCAGCACCAGTAACACCCGTTCAATCTACGCGCTCGGAACAACTTGCGGGGCAAACGCCGCATCCATTCAGCACTGAGGATTTGAGTATTTATTATGGCAGCTTTGAGGCTGTAAAAAAAGTAAATCTGGCTTTTCCCGAGCAAACAGTCACCGCCCTGATCGGGCCTTCCGGTTGTGGCAAGTCGACCTTTTTGCGCTCACTTAATCGCATGAACGACGAGATTGCATCTTCCTCTACAACAGGACACATCTGGATGGATGGGCAGGATTTGACCGCACCGGGAACGGACGTGATCAAGCTGCGTCAGCAAATTGGCATGGTGTGGCAGCGTCCCAACCCTTTTTATAAATCTATCTACAATAATATTGCCTTCGGTCCCAAATACCGGGGTGTGCGCAAAAAGAAGCAGCTTGATGAAATCGTGGAAAGCAGCCTGCGCAAGGCAGCGCTGTGGGACGAGGTTAAGGATCGACTGCATGATTCCGCACTGGCTCTGTCTGGCGGGCAGCAGCAGCGGCTTTGTATTGCACGTGCGTTATCCGTTCAGCCGAAAATTTTGTTGCTTGACGAACCGGCCTCCGCGCTGGATCCCGTGTCTACAGGCAAGATCGAAGAGCTCATTACTGAATTGAAAAAAGAGCTGCGCATCGTTATTGTGACGCATAATATGCAGCAGGCCGCACGAATTTCCGATTATACTGCTTATTTTTATATCGGAAACCTGGTTGAGCATGGACAGACAAATGATATTTTCACTAACCCTGAAAATGAGCTGACCCAGGAGTACATTATGGGCCGCTTTGGATAAGGCGTACAATTCGACGACTTCATATATTTATGAAACAGGAGGGGGCGTCCCAACAGCTATAAAATGGCTGTTCGGGGCGCCCCCTTTGGTTTTAGCAAGGATACACATGAATCTACTGAAGCTCCTTTATAAGTTTAGTAAACTCTTACATTTGTATATAATAAAATATATTGATTATTTGGGTATTTTTTCATATAATACATGTGTTTAATAGTTTTTGAAATACCACAATCCATTTAAAGGAGAGGTTTGGAATGAGGTTTAATGTTAAAGAATCTGTCAAATGGATCGCCCTTTCTGGAATGGCGATTACAGTAACAACGGGACTTATTAGCCCTTCATGGGCGTCAGCAGAGCAGGATGCAGCCGATGCGGTTGCGAGTGTTACCCAAGCAGTGTACGATGATGCGGTCGTTTACAAAAATGCTATTGTTCCATTCGCTAGCGTGAGTGCGAGCAGTTTGCTGGACAAGTACCGTGATTTTAGTAAATTTTCTACGGGGAATACATCCAAGGATACTACGCTTGCCTTGAACATTGTATCGTGGCAAATGCCGCATGGCGGATTCTTCAAAGCGATGGAAAAGAATTATAAATCCAAATGGAACGGCAAGACTGCACGTTCTACCTGGAAGAGCAAGGATGGTGTCGAACTCGGGACATTTGATAATGAGGCCACAACAACCGAGATTCGCTTTTTGGCGGATGTATACAAAAAAACAAAAAATAAAGACATTAAGAACAGCGTACAAAAAGCAATTGACTTCGTTCTAACCTCTCAATATTCCTCCGGTGCCTGGCCGCAAGTATACCCTAAACGTGGCAATTATTCTGATGCCGCAACCTTCAACGATGATGCAATGGTTAGAGTTATGGTACTGGCTGATGACATTGTGAACAAGAAGCAGCCGTTTGACAGCGATATTCTTGACAATACGTATCGTTCCAGACTCCAGCAGGCTCTTAATAAAGGCGTACAGTATACGATTAAAGCTCAAATTGTAAATAATGGCACACCAACGATCTGGGGAGCACAGCATGATCCGTTTAATTATCAATCTGTTGGGGCTCGAGCCTATGAGCTTCCATCCAAAACAACAACGGAATCGGTAGGCATTACGGCCTTCTTGATGGCCCAGCCGCAAACGGCTGAGGTGAAAAAGGCAGCACAGAGTGCCTTGAAATGGTTTGATACGAATCGGATCGACGGTATCAAATACAATCGTAAAGGCCCGGACTTTTTCCAAAAGGATGCATCAAGCGTCATATGGTATCGTTTCTACAATGTGGAAGACAATAAGCATTTCTTCTCTGACCGGGATGGCAAAAAGTATACAGATATCATGAAGATCAGTGAGGAGAGACGGCTTGGCTATGCTTGGGCAGGAAGTCAAGCAAAAAGCCTGTTGGCTGCGGCTTCGGAAAGCGGATATTATAAATTGTCCAAGCCGCTGCCTAAATAATAAATGAACATTTAACCATAGTTGAGAGGGCAGACCGTTCGGTCGGCCCTCTTTTTGTTCCCGGGCTGTAAATATGGTTTAATGGAGAGAGGGCAAAATAGAGATAAAGTTGCACAAGTTAGGAGAGCTAGTATGACTCAACAGGAGAAACCAACGGAATTACGCTGGTATGGTACACCGCTACGAGTCCGTTATCAGGAAACAGACCAGATGGGGGTCGTGTATCATGCAAATTATTTGAACTGGTTTGAGATTGGGCGTACCGATATGATCCGTCAGGCAGGCTTTAATTATCGGAACATGGAGGAACGGGGAGTTTTGCTGCCAGTTCTTGAAATCAATGCGAAATATAGAAGCCCTGCCAGGTATGATGATATGATAACTGTTTATACAGCCATTACGGACTTCTCCAGACTGCGTCTAAATTATACCTATGAGGTTCGTCGTGTAACAACTGATGAGTTTCAAAACAATGTCGGCAAGGTGTGGACACAGGCAGACACGTTGCCGGGAGAGCTGCTCATTACTGGGACGACACGCCACGCATGGGTAAATACCGGATGGAAGCCCGTGCGGCTGGATCAGGCGCTGCCTGAGCTGTATACTGCGTTAAGCTGTGCCTTTACAGGCGAGGAGGGAAAGAAATCATGATGATGCGCAAGCGCCTGTGGCTGTTGCTGCTGCTCATTCCTTTGGCAGAGTTGTACGGGTTCATATGGGTAAGTCACTGGATTGGAGCGGGTAAAACGATTCTGCTCATCATTTTGACGACCCTGATTGGTGCAGCCATGATGCAATTTGAAGGTCGCAAGGTGATTGCCGATGCGAAACATGAAATGAACCGGGGGCAAGTACCCGGCCGTAAAATGCTGGATGGGTTATGTGTTTTTTTCGGCGGAAGTTTACTGCTTATCCCCGGATTTTTAACCGATATTATTGGTTTTACGCTGGTATTTCCTTTAACACGTGCGCTGTACCGACGCTTTTTATTGAAGTGGCTGGAGAAAAAAATGAAAAACGGCAGTATTACGTTTCGCCGGTTTTGACGTAAGTGACTGTTATTCCTACTTGCTTAACGCACTCTTCCGGCAAGAATATAGTTGCGCAAGTCCTGAATGACATTCGCGCGATTCAGGGCATCAACAATTATGAGTGATACAGGACCGATAATCAGCCCCAAAACGCCAAACAGCTTGAGCCCGATGAACATACCGATGAGGGTGGGAAGCGGGTTCAAACCTACGCTGCTGGCTAACACTTTGGGCTCCACAATCTGCCGTCCAACCAACAGAATGATATAGAGGATCGATAATCCTACCCCTAATGCCAAATTACCTGACATATAGGCATACAGTATCCACGGAATCATTACTATGCCTACCCCCAAATAAGGTAGCAAATCCACCAGTCCGATCATCAAACCGATGGTAAAGGCGGATTCCACACGTAATATGAATAGTCCAACAATGACTGTTAATGCTGTAATAGAGATCATAATAAACTGTGCCCGCAAATAGCCGAACAGTGCCTTGCGCAGATCGTGCCATATACCCGATAATGGCTTGCGAATCGTATCTGGAATTGCGTTGGAGAGGGTACGGCTATGTTGGTTCCAGTCCTTGCTGATAAAAAAGGCGGCTAATACGACCACCATGAGTACCGCGCCCATATTAGGCAGAGAGGTCAGCAAATTCAAAATACCATTAAAAAATTGAGCGACCAGTGTAGTGACGGCCGAACTGACCGTTTGTGTTGTTTTGTCAATATTGCTGTTAATCGTATGCTGGTAATCCGGATTATCGCGAATGAAATGGTTGATTTCGTTAATTACATTTTGAATCAGATCACTCTGAGTCCAGTCGATGAACAGGTTTTTAAAATGCTCAATATGCCCGTCAAACGTCATAGTCAGCTTAATAACCTCTCGAACCATTCGAGTTATTGCTGCAGACAGAACAATTGCAATTCCGCCTAAATATACAAACAATGAGACCGTGACAGCCATCCAACGCGGCATGCGGGCTTTTGTGCGCAGAAAGCCAATCAGCGGGTTCATGGCATAGGCTACAAGCCAGGCCAGCAGAAAAGGATACACAAGCGGGAACAGCATGTATATGCCTAACAACAGAGCTACTATTACGATTGTGACCCAGAGAGCACGAAATATGCGGTTCAGAATCAATCGGCTCAAGCTCTCACGGCTCCTTTCTTTTCCAATGGGATTCCACAAAATAAATGCTCTGTTATACATATGCGGGAAGGGGGGGAGACAAGACCTGTGTAAAAAAGTGCAAATGAATTTTTAAAAAATGTAAGGGGTTTCAAAAAATTCTTTATGACAGCGATAAAACATTTAAATGTGTCAGAATAGCCCTGAATGTTCACATAAACGACAAAATCTAGTATAGTAAAAGAAGGTTTAAATATTGACATATGGCGTTAACATTACTTAGCTATTTAAAGGGCATATCTTACTTTTGAAAAGGTTTACATTGCAAGTCCGTTCACAATGTTTTTACAAAGGAGAGATGTAACGATGACAGCGACTAAAGGTCTGGAAGGAATTGTAGCAACTACTTCCTCCATAAGCTCTATCGTAGATGGCGTTCTCACGTACCGGGGTTATAACATTGATGATTTGGCTGTTAATGCCAATTTTGAAGAGGTAGCTTATTTGCTGTGGTTTGGAAAACTTCCCGATCAAGCCCAATTGCAGGAACTTCGCAACCAATTAAGCGAATATGCTGCTATTCCAGAGGAAATTGTTACTCAATTAAAGTTGTGCCCGAAGGATATGAGCACGATGGCCGCCTTGAGGTCAGCCGTATCTTCTCTCGCTTTGTATGATCCAGAGGCGGATGATATGTCGAGAGAGTCCAATGTGACTAAAGCTGTCAAGCTTCAGGCGCAATTGCCGACCATTGTGGCAGCCATAGCACGTATACGCGAGGGCTTGGAGCCGATTGCGCCTAAAAAAGGTGTTTCCATCGCTGAAAACTTTTTGTATCAACTCACTGGCACGGACCCGGAAGAGACGGCTATCAAAGCCTTCGATCAGGCTCTTGTGCTGCATGCCGATCATGAATTAAATGCTTCGACCTTTGCTGCGCGCGTAACGGTAGCTACATTGTCGGATATTTATTCAGGGATTACGTCTGCCATAGGCGCTTTAAAAGGGCCGCTGCATGGCGGAGCCAATGAGGCTGTTGCCAAAACGCTTGAGGAAATTGGCGGTTTGGATCAGGTGGACTCGTATGTCCAGGCCAAACTGGATAACCGCGAAAAAATCATGGGCTTTGGGCACCGTGTCTATAAAAACGGTGATCCGCGTGCCAAGCATCTGCATAAAATGTCCCGTGAACTGGGTCAAATGAACGGTGACACCACGCTGTTCGATATGTCGGTACGCATTGAGGAAATTGTGACAGGGCAAAAAGGCTTGAAACCGAATGTGGATTTTTATTCTGCTTCCGTTTATACCCAGCTGGGTATCAAGAGAGACTTGTTTACGCCGATCTTTGCGGTAAGCCGTGTATCCGGGTGGACTGCGCACATTTTGGAACAGTACGAAAATAACCGTCTGATCCGTCCACGTGCCGAGTACACAGGACCATTGGATCAAAAATATGTGTCACCAGAGCTGCGCTAATCGCATGTCGGAGGAATATTGAGGGTATGTACCCTTAATTTAAAAAATAAGGTACAATAAAGGGGACGGCGAGAGATGGACGTTTTTGTCTGTGATGACGATCACGTCTTTCGCCCTGTACCCATTCATATCTGAGGAGGAAAAGGAACTTATGGTGAAATTTGAAAAGTTTGAGCTCCCAACTGAAGGCGAAAAGATTACGATTGATAACGGTCAGCTAGAGGTTCCAAACCATCCGATTATTCCGTTTATCGAAGGTGATGGCACAGGACGCGACATTTGGAAAGCATCCAAGCGCGTACTGGATGCAGCTGTAGATAAAGCATATAACGGCACCAAAAAGATTGCCTGGTATGAAGTATTTGCTGGTGAGAAAGCTTTCAATTCATACGGCGAGTGGCTGCCTAACGATACTTTGGAAGCTATCCGCGAGTATATTGTAGCCATTAAAGGTCCACTTACGACACCTATTGGCGGTGGGATTCGTTCCTTGAACGTGGCATTGCGTCAAGAACTGGATTTGTACGTATGTCTACGTCCTGTCCGTTACTTCAACGGTGTGCCTTCTCCGGTAAAACGGCCTGAACTGGTAGACATGGTTATTTTCCGTGAAAACACAGAAGATATCTATGCAGGTATCGAGTATGCCGAAGGCTCCGAAGATGTGAAAAAGGTCATTCAGTTCCTCCAGCAAGAGCTGGGTGTGAATAAAATCCGTTTCCCTGAAACCTCGGGTATCGGGATTAAACCGGTTTCCTCCGAAGGTTCCAAGCGTCTGGTGCGTGCAGCTATTCAATATGCTGTGGATCACGGACGCAAGAGCGTAACGCTCGTACACAAAGGTAACATCATGAAATTTACCGAAGGTGCTTTCAAAAACTGGGGCTATGAAGTAGCTGAGCAAGAGTTTGCAGATCAAGTATTTACTTGGGCCCAATATGATCAAATTAAGGAAAAAGACGGTGAAGATGCAGCCAATGCAGCTCAAAAAGCCGCTGAAGATGCAGGCAAAATCATCATCAAGGATGCGATTGCTGACATTGCACTGCAACAAGTGCTGACACGTCCGTCCGAATTTGATGTGATCGCTACGCTGAACCTGAACGGGGACTATTTGTCCGATGCCTTGGCAGCTCAAGTCGGCGGAATTGGTATCGCACCAGGTGCGAACATTAACTATGTAACTGGGCATGCTATCTTTGAAGCGACACATGGCACAGCACCAAAATATGCAGACAAAGACGTAGTAAACCCTGGTTCTGTGATTTTGTCCGGTGTTATGATGCTTGAGCACTTGGGCTGGAAGGAAGCAGCTGACCTGATCTATAAAGGACTGGAGAAGTCCATTAATGATAAGATCGTAACTTATGACTTTGCTCGTCTGATGGATGGTGCTACACAAGTAAAATGTTCCGAATTTGCAGATACTATTATTAGTAACCTGTAGGAAGGGGAATGCCACGTGACCATTCAACGAAAAAAAATATCTGTTGTTGGTGCCGGTTTTACCGGTGCCACTACCGCATTGATGTTGGCTCAAAAGGAACTGGGCGATATCGTGCTGATCGATATTCCGCAACTTGAGAATCCGACCAAGGGCAAGGCGCTTGATATTTTAGAGGCCGGTCCGGTACAGGGTTTTGACAGCCTGGTCACAGGTACTTCCAACTATGAGGATGCAGCCAATTCAGACATAGTTATTATTACAGCCGGAATTGCACGCAAGCCTGGCATGAGTCGTGACGATTTGGTCAATACCAACGCAGGAATCGTAAAATCTGTGTGCGAAAACGTAAAGAAGTATGCACCGGATTCTATCGTTATCATTCTGAGCAATCCGGTCGATGCGATGACTTATACGGCGTACCAAACGCTTGGTTTCCCGAAAAATCGGGTTATCGGCCAATCGGGTGTGTTGGATACAGCGCGGTATTGTACTTTTATTGCACAAGAATTGAATGTATCCGTTGAAGACGTGCGCGGCTTTGTTATGGGGGGGCACGGTGATGATATGGTGCCACTGGTACGTTATTCCAGTGTCGGTGGTATCCCTATTGAAGCTTTGATTTCGCCGGAACGTATTGAAGCAATCGTACAACGGACACGTGTCGGCGGTGGTGAGATTGTAAACCTGTTGGGTAACGGTAGTGCATACTATGCCCCAGCAGCCTCGCTTACACAGATGACAGAAGCGATTGTAAAAGACAAAAAACGAATTATCCCGGTCATTGCTTATCTGGAGGGAGAGTACGGTTATCAGGACTTGTTCCTCGGTGTACCGACACTTCTCGGTGGCAATGGGATCGAAAAGGTGTTCGAGCTGGAATTGACAGCCAAAGAGAAAGCTGCACTGGATCAATCTGCTGAAGCGGTACGCAATGTTGTTAAAGTAGTCAACGTCTAAGTACGGTTATCTACTACAATCGTATACATCTGTGAAAAAGGTGCTCCAAGCCGTGCCATGGCTGCGGAGCACCTTTTTTGATTTTAAATAGAATATAAGTACTGAAATATCAGATTGGGTTTGCTGGCACTGGCGGAGCGGACGGAATGATTGCGGACAAGCGTAGCGCTCGCCTTCGTCTCCGGATTTTTACCATAAAGCTATATTCACTAAAATTCGGAGACAACAGCGATGGTAGCAACGTTCCGTTCGCGGAGCCCTTCCAAGCCCCCAATCTGAAACTTTCCCGCTTCTCTTTGTCCCTTTTGCCCTATATAATAGATTTGAGTTTCATATAGTTTTGTGCATACCGTTTAACATTTCAGGATTTGCATAATCCGAATCCAGTCGCTTATTGGATTTATACAAAATCCTCACCTAAGAAAGCTAAATGGATAAATGAACAAATGAACAAGAAAACGGAGGTAATGAGGAATGTTTTTTCTACACATGATTGGAACATTGGCACTGGGCTTTTATCTGGTGCTGCCCTTTTTAGTGGGTAAGATCGGAAGCTTGTCTCCCGCAGCGCAGGAAGGTATGGTGTCGGCTGTTCAGCTCTTGAACCGTATCGCCCAATTTGCGCTCATCATACTGCTGGTTAGTGGTATATTTTTGATCATTGGCGGCCCATATTCTGTGGCATGGATCATCATCGTGTTTGTACTGTTTTTGGCCATTTCCGCTATTGGTGGCATTATGGGCAAGCCATTACGTTTGGCGCTGGAAGCACTCCGCAATAATCAGCCGATTAACGGCTATATTGGCAAAGTGCGTACATTCAGTACATTGCTCGCAGTATTCCTGATCCTGATCACATTTTTAATGGTGTACAGTCACATTATTTAAAGGTATAAGTGAACGGGTTTTACGAAGTTCTGAATTACAGTAAAAAGGCCCGCGCTTCTTTAGCGCAGGCCTTTTTGTTATATCAAGCTGTATGGCTGAAACTCACCGATCCTGTTCTCGTCATGCAGTTACTTTGGCAAAAATAATAAAAAACAACATGAGCTCAGCTACGATGAGGTGAGGTGAGGCCACAATAACGAGATTGAAGATGAACAGGACACATAACAGACCCAATAATAAAAGCATTTTCTTGAAGCTTGGCTTGAGATGATGAAATCGATACTGATGAAATACAAGCATGACGGATAAGAAGTAAATCAATACAGAGGCAAAAGTAAAACAAAGGATAAACAAGTATGCCAATTGCTCCAGAAATAAGAGCTGTATGGAAGCCGCAATCATGCTGAGTGAGAAATAAATGAACAAATGCCCGTAGATAATCGTTTGTCCGGCTGTTTGCTTTGTCTTATCGATACGTTTTTCTACATTTTCGAAGTATTGCCACCAAATCGCAATGACTAATATAAAGGCCAAAGCCGCGAAAACAATGGATGAAGGTGTGAATTTATCGGATTTTAACACCGACAGCATGCTGACGACCGATTCACCCAGTAAAATCAAGGTGAACAGGGCAAAGCGTTCTAATAAATGTGCTGTATGGATTGGCGTTTTCACCAGGTTTTTACGGCCGATTAATGGAACAAGGATGTCAATTGCAATACCTGCATATAAAATGACATAGCGAAGCGGTGAATCAAAAAAGATAGAGCAGCATGAGATGATGATTCCAAGCCAGAAGTAGGTTCCAAAGAAGCGTGCAGTATCCTGTCTATGATGCTTTTCTCTTTGAGCTGATACCAAATATTGAATCGCAGTTAAGCCCCTTAGCCCGATATATCCAATCAGAAATGGTGCATAATTAGCGTCAAAATTGGCATCCAGACTGGCTGTCATAATCAGAACAAAAAATAGTTCCAGGATCATGAAGATCCGATGTGTTGTCGTGTCTTGACCATAACGGTTGTTATAAACGCTCTGTCCCACCCAGGCCCACCAAATGGGAATGAAAATAAGAACGAACTTGGCCAAATGTTCTATCGCAATACTACCGTGCTCCACGTGCAATAAAACATGAGTGGCTTTGGAAACAGCGGCCACAAAGAGCAAGTCATAAAAAAGCTCTAGCCAGGTCACTTTTTTTTCCAGCATTTTGTTCAATAAACCCCCTCATGCAATTTTCTCTGAATTTCTTTTTTGCTATCCGTATACACGGCGCCACCCATTAGTCTAGCAGACCAAAAGTGGTTGGGAAACCCCTTATTTTTTAAATATTCCCCGAATCTTAATCATCTATTTCGTTTAATCTGAAAGCTGATGGATAAATCAGGAGTAGAGTGGAGGCAAATGTTGCATCCTATGGGATATCTGATTCTGAAAGGAGTATTTACGATGTCAAAAAGCAATCAAACCCAGCAAACCCTGCCCCCACAGCATCAAGAACAGCAACCGGGAATCGAGTCGAAAATGTCGCCTGCACCTCAATTTGAAAAGCCGACTTACAAAGCGGCTGGCAAACTGACAGGCAAAGTTGCGATTATTACTGGCGGAGACAGCGGAATTGGGCGAGCTGTAGCTGTGACGTATGCCAAAGAGGGTGCTGACGTAGCCATCGTCTATCTGAATGAGCATAAGGATGCGGAAGAAACGAAGCGTCAGGTAGAACAGGAGGGACGCAAATGCGTGCTGATCCCTGGTGATATCGGAGATGATCAATTTGCCAAAAAGGCAGTTCAACAAACGGTTAACGATCTGGGCAAGCTTGACATCGTCGTGAACAATGCGGCAGAGCAGCATCCGCAGCAAAAGCTGGAGGATATCACCAAAGAACAGTTGGAACGTACTTTCCGAACGAATATTTTCGGTATGTTCTTCTTGACGCAAGCGGCATTGCCACATTTGAAGAAAGGGAGCGCCATCGTCAACACAACGTCGATTACAGCGTATGCCGGTAATAAAACGCTCATCGATTATTCATCCACCAAAGGGGCAATTACTACATTCACTCGCTCTCTTTCACTCAATCTGGTGGAACAGGGCATTCGGGTGAATGCTGTAGCACCCGGTCCGATCTGGACACCACTGATCCCGTCCACGTTCGATGCCAAAACCGTCAGCGAGTTTGGTGGAACACAGCCGATGAAGCGTCCGGGTCAGCCGGAAGAACTGGCGCCAGCCTATGTGTACCTTGCTTCAGATGACTCTTCTTATGTAAGCGGGCAGGTTATTCATATCAACGGCGGTGAAATCATTAACGGATAAGCAAACGGTTGGGGCAGTTTATGCCCTGACCTTTTTCTTTTTTAGCAGTGGAACAAAAAGCAGGTAGCCTGTAGAATGGGACTTAACTTATATAAAGGATGGGCATATGTTATGAAATCGTTTCGTTTCAGGCTTACCCTGATCATGCTGATTTTGATTGGTGTATCTGTCCTTGCTGCGGGAATTACCATGGGACAAATTTTTAAAAATTCAAACATGAAGGTGCTTGAGGAGAACATGGGCCGGGAGATCGACCTGCTTCGCGCTACATTTCCTTTTGTCAATGCAGATCCTCTTTCCAGTACAGATTACATCTCTTATTATTCTGAAAAGGCGAAGGAAATTGCCCGTCTGACGCAATCACGAGTGACTTTCATTCGCAAGGACGGGACGGTGGTTGGCGATTCGCTCAGCGATCCGCGCAAGATGGAAAACCATGCATCCCGCGAAGAAATTCAGCAAGCCTCGAAAGAAGGAATTGGACGCACGATACGCTACAGCGAAACCCTGAAGCGAAACATGCTATACGTTGCAGAGCCTGTTGTATCGGATAAGGGCTTTGACGGATATATCCGTTTGTCGATGAACCTGCAAGCGGTAGAGGAGGGGGTACAACGCGGCTGGACGGCCATTGGGATTGGGCTCGTGCTGCTGTTCCTCGCTGCCGGGCTGGTCAGCTATCGTATCGCCCGCAGCCTGACCTCACCCATTGAACATATTACGGGTGTTGCCAATCGTATTTCCGGACTGGATTATGACGCCAGGGTGGGCGTACAGCGTAGGGATGAGGTGGGACAACTGGGGGAAGCCATTAATCGCATGGCAGACAGTCTCCAAGACCAAATGAAAACAATCCGTGATAACGAGGATTTACTCCAGAGCGTCATGAGCAATATGACCGGCGGGATACTGATGATAGATGCCAGTGAGCACATTGCGCTTGTAAACCGTGAGTCTGAGCGGATGCTTGGTGTCGTGGGTAAACGGGTGACAGATAAACCGTATCATGAGCTAAAGAAGCATTACGAGCTGACCAAGCTAATTGAGGGCAGCATACAAAGCCGTGAACGGCTGCATGGTGAGGTGCATCTGTACAATCCCGAGGAACGACTGATTTTGCTGGATGGTGTACCTATGTACGAGGATGACGGCGGATACCGCGGGATGCTGTTTCTCTTGCAGGATATTACAGCGATTCGTCGCTTGGAAAATATGCGGAGCGAATTTGTGGCGAATGTTTCTCATGAGCTAAAAACACCGATTGCTGCGGTCAAGGGCTTTGCCGAAACGTTGCTTGGCGGCGGGGTTAAGGATGAGGAGACAGCCCGTTCATTTTTACAAATTATTTATGATGAAAGTGAACGGCTGAATCGGCTGATCGGCGACATTCTGGTGCTGTCTAAAATCGAGTCCAAGCGTTCTCCGCTGGATTGCTCTCCAGTGCATGTATCGTCGTTCGTTGAATCATTGCTGGAGAAACTGAACAATGTAGCTGCAAAAAAACGAATCACACTGCATATGGAAGTTCCGGATGAGCTGTTTATGGAGGCAGATGAAGATAAGCTCCAGCAGATTTTTCTAAACCTTCTATCTAATGGCATCAACTATACACTGGACGGCGGCAAGGTGAAGGTCAAGGTTGTGACAGTGCAGCGCGAGAACGACACGGAAAAAGTAGTATTTACGGTCAGCGATACAGGCATCGGGATTCCGAAAAAGGATTTGCCACGTATCTTTGAGCGCTTTTACCGGGTAGATAAAGGACGCTCGCGCAACTCGGGCGGAACGGGTCTGGGACTGTCCATTGTCAAGCATCTGGTTGAGCTGCATCATGGAACACTTTCGGTGGAAAGTGAGCTAGGCATGGGTACCACATTTACGATTGAATTGCCATTATTGCAACAGGAAGAATGAACTATAATTGTTTTTACATTCTGTTAACAATGTCGTGATAAAATAAACGAGTGTCGCATGAGTATGGAAAAGATTTTGGAATTTTGACCAATGCGCCTTTAACAGGTAAACAGGAGATGAAGTTATTTTATGGGACAACGCTTGCTGGTTATTGAGGATGAACCAACGCTTGCCAGACTGCTATCCTACAATTTGATACAGGAAGGTTTCGAAGTGGATACGGAGGATCACGGCAGTGCAGGGTTTGAAAAGGCCTCCAGAGAGTCCTATGATTTGATTCTGCTGGATTTGATGCTGCCCGGCATGAATGGACTGGATATCCTGAGCAGACTACGCCATCAGGGGCTGACGACGCCAATCATTATTTTAACAGCCAAAAACGGTGAAGCCGAGGTTGTTCAGGGTCTGAAGTCGGGTGCGGATGATTACATCACCAAGCCTTTCGGCGTGTCTGAGCTGCTGGCCCGTGTAACCGCTGTGCTGCGAAGAACATCCGGCGGGGATGAAGGTGTGCTGTCCGATCAGAAGGACGGCTCCAAAATTCAACTGGGCGAGCTGGAGATTTACCCTGAAAAATATGAAGTCATTCTTGGAGGTCAGTCTATCAGCTTAAGGCCCAAGGAATTCGAGGTGCTTCTCTATTTGTCCCGTAAGCCAGGTGTGGTACTCACTCGGGATGATCTGATGAACGCAGTGTGGGGCTTTGACTACATTGGCGGTCAACGGACGGTGGATGTCCATGTCAGCTCATTACGCAAAAAGCTGGAGCTCGATCCCGACTCCGTTCATATTGATTCGATCCGCGGAGTAGGGTACAAATTGGTTGTAAATAAAAAAAGAAGCGCTTCTCATTTGCTATAAATGAGGAGCGTTTTTTTTGTGTCCAATTTGTGATTTTACACTCCGTTAACAAACATAGACGTTACAATCAATAAATGACCGATATGATGTTCCCGTCACTCCAAGTAGTTAAAAAAAGGGGACTTCAGAACGATGATAACGGAACCAAAGACCCAGACGAGTTCCACTGCCGTGATTGAACGTGATGCATACAAGCCAATTACTACTTACGTGCCATGCCGAGAGGTTCCGATTATTGATACGGATATGTCTTGCAAGGAACTGCTAGCCCTGATGAAAACGCAGGGAGATATTCCTTGTGTTGTTGTCGTTGATAAAAATGAACTTCCTTTGGGCATTATTATGAGGGATGCGTATAATCGCCATTTTACAGGCAGGTTTGCTGCGGCCCTCTTTTATGACAAGCCTGCGGCGATATTTGCCGACCCCAATACACTAATTGTTGATCTGAAAAGCCCGGCAGCGGACATTGTAGAACTGGCGATGTTGCGCGATGATCAACGTTTTTACGATTGCTTGCTTCTTAAAGAAGGTACACGGTTGCTCGGTGTGCTCACGATTCGTGATATCCTGTCTGTCGTTCAGCGCATGCAAAAAGAAGCGGACGAACACCGCGGTAATGTGGTTCAGCATAGCTATGACGGTGTCCACCGTATTCAGACGACGGTGCTGGATGCCGCCAAAGAAGCCGATGACAGTATGCGGCTCACTCGCTCGATGAGTGAATTGTCCCGCCGTGGCAAAGTAGAGCTGGAGGATGTTCTGCTCTCCTACCGTGCAGTGACTGAGCAAATGCAGCGCCAGCATGAGCAGATGACGGCGCTAACTCAATCGCTGAATGACATTGCAGGCATGGCCTCGTCGATTCGCGCACTGGCAGATCACAGCGGACTGCTGGCAATCAATGCATCCATTGAGGCTGCACATGCTGGCGAAAATGGGCGTGGTTTTCAGATTGTGTCGCAGGAGGTGCGGAATATGTCACTCCAGACGAAAGCCTTTTCCGAACAGATCACCAGCTTGCTAGCAGACATTGAACAAATGCTGCGTGATACCGCAGAGCTGACGGATACAAGCCTGCAGCAGATTCATACGGGCTCTCAATATATATCAGCCGGAACACAAACCTTTGCCAAACTATTGCAGGCAGTAACAGAAATTGAGGTTAAAAACAACCAAATGTCCCGTTCAGCAGAGGAAGCGGCTTTGAACGCAGCCGGAATTGCGCAGGAGCTTGAGCTGATGCTGAATCCCTGATCATTTTACATAACGTTAACAAATCAATCACACTGATTTTACACACAGCTTATATAATCTTCATATTGTGCAAATCAGGTGCAATGCTTGAGGACCATAACTGCAACACGAAGGAGATCATAAATCAATGAATGATTCCGTAATCCGGATTGATAAGCTGAATTTGTATTATGAGAAATTTCATGCGCTCAAAAATATAAACCTGGATATTCCTGAAAAAACGGTAACAGCCTTTATTGGTCCATCGGGCTGTGGCAAATCAACTTTACTTCGTACGCTAAACCGGATGAATGATATGATACCGGGAACGCGTATTGAAGGCACCGTGAGTATCGCAGGTCAGGATATATATGGCGATACGATGGAGGTAGAATACCTGCGCAAGCAGGTAGGGATGGTTTTTCAACAGCCTAACCCGTTTCCCAAATCCATTTATGATAACGTGGCCTACGGACCGCGTCTGCATGGAATCCGGCAAAAGGAAAAGCTGGACGAACTGGTCGAGCAAAGCTTGCGGCAGGCGGCACTTTGGGAAGAAGTCAAGGATTTTCTGAAGCGTTCAGCCCTGAGCTTGTCCGGTGGACAACAGCAGCGACTGTGTATTGCCAGAGCGCTTGCAGTACAGCCGGATATTTTGCTTATGGATGAGGCGACATCTGCGCTGGACCCGATCTCCACGATCAAGATTGAAGAACTGGTTCAAGAACTGCGGGACAGGTATACCATCGTCATGGTGACGCATAACATGCATCAGGCGGCGCGTGTGTCCGGTCGAACTGCGTTCTTTTTGAATGGTGTCGTGGTGGAGGCGGCGGATACAGAGGCGATGTTTTCCACACCACAGGATTCCCGCACAGAAGATTATATTTCCGGGCGATTTGGCTAAAGCCAACCAGATGATTATGCCAGAAGGGGTGACTTCGAAATGATACGTAGAAAAGGTTTTGATGAGGGACTAGATGAACTGAGAGCCGTACTGCGCGAAATGGGTGCACATGTTTCGAAGGCGCTTGATCAGGCAATTGAATGCTTGCAGACCCAAAATACAGAATTGGCTCAGCAGGTGGTCAAAAATGATGCATCCCTGAACACACTGGAAGAGAACATTCTCGATATGGGTTCCAAGCTCATCATTACCCAGCAGCCGGTAGCCAAGGATTTACGCCGGATTATTGTTGCTTTTAAAATTTCCAGTGATCTGGAACGGATGGGTGATTTGGCACTTGATATTGCCAAGGTCACTCTGCGTCTGGAAGGGCAGCAAATCATGAAGACGCTGGTGGATATTCCACATATGGCTTCCATTGTTAAAGAAATGATTGACGATGCGATAACATCGTATTTGGATGAAAATACGGATCTGGCCTATAAAATGGCGAAAGAGGATGACCGTGTCGATTCCATGTACAGCAACATGATCAGCGATTTGTATGCTTTTATGGTGGAAAAACCGGCAGAGGCTTCACAAGCCATGCTGCAACTGCTCGTAGGGCGATATATTGAGCGGATTGGTGACCATGCTACGAATATAGGTGAAAGCACTGTATATCTCGTGACAGGGGAGCGACCAGATTTGAACCAGTAAGGCTATCGGGTATATAGCGGTTGTTTCTGACCCAGACTTGTCTTTGAGCAAAGGCAAATGTGGTTAGGAAACAGCCGTTTTTTTCTGAAAAAGGGGGCTTGTATGTTAAGATAGAAGAGGAATGCGTAAAACGTATGAACGTTGCAAATGTATTGATGAACTTGCGAGGTGCAAAATGGATAAACTCATGCTTATAGATGGTAACAGTATTATTTACCGGGCGTTTTTTGCAATGCCGCCGTTAACGAATTCGAGCGGACAACAGACGAACGCAGTGTACGGATTTACAACGATGTTATTGCGGCTCCTGGAGGAGCACAAACCGACACATATCCTGGTTGCCTTTGATGCCGGGAAAATAACTTTTCGCCATAAAGGATACGAGGATTACAAGGGTGGACGGGAAAAAACACCGCCGGAGCTGTCCCAGCAATTTCCGCTGCTGAAAGAGCTGTTGACTGCGTTCGGCATTGCCCAGTTCGAACTGGATGGCTATGAAGCAGACGATATTATTGGCACATTGTCCAAAACAGCGGACGAAGCGGGTGTCCATGTACTCGTCGTGACCGGGGATAAGGATATGCTCCAGTTGGCTTCGGAGCATGTTACTGTCGGCTTGACCCGCAAAGGGGTTACCGAGGTGGAGACGTATGGACCTGAACAGATTCAGGAACGCTACGGCTTGAAGCCCTTGCAAATTATCGACCTTAAGGGGCTGATGGGCGATACGTCGGACAATATTCCTGGAATTCCGGGTGTAGGAGAAAAAACAGCGCTCAAGCTGCTGCACCAATATGGATCAGTCGAAGAGGTGCTGGCGCATACGGACGAGCTAAAAGGCAAAATGAAAGAGCGCGTTGAAACGCATGCAGACGATGCGCGAATGAGCAAGGAGTTAGCGACCATTTATCGAGCTGTAACGCTAAACAAGCAGCTGGAAGATGTCGTCTTCAGCGGGCTAAAGACAGAAACGGCCGGACCTGCGCTGGCGAAGCTGGAGTTCAAATCCTTGCTGGAACGCTTATCCCTTTCGGGCGAGGTTGGCAGTGCGGGGGCAGACGTAGAGGAAGCCGTGGCTGACGTGACCGTGCTGGATGAACAGCGGATGAGCGAATTGATAGAAGTACTGGAGCATGTAGATCTGCTGCATGTGGAGACACATGGCGACAATCCGCATCATGCTGAAATCGTAGGGCTGATATTTGCCGCAGCGGGACGGCAGTTTTTTATGACACTGGATGTACTGCAAAGTGATGCAGCAACGCCTGTACGCGAATGGCTTGCTGACGCTGAACGCAAAAAACGCGGTCATGATCTGCATCGTACGGATTTGGCCCTGCATTGGCACGGAATTGAGTTTGCTGGAGCCGAATTTGATGTGCAGCTGGCCGGATACTTGCTGGACCCGACCGATGCGAACCAGACGCTTAGTGGATTGGCAGCCAAATACGGTCTTTCCTCCATTCGTCCAGACGACGAAGTGTTCGGTAAAGGCGCTAAATATAAAGTTCCTGACGTGGATGTACTGTCCGATCATGTAGCCCGTAAGGCGGCGGTGATCGAAGCGCTGGTGCCCGTGCAGCAGGCAGAGCTGGAAAAAACAGAAATGCACAAGCTGTTCCATGAGCTTGAGATGCCGCTGTCTCGCATTTTGGCGGATATGGAAAAGCAAGGGGTTAAGGTGAACGTAGAGGAACTGCGCGCTTTGGGTAAAGAATTTGAAGCCCAGATTGCAACGCTGGTGAGTGAGATTTATAGCATTGCCGGTGTAGAGTTCAATCTGAATTCACCCAAGCAACTGGGTGAGATTTTGTTTGATAAACTGGGCTTGCCTGTCATTAAAAAGACGAAGACCGGTTACTCGACCGATGCGGAGGTGCTGGAAAAGCTGGCCCCTTATCATGATATTGTGCAAAACATTTTGCAGTACCGTACCATTGCGAAGCTCCAATCGACGTATGTCGAAGGATTGCTTAAGGAAATTTCGGAGAAAACGGGTAAAGTGCATACGTATTTCCGGCAGACCGTTGCAGCAACCGGACGCTTGAGCAGTCAATTTCCGAATTTGCAAAACATTCCGATTCGTCTCGAGGAAGGGCGCAAACTTCGCAAAGTATTTGTGCCGTCAGAGCCGGGCTGGTCTATTTTGGCGGCAGACTACTCCCAGATCGAGCTGCGGGTGCTGGCTGATATTTCGGATGATGAGCGTTTGAAGGAAGCCTTTGTCCACGATATGGACATCCATACCAAGACTGCATCTGATGTATTCGGTGTCCCGGCGGAAGAGGTGGACTCCAATATGCGGCGTTCTGCCAAGGCGGTCAACTTTGGAATTGTATACGGGATCAGCGACTATGGCCTGTCACAAAACCTGAATATTACGCGCAAGGAAGCGGCTCGCTTTATTGACCAGTATTTTGACGTGTTTCAAGGCGTTCGTCGTTATATGGATGATATTGTAAGGGACGCGAAGCGGGACGGTTACGTAAAAACGCTGCTGGAACGCAGACGCTATTTGCCGGAAATTAACGCCAGCAATTTCAACCTGCGTTCGTTCGCGGAGCGCACCGCGATGAATACGCCGATTCAGGGTACAGCCGCCGATATTATCAAGCTCGCGATGGTGCAGATGGACGCAGCGCTTCGAGAACGTAGCCTTCGCAGCCGTATGCTGCTTCAAGTGCATGATGAGCTTGTGTTTGAGGTTCCGCCTGAAGAAATAGAGACGATGAAAGAGCTCGTCCCGGCTACAATGGAGGCCGCTTTGAAGCTGTCTGTGCCACTTAAAGCAGAAGTAAGCTACGGTTCCAATTGGTATGAGGCAAAGTAAAATTTTTCAATGAGTAGATAGTCCCATTTTGGCGCTGCTTCCGCTATAATATAGGGTGAGGTGAAGACATCATGCCGGAACTACCGGAAGTAGAAACCATTAAAAGAACACTTAACGAGCTGATCGTCGATAAATATATAGATCATGTGACTGTAAATTTGCCGCGTATCATTCAACGGCCCGATGATATCCATGCTTTTGCGCTGGAATTGGCCGGCCACCGGATTACGGGCGTGGAGAGACGCGGGAAGTTTCTGCGGATTTTGCTGGACGGGCTGGTGCTGGTCTCCCATCTTAGAATGGAAGGACGCTATGGATTGTATTCACAGCATGATCCTGTGGAAAAGCATACCCATGTCATCTTTCATTTTAAAGATGGCACGGAGTTGCGTTATCAGGATGTGCGCCAGTTTGGTACGATGCACTTATTTCCGGCAGGACAGGATTTGCTGGAAAAGCCGCTGAACAAGCTCGGCTTGGAGCCGATGGACGAGTCCTTCACACCGGAAAAGCTTCGCGCCGCTGTTGGAACTCGTTCGGCTTCGATCAAGGCTGCGCTATTAAATCAGTCATATGTTGTAGGTATCGGGAATATTTATGTGGATGAATCATTGTTCAAGGCAGGTATTCATCCGGCACAGCCGGCAAAAAGCCTGACTGATAGTCAATTTCAAGTTCTGCATGAAACTATTGTCTCCACGCTGGACGCGTCGATTAAGGGTGGAGGCTCGTCCGTCAAATCGTTCGTTAACGGACAAGGTAAAACGGGTGACTTCCAGCATCAACTGCAAATTTACGGACGTAATGCCAAGCCTTGTGTAAACTGTGGTACATTGATCGAAAAATCTGTCGTGGCCGGACGTGGCACGCATCACTGCCCCGCCTGTCAGCCTTTGCGTTAAACAGGTACAGACACCTAAAGCCCATCCCTCTCATATACTACCCTAAGTACCAAAACAGGGAAGGGCTTTGGCTGTTAAGGCCCTTCCTTCGCAATGGGAGGGAATTGAAGTGGCTAATCATTGGGGAGCCCTGCTGTTACTGGCATTTGCGCTAAGTTTGGACAGTTTTGGAGTCGGTGCTACATATGGTTTGCGCAAGTTGAAAATTCCATTGTTGTCAATTGCGATCATTTCAGCATGTTCAGGGCTGGTGATCGGCATATCCATGCAATTGGGTGCATTGCTATCTCATGTCTTGTCTCCTGTATATACAACCGTCTTTGGCGCGGTTATCCTGATCGGTATCGGCTGTTATTCCTTGATTCAAAATCTGCATCGCAAGGAGGATTTGACGGACGATTCTGTGAGCGAATCTGTTCTGGACCAGAATAAGAATGCAGAGGGTACAGAAACAGCCGAAGCACCTTCGGAAGCTTTAGAGATACAGCAGGAACGAACCGTATTTTCGCTGGAGTTCCGCAATTGGGGCCTTGTTATTCGTATTCTTCGAAGTCCGTCTGCTGCAGATACGGACCGTTCCGGCAGTATATCTGCCCTGGAAGCGGTTTGGCTAGGCATTGCTTTATCGGTCGATGCGTTTGGAGCAGGGTTAGGGGCAGCCATGCTGGGTTTCCAACCCCTATCTACGGCACTGGCTATTACATTATTCAGCGGGACGTTTTTGATCGTAGGGATGAAGGCGGGCTTCTTCTTGTCGGCATTCCGATTTATGAAGGCGCTGGGTGTGTTACCCGCATTATTACTGATTATGATGGGCATATTGAAGCTGTTATGAGGTGAAAGAGCATGAATATCGGATTAACCGGGGGGATTGCTACCGGAAAAAGCACCGTGTCGGCTCTTTTGGTCGCCAAGGGTGCGCTGCTGATCGACGCAGATGCCATTGCCCGGGAAGTCATGCTTCCGGGGCATCCGGTGCTGGCGGCGGTCATACAGCATTTTGGACGAGCTGTGATGAACAGCGACGGAACCCTGCATCGCAAGAAGCTGGGCGAGATTGTATTTTCAGACCCTGCCCAGCGACAGGCGCTTAATAATATTACTCATCCTGCGATACGTGAGGAGATGCGTTTGCGTATGGTAGCCTATGAACGGGAACAGCCGGACAAGCTTGTTTTGGCAGATATTCCGTTATTATACGAGTCCGGGCTGGAGAGCTTATATGAGGAAATTATGGTTGTGTATATACCGCGTGATGTTCAGCTTCGACGTTTGATGCTTAGAGACGGATTAACAGAGGAGCAGGCAGAGCTTCGATTGTCTGCGCAAATGGATATCGAACAAAAAAGAAGGATGGCCGATATCGTGATTGACAATAGTGATACACAAGCTGAAACAGAACGGCAAATTGATCTGTTTTGGCAGCGAAAGGGACTTGCATGAAGATACTGCGTAAAAAAAGAGTCCTGCTTACATTATTTGTCGGTTTTGTTTTGATTCTGTTTTTTAATTCCAACTGGATGTCGTGGTTTTATCCGATTCAGTATAAGGATGAAATTCGCCAGTATTCAAAGACGTATCAAGTGGACCCTTTTTTGGTGGCGTCTATTATCCGTGTGGAAACGAATTTCAAAACCAGCAAGCAGTCAAACAAAGGTGCATTGGGACTGATGCAGATTATGCCTGATACCGCCAATTGGATTATGGACAGCGCTCAGGTTCCGAAGGTCCCGCTCGACAACGTAAAGCATGAGCCTGGGACTAACATTGAACTGGGAACTTGGTATTTGCATAACCTGTCCGCCAAATTTCAAGACAATCCGGTAGCGATCGTAGCTGCTTACAATGCCGGACCAGGAAAAGTTCAAGAGTGGCTGAACAAGGGAGTATGGGACGGAAAGGAAGAGTCCATTAAACAAATTCCCTTTGGTGAGACACGGCATTATGTGCAGCGAGTCATTTACTATTACAGGCAATATACAAAAATTTATAATGAGTTTTGAGTGGCAAATGAATGACAATATGGGCCTTTTGCCTTTAAAATGAAAAAAGCGCAGGACAGGCTGTACTTAACAGCCTATCCGTACACTTTTTGGTAACATCTACATTGATACCGAGATTATTGGTATTGACCTGCCAATTGTTGTTCGGCGATCGTTACGAGGCGTTTTGTGATATAGCCTCCGAGCGAACCGTTCTCATAGGAAGTCATGTTACCTTGGTATCCATCTTGAGGAATGCTGATACCCAGCTCTTGAGCGATTTCATATTTCATTTGCTCCAGAGCGCCGGAGGCTTTGTTGACTACCAGGTTGTTGGAGTTGCCAGAGTTTCCTTGTGCCATTGTTGTTCACCTCCTCGCGACGTGGTAAACATATTATGATCTGTTTCGACAAAATTATTACTGTAAAGTAACGGGAATTTATTGGAAAAAGGAAGTGATGATATTATGAAATGTCCGTATTGTGCTTACAATGGGACGAAAGTGTTGGATTCGCGGCCTGCGAATGATAACAAGTCCATTCGCCGCCGTCGTGAATGTGAGCAGTGTGCCAGGCGTTTTACCACCTTTGAAATGGTGGAGGAGACCCCACTGATGGTTATCAAAAAGGATGGAAGCCGTGAAGAGTTTAGTCGTGATAAAATGCTGCGCGGTCTTATCCGTGCCTGTGAGAAGCGTCCTGTATCGGTCGAGCAACTGGATTTAATCGTGTCCCAGGTGGAAAATGCCATCCGCAACACGGCGGCCACCGAGGTGGACAGCCAGCAGATCGGTGAGCTGGTCATGGAACAGCTCTACCCTGTGGATGAAGTCGCTTACGTACGCTTTGCGTCCGTCTATCGACAGTTCAAAGACATTAACATGTTTATGAAGGAACTGAAAACACTGTTATCCAAAGATGCATCCAGCGATTGATCGCTGCCTGTATCTTGGGTAATGGTGGGAGATAATTATATTTTTTTTATAAAAGTATTGACAAAGGGTACAATATTTTATATGATATAGAAGTCGCTTGAAACGTTTTTAATTACAAAAAATGGGGCCTTAGCTCAGCTGGGAGAGCGCATCGCTGGCAGCGATGAGGTCAGGGGTTCGATCCCCCTAGGCTCCACCAATATTTTGATTATGGACTCTTAGCTCAGTTGGTAGAGCAGTTGACTCTTAATCAATTGGTCCAGGGTTCGAGTCCCTGAGAGTCCATCCTTTAGAAAAACGGCAGAAATGTCGTTTTTTTTGTTGATTAAGTATGAGATTTATTTCACATTGTACATGGCGGCAAAGCCTGCATTGCAGAACGAAACTCAAGTGGCATCAGAATGTCTTAGTATTTATTCTTAATGAAAAGATGTGAAAAACAATATTTTAGTGAATTGCGTCATAGGGCATCTATCGTATTTTAGTGTAATTTAGATAAATAAGAAAGATAAACAAATTCATCCTAAAATACTGCAAAAGACAAAATTGTTTTTAAAGTCTGGAGTGTTGAAAAGTGATTAGAAAAGCGAGTATTATGCATGTTTTTCCTATTTATTATGAGGAGTACAAGCGCCGTCATGACAAACTTTGGCCGGAAATGGCTGAAGCGCTAAAAAGGCATGGTGCACAAAACTATTCCATATTTCTTGATGAAGAAACGGGGAGCTTATTTGCTTTCCTGGAAATTGAAGATGAAGGAAAATGGGAACAAATGGCTCAAACTGATATTTGCCAAAAATGGTGGGCTTATATGGAGCCTTTAATGGAGACAAATCCTGATAATAGTCCTGTATCAAGAAATTTAAAGGAAGTATTTTATTTGGAATAATAAATATGAAGAAGATATGGTTTTACTTTGCGTTTTTTTATAAACATTCAAAGCTAAACGTAAAGCTTTTCTTAACGATTACATTGATTATGATGACAACGCTTGCATTTGTATTAGGAGGTCTTCAATATGCTTTTTCCCTCTATGATGAGCAAGTCTATGCAAAATCCGCACAAGTGCTGATGATGTCGTCCAACAACGTAGAAGAGAAGCTTGAAAGAGTGGAAGAAATTAGTTATAACATCGCAGTCGACCCGTATATTCAAAAAACTTTATTAGAGCTTCAAGGAAATGCAAAAGGCTATGATTTCTATCGTCTTGAACAAAAGATTGGAGATGAATTGGAGAAATATGTAGATCCGGCAAATTACGTTCAGTCCATTTATCTGTACGATTCAGCAGGAAGGGAGTTTTTGGCCGGGGATAGCAACAAACCAATAACGAATAAAGATAAGGTACTTGCTCTTAGCCAGGCGGATAAGGATGAGGGTAAAAACCATTGGATGGAGCTGGAAGGGAGTAATGGGGATTTAATTTCTGTTCGCCTGATCCAGTCTTATGAAAACTTAAACTTTGAAACCATCGGCAAACTGCTTGTTCGTGTTCATTTAGACAAGATTGTAAGCGGTTTACCGAAGCCTCACGGAGAGATAGCAGGCAATATTGTGATTACAAAAGAGGATGAGGTTTTTTATTCGGAAAAAGGAATAGATGATCTAAAAGAATATCATTTCAATGCGAACAATGATCAGGGCTATAGTATTGAATATATTAATGGGGAAAGAAGCTTTGTCAGCCATATTACAACCGATTTTAAAGACTGGACATACTGGAGCATCATTCCATTTAACATGATGTTTTCCAAGATTACTGCTGCAAAATATACCTTGGTGCTGGTTTTTATGTTAATGTTCGTTTTTCTTATTTCCCTTGGTTTTAAATTTTTAAGAAAGTTTACGAATCCCATTCAAGAATTAGCATCTACCATGCAGGAAGTGCAAAAGGGGAACTTTCACGCTGTAAATTTATTAAATCCCTCTACGATTAATGAAGATGAGATCGGGATTCTTTATCAGAATTTTATAACCATGATCCAAAGAATTGATGAGTTGATCCAGGAGAACTTTTCCAAGCAACTGCTGATCAAGGAAACTGAATTTAAAGCACTGCAGGCTCAGATCAACCCGCATTTTTTATACAATACGCTGGAGTCCGTTAATTGGTTGGCTAAAATAAATAAACAGAAGCAAATTTCAAGCATGGTAGAAGCCCTTGGTCATCTCATGAGATACTCCACCAATTTTAAGCAGGGTATTATTACACTTGAAGAAGAACTCGACATTTTAAAAAGCTATTTAACCATCCAAAAATACCGGTTTGACGACCGGATTGATTTTCAAATGGACTTCCCCTCCCATGTTGCAAAATATAAAATTCCAAAGTTAATATTGCAGCCGCTGCTGGAGAATTCGTTCAAGCATGCAGTTGAGCCTTCCATCTATTTGTCGGTTATTAAATTGCATGTTTATCAGGAAGACGACAAGCTGTTTATTCGGATAGAAGATAACGGGCCTGGCATAGATCCCATAATCCTTCAAAAAGTAAAAGAAGGCAAAGTAAATCCTAAAGGTACTGGAATAGGATTGAATAATATCAATGATCGGATCAAGCTTTATGCTGGCGAGCAGTATGGTTTAAGAATTGAAAATCTTTCGGGAAAAGGGACCGCAATTACGGTAGTTTTACCTGTTCAAACGGGGTGATAGAATGTCATATAAAGTGTTATTGGTAGATGACGAAAGGATTATTGTCGAAGGCATTTCCAATGTGGTCGATTGGGCAGCATTGGATACGGAGCTTGTAGCAACGGCGAGAAACGGGATCGATGCGTATGAGAAAATTGTTGAACTGCAACCTGATATTGTGATCAGTGATATCAAAATGCCTGGTATGGACGGACTTAGTCTTGTTTCAAAGGCGCATCAGAAATATCCTGCTATAAAATTTATCCTGCTGTCCGGATACGGTGAGTTTGAATACGCGAGAACCGCCATGCACTATGATGTTAAAAATTATTTGTTAAAGCCATGCAATGAGGATAAAATTACAGCTGCACTTAACGATACCGTTAATGAACTAAACGAAAAAAAGGTTCAGGAAACCTTTACTAGCGAGCTCCAGAAAAAATATCAAAATGCTCAGCCCTATATCAAAGCACATCTGTTAACCGAATTCTTAACGAGTAAAAGCTACCTAGACAATGATTTATCATTCTATGAGCAGCTTTTTGATTTTGAAATAAATCATCAGCAGGTCAGAATCGTTCTTTTTTTGATGGAAGGTTATTTTTCTTATGAGCATTTGTTTGCCATCAAAAATATTGGAGCCGAGATCCTGGACTCTGTCCTGGTAACAACCAATATTGGTGAATATGCACTGTTCCTGATCAAGGATGATCATGACCCGGAAAAATTACATCACAAAATTAAACAAATAAGAGAGACCATTCATCAATATTTCAAAAGAGATACCACGGTTGCTATAAGTGAAGGGAACTATTTCCGAAACGCCAGGAACTTGTACCGTGAGGCCATGGAGTGTTTGGAGCATCGTTTTTATTTGGGGGAAGGAAGCATTATAACGAGAAAAGATATTTTACCGGCAAATACAGCCGTCCCCAATGATTTTATGATCGATGAGCAGCAACTTGTTCTAAAAATCAAATCTGGGCATATTCAGGATGTATGCAACGGAATTACCAGCATTTTTGAGAAAATGATGGATTTACGGCTGGGGATTGACTTGACAAAATCCTATTGTATACAGCTCTATATTGCAATTGTACAGACGGTGGATACCGACCGCATGCAAGATTACCTCATGGGAACATCTGCACTGCTAGAGATGGAAACGGTCCAGCAGCTGAAAGATTATATCGAAGCAACAGCCAGAAAAATGACCCATGAGTACTATAATCGTTTCAAGTCAAAACAGTCTTCCGTAATTAGCAGAGTCATAGAAATTTTAGTCGAGAATCTGGGTAACCCTGATTTATCACTAAAAATGGTGGCCAATGACATTCTATATATGAATCCGGATTATCTGGGAAAACTGTTCAAACAGGAAACTGGCCAGAAATTTTCAACCTGTCTTACTAAATTAAGAATTGAAAAGGCAGTGGAGTACATTTCAGAAATGGACGATGTGAAGGTAGGAACGTTGGCCCAAATAATCGGTTTTGGTGACAACCCTCAATACTTTAGTCAGGTTTTCAAAAAATATACTGGTTATACACCATCTGAATACCGGAAAGTTACATGAATCCATAAGCTCACTCGCAAAAGGGAGGTCAAAGCTTGAAAAGGTCTGGCTTGGTATTATTTGCTTTTATAATGCTCCTTTCAGTCGCTGCTTGTGATTTAAACAATAAAGGAAATCATGAAGAGGAAAGTGAAAAAGTAACCCTGCGCGTGGCCTGGTGGGGTGACCAATCCAGACATGAATATACCTTGAAAGTTATCCAAATGTATGAGAAAGAAAATCCAAATGTAAAAATTGTAGAGGAATATGCCAACTGGGAGGATTATTGGAAGAGGCTTGCTCCCATGGCTGCCGCTAGTCAATTGCCAGATGTGATTCAAATGGATAGAGCCTACCTGTTTCAATATGGTGAAAAAGGCCGACTGGATGATTTAACTCCATATATAAAAAATGGGACGATTGATATTCGCTCCATTGATGAAAACGCCATTTCCGGTGGTAGGATCGCAGGTAAACTATATGGCTTCACCCTTGGATCGAACGTTCTTTCTGTGATTACAAATGATCATCTGTTAAAAGAAGCCGGTATTCAAATTGAAGATGAAAACTGGACTTGGGATGACTTCGAAAAAGCAGCAATCAAGGTCAAAAATGCTACACACGTGTATGGTACAAATGGAATGTACCCTGCCGATGTATTTTTCCCTTACTATTTAAGAACACAAGGCTCGCGTCTTTATAATGAAAACGGTACAGGCCTTGGCTATACAGACGATCAATTATTTGTGGATTACTTTAAAAGGCAGCTTAGGTTGGTTGATGCAAAGGCATTCCCGACTCCAGACGTTCAAGTACATGTAGCAGGAACGAATGATGAATTTATCGTAACTGGAAATGCAGCAATGAGCTGGAACTGGTCCAATCAATATTCAGGATTTGCCGAATCGGCCAAAGCATCCTTATCCATCAAACTGCCTCCTGAGTACGCGAATGAAACGGCTTTATTTTTAAGACCGAGTATGTTCTTTTCCATCCCTAAGAGTTCAAAACAAAAGGAAGAAGCGGCCAAGTTCATTAATTTCTTTGTGAATAATATGGAAGCCAATAAGTTGATCAAAGGTGATCGAGGTGTCCCGGTATCTTCAAAGGTGATCAAAGGAATCAAGCCGGAATTATCCGAAGCTGAAACCAAAATCTTTGATTATGTTGAAAAAGCGTCTCAAAATGTACACACCATGGACCCGATTGATCCACTTGGCAATGCGGAAATTATGAAAGCGCTTGATAATATATCCGAACAGATTTTATTTAAGAAAATGACGCCGGAAGATGGAGCAAAGTCCTTTAGAAAACAAGCTGAAAGAATTTTAGGCCAAAATAAGTAATCCAAACACCTTCAAGAGAATTCCTCCGTATCGTCAGCTATGGAGGAACCTTGGAGGTGTTTTTGCGTTGGGCGGAAAACAAGTATGTTTTTTAAACGTAATCCACTGTTTTTTTTATGGTTTCAAGAAAGCACTTTCAATACAATAACAGTATAAGTGTAAGCGGTGACAAATCAAGAGAAAGAGATCATTATTTGGAGGGATTGCTGTGTTGCAGGTAAAAGCTTTCGAAAAGAAAGAGATCGTTGATCGTATTCATTTATTAATGAATAATCTCACAGAAATCAAAGACCAAAGCGGTGAATTTTTACTCCATTTTGACGGGTTAATTGTGGATGATAAAAGCTGGAATGTTTGGAACTGGCCTCAGGGTGTGGGGTTATATGGAATATATAAATATTGGAAATTGACTAATGACCAAAAAGCTTTGGACGTTATCAATGAATGGTTCAATGCAAGAATCCAGGAAGGTGCACCGCCGAAAAACGTTAACACGATGGCGCCGTTATTAACATTGGCATTTTTATATGAGGATACCGGAAACCAGACATACCTGCCCTATTTGGAGGATTGGGCTGAATGGGTAATGCATGATATGCCCCGTACCAAAGAAGACGGCTTACAGCATATGACCTATGGACCAGAGAATAAAAATCAGCTTTGGGACGATACCTTGATGATGACCGTGCTGCCTTTGGCGAAAATCGGTAAGCTGCTCAACAGACCTGAATACCTGGAAGAAGCCAAAAAGCAGTTTCTAATCCATATCAAATATTTAACGGACAAAAAGACAGGCTTATGGTTCCACGGCTGGACATTCGAAGAAAACCATAATTATGCCGAAGCGCTTTGGGCAAGAGGAAATTGTTGGATTACGATAGCGATTCCCGAGATTATTGAAATATTGGAATTGGAAAAGGGAGATTTTCTCCGTGAATTCCTGATTGATACATTGAACAGACAAATTGAAGCTCTTGCCAACTTTCAGGATGTAAGCGGTTTATGGCATACACTCATTAATGACCAGACCTCTTATTTAGAAGCCTCAGCATCGGCTGGATTTGCATATGGAATTTTAAAATCCGTTCATAAGCGGTATATCAGCCAGGACTATAAAGAAGTCGCCCACAGGGCTATTTGCGGAATTATCAATGAAATTAATAAAGAAGGAGCATTGCAAAAGGTATCTGTAGGAACAGGTATGGGAGATACTTTGGAATTTTACAAGGAAATCAGAAAGACTACCATGCCTTATGGACAATCGCTGGCTGTGCTTTGTCTATCCGAATATCTTCATACTTATATCTGAGGATTTTGCAAAAATCCAATAAGCGACTTCCAATGAACAATATATTGATCGAAAGGGTCTAGTTCATCTATATATTGCACTTTGGAGCGACTGGAATCGAATTTTGCAAAATCCTGATCTAAATCTCCGATTGCTAAATTCCCAAAATGGAGGAGAATAATGTGGTTAAACAACCCAAATTTATTAATTATTTGTCCTATGGGTTAGGTGATTTCTTAGGGGCAGGCGCGTTTGCCTTGACAGCAGCATGGTTGCTTTTCTTCTTAACAACTTTTTGTGGCCTAACTGCCATTCAAGCAGGTTCTATTTTCGCTATTGCCCGGATTGTTGATGCGATTGCAGCACCAACGATGGGATATATTACAGATAATTTTCATAAAACAAAACTTGGCCGACGCTTTGGAAGACGAAAATTCTTTATATTAGCCGCCATTCCACTTGTACTTGTCTATACAGCAATTTGGGTTTCCGGTTTTTCTTTCTGGTATTACTTAATAACCTATATCTTGTTTGAAATTGTGTACTCCATGATTTTAATTCCTTATGATACACTTGCCGCTGAAATGAGTAACGATTATAAAATACGCTCGAAGTTTACAGGTGCAAGAATGTTTGTTGCTCAGGCTTCAGCTGTATTCGCTGCATTTATTCCTGGCCGGCTTGTGGAAGCATTGGGTAAGGATGATCCTCTTACATTCCTGTACTCCGGTATTATTTTCACTGTCATATTTATAGTGGTATTGTCACTGCTTTACAGAAATACATGGGAACGTCCTCTCGAAGAAATACCTGAAGAGAAAGTGATTGGTAATAGAACTTTATTACAAAATGTTCATAAGATCTATGCGGATTTATTCTCGACTTTACGAGTAAAAACATTCCGCCACCATCTGGGTATGTATTTGGGTGGATATTTAAGTCAGGATGTATTCAACGCCGTATTTACTTATTTTGTTGTGTTTGCTCTCATGCAAAATGCCGTTGCCGCATCCAACTTATTGACCTTTATGTATGTTATGCAGCTTTTTGGCGTATGGATTGCTCTTACCTTAACGATTAAATTGAACCCTGCCCCGGCGTTTAGAACGGCCATTTCTCTCTTTATCGCAGGAGTTATTGGATTTATCGTTTTAAAGGTCACTGGAACACTAAATAACTCCGTTTTATTGTTTGCTATGATTGGAATTTGCGGGTTGGGACGCGGTGGTTTGAACTACATCCCCTGGAACAACTACGCGTTTATTCCAGACGTAGATGAAGCTTTAACGGGTCAAAGACGTGAAGGTGTGTTCGCTGGTGTAATGAGTTTGATCAGAAAAGGGACACAGGCGTTAGCGGTCTTTTTAGTAGGTGTTGCATTGCAAGAAGCAGGCTTTGTATCCGGGCAAGCCTCACAACCTGCTTCAGCTGTAACAGCTATCATTTCTATCTTGCTGTTTGGTACGCTCTTCTTTTTGGTGGGAGGTTTGATTATCTCTTATCGTTACAAATTAACTAAAGAAAATCATGTCGTTTTGTTGGATGAAATTAAACGCTTGAAAAATGGCGGTTCTAAAAAAGAGGTTACACCGGAAGCGCGACAAGTTTTTGAACAATTAACAGGTTGGGAATATGAAAAAACATGGGGCAATAACACGGTGGGGTATGAAAATCTTGTAAAATATAAAGATAATCATGACACCAAACATGAAGCAATCGTATAGGTGTGAACTGGAGGACAGGTATGAATGCAAATTTAGGAATTCGGGCACATGATATTGAAAACGTTTCTTTACCAGAAGCAGTGAATATCATATCAAGTAAAGGATTGACATCCGTACAGTTAGCCGTAAGTAAATCGCTACATGATGTAAATACAAAGCTAGGAAGTTTTAGCCCTGGCATTGCTCACTATATAAGTCGTATTTTTCGGAAAAAAGATGTGCAAATAGCGGTTTTAGGCTGCTACATCAACATGATCCATCCTGATCCAAGTCTAAGAAGAAAAGAATTGGATCGGTTCAAGGAGCATATCCGGTTTGCCCGTGATTTTGGCTGCAGCATTGTTGGAACTGAGACGGGAAATGTAAACCCGGAGATTGTCTATACCGAAGAAAATTTTACTGAAAAGCCTTTTTTGGATGTAGTGGAAAGCGTCAGAGAGCTTGTAGCGGAAGCAGAAAAGTTCGGTGTAATCGTGGGAATTGAGGGAGGAATGAATCATCCTATTCATACACCGGAGCGGATGAGAAGATTGCTGGATAGTGTTCCGTCTAATAATCTTCAGGTCATCTTTGACCCGGCTAACTTTATTTCCCTGAATAATTATCAAAATCAGGAGTCTGTTTTCCAGGAAGCATTTGATCTTTTTGGAGACAGAATCGTGATTATGCATGCAAAGGATTTAATGATTGAGGATCATGCGATAAAGTTTGTGCCTGTTGGAAAAGGGATATTAAACTATCATTTTCTACTGAAATTATTAAAAGATAAGAAGCCTTATCTAAATATTCTATTAGAAGAAACAAAGGAACAGGATATCGACCAGAGCATTGCTTATATAAATGGGTGCCTCTGAGAGCCCATCCTTTAGAAAAAACGGCAGAGATGCCGTTTTTTTTGTTATGTCTTCATGTTATGATGCTTGCAATACCCATGGTCCGATTAACTTTGCTGCGTGATTGAGTATGGTTAAATGTTTTTCGCCAGGCACGATTGTGGTAGATGATTCATGGCTCACCTGTGTTGCCAGCTTGGCGAAGGCCACAACTTTTTGCGGATTCATAATTTCATCCTCGGCCCCCACCCATAGACCGAACGGCCTGTCAATTCCGGCAACCTCCTGTGACGGCCGTCCAGGGTTTAACGTCAGCGCCATATTGACACTGTTATACTGGACAAACCCTATACCTGACTTCATCTGTTCTTCTGAATAGTTGTACCGCACTCCTGCCGCATGTCCTTTAAACAATCCGCCAGTAAGTTCGTGGGCCACAAATGCTTTGGTACATACTGTTGCGAAATTGCCATTGCCTTCATACATCGTATTGGATTTGGGACCAAAATCCGGTGCAACGAACAAATAACCATTTACGGATTCATGATGGGGAGAATGAATATAATTTACTACCAAACCGGCTCCGGCAGAGTGTCCGCCCAAAAATACAGGTACGGAAGGAAACTGACGATGTGCAGTATCTATAATGCTTGTGATATCATCGTACACTTGATCTACACTCGGTGCGTCTCCGCGGTCACCGCCAGACAATCCATGCCCTCGAATGTCCGGCAGGTACGTTGCGATCCCATAATTTTGACTTAATTGTTCCCCTATCGGTTGATACCCTGCCGCGCTGTTAGCGCCTGAACCGTGATAAAATATGACAACAGCTTTGGGATTAGCGGGAACGTAACTACGGTAAGCCAATCGAATATGATCATTCGATTCTACATATTGAACATGATCAGTTGCCAGTCGATTATCCATGTTTGCACCGGATTGGCCAACACCGTCTGATGCTACATTAGAAACCACGTTGTTAGGGAATTGGCAAGTTGAAAGCGGGGTGGCGGCAAAGGTGAATATCCCTGTCAAGACAATCATCAGAATACTAAGAACAATTAGCAACGCTCTTTTGATGATTTTCATGCTAATACTCCTCCTGTACGATCTGCGATGAATGACAAATGAGAGTTGGCATAATTCTCTTAACGAAACCAGGCTTTTGCTTCCGGGCTGTTTAATCTCCAGATCACGATGATGGGGAGGATAACGCCTAGTAAAAATCCGATGCTGTGCCAAACGGCGAATTCGACGATCCGCAGCACAATTAAAATGCCGGAAAGAACAAAAGCCGCGTTGAGTGGGGAGGCAGCGGGAATGTTCAGACGAGAAGCTACATACACTGCCACAATTCCAAAGACAATCATGACAATACACAGGACCTTCTTGATCATTTCCGCACTGCCAAACGAGTAGATTCCGTTAAATACATTCAATATTGCTGCAAGGTAAATCAGAATTTGAACAAACGTCACCACACGCGGTTTTCTTGGATGGGCTTCATGTTGTGTTTCCATAGGAGCTACTCCTTCTTTATTGGTTTTGGTTGCAGGGACGGAGGAGCACAGCTTCGCTTCAGCTTGATCACACCATTTCTGCGAACTCAATTTCGTAGCGCTTTAGCATGAACAGACCTTGTGCTGTCAAAATCCATGCCTGTCTTGAGCGGCCATTATTCATAATGTGTGCTATCTGATGGAAGATTATGCCTACCAGCTTCTGGAGCTATAAAGATAGCATGAAGCAGGTTTGATCATTTATAGTATAGATATTGTTTTTATACTAAATCATTAGCTTTTTTGCTTAATAAGATACAGAGAAACGAAAAAAGAGAAACGTTTCTCACTTTTATGATGATGGGGGCTTGGGTTGTGAACAACGTTGTTTCGGAGTGGGCAGAGTCCCACTTTCCTTTATATACTGCTGACAGCATTTATTCGCTGTACTGCACCTCGAATTTTCCGATGTACACTATTCATGAGAATGTAACCGTATTGATTGCAATTGCCAGCGGCAGGGGCACTCTTCAGGCCGATGATCAAACTTACGAACTTGTAGAAGGTAGCGTCATGCTGCTCCCGGCGCATAGCCATGCCGTTTTAATTACGAATCTTTTGCAACCCCTTCATGCTTATAAGCTTTCAATCCGTACACGAGAGCAGGGGGCTCCTCTTCCCGAAAGTGCAATGATACGTAAAAGCGAAGTGGTCTCCAATCCCAATATTCAGTTCTTTCCCTGTGAACCTGTAATAGTGACTCATGTGGAGGAACTGTATATCAATCGTTCGCCAGCTAGTGAAGCCCGCCATGTGCAGAACCAAATTATATTTCACCAAATCATTCTCCAATTGTTGGAGCGAATGGAAGCCAAGTATGCTGCTGATGAGCAGCCGTCCATGGAACGCAGCATTGCTTATTTGGAAAACCACTATAGCGAAAAAATAACGCGTGAGCAGTTAGCTGCGATTGCAGGCGTGAGCCGATCTCACTATTCCATCCAGTTTAAGCAGCTCACCGGCTTTTCTCCCAACGAATACTTGTCAAGGCTGCGTGTTCACCGAGCCAAGGAGCTATTAATTAGCGGATCAGGCACGCTCCGGGAAATTGCCCTTAAGGTAGGGTACAAGGATGAATTTTATCTGAGCCGTCGTTTTAAGCAGCATACGGGAGCATCACCTTCAAGCTACAACCGCAGACCATTTCAACATGTGGCCGTATTGCTTACACCTTACGCCAGCCATCTCTTGTTGCTTGGTTTGGAGCCCGCTGTCACTATTTCGGAGAGCAGCGAATATGTGAAGACGAATGGTCTGGAGTCGCCGCAAACGATGATGTTTATCAATACGAACTGTTCTGCTGAACAGGTGAACTCGGTATTGCTTGATACCAACATCGAGTTGATCATTGCAGCCAAACAGCATTTGCACGAATATGGGCTGAATCCTGAACATTTGCGAGTTATAGCACCTATCGTGGAAATTTCATGGATGGAACTGGGATGGAAGGAGCACCTGCGTCGTATCGCTCATGCTATTCAGAGGAGCGAGCAGGCGGAGCGGTGGTTGGCCGCTTTTGAAGATGAGGAACGGGTAGCCCGTTCACTGGTGCAGCAAAGCACAATTGTTAATGAAATCATAACGATTGTGGTGATGAAGCCGGAGGGACTGTTCGTTTATGGAGCGCGGAATGTCGGATATGTAATCTATCAATCTCTAGGCCTAAAGCCCCCTGAATTGATCGGGCAGGAGATAAAGAGGCTGGGGGATCAATTTCATTCCGTTTCGATTGAACTATCAGAACTCGCAGATTATGCGGGTGCCCGATTATTAGTGATCATGTTTCCAGATGAAAAAGGTTCCACTGCACATACGGAAATGATATTCAGGTCTCCTTATTGGAGCAGGCTTCCTGCCGTACAGAGGAACTGTGTTCATCTGCTGGATCTGGATGAATGGGTGCCTTACAACCCGGTTTCTATTCGTTTGCAACTTCAACGCGCGGTAGCTTTATTTACAAGTAACCAATAATCCAAGTCATTTTCCAAACAAAAAGCCATGGTTGGGTATATATTTGACCCATATAATAGTTTATACCAATGAGAATGAATTTCATAATCAATCAAAGGATGCTATTAGCATCCTTTGCACGATACGATTAATCATTGAAACATAGCGTTTGGAAAGGGAGAGAGTCATCTTATGAAAAAGCTTTTTATTCCGCTGGTACTTGTTCTTGTAGTTGTATTAAGTGCATGCGGTGGAAATCAAGCGAACAATGCCGACAATGGTAAAAGTTCGCCTTCTGCGTCTTCTTCGGAGGCGAAATCCTCCACATTTACCTATCTATCCGAGAATGGCCCTGTAGAGGTTCCGACCCATCCGCAGCGCGTCGTTGTGCTTACCCGATTTTTAACAGGTAATGTGATGGCGCTTGGTGTACCGCTGGTCGGCGTGGACGAAATGTCCAAGAACAATCCGAATTTTGCTGAGGAGCTGAAAGGTGCAGAGGCGGTTACGGACGAAAGTCTGGAGAAGATCATTGAGTTGAATCCGGATCTTATTATCGGGCTTTCCGATATTAAAAATGTCGATAAATTTAAGCAAATCGCTCCTACTGTCACTTATACATATGGCAAGGTGGATTTCTTAACCCAGCAACGTGAAATCGGCAAATTGTTGAATAAAGAAAAAGAAGCACAAGCCTGGATCGATGACTTTACAGCCCGGGCCCAAAAAGCCGGAAAAGAGATCAAGGCGAAGATCGGAGCCAATGCAACAGTTTCGGTCATCGAGACGTTCAATAAGCAGCTTTATGTATATGGCGATAACTTTGGCCGCGGCACCGAAATTCTCTATCAGGAGTTCGGACTTCCTATGCCGAAAAAAGTGAAGGAAGCAACACAGAAAGAAGGTTATTTTGCTTTATCGACAGAGGTAATGAAAGATTACCTGGGTGATTACGTCATTTTCAGTAAAAACGCGGATGAGGACAATTCATTCCAGAACACCGAAACGTACAAAAATATTCCTGCCGTTAAGAATCAACGCGTCTTTGAGGCCAACGCAAAAGTATTCTACTTTAACGATCCGCTCAGCATGGAGTACCAGCTGAAATTTTTCATTCAACACTTTCTCGGTCAGTAGGATGTGAAGGAACTGGTTATCTCAACAGTTCCTTCACATATTTCATTAAAGAAAAGATGAGAGTCCATGAAGAATAAACAACGTGCTTTTCCTTTTTCGTATAAGCTCCTTGGCAGCGGGTTGGCACTCGTTTTGTGTTTCGTCATTTCCATGATATTCGGTGCAGCAGAAACGACACTACACGATCTATGGCTGGCACTGGCCTCCAGTGTCAAGGATGATAAAATTCTCATTCTACGCGAGATTCGACTGCCCCGCGAGCTGGCGGCTATTTTGGTTGGTGCCGCGTTTGCCGTGTCTGGGGCCATCATGCAGGGGGTCACTCGCAATCCACTGGCCGACCCGGGTTTGCTGGGTCTGACTTCAGGTGCTAATATGGCGCTCGCGCTGGCTTTTGTATTCATCCCGGGGATAAACTACTTTGGTATCATGGTAGCTTGCTTTCTTGGCGCTGCACTGGGAGCGGGTTTGGTCATCTTACTGGGCTCGATGCGCCAAGGCAATTTGTCCCCGATCCGAATCGTGCTTGCGGGAGCGGCTGTTTCTGCCTTTCTGTATGCCGTCTCGGATGGTGTCAGCATCGCTTTCAAAATTTCCAAGGACGTATCCATGTGGACTGCTGGAGGCCTGATTGGAACAACGTGGGGACAATTACAAGCTATTGCGCCGGTGATCCTTTTGGGAATTGCGGTAGCTCTGATGCTTTCCAACCAACTGAGTATTCTCAGCTTGAGTGATGAGGTAGCAACTGGATTGGGGCAAAATCTGGTGTGGATCAAAGGCATTCTGTTCGTCCTTGTCATTGTGATTACGGGTGCATCGGTCGCGCTCGTCGGAAACATGGCATTCGTAGGGCTGATGATCCCTCATATCGTCCGCAAAATGGTTGGTATTGACTATCGGTATATCCTGCCTTTTTCGGCTTTTGCGGGAGCTACATTTATGCTGCTTGCAGATACGCTGGGCCGCACGATTAATGCACCTTACGAGACGCCGGTAGCAGCCATTGTGGCCATGCTGGGCCTGCCCTTCTTTCTGCTCGTCGTGCGTAGAGGAGGTAAAGCTCTCTTATGATTCTGTCCGCGCTCGTTCGAAAACAGCGTCTGATTCTGTTGGTCAGTTTAGGACTAATTGTTCTTACCGCTATAGCCAGCATGGCTTGGGGATACTCGTCTTTGTCACTTGATAGACTGATTCCTGTTTTGTTCGGTCAAGGCACGTTCAAGGAAGAATTTGTCCTGTTCTCTGTCCGACTGCCACGGATTTTTATTACATTGCTGTCGGGCATGGCGCTTGCGTTGTCAGGCTCCATTCTGCAAAGTATCACCCGCAACGATTTGGCCGACCCGGGCATCATTGGCATTAATTCTGGCGCTGGCGTAGCAATTGCGTGCTTCTTTTTGTACTTCCCGATCGATGTTGGATCACTCGTTTATGTTTTGCCGCTAGCGGCCTTTATTGGCGCATTGGTAACAGCAGCTTTGATCTATGTCTTTTCGTATAGCCGAACGAGCGGGCTTGATCCCATCCGAATGGTGCTGGTCGGGGTCGGTTTCTCCCTCGCGTTGTCAGGGATTATGATCGTCATTATCTCCTCGGCAGAACGCTCAAAGGTCGATTTTATCGCAAAATGGATTGCGGGCAATATTTGGGGGACGGACTGGCCATTCATTTGGGCTCTGCTCCCCTGGTTGATCTTGCTGATCCCGTTTACCCTTTACAAGTCTCAACGTCTTAACTTACTTGCTTTGAGCGAAGCGTCGGCGATTGGCGCTGGTGTGCAAATTGAACGTGAACGCCTCGTTCTCATGCTGACCGCAGTTGCCGCGGCTGCATCGGCGGTATCCGTCACGGGCGGTATTGCGTTTATCGGGTTGATGGCTCCGCACATTGCCAAAGCACTGGTCGGCCCGCGCAATCAGTTGTTCATTCCCGTCGCCGTTCTGCTCGGCGGATGGCTGCTGTTAATGGCCGATACAATTGGTCGCAATCTCGTCGATCCCGACGGTATTCCCGCGGGCATCATGGTATCGTTAATCGGTGTGCCTTATTTCGCCTATTTGCTGCTTAGGAAGTAGCTCTGATGTGTAGCCGAGCAGGTTTCTCTATATGGATATTTTTTTGTCTCTTAGGTAGTCTATAGTTTGAGTTTCATACTATCCATTATTAAAAAAACGACAGCAATGTCGTTTTTTTGTTTGATAGATTTAATTTAATGTCCAACAAAAAAACTTGAAAATATATACATTATTTATATAAAATAGCAAATTAATGTTTAGACTCTTTTGATGGAATCGGATAATCTTATGAATACAAAAAAACAAAGGGGAGAATAGGATTTGAAACGAATTCTTATATTTTTCACAATTCTTTTAGCTTTTTTCTCAACAGAAACACAGATATTTGCTGACCAAACTAGTTGGACAAGCGAGACCAATTTAACGAAAAAAATCGACAGGGTAAGCCTGGTAACTGTTAATGGAAAGATATATTCAATAGGGGGACATGATCAGAATAAATTCTATGACACAATTGATGTTTATGATCCTGAAACTAAAACATGGACGCAAAAAGGGAAACTGCCAACAGTAAGAGGAACGGTAAGCGCTGCTGTATATGATGGAAAGATATATATTACAGGTGGCGAGCCTATAAACAGAAGATTAGATATTTACGATACAGTGACAAATGAATGGAAACAAGGAGAATCGTTCCCTAAAGATTTGGCTGGTTATGCTGCTCAATTTGTAAATGGAAAGCTGCTTGTAATTGGTGGATTCAATATGTATAACAATGCATCAGCAGATGTTTACGAATATGATCCAAGTACCGACACCTGGACTGCAAAGGCTAGTTTATCGACTCCGCGCAGATATACCACATCTGCTTTAGTGGATGGAAAGGTGTACGTGATTGGTGGTGCTAATGATTCAAAAGGCTTACTCTCTTCCATTGAAGAATATGACCCGCAAACGAATAAGTGGGCAACAAAGTCACCGATGTCCACACCACGTCATGGGCTGACAGCTGCAGTGTTAAACAATGAAATATATGTTATTGGAGGTAATACTGCAGCTGAAAAAATAAGCGGACCGGCAACAGATGAAGTTGAAAAATACAATCCCAAGACAGACACTTGGGCTACTGTACCTAGCATGCCAACTGCAAGGGGGCTTTTGTCGGCAGTGAGCTTGAATAATGCGATATATGTTGCAGGCGGATCCAATAGCTCCAATTACTATTCAGTTTTTGAGAAATATATGCCTGGCGATAACGGAGCCTCTCCGAGTCAACCAGGAGATCCAGGCACCTCTCAACCCGATAATCCGGTGGGAGATCGCGCCATTCTGGTAGTCACCATGACAACTGGTATGGAGAAGGAATTTGACTTAAGCATGAAAGAAGTTAATGACTTCATTTCATGGTATGAGGGTAAGCAGGCTGGAACAGGCTCGGCTTCATACGCGATCGATAAGCACGATAACAACAAAGGCCCATTTAGCACCCGAAAGGACTACATGCTGTACGATCGTATCCTAACATTTGAGGTAAGTGAATACTCAAGATAAAATCAAATTTCTGTTAGCCCTTTGGTATTCATAACAATAATCCACATGTGTCGCCCTGAGAGAAAATGCGGGAGTGCCCATGTGGATTATGTTATTTTACCTTTTGTCGAATGGACATAATCGTGCTAACGTTGACTGACAAAATTGGCGAGAATTTTTAGATACTCATCATTCACCAATTTTCTGGGGGCAAATATGGCTGTTAAAAAGGTTAGAGATTTGGAATGTGCGATTTGTTCATTCATCATGGAATGGTCGGCTTCAGGTAAATGGATGACGGACAGCAACTTTGAAGGCACCTTCTGGCGATATACGCGCTCGGTATCCTTTACATCAACATTAATATCCTTTCCAGCCAGAACCAGGAGTACCGGAGAATTGAAATCCCCTAATTCCGCAGTAGAATCGGACCTGAAATTTTTGCCTATAAAACACCATCTTTCTCTGGAAATTAAATTGTTGGGGTCAGCTATTTTCAGGTATTCCTCGTAAGAAGCTTGTTTTTTCAGTAATTGCAAAATCTGTTGATTGTAGTCCAATCTCTTTGTAATTTCCTGCGGAGTAGCCCCTGCTTGTTCCATCTCTGTTCTGGTATTAAATTGCCCTTGTGTAATCCAGTTCACGGCGGGCGATACAAGGATGCTAAAAGCAATATTGTGCTCCTCTTTAACGATCTTCGGAATGACCCATCCTGCTTGACTGGCTCCCCATAGGCCAATTTTTTGCTTATCGATCATCGGCAAGCTTCTCGCCCAGTCTATTGCATATTTGATCTCCTGTGCACGATCCTCCATGCTTTGATCCAGCCAATTGCCAGGAGCGCCGTTAATACCGGGCTTATTCAGTGACAAGGAGGCATACCCCTTGGAAGCGAACCTTTCCCACAGTGGTTTGTAGCCATCATCATATGTGTCATTGATGGGACCATCCCCATGAACAAAAACAACCAATCCAACCTTTCCTGAGTAGTCCTTAGGCAAAGCTAATGTACCCGTTAAAACCCCTTTGGGCGTCGAAATTTGTATTTTTTCTTCCGTCATCTTGTAGGAATTTTGATATAGAACAAGCAATATTAAGGCAACGGCCAAGCCTGCTGTAATACCAAGGGTAAGCTTAAATGCTTTTTTCAATGATGCTCTCTCCTTGAAGGCAGTTTCGTTCCTTTCCAGCTCATCAGATGCCATACAGGCTCCTTAAACCAAAAATGCCGCAAATAATTGTATTTGGATTGTTCTATTTCAAACGCTAATTTGTGATACAAATTTATAGCCCCCTGGTTCTTGTTCGCTACATGAAGCGTTAACAGATGGAAGCCGGAATCAATCGTAAATTGCTGTGCAAAAGCTAGAAAACGTCGTCCTATCCCCTGATTACGATGGCTTGAGCGAATGGCCAAATGATCAATGTAATACTCATCTGCGGCAGGTTTATAATCCAGCGTATGCATACCTGTCAAAAATTTAAATACATTGAAGCAGCCAAACTGTTTTATGAGCGGAGTCCAGGAAATGGATTTTTCGGTTGTAGGGAGCAAAGAGGAGCGTGCTTTCCATTTGAGGCAGAGGACACCGACCACTTCCTCATTCTCTTTAACTACAAATTGCTTCATCGTTGAAGGATCAGGGCCTGGAATCCAGACCTTCATAAGTAACTGCTGTATATCCTGATCCTCCAGTGTAACAAGAGCTTGAAATTTCGCTTTAAATGATTCCACTAAGAGCTTACATACAGCTTCATAGTCTTTCTTTTGATAAGGAACAATGTCAATTGATTCTGGATTCATGTAACGGCCTCCCGAACTCCAAGAAGTTTATTTTACTTTGACTTGAATCTCATATTGCAGCTTGTTGTTGTCAAACAAGGAAAGGTAGGATTTTTCTACTAAAATGGTTTTGCTGAGGCATTCATATTGTTGCTCAGCCGCATAGCGCTCCAGTTGTTGGATTTCATACTCAATCTCGTCGTCTTCAGTGACGGAAAAATGCTTGTAAAGATAGCTGCCTTCTTCCAGAATATAGTCAGCCGCATCTGTCATTTCTGTCGTTTCATAACATAGCTTCACCTGTCCAGAATCAGATAGATAATGCAGATCATTTTCGAATAATTGAGGCGGGGTAGGCCGTTGTTCGAATAGATCCCTGGCAGTGAGCTCTTGATCATTTTCAAATGCAAACCACAGCTTTAAATGTCGGGTGCCTAACAGCCTGATCTGATATTCATTGTCCTGCTGGGTGAGGTTATGATGTTCTTTTAGCACCTTGTGAATAAATTGTTCGAGCAGCTTCAAGTTAGCTATTTCATCCTGTACCCTCTGCAACGAATTCTCTAAAAGCTGGTTGTAATCATCGGCAGTGTACGAAGTCAGGCATTCTTCAATCTGTCCGACAGGGATATTTAATTTACGCAGCAATAAAATATGGGAAAGCTGATAAATTTCATGAAGTCCGTACATTCGATATTGATTTTTTTCTGTGTATGACGGGTACAGGATTCCCTTTTCTTCAAAATATCGCAGTTGATGTACAGATACATTCATAAGCTGTGAAAGCTGGCTAATCGTAATGTGTTTATTCAATGACAGGACTCCTTACTATGTAGTTGAATAATTCCACTATAAACCTTAGGTCAGACCTAAGGTCAACAGCATATTGAGCACAGCAAAGTTATTGGTGAACGAGCATAAATGATTTACCTGTTCGTGATAACCCGTTATAATCATAGGACTTGGATTAATGAGCATAACAAGATGTTCAGGATGAAGGTTAGAATGGGGAAATCATGTTGAAAAATTTTAAAAAGGTATACATTGAGATCACAAGCATCTGCAATCTCGCATGCAGCTTTTGCCCTCAGACACAGCGTGTCAAAAAGTTTATTGATCCGGAAGTCTTTCGGAACGTGCTTGACCAGGTCAAGCCGCATACAGATTACATTTATCTGCATGTCAAAGGAGAGCCGCTGCTTCATCCGAAAATTGATCTTTTGTTGGAAAGCGCTCATGAGAAAGGCTTAAAGGTCAATATTACGACCAATGGTACTTTGCTGCCCAAGACCGGACATAAGCTGCTTGGGCAACCGGCGCTGCGGCAGATGAACTTTTCTCTTCACAGCTTTGACGGGCATGAAGGCTCCGTGGACCGGGAAGGATATTTGGCTCATATTTTCACGTTTGTCAGAGAGGCTGTGAAGCATAATATCATTATTTCGTTCCGTCTCTGGAACCTGACGCCGGATAATTTAACCAATGTGGAGCGTCAGCGCAACCGGGCGACACTTGAGCAGCTGGAGCAGGAGTTTGGGCTGGATTACCGGATTGAGGAAAAGGTGGTACCTGGGAGCGGGATTAAAATTGCCCCCAATATTTATTTGAATCAGGATCACGAATTTGAATGGCCCAGCCTGAGTGCCCCGGAGGATGATGGCAAAGGCTTTTGCCATGCGCTTCGCAGCCAAGCGGCGGTATTAGTGGATGGAACGGTTGTCCCATGCTGTCTTGATGGCGAAGGCGTTATTAATTTGGGGAATGTGCACGAGCAATCTTTTACCGATATTGTGGAAGGGGAGCGTGCAAACCGTTTGTATTACGGGTTTTCCAGGAGAGAAGCGGTAGAAGAGCTGTGCCGGAAGTGCGGATACCGTCAACGATTTGGAACATAATAGACATTTGGCGAGTGCAGGCCTCGAATCTCTGACAAATCGCTATCCCCGTTTTGAGCTTAGACCCATAGGAAAAAGCCGTTAAATACCAAGGAATGATTGGTGTTTAGCGGCTTTTTTGTGTACCTAAAATATGTTCAGGCATTAACCAGCGCTTTGGTGTGTTGTTTGCCTGCCGAGAGAAGGCTATCGTTCAATTCAGGATCATTAACAGAACGTGCAAGCACAAGAGAGCCGACCATACTGCTGAACAATGCGCGACCCTTTGACAGATCCAGTTCCGCCAAATTGGAGATAAACGTAATCATTCGTTCCAACTCCTGCGTGAATATCTGCCGGATTTCTTCGGAAGAACGGGCTATTTCTACGGAAAGGGCAGGAATAATACAGCCAATTTCAGTTTGATCACGGTGATGGGTGCTTAAATAGTAGTCTATGACAACATTGATTTTGGGATCTTGCTTTTCCTGGTCAACAGCCTCTTCGGAGCTTGCTCTGGCTATCGAGATGGGCGCAACCGTAGAAGACTTGGCTCTAACCATTCATCCCCATCCCACACTGGGAGAAGTAATCATGGAGCTGCGGAGAACGCGGTCCGAAAGATGGGTAGTACAAAGTAGAGATTCCTTACGAAATCACTTCATGCCTGTGAGAATAATTATCAACTATAATGGGTTATAGTTTGAATATGCTATAAAACGGGACTATTATGTTCAGATTCTGACATAATAGTCCTTTTTTTGTCTCCGAAAAAGTTGACCTGATTTATGCTCGGCAGCAACAACATCTTCCGAAAATATTTTTCCACGTTGCATCGCATGTTTGAAAGGCTAGTATTTTGTCAAAAGTGGGTACTATATCCTATGTATGTGATGAGAATAATCTCCAAAGGGGAGCTATAAATGGTTAAAAAAATTCAGCTGCCATTGCAAACCTTAAGTCTGGTTGTTTCCTTTATGGCCTGGGTCTTGATCTCTTCCCTGATTTCTTACATAAGTCAGGATATTCCGCTGACGCCGGGACAAAGAGCGTGGTCCACCGCGATCCCGGTAATCTTGGGCTCTTTGCTGCGAATTCCGGCGGGGATACTGACCAACCGTTTCGGGGCAAGGTTGATGAATACGGTCAGCTTCTTTATTCTACTCGCTCCTGTCTACTACTTGAGCCAGGCTAATACTTTTCTGGATTTGGCGATCGGGGGCTTCTTTCTTGGGATAGGCGGAGCTACGTTCTCGGTCGGTGTGACTTCACTGCCCAAATATTATCCCAAAGAAAAGCAGGGCACCATCAACGGGATATACGGGATCGGGAACCTGGGTACGGCCATCTCTACCTTCGGCGCACCATGGGTGGCTGATGCGATTGGCTGGTCAAGAGCCCTTCAGCTTTTTTTGATTCTGCTCGTCCTTTTTGCTCTGCTGAATCTGTTTTTGGGCGATAAGCACGAAGAACGAGTACGAGGCTCCTGGAAGGATCAGCTCAAGCAGGTTTATCGCAACGAAAAGCTGTGGTTTTTCAGCATTTTTTACTTCATCACCTTCGGTTCCTTCGTAGCTTTTACAATCTATCTTCCCGGTTTTCTGGCCAGCTATTTTGAATTAAGCAAGGTGGATGCCGGACTCAGGACGGCGGGTTTTATCGCCCTGGCTACTCTTCTCCGTCCAGTAGGCGGGATACTGTCGGACAAGTCTAACCCCTTTGTAGTTCTTATGTTTGTGTTTTCCGGACTAACCCTGTCAGGAGTTTTGCTCTCTTTCGGATTGACCATGCCTCTTTTTACGTTGGGCTGTTTGATGGTCGCCGTGTGTGCTGGTATCGGGAATGGCGCGGTGTTCAAACTGGTCCCGCTTTACTTTTCCAAGCAGGGGGGCATCGCCAGCGGGATCGTCTCTGCTGCGGGCGGTTTGGGCGGTTTTTTTCCTCCACTGCTGCTTACCCTGTTGTTTGGGTGGACAGGCCACTATGCAATCGGCTTTATGGCCTTGTCCGAGGCTTCGCTGGCCAGCCTGATCCTTGTTCTGTGGGTATTTTTCAACAACAAGCTGGAGTTTGCGTCGAATATTATCAAGTCCACAGCCGATGCCGTGATGGTCACTGATGCCAAGGGCGTGATCCATACCGTAAATGCCGCCTTCACCGAGGTCACCGGCTATTCGAAAGAAGCAGTGATCGGCAAAACTCCCAATATACTCAGCTCCGGCTTCCATGATCGCTCTTTTTATAATGCCTTTTGGGACACTTTGTTGACTACTGGAAAATGGCAGGGAGAGATCGTCAACCGCAAGGCAAGCGGGGAGGTTTTTCGGGAGTGGCTCTCCGTAACGGCGATCACGAACGAGCAGAATGTCACTCATTATGTGGCTATATTCAGCGACCTTTCGCAGGCTGACTCCGTAATCGGGGAGGGTAAAGGCGACAGGCTGGCGGAAAATCAATTCTCAAAAAAAGCAACAAGAAAGGAGGCGGGGGATTCATGTCAGGACCCGCACTGAGACATGTGCACAGTCATTCGATGATTCATGAGGCGGCCTTAGGCGAAGCGAGAGAGCTTACCGAGCTGTTGGACAGAAGTATAAAAAAAGGCGAATTGGACAAGGCGGAGGAAATCGCCTACATCACGGTAGAGCATTGGGAGGGGCGTACGCTCCAGCATGCAGCCAGCGAAGAGGAAGGATTATATGTAGAAGCTGTGGGCATCAAGCCGGAGTTGAAGAACGTCATTATTTCCCTGACTCGCGATCATCAATTAATGCGGGAAATTGTCGCTGAGATTAAGGAACTGCTGGCGCAGGGCAAGGTGGGGGGCGAGCTTCTTGCCCGTTTTCAAGCCTTGATTGTCGTTGATGAACTGCATAACCGGGATGAAATGAACATGCTGGAAAAAGAAGTGGAGGGACTGCTTCATGAAAAATGAGACCTATACACTGGCGGCGATGCTTCCCGACAAACCGCTTCAATCCGTGGAGCCAAGGCTGTATCGGCTACTGGTACAAGAGCTCGAGCGGCTTCACCTTCATCCTTATGATGTAAAGGCGGGTGGCCGGGCCGATGATCACGGTATCACCGTCTACCTCCGATTTGGTGAGGAATTGGGGCAGGTCACCAGCAGGAAATTCTCATGGGCATTGGCGGAAGGTGGCGACGAGGAGGTCTTGGCCTTTTTTAAACAGTCGGCAGAAAAGATTAAGAAATTGATGATTGCCGATTATTTTAAAATGATGAAATCCTGACAAGGGTCGGCAGAATGAGTGTAGAAAAGTTGCTACGAAAGAAGGCGAACCAGATGAATCAGGTGGAAACGGAACAGTTTGTCCGAGATGATCGGAAGGATTTGCTTGCCCTGCTTGAGATGAGATTTGGCGGAGTGCCGCAGCCTGTGCAAGAACAAATCTGCCGGCTGCAGGATCTGAACGAGCTTCAGCGCCTGATGATCGCGGCTTGCAACGCAGCGGATTGGGAAGTGTTTATGGAAGAGCTTCAGTTGGGACAAGACAGCTTCAAACTGACGGGGGAAAGGTTTAACCCGGTAAACCAGCAGGGAAAGGAGTATCTGAACAATGGCTGAACAAAAAAACAAGCTGCTTGAAGCGTTGAAATACTTGCAACGCGGAGAGGCCATTAACGAGGGATGGACCGAGGAGAGCCCCAGATCCCGGGATTGGGAGAGCCTATACCGCGGCCGCTGGCAGCATGACAAGGTCGTCCGGTCGACACATGGTGTCAACTGTACCGGTTCCTGCAGTTGGAATGTTTACGTCAAGGACGGCATTATCACCTGGGAAACACAAAAAACGGACTATCCAACCACGGGAGTCGACTTCCCCGAGTATGAACCCAGGGGCTGCCCGCGCGGGGCAAGCTTTTCCTGGTATACCTATAGCCCGATCCGGGTGAAGTATCCCTATATCCGTGGCGATTTGTACGACATGTGGCGTGAGGAGCTGGCAGTTGTGGAGGACCCGGTTATGGCCTGGAAAAACATCGTCAGTGATCCCAAAAAGCGCGATAGATATGTCAAGGCCAGAGGGAAAGGCGGCTTCGTCCGGGCGGATTGGGATGATGCCTGTCAGATGATCGCCAGTTCTATTATCCATACCATTCAACAATACGGTCCGGATCGTGTCGTCGGCTTTAGCCCGATCCCGGCCATGTCCATGGTGAGTTATTCGGCAGGGACACGCTTCCTGTCGCTGATTGGCGGGACCATCCTCAGTTTTTATGATTGGTATGCAGACCTTCCTCCTGCCTCGCCGCAGGTTTGGGGAGAACAAACAGATGTGCCGGAAAGCGGCGACTGGTATAACACCAAGTATTTTATTATCTGGGGGACCAACATTCCACAAACCCGGTCTCCTGATGCGCATTTCATGGTGGAAGCCCGTTATAACGGCACCAAGGTGGTCGGGGTCAGCCCCGATTATGCTGAATATGAAAAGTTTGCGGACATTTGGCTGCCGGCTAAAGCCGGGACCGATGCTGCGCTTGCCATGGCCATGACCCACGTCATTCTCAAAGAATTCTACGTGGATCAGCAAGTCCCTTATTTTACGGATTACGTGAAAAAATTTACCGACCTGCCTTTCCTCGTGATTCTGGAGGAACATGCCGATGCGTTTCGTTCGGGCCGCTTCCTCCGGGCCTCCGACTTGGGAGATGCCCAGGAGTTGGCCGAATGGAAAACGGTAGTCTGGGACGCGGCATCTAGAGCGCCGATGGTTCCCAATGGCAGTCAGGGCTTCCGTTGGGATCAGGGGAGTAGATGGAACCTGGACCTCGAAAATCCTGACGGGACCGCAGTGGAACCTCTGCTGTCATTTATTGATGAAGCGGATGAAATGGCTCTCGTTGACTTTCCTTATTTTGCAGAAGTAGAAGGAGGGACGGTCCGGCGCGGGGTTCCGGTAAAGCATTTGCCGAGTGCGGAAGGCAGAACGCTCAAAGTCGTGACGGTTTACGACCTTATGATGGCTCATGTGGGCGTACCCAGACAGCAACTGCCAGGCGATTATCCGGCCGATTATAACGACCTGAAGCCCTACACTCCGGCTTGGCAGGAGGCAATTACCGGCGTTAAGAAATCCCATTGCATTCAGGTAGCGAGGGAGTTTGCCGAAAATGCGGCCAAGACGGGCGGAAAATCGATGATCGCTATGGGCGGAGGAACGAATCACTGGTATCACAGCGATCAAATCTACCGGGCCATTCTGAATCTGGTGCTGCTCACGGGCTCCCAGGGGGTAAACGGCGGTGGATGGGCCCATTATGTGGGTCAGGAAAAGGTAAGGCCGGTGGAGGGGTGGCAGCAAATCGCATTTGCGGGAGACTGGATCAAGCCTCCCCGGTTACAAAACGGAACCTCCTTCTTCTACTTCGCGACAGAGCAGTTCCGCTATGAGGCCAAGGCCAATGAAGAGCAGAAACCATCCTGGGGCGGGCGGTTTAACCATATGCATCCTGCGGATGTCAATGCGCTGGCCGTAAGGCTCGGGTGGCTGCCTTCATTCCCGCAATTCAACCAGAATTCCATTGATGTGGCCAGACAGGTTCGGGAAAAAGGGTTTTCGGACGACCAGGAGGCCGTACAGGAGATTGCAAGAATGGTTAAAGAGGGAGAACTGGATTTTGCGGTGGAGCACCCCAATGATCCGAACAATTTCCCGCGTGTCTTCTTCAACTGGCGGTCCAATCTGCTTGGCGATAGCGGTAAAGGGCATGAGTACTTTGCCAAGCATTTGATCGGGGCGGACAATCAGGTGCTGACGGACCCGAGCCATTCGTGGCGGCCGGAGACGGTAAAGACGGATGATGTTCCACCGGAAGGCAAAACCGATTTGTTCATCAGCATGGATTTCAGAATGACGAGCTCAGGGCTGTTTTCGGATATTGTGCTGCCAGCAGCGACCTGGTACGAAAAATACGATTTAAGCACGACCGATATGCATCCGTTTGTCCATCCGTTTAATGCGGCTGTTGAACCGCCTTGGCAAAGCAAAAGCGATTGGGACGCTTTTCGGGAAATTGCCAAAACATTCTCCCAATTGGCGGAGAAACATTTGCCTGCCTGCGAGGATGTTCTCATGACACCGCTCGGCCATGACAGTCCGGGTGAAATCGCCCAGGTTCACGGAAAAATCCGCGATTGGCGCAAGGGGGAGACGGAGGCAGTGCCCGGTAAAACGATGCCCCAATTTTTGTTGGTAAAGCGTGATTATCCGAATGTGTATGGAAAAATGATCACCATCGGACCGAACATTAAAAAGGGGTATGGAACAAAGGGAATTAAAATTCCCGGCGACAAGGTATACGGCCAGCTCATGAAGCGGCTGGGGGCATCGAAACATGAGGGGATCGGCAAAGGCCAGCCGGATCTGTTCCGGGATAAGCAGGTGATCGAAGCGATTCTGCTGATGTCTGGTGCCACGAACGGAGAACGGGCCGTGGAAGGCTGGCGTTCGCTAGAGGCCAAAACCGGCAAAAAGCTGGAGGACATCTCAAAACCGCGGGAAGAAGAGGCCTTCACGCTTCTGGATATTACTGCGCAGCCCCGGCATACGATCTCAACTCCGGTCTGGAGCGGCTTGGAGAAGGACAATCGGAGATACTCGCCTTTCACCTTAAACACGGAGTACAGCATTCCATGGCGTACTTTAACGGGCAGACAAAGCTTCTATCTGGACCATGAGATGATTTTGGATTTTGGTGAAGGGCTGCCGCTTTATTTGCCGCCACTGGAGCACATTCCTTTTTTTAAGGGTGAAAAAGAAGTGCCGACGAAAGGGAAAACGATAACGATCCGTTATTTGACCCCGCACCAAAAATGGGGAATTCATACGATGTTTACCGACACCAATCAAATGTCGACACTATTCCGCGGATGGCAGGTCGTCTGGCTGAACGAAAAAGACGGGGCTTCGATCGGGATCAAGGATAACGATTGGATTGAGGTATACAACCGGAATGGAGTCATCGCAGCAAGAGCGGTGCTGACTTACCGGATTCCAGAGGGAATCGCTTATATGTACCATGCCCAGGATCGCACACTAGGTGTGCCGGGCACCTCTATCACCAAGCAGCGCGGCGGTACCCATAACAGTGTGACCCGAATTACGATGAAGCCGACACATATGATCGGAGGCTATGCCCAATTGAGCTACGGGTTCAATTATTACGGGCCGACGGGAAGTCAGAGAGATACGATGACAATTATCCGACCGTTGAAGGAGGTAGACTGGCTTGAGGATTAAAGCGCAAGTCGCCATGGTCATGAACCTGGACAAATGCATCGGCTGCCATACCTGTTCGGTGACCTGTAAGAACACGTGGACCAATCGGCCCGGAACGGAATACATGTGGTACAACAATGTGGAAACCCGGCCAGGTCCCGGTTACCCCCGGGCATGGGAAGACCTGAGGAAATTTAAAGGCGGGTGGGTTCTGCGCAACGGAAAGCTGGCACTCCGGGCAGGGGGCCCGATCACCAAGCTGGCGAATATTTTTTACAATCCGAATATGGCCAGCCTGGACAACTTCTATGAGCCGTGGACCTATGATTACGATAGCTTGATTCATAGCCCTAAGCGGAAGAATCTTCCGGTCGCGCGGCCCGTATCCCTCATTACCGGCGAATATATGGACAAGCCGGAATGGGGCCCGAACTGGGATGACGATCTGGCCGGCGGAAGCGAGATTGTACCTATGGACCCGAATGTCAAGCAGCTTCAGGAACACATCGCCATGGAGTATGAGAAGACGTTCATGATGTACCTGCCCCGCATTTGCGAGCATTGCCTGAACCCTTCTTGCGTGGCTTCCTGTCCATCAGGAGCTTTGTACAAGCGGGAGGAGGACGGCATCGTGCTTGTGGATCAAGAAGCCTGCCGGGGGTGGAGATTCTGTACCAATGGCTGCCCCTACCATAAGGTATACTACAACTGGAATACGCACAAAGCGGAAAAATGCAATTTCTGCTACCCGCGGACAGAAGCGGGCCTGGCCACGGTTTGCTCGGAAACCTGTGTGGGCCGGATCCGCTATATCGGCGTCGTCTTTTATGACGCAGATCGGGCCAAGGCGGCCGCTTCCGTGGAGAATCCACAGGATTTGTATGAATCCCAGCTTTCGGTGTTCCTTGACCCCTTCGAACCGGAAGTGATCAAGGAGGCGAGAAGAAGCGGGATCAACGATTCCTGGATCGATGCGGCACAGCGCTCGCCGATCTATAAGCTTGCCATGAAGTGGAAAGTTGCTCTGCCACTTCATCCGGAATACCGTACGCTCCCTATGGTGTGGTACATTCCACCGCTTAGCCCGATTATGAACCATATTGAAGAAGACGAGCTTCAGACCGATCACTATATTCCCGCTGTTGATCAGATGCGGATTCCAATGGAGTATCTGGCATCTCTGCTTACGGCAGGGGATACCTCCGTCATCCGTAGAGTGTTGCTTAAAATGACCGCCATGCGTGTACACAGACGGCAGCGAGCCGTTGGCGGCATGGATGATCTCAGGCATAGCCAGCTTTTGGGGGAGGCGGGAATTACGGTGGAGGAAATTGAAGAGATGACCCGATTGTTCGCTGTTGCCAAATATAACGAAAGGTTTGTGATTCCAACCGCCCGGAGGGAAATGGATGGCGCGAAAGAGCTTCACTACAAGCAGGGGGCCTGCAGCATCGAATCCATTACCCCGTCAAGCGCGGTCATGTCACATCTTTTTGCAAGGGAGGATCAATGATGATGGAACATAAGCCCGTTTTGCTGGCGGCCTGCGCCAGATTGCTCGGATATCCCTGTGAGGATTTTCAGGATATGAAGGAGGAATTGCTTGCAGCTGTCCAAGAGGAAATGAAGGATAATGAGCTGGCGAGCAGGTTTGGACAGGCGGCCGAGTTCATCTTCTCGGTTCCTCCCAAGGAGCTTCAGGAAATTTATGTTTGGACGTTCGATTGGAAGGAAAAGACCGGACTCTATCTGACCGCTCATGAATTGGGGGACAGCCGGGAACGTGGGGCAGCTCTGATTCTGCTTCAGCATATTGTCCGGGATGCGGGTTTTATGATGCCGAGCGGGGAACTGTGCGACTTCATTCCGCTGCTGTACGAGCTGCTGGCGGTAAGGTCCGACAATGTTCATGTGCGCGCGCTTGAACTCCGGCTAGCCGCAGCCACAGAGCGGATTCGGAAGCATCTGTCTGAAGACAGCCCCTATTCCGGGTTGTTGAACTTTCTGATGACCGATGTTTTCGAGGTCCCTACGGAAGAAGAGATTCGCATGCTGGAGAGCAAGCGGGAGAGCGCCGATCTGGATGAACTGCCTTACCCTATCTTGTTTGGCATGGACGGTATGGCTCGTAGTGATTCGGATTTACCCATTTACAAAACGTGCAATGGAATGGAGGTATAATGATGACTGGTATCTTTTGGTGGGTCGTGTTTCCCTATCTCACCTTGGCGGTGATGATCTTCGGCTTGCTCTATCGGTTTGCTTTTCGTCAAGTCAGCTGGACGGCACCTTCCACGGAGATTTTTGAAAAAAAATGGCTCAGAATCGGTTCGACTGTGTTCCATTACGGGATTATTTTCGCGTTTGTTGGCCATATCATGGGTGTGTTGATCCCGCGCAGTGTTTATCATTTCTTCGGCATATCCGATGAGACCTATCATATATTTGCGATCGCGGGGGGCGGATTTGCCGGCCTGATGGTCGTCAGCGGTCTGGTTCTTCTGCTCGTGCGTAAAATCCTTAACCGCCGGGTAAGGGCCCATGCGGGTTTTGGCGATTATTTTGCAGTGATTTTAGTTCTGATCATCGCTGCCATCGGCACCTATATGACCCTTGTGTATAATACGACCGTGGTGACCTATGAATACCGTACGACCATCGGGCCTTGGTTTCGCAGCCTATTCACCTTCAATCCGCAATACGGGCTGATGGCTATGGTTCCTTTCGTGTTTCAGCTTCACATCATCCTGGCGTTTCTTCTGTTCGCTTCCATTCCGTTTACCCATCTGGTCCATATGTTTTCCTTTCCCGCACGTTATCCGGCGAGAGCTCCGCAGCAGTACCGTTCCAGAAACAGTTACCGGAGACGGGAGAGAACCTGATTGGGCCAATTATAGAAACAAACCGCTAAACACAGGGATATGCCCTACATGTTTGGCGGTTTTTTTATGGTTATTTTATGCTGGCTCAGCTTAGGCGCTTATTGTAGTCGTCACTGTGATGTTGTTGACAGAGGTTGAGGAGGCACTTGTGCTAGGGAAGAGTCACTAATGGGGTTGAAGGTACTCTGTAGGGACATTAGGTTTCATGATAGAATATATGAATGGGTGAAAAAGGGAGGTTTATGGTTTTTGCGCAATTGAATACTATTCATATGCTCTCTTTTTTTGTTGCCTATGGTATACAGAATCGACATGATGGATTTGTCATTGGGATCGTCAAGGACTGAGGCCAAACGGCCATAATGAGCTGAACATGGAGGGGATCAAAACCCCGGTGTTTAGCTTTTTACTACGTGCAGAAGGTATTTATGAATTGTACGAATTATTTTATCAATAATGGTAAAATGGTGCTGCCGGTTAAACGTCAGAATGTTTCTGAACGTTTATGGCTGAATTCCTATGTAAAAAGAATGGATTTACATAAAAATGGCTATCCTTTCCTTACAATGTAAACGCAACCATGATGATAGGAGCAGGAATTCACCATTTTGTAAAAAAAAGAAGTCGAGATGAAGTTTTTTGAAGTTTTTTGAATAAAAATGATTGTTTTTTGTAGAGTTTGTGGTACGATATGAACAGTTGGAGGAATGAAGATGCTGACGGAAGAAAGATACAAGTTAATAATACAGCGCTTACAAGAATGTGGTGTTGTAAAATTGCAGGAATTAGCTGATCTGTTGGGAGCTTCTGAGTCAACGATTCGGCGTGATTTGATAGATCTTGAAGGCCGTCAGTTGCTAAAGCGGATTCATGGTGGGGCAACCTTGCTGAATCAAAAAAGTCAGGAACCTGGCATGGACGAAAAAACATTCAAAAACGTTCAACAAAAAAATGTAGTCGCCCGTATGGCAGCCAAAGAAATTTTGGATGGCGAATGTATTTATCTGGATGCGGGAACAACAACGATGGCGATGATTCCTTACATTGAAGCTAAAGACGTGACGGTCGTGACGAATGGACTATCCCACGTAGAAGCACTGGTAAGCAAGCGAATCAGAAGCTATCTGCTGGGAGGGATGATGAAAACTCATACCAAAGCCGTAATCGGGAGTATTGCCCTGCAGAATTTGGACAATTTTCGATTCGACAAGTGCTTTCTCGGAACGAACGGGGTAGATGTGGAAATGGGGTATACCACCCCTGATCCTGAAGAGGCGCTGATTAAGCGGCGAGCCCACCAGCTGTCCGGCAAAACCTATGTGTTGGCGGATTCCAGTAAAATCGGAGAGGTTACCTTCGCCAAACTGTTTGAACTCAAGGAAGCTATCCTTATTACCGAATCGGTGCCTGAACGCTCACGCCGATCCATTGCTCAGAAAACTAAGATAATCGAGGGATAACAATGATATACACAGTAACACTGAACCCTTCTATTGATTATATCGTGGAAGTTGACGACTTGAAGCTTGGTGATTTGAACCGGATGAAACGAGATTTAAAATTGCCGGGTGGCAAGGGAATTAATGTATCCCGGATACTGAACCAATTGGGCGCAGACAGCACGGCGATTGGCTTTCTCGGCGGATTCACAGGCAGGTTTATCGATGATACATTACGGGAAGAATCCATTAAAACTGATTTTGTAATCATCGAAGACGATACGCGAATCAACATAAAGCTCAAGCATGGCGACGAAACGGAAATTAACGGCTTGGGACCTGCGATTCGTGAGCAGGAGGCGAATGCGTTGGTTCAGAAGCTGTCGGGTCTCCAGAAAAATGACATTGTCGTCTTGTCAGGAAGTATCCCACCGTCACTTGGAGGAGACTTCTATAGTCGGTTGATTAGTGTATGCCAGCAAACCGGGGCTGAATTCGTCATCGACACCACAGGTGAGGCGCTGATGAAGGCACTGGTCCATAAGCCGCTGCTCGTCAAGCCGAATCACCATGAGCTGGCTGAGTTGTTTGGCGTAACTATTCATTCAAAGGAGGAGATCGTCACTTACGGCCGTAAGCTGCTGGAAGCAGGTGCAAAAAATGTACTGATTTCCATGGCAGGAGAAGGGGCATTGTTCATTACGGCAGATGAAGTGTATCACGCAAATGTACCAGCAGGAACGGTTAAAAATTCTGTAGGCGCAGGTGATTCAATGATTGCTGGATTCGTGGGTACGCTGGCTCTGCTCGGCGATCCGATCGAGGCATTCCGTGCAGGAGTGGCATCCGGAAGCGCAACCGCGTTCTCCGATGATCTGGCTACTAGAGAGAAAATTGAACAATTACGGCCGCAAGTCACGATTTCAAATTGGTAATCCGGCTACATCACGAGCTTATTATGCGTGTGTCCACACGCTGACCGAACTTAGGAGAGTGTGAAAAATGAGAATAACAGACCTGATGATTAAAGAAACGATGATCATGGATTTGCAGGCTACGACAAAAGACGGGGCGATTGAGGAACTTATCGCCAGTCTCGAAGCAAGTGGCCGCATTAATGACCGGGCATTGTTCAAGGAAATGATTTACAAACGCGAAGCAGAATCCAGCACCGGAATAGGTGGCGGCATTGCGATGCCGCATGCCAAAACCAAAGCTGTGAATGAAGCGACCGTGGTTTTTGCCAAAAGCAGTAAAGGCGTAGAATTCGAATCGCTGGATGGTGAGCCTGCAAAAGTGTTTTTCATGATTGCAGCTCCAGAGGGTGCAGCTAATACACATCTTCGTACACTCGCAGCTCTTTCCCGGCTGCTAATTGATACCGATTTCATCGACAAGTTGATGAAAACGCAAACACCGGACGAAGTGTCGAAGCTGTTTGATGCCAAGCAAGCGGAAGAAGAAGCAGCTAAAGAAGCAAAAGAGGCGAAGAAAGAGGCTGCCAAAGCACAGAAAACGCCGGCTGTTATCGTTGGTAACCCGAATTCAGACGAGTTTGTGGTTGCAGTGACCGCCTGCCCTACAGGTATCGCGCATACGTTTATGGCTGAAGACGCTCTCATTAAGAAAGCGACAGAGATGGGTGTAAACATCCGGGTAGAAACGAATGGCTCAGAAGGTGCGCAAAATGTACTGACAGCGGATGAAATTCGTCGTGCCAAAGGTGTAATCGTCGCAGCTGACAAAAAGGTTGAAATGGACAGATTTGACGGCAAGCCCGTTCTGCAAAGACCAGTAAGTGACGGTATCCGTAAATCTGAAGAGTTGATCCGCAAAGCACTCAATGGCGATGCTCCAATTTACCGCAGCCAAGGTAAGGGGAACGCGGAGGAAGCAAAAGCGGAAAAAACCAGTGTCGGCAGTAAAATTTACAAGGATCTAATGAACGGTATCTCCCATATGTTGCCGTTCGTTGTAGGCGGCGGGATTTTGCTGGCTATTTCCTTCCTGTTCGAACAGGTATTGGGAACAGAAAATTCGATCGTCAAGCTGTTGCAAACGATTGGTGGCGGAACAGGTGCGTTCCACTTCCTGATTCCGATACTGGCCGGGTTTATCGCGATGAGTATTGGGGATCGTCCGGCACTGATGCCAGGTATGGTTGGCGGTCTGATGGCCGTTAACTCGAATGCAGGCTTCCTTGGCGGTCTGGCAGCAGGTTTCCTGGCTGGTTATGTGGTTATCTTCCTGCGCAAGGCTTTGGCAGGTCTGCCAAAAGCGCTGGAAGGCTTAAAACCAATCCTGTTATATCCGGTATTTGGACTCCTCATTGCAGGCGCGATTGTGTTCTATGTGTTTGATCCGATTTTCGGCGGTATTAATACATGGCTTGTCAATGTTCTGAACAATTTGGGTACGGGTAATGCAGTTATTCTGGGTCTTATTCTGGGCGGAATGATGGCGATTGATATGGGCGGACCTTTCAACAAGGCGGCTTACGCATTTTCAATCGGTGTCTTTACTTCCAGTGGCAACACAAACGGGGCTATGATGGCTGCTGTTATGGCGGGCGGTATGGCACCTCCGCTGGCAATCGCACTTGCTACAACGTTCTTCAAAAATAAATTTACCGAGCAAGAGCGCAAGTCTGGTTTGACGAACTATGTGCTCGGTTTGTCCTTTATTACAGAAGGTGCCATTCCGTTCGCAGCTGCTGACCCGCTGCGCGTACTAACCTCTTGTATTGTAGGTTCAGCCATTGCTGGTGGTCTGACGCAGCTCTGGCAAATCAATCTTCCAGCTCCGCATGGCGGTATCTTTGTAGCAGCTCTTGCCAATCATGCCTTGCTATTCTTGCTTGCAGTGGCGATTGGCTCCGTGGTTTCCGCGCTCATTCTGGGATTGTGGAAAAAAACGCTCAAAGCGAATTAACTGATATGACAGCTTCATAGTCTTCTTAAACACAAAACCGCTAAACACTCATAAATCGAGATGTTTAGCGGTTTTTTGGCATGATTGTATTGTTATTTTTGGTCGAAAGCTGTATAATAAAGGTAATTGAGTGAAGAGCTAGTGCTCTTCGGGATTGTTACTGGTCGGCAGGCGATACCCAAATAATGACTAATTTATTTAGTCGTTATTTGGGTTTTTTTTGTTACTATAAACTTTTTCATTAATTAACGAGGTGAGCAGATAGATGATCATCCGGCAAATATTTAATAACAATGTCATTCGGGCCGAGAATCAGGTAGGCCATGAATTTGTTGTCATCGGAAATGGTCTGGGCTTTAAAAAGAAACATGGTCAGAGAGTCGATGTGGAAAAAATAGAAAAAACCTTTGTGCTAAAGTCGGATAAGATTCCGCAAAAATTAATTGATCTCATTGGAGAAACATCTGTAGAGTTTTTGAAAGTAGCAGATGAAATTGTAGGAAACGCGAAAAAAGAAATGGGAGATATCTTTAGTGTTAACATTTATATCTCTCTGATTGACCATATTCAATTTGCCATATCCCGCTATCGAAAGTCAGTCGGTCTTAAAAATTCGCTTTTGTGGCAAATTAAAAAATTTTACAAAAAAGAATTTATGATTGGGATGGGCGCGCTGGATATCATTGATGCTCAATTTGGCATTCAAATGGATGAGCATGAAGCGAGCTTTATTGCCATGCATTTTGTAAATGCAAGACAAGACGGTCAGGAAATGAGACAAACGGTAGAAATTACAGAGATCATTGATGATATTTTTAATATCGTAACCGATTACTATGAGCTGGAGCTGGATGAAACTTCATGTAACTATTCCCGTTTTATTACTCATTTGCAATACTTTGCACAAAGATTGCTGAGTAATGAACAAGAGCAACGGGCTTCGGGTGACAACTTTTTGTATGAGCAGGTCAAAGATAAGTATGCGAAGGCTTTTCAGTGTACCCATTTAATTAATCAGTATTTGGAATTAAAGCATGAAAGTGCCATGTCGATTGACGAAAAAGTGTATCTGACGATTCATATACAACGTGTAACCACTAGAAAAGATATGGTTGATTCTTAGAAAAAAATGCTTGCAAACGATTTCAGAGTGATTTATAGTAGGCTCACAACTTAAATATAAGGATTGTTACTGGCTAAGCAGGCGATACCTAAACGAATGGCAGAGATCATTTTCTTTGATCTTAATGGCCTTTCGTTTAGGTATTTTTTTGTTTTCAGGCAATCTGACCAAAAGGAGAATGAACATGGATCATAAGAAAATGAGCGATGATATCGTACGTCTTGTCGGAGGTGAAGAAAATATCAATGGGCTTGTCCATTGTGCTACACGTCTCAGATTTGACCTGAAAGATTCAAGAAAGGCCAAAAGAGAGGAACTGGAGAAGCACGAAGGCATTATTACCGTTGTCGAAAGCGGGGGGCAATTTCAAGTGGTTATTGGGAGTCACGTTGCCTATGTATATACGGAGATCATGAAAAACAGGGATTTTGGCTCGGATACCCAAGCAACTAGTGAACCAAGTGGAAAGAAGACATCGGTTGTATCTAAGATCTTTGAAGTTATTTCCGGCAGTTTCTCCCCGCTGATTTCGGCGATGGCTGGCTCGGGTATACTGAAAGCACTCCTGACTGTTCTGACCATGCTGGGGTGGATGTCTGCGACAAGTGATACCTACCTGATCCTGTCCGCTGCGGGGAATGCTGTATTTTACTTCTTGCCGATTTTGCTCGGGATCACGCTCGGTATCAACCTGAAGGCGAACCCTTACGTAGCCGGTGTTATTGGTGCAGCCCTGATGGAACCCAATTTTACGGGGCTGATGGACAAAGGTTCTGATGTATCATTTCTGGGAATACCGGTCGTCATGATGGATTATTCGTCCAGCGTTTTTCCGATCTTCATATCTATCAGCATATATGCCTTTGTGGATAAGCTTTTGAAGAAGATTATTTTTAAGGATTTACAGCTGTTTTTAGTTCCAATGCTAGCTTTGATGATTATGGTTCCGCTGTCTGTGATCGCATTCGGACCCTTCGGTACAACGGTAGGCGATTGGATTTCGTCAGGGGTGACATGGTTAATTGGTGTAAGCGGCATTTTGTCAGGGATAGTTCTTGGCGGTTTTATGATGTTTATGGTCGTCTTCGGACTTCACTGGGGTTTAGCACCGATCTCGATTCACAATATCGGCCTTGGTGGTGATCCGATTGAGGCGATGGCCGCCGCCGCCGTATTTGCTCAAGCTGGTGTCGCATTTGGTGTTTTCCTGAAGGCGAAAAAAGATAAAACGCTTAGAACCCTTGCGGGTTCGGCGAGTATTACAGGGTTGCTGGCTGGTGTGACAGAGCCAATCATATATGGTCTGGTGCTTCGTTTTAAACGTGTTATACCGATTGTTATTATCGCAGGGGCTACAGGCGGAGCTATTAATGGACATTTTGGAGTAAAAATGACAGCTTATGTTTTTCACAACATTTTTGCTATTCCAGTTTATGCTCCAACCTTGGTTTACATTATTGCAATTGCGTGCTCATTTACGGTGGCAACGGTACTGACCCTTACTTTTGGGTATGAAAGCAGAGGGAAAAGAAAGACTTCGGAAACGGTTGATTCCACAAAAGTGGAAGAATCTGTGCCAGTTGTTACAGCAAGCAAGGCTGTTGACATCAAGAAGGAAACCATATACAGCCCCATCACAGGCAAGATTGCACCGCTAAGACAAGTTAACGATTCTGCGTTTTCTACAGGTGCTATGGGAAAAGGTTTAGCCATTGAACCGTCTGCAGGTGAGGTTGTAGCGCCGATAGATGGAGTTGTAACCTCACTGTTCCCCACGGGACACGCTATTGGTTTGACTACCCATGCGGGCACGGAGATATTGATTCATGTTGGAATTAACACGGTAGCCCTGAAAGGCAAGTTTTTTAATCCGGCAGTTCAAGAGGGAGATATCGTAAAACAAGGGGACCTGTTGATCCAATTTGATAGAGAGCAGATTATAGAAGCAGGATACGAAATCGTCACACCTATCATCGTCACACAGACGAAAAATAAAGTGGACATGTTTGAGACAAATCTGGAGCAAATTCAGAAAAATGACGTCTTGTTAACATTAGTTGTGTGATGCAGAAAAGTGCCGACATCACCCACATGAATTACGATCATGAGCAGGATATAACGATAACTGGAGGGACTATATTATGAAACATTACCAATTGAAAGCATTTCCCGAAAACTTTTTCTGGGGAGGTTCGACTTCGGCTTATCAAGTGGAGGGCGCATGGAACGAAGATGGAAAAGGCCCATCGGTCATTGACATGGCTAATCATGTGGAAGGGGTCACTGATTTTAAGGTAACAAGTGATCATTACCATATGTTCAAAGAAGACATAGCTTTGATGGCTGAAATGGGCTTTAAGGCGTATCGGTTCTCGATTGCATGGACACGTATTTATCCGCAAGGCGCAGGTGAAGTTAATCAGAAGGGAATTGCATTCTACAGATCCTTAATAGACGAACTCTGTAAATATGGTATTGAACCGATTGTTACTATGTATCATTTTGATCTTCCCTATGCCCTTGAAGAACGAGGCGGATGGTCGAACCGGGAGACTATTGATGCCTTCGAGCAGTATGCCAAAACGTTGTTTGAGAACTTTGGAGACAGGGTGAAATATTGGCTAACCATTAATGAGCAAAATATGCTGATTCTCCATCCCGGTGCTATTGGCACATTAGATACAAGTCTGGGAAATCCGCAGAAGGTACTGTACCAACAAAATCATCATATGCTGGTAGCGCAAGCGAGAGCCATGGTATTGTGCCATGACATGCTGCCTAACGCGAAAATTGGACCAGCGCCGAATATTGGGGTCATTTATCCGGCTAGTTCCAAGCCGGAAGATACACTGGCGGCGGATAACTATGCGGCCATTCGAAACTGGCTCTACCTGGATATGGCCGTATTGGGCCGCTACAATCACATTGCCTGGAGCTATTTGATCGAGAAAGGATATGAGCCTGTCATTGAGGAAGGAGATATGGAAATTTTAGCGAAGGGGAACCCGGACTTTATCGCATTTAATTACTATACCTCTCAAACCGTAGGAGAAAGTTTAGATGATGGAAATGATTTTTCACATACAGGAGATCAGCATGAAATTGTGGGTGAACCGGGAGCATACCGAGGTTCCGTGAACCCCAATCTGCAAACGACGGAGTTTGGCTGGGAAATTGATCCGGTCGGTTTTAGATCCACGTTACGTCAAATCTATTCTCGCTACCATTTGCCTTTAATCGTGACAGAGAATGGCTTGGGAGCTTTTGACAAGCTTGAAGAAGGCGATGTAGTAAATGATCCTTATCGTATTGACTTTTTCAAGAAACATATCGAGCAGATTCAATTGGCTATGACAGATGGCGTAGAAGTATTTGGTTTCTGTCCGTGGTCTGCGATTGATCTTGTCAGTACTCATCAAGGCTCCAGTAAGCGTTACGGGTTTATCTATGTTGATCGGGAGGAGTTTGATCTCAAAGATTTGCGTCGTATTCGTAAACAAAGCTTCTATTGGTATCAAAAGCTGATTGCCACGAATGGTGAAATTCGTTAATTATGTACTATATAATAAAGAAAACACAAATCGAGAGGACATCAAGCCTTGACCCTACAACAATTAAAATATGTCATCGAGGTTGCCAATCGTGGCTCCATGAATGAGGCGGCGAAGCGGTTGTTCATTTCCCAGCCCAGTCTGTCGAACGCGATTCGAGATCTGGAGGAAGAAATTCATATCACTATTTTTGAGCGTACCAATAAAGGGATTTCTTTGTCCAAGGAAGGCGTGGAATTCCTCGGATATGCGCGCCAGGTTGTTGAACAGGCGGAGCTGCTGGAAAACCGCTATCTGGATGCCAAGCCTTCACCACAGCATTTTGCCGTGTCCTCACAGCATTATGCTTTTGCCGTAAATGCATTCGTTAACCTGGTGAATCAATATGGACAGGATGAATATGAGCTGGCTTTGCGGGAGACGAAGACCCATGAAATCATACAGGACGTCAAAAGCTTGCGCAGTGAGATCGGAATCCTGTATCTGAACGAATTTAATGCCAAGGTCATTCACAAGCTGCTAAAAGATGCGAACCTGCAATTTAACAGCCTGTTTACGGCGAAGCCGCATATTTTTATCAGCAGTAAAAACCCGTTGTCCCGGTTATCGGTGGTAACCATCGACCAGCTTCGCCCCTATCCGTATTTGTCTTTTGAGCAAGGGGAGTATAATTCCTTTCACTTTTCCGAGGAGATTCTCAGCACATTGTCGCACCCCAAAAGCATCCGTGTCAACGACCGGGCGACCCTCTTTAACCTGCTGATTGGCTTGAACGGCTATACCATTTCTACCGGGGTCATCAGTGCGGATCTGAATGGAAACGAGATTATTTCCGTGCCTTTGGAATGCGATGAGTCTATTAATGTGGGATGGATTTGTCATAAAAACGTTGCGCTCTCCAAGCTGGCTACCGTTTATGTAGAAGCGCTGCATGAGGCTATAGGGGAATAAAAGGTGGGGTATAGCTTTAGGCTATAACTAGCTATAGTTTATTGGAGTTACCTTATAGCTGAAAATGTATGTTATCTTTCTTTCAAGAACTTCAATACCGAAGGCAAAAAGGAGATAACCCAAATGAGCAGCATCCTTGACAATGCATCCCAACGTAAAGTGACCCCTTTCAGACATGATATGGTTGGCAGCTTTCTGCGCCCGCAAGCCATTAAAGACGCCAGAATTCAATTTCAAAATAACGAAATTTCTGCGGATGAGCTGAGAAAGATTGAGGACAACGAAATTATCAAGCTGGTAGAAAAACAAAAATCGGTAGGGCTGAAAGCCGTGACAGACGGCGAATTCAGACGCTCCTGGTGGCATCTTGATTTTATGTGGGGCCTGGACGGTGTGGAAAAGGTACAGATATCCAACGGCTACCAGTTTCAAGGCGTGGAAACCAGAGCGGAAACCGCACGCCTGTCCGGTAAAATTGGACATTCCCGTCACCCTTTTATTGCAGATTTCAAATTCCTGAAACAAGCAGCAGGTGAGGATGCCATTGCACGTCAAACGATCCCTGCACCAGCACAGTTTCTGGCTGAGCTGTTGCGTGGAGAGAATAAAGAAACGACGGACATCTATTACAGCAACCTGGATGAGCTGGTAACGGATATCGCCAAAGCTTACAAATCCGTGATCCAAGCGTTGTATAATGAGGGCTGCCGCAGCTTGCAGCTGGATGATTGCACATGGGGCATGCTCTGCGATAAAAACTATTGGGAAGCCAGACAGCACGCAGGTGAAAATGTGGAAGAAACCAAAAAGCTGTTCGCTCGCGTGAATCAGGAAACTGTAAACGATCTCCCGGCTGACTTGGTCGTTACGACTCATGTATGCCGTGGTAACTATCATTCCACCTGGGCGTCCTCCGGTGGCTATGAGCCTGTTGCCGAAACCCTGTTCGGTATCGACAATATCGACGGCTACTATCTCGAATTCGATACCGACCGTGCAGGCGATTTCACTCCGCTCAAGCATCTGAAAGACCAGCAGGTCGTACTGGGCCTCGTTTCTTCCAAAACAGGAGAGCTGGAAGACAAGCAGACAGTCATTAACCGCATCAAGGAAGCAACTCAATTTGTCGATATTAATCACATCTGCCTCAGCCCGCAATGCGGCTTTGCTTCCACAGAAGAGGGCAATATTTTGACGGAAGAGCAGCAGTGGAAAAAACTTGCCTTCATTAAAGAGATTGCGGACGAGCTTTGGAAGTAAGGATTTAGAGGGATTGATTGGATAGGTTCTTTAAACTAAAGATTCCGTTATCAAAAAAACACGCCACATGGGGCGTGTTTTTATTTTGGCGTGAGACTTAGCTGAATTTCATAATTAATATTAAAAATGGTATAAAATACCTTATACATAGAGGAAAATAGGAGATGTAGCATCCCCATTTATTTCTTGCGTTTGAGCCTATCCTGTAGAGGGCATACCTATTTTGTAGAATTATTACCTCACTCCCTACAGGTCACACTATTGATTTTACAGGAGCCGCTTGCCTTACGCATATAAGTAAAAGATGACAACTTCAGTCCAATACATCTGCCGACATCACAACAAAGATTGGATTCAACAGCTATGATATGGCTCATAATTTTCATTTATAATGAGCACAAGGAGGCTCATAAGATGTTTGACCACAAGTCATTGCAATTGCTAACTCAGATGGTTAACTATCCGAAGTTGTCAATTCCGGAGTTGAGACTTCAATTGAATTTATCGCCTCGACAGTTTGAATATACACTGAATAAATTAAATGACGGACTGGTTGAGTTGGGTTTACCTAAGATTGAAGTGATTGAAATGGGGTTTAAGATTGACGAACGAGTTAAGAGATATTGGAAAAATGAGGAATTATCACTTAGTCGCAAGCAACTGGTTTTTCAAGAGAATGAACGACTGTATTTAATTTATTTATACACGTATATCCGGCGGGAGCCGATTTCGACCGTTCATTATCAGTCTTTGCTCCAGGTAAGCAGGAATACGGCCTTGGCAGATGTCAAAAAGCTACGTGCGCTTTGTCAGGGAGAAGGTGTCAAGTTAGATTATAACCGAACGGACGGTTTTAAATTGGAGGGAGAAGAGCGTCATAAGCGTCGATTTGCGTCGATATGCATTGGGACACTATTGCAGCTACCGATGGGACGCCCGGGTATCAAGCAGGTGATAGATAGTTGGAAATATGAAGATGCGAGTACAACGATTAAGCAGCAATTAACCGATATGGCTCATGAGTATCAGGTCGTCTTTGTGGGCAACAGGTTGGATCAACTTATATATGAGCTGTTGTTTCTGCAATTCCGCTATGGGCGTAATGCACTGTTTTTGCCCGCTAAGCAAACAGAGTTAATACAACAACAACCACTCTATCTGATGGGCAAGAAATTATCCGCTTATTTGTTTAATGAAGTGAATGAGATGGAGATCGTATATCTAACGATTCAATTATTGTCGGCTACGCAGGGCGTGCCCCATATGTATCCCAGTGAAGAGCTGAGTTATGTATCTGACGAAATTATCGGGGAAGTAGAACGACTGACCCTAGTACCCTTTAAAGAAAAGCCTGTTTTGCAATCGATCTTGTACAAGCATTTGGTACCAGCTTACTTTAGGATTATGTGTGAAGTGCCTTTATCTAATCCTTTAATTGACACTATCAAAGCAGAACATGGTGCCCTGTTCAAACTGGTCAAGCAAGCGTTGAAGCCATTGTCTGATTTTACAGGGGAGTGGATTTCGGATGAAGAGGTTGGATACTTTACCATTTTGTTCGGGGGGCATGTCCGCAGATTAGAACCCGAACCTAAAGTATACCGGGCTACAATTGTATGTCCAAACGGGATCAGTTCCTCCATGATGTTACGGACGCAATTGTGTCAGCTATTTCCGGGAGTGCATTTTACGGAATCACATTCAGTTGCGGAATTAAAACAGATATCTCCAGATAGCTATGACATGATTTTTTCTACTATTTATTTGGAATCATCCAAACCTGTTTACTTGACTCGCCCATTATTAACCGCATTAGAAGAAGATTATTTGCAGCAAGCTGTTGCTGCTGATTTTGAATTGCCCGTTCCCTCTGTTGTACCCATAGATGAATTAATGGCTACCATACGGAAACATGCCACGATTAAAAACGAAAAAGCACTTTATACAGATTTAACAAATCATTTACGACAGATGCGTTCAATTGAAAGGAGTCATTCCCCTATGTTGTCCGAGCTTTTAACTGTAGATAAAATTCAATTCACGGATGCTCCCCTGGATTGGAAGGAAGCGATTCAACTAGCAGCCAAACCATTGGAGGAACAGAACTATATTACACCTGATTATACACAGGCAATGATTAACAGAGTTTTGGAAATCGGTGCTTTTATTCATGTCGGCAAAGGAATTGCTATCCCACATGCACGGCCGGAACAAGGTGTGCAGAAATTGGGGATGTCGCTGTTGCGAGTGAAAAAACCGGTGTTGCTGCTTGATCAGCCGGAGCATGCGATTGATATGTTTATTTGCCTGGCGGCGATTGACAATAAGTTGCACTTAAAGGCGCTGACGGAATTGACTTCGTTTCTGGTCAACGACGATTCGTTAAACCGTTTGAAAGAAGCTACAACAGCGGACGAAATTATAGCCATGATGCAAAAAAAAGGAGACGATAAAAAATGAAAATTTTAACAGTTTGCGGTTCTGGTCTGGGAACAAGCTTTATGGTGGAAATGAATATTAAGCAGCTATTGAATGAGATGGGCGTAGATGGTGTGGAAGTAGATCATTCCGATCTGGGTTCCGCTACGCCTGGGAGCGCAGATGTGTTTTTTCTTGCCAGAGACATTGCTGAAGGCGGAGCGAGCCTAGGTGATGTGGTCGTTCTGGAAAACATTATCGATCTCGAGGAATTACGCACAAAACTAACAGCAGTCTTACAAGATAAAAATCTATTGTAAGGAGAATTGGCCCATATGAATAAAGCTTTGAATATACTCATTAACGTTTTAAGTGAGCCGTCCGTGCTAGTTGCGTTGATTGCTTTGGTAGGGTTGCTGGCTCAGCGGAAAAATCTCTCGGATATCCTGAAGGGGACGACCAAAACGTTTGTAGGATTTCTTGTCATCAGCGCAGGCGCAGGTGTTTTGCAGCAAGCTCTTGCACCTTTTGGCGATATGTTTAAAGCAGCGTTTCATGTAAGCGGTATCGTTCCCAATAATGAAGCCATTGTGGCTATTGCCGTGAGTAAGTACGGTTCCTCCACCGCACTGATTATGTTTTTTGGTATGATTGTGAACCTGCTGATTGCTCGTTTTACACGATTTAAGTACATTTTTTTAACAGGTCATATTACGCTATACATGTCATGTATGATTGCTATCATTTTATCAGTGAGTGGTTTCACATCCGTCTCCCTTATCCTTTTTGGAGCCCTGACTGTAGGTATTTTCATGTCGCTTTCTCCAGCCGTTGTGCAGCCATTTGTCCGCAAATTAACGGGCAATGACAATGTGGCTTTGGGGCATTCTGGTGCGGTCGGCTTTGCGATTGGCGGGCTGGTAGGTATGGCAGTGAAAGGCAAGAAAGACATTGTATCCACTGAAGAAATCAATTTCCCGAAAGGACTTGGCTTTCTGCGGGACAGTACGGTCAGTATTGCATTAACGATGGCGGTCTTCTACATCATTGTAGCCATTTTTGCAGGTCCGGCTTATGTCGAAAGTCACTTGAGTAATGGGAAAAACTATATTTTATTTGCGCTACTTCAGGCGGGGATGTTTTCGGCAGGCGTATTTATCATTTTGTCGGGTGTACGTCTAGTCTTGGCTGAAATTGTACCGGCATTCAAAGGGATTTCCACGAAAATTGTACCGAATTCCAAACCGGCGCTGGATGTCCCCATTGTTTATACCTATGCTCCGAACGCGGTATTGATCGGCTTCTTCTCCAGTTTTGTGGGCGGGATTGTCAGCATGCTCATCCTGGTTTTATCCGGCGGGATTGTTATTTTACCTGGGGTTGTCCCACACTTCTTCACAGGAGCGGCAGCAGGAGTATTCGGAAACACCATGGGCGGTGTGCGGGGCGCCATTTTAGGCGCATTTGTGAACGGGGTGCTCATCAGTTTCATGCCGATTCTATTAATACCTGTATTAGGGGATCTCGGGTTAGCCAACGCGACCTTCTCCGATTCCGACTTCGGTGTAGTGGGGCTGTTCTTGAGCGGGCTAAACCAGATGGGTGGAAAAATGATAACGATGATCGGGATCGGTTTGGTGCTACTCATTATGATTTTGGTAAGCCTGAAAAAGCCGAAAAGCAGCGCGCAATAAATAATACAAATGAACACTATAAAAAAACAAGGATCAGGAAGAGAGGACAAACTTTATGAGATTTGATCAGCAAGACCTTCAAGCCGTCATGGCCATCCGAGCATTATCTTTAGACGCGATTGATAAAGCAAACTCTGGGCATCCCGGATTACCTTTAGGTGCAGCACCTATGGCTTATGCTCTTTGGTCACAGGCATTACTTGTAAATCCCAAAAATTCGCGATGGGAAAATCGGGATCGGTTCGTTCTGTCTGCTGGCCATGGGTCCATGCTCCTTTACAGTCTGCTTCACTTATCCGGTTTTGATGTGACGATTGACGATTTGAAGAAATTTCGGCAGCTAGGTTCCCGAACGCCCGGGCATCCAGAAGTCGGACACACCGACGGTGTAGAAGCAACGACGGGACCCTTGGGACAAGGGGTGGCGATGGCTGTTGGCATGGCATTGGCAGAACGGCATTTAGCAGGTTTATATAATAAGGAGTCCTTTCCGATTGTGGATCACTACACGTATTGTCTGTGCGGAGATGGTGATTTAATGGAAGGCGTGGCTAATGAAGCGATCTCTCATGCTGGCCATGAGCAATTGGATAAATTAATCATGCTATACGATTCCAATGACATATCGCTGGATGGAGAACTGAGTCACTCTTTCTCAGAAAATATAAAACAGCGGTTTGAGTCCAGTGGGTGGCAACATATCTTGGTTACAGACGGTAATGATCTTAGCGAGATTACTGCAGCGATTGACTTGGCACGAGAAAATCATACGCAACCTACAATTATTGAAGTGAAGACTGTGATCGGGTTTGGCTCACCGCATGCAGGTACGCATAAAGTTCATGGTTCACCTCTGGGAGAAGCAGGAACGGCTGCGGCAAAATTGAGCTATCAATGGGAACTACCGGCTTTTACCATATCAGAGGAAGTCTATACTCTTTTTCGTGAAAAAGTAGCAGCTCGTGGTGCCAAAGCCGAGGCTGAATGGCAGGCCCTAATGGTGAAATATACGGAAAGTTATCCAGAACTGGCTAAACAGTTTCATGACAGTTTTACCAATACACTGCCCGTAGATTGGGAAAAACCACTGGCTGATTACGAAGCAAGCTCAAGTAAAGCAGGCCGAGATACCAGCAGTGACATCTTGAACTTGATTGCACAGCAGGTCCCTTATTTATTTGGCGGTTCGGCTGACTTAGCGAGCTCCAATAAGACATTAATTGCAGGAGATGAACGTTTTTCTAAATCAGCTCCTGCTGCACGCAACATTTGGTTTGGTGTACGTGAGTTTGCGATGGCAGCTGAAATGAATGGCATAGCGCTGCACGGTGGGTTAAAGATTTATGGAGGGACTTTCTTTGTATTTTCCGATTATTTAAAAGCAGCTATACGCTTGGCGGCCATTCAGCAACTCCCGGTGATTTACGTCCTAACCCATGACTCCATTATCGTAGGAGAAGACGGACCTACCCATGAGCCGATCGAGCAACTGGCAGGATTGCGTGCGATGCCGAATTTAAATGTAATCCGTCCCGCAGACGGAAATGAAGTGATCGCTGCCTGGCATATGGCGATCTCATCAGTTTCAACACCGACAGCACTTGTCCTTACACGTCAGGCTTTGCCGGTCCTTGCAGGCAGTTCTGAAAAGGCATTGGAAGGTGTGAAAAAAGGCGGATATATTTTAGCGCCTGCTTCCAAAGAAGTACCAGATTTGCTGTTAATCGCAAGTGGTTCAGAGGTGAAGCTGGCTATCGAAGCACAGAGTATCTTGGAAAGCGCAGGCATTTCAGCATCTGTCGTAAGCTTGCCGAACACATCTGCTTTTGATCAGCAGGACGAAGCTTACAGAGAAAGAGTCTTGCCCAAAGCAATACGTGCCCGCGTTGGCATTGAAATGGGGGCAAGCTTTGGCTGGGAACGCTATATCGGTCTGGACGGTAAGATGTTAGCCATTGATCGTTTTGGCGCATCTGGTAAAGGAGCCGAAGTTGTAGAGGCCTTTGGCTTTAACGCAGCCAATATCGTTGCTTTAGCGAAAGAGGTACTTGCTGAATTAAGGAAATGATAAGAAATTAGAAACACTGAAAAGGCGCAAACACGCTACAAAGCAGTTACACAAAAAAAGTCGTTCATTAGATCAATCTGATGAGCGGCTTTTTTGATATGTTTCTAACGATGTAACTGAATCACATATTTTCTAAACAAATAAAAGAAAAATGAAGGACATTTTAAATAATGTAGCATTCGTGTCATTACTCATTGTTTAAAATCTCTTTAATAATATTTTTCGCTAGCTTAATTTTTTGAGGATTTGCTTTTCTAAGCAATGTCATTAGTTCATTTAGCTCTGTTTCATGCTCTGTAACTTTAATATCCTCATTTACATAAGCAAATAGCTGAATCAAGTCTACGTCTAGGGCTTTTGCGATCTTAGCTACATTGATCAAAGAAACATTCTTTTCTCCTCGTTCGATCTGTCCAATGTATGTAAAATGAAATCCGCCTTTTTCCCCAAGAGCTTCTTGCGAGAGGCCTTTTTCTTTGCGTAAAACTCTTATTCTAGCCCCAACCAGCTTTAACACTTCTTTGTCCTGCATTTATCTACACCCCTTCATATTAAAAAGTGTAGACAAGTTTTTCTTGAGTAAACATGAGACTATAAATCGTATATTTAGTATAAATTATATTTATAGGTATTGTATTAGAGTATAATGAGACTAATATTGAAATTCTCTGGAGGAATAGATATGACAAGAAATCCTTCTACCCTTAACCAAAGCCGCGCCCAGCCATCCAGATCCACAGAACACCTACATAATTCCATAACGGATTTTCACAGCCTGTCCCAATACCACATGAAACTAGCCCGAATCCTGCAAGAACATAACCAGCATCAATGCTGCATTATCCTGTGTGACTGGGCTTTGACCTCTATGCTGAAAGCTCTATATATGAAAGAGAACAACAGCTCTTTCCCTCCAAGATTCCTGTCCATGACTGACCTACTGCATTTATTACATACACTCCGAAGCCTACCAGCCCATTTTCTAAGCGTTCTTACTATTCTTAATAAACTTTCCAATCTGCCCTATCGTAAGCCGCTTTTCTTCATATGATAAGGTATGCCTTAAGCAAGGAGGGATTCAGACATGGGTGAAATGGGTTATGGTGGAGCATGGACATCCACAGCTGCGATTCTGGTCTTGTTCATTTTGCTGGTGATTATCACAAAAACTTTTCTGATCTAGTAGCAGATTGGGTTCGGTTACATCCACAACAAGGCCTTCTTTCACTACAGTGAGGGAAGGCCTTGTTGGTGCAGAATAGATGGTAGCCTAGGCATGTTGTCTGCTCTAGCAAGCATTGCTATACTTTACATATAGGGAGAATTTCCCTTAATGATTTGGTATATAGGGATGGCGACATCAATGAAAAAATGGTAATTAATTGTCCAAAGCAGGAGGATACAGAATGAACGCAGCAAGGAGTCCATTTCAATTTACGACAGACATGGCAACTCTGTGCTTATTGGATATAGAGGCGCTTAAGCATCCTCCACAACTTATGCTTCGGTAGAGACAGCCCTTATATCGTCTATTGATACTTTACAATAATGGCATTGCTGATTTGACGTCCGGGTGTGGTAAGGTATGAGCCGTTGTAGTACAGCCCGCTGGAAGCACCGCCGTCCAGATTCATGGCCTGATAAGCACCTGCTTGCTTCATCATTTGGGCGAGCTGTGGAATGGTGGCTCCGCCTGTGGTCAGGAGGATCAGCTTATGATCCCGGGTAATTCCGAGTGCGCTTCTGGCTCCGCCGCCTGTTAATATTTTGGGGTCCTTGAAGCCTTCGGCTTTGACATTGAGGGACACCTGTCCATTCGTCACCAGACGAGGCCCGGCTTGAAGGGCACCTTCAACGTTGCTCAGGCTCAACCGCTGCTCAAAAGCAGAACCCGAAACCAGCTCAGCTAAATGATTAGCATCATAGGAGAAGACCGTTCGCTGGTCGCCAGAGCTTTTCATTAACATTTTTCCGTGGCTGACCAGGTAGCCGTAAGGCGTTTTGTAGGAGCTTTTGGTGTAGGCGTCAAAGAATGTACCATTGATGGCTACAATCGCTTGATTGTGTTTGGCGAGACTGCTTAAATCTTCTACTTTGCCGATAGTATTGCCTGCCAGCGCCACATCCAGACTCACCTTGGGATGGAGCATGGAGATGGTGACCACCTTGGCGGAAAAGGTGCGTGATCCGACCTTAAAGCTTTTGTGAGCCGTCACGATCGGTGAGGTGCTGCCAGGCAGCTTGCCAGTGAGCACCGGCAGCGTGACGGACGTTGTGCCCTGTTTAATGCGTACAGCTGAAGCTTCCTTTTGCCATGAGACCTGCAGGTTTAAATACTGGCTGATGAACTGGAGAGGGACATAGGTAGAACCGTTATCGCTAAAAGGAGCATTTTGCATACGGACCGTCTGCTCATTCACTTTGGCAGTAGCTTGTCCCGTAAATAATGTAAGCCGGGTATTGCCTTGCGCAATCTCTATCTTTTTGTCCGCTGGTGTCATATTGAGCGTAATCCCTTCATAGCTGTTCAGGAGGCGAAGGGGGATAAAGGAATAGTTACTTTGATCCACATAGACCAGCATAGGCGCTGGTGCAGCAGCGTAGGTCGGGGTTACAAGGATTAGCAAGGACAGGATAACAAGTGCGGTGATTCTTTTCATGGATAGATCAATCTCCTTATGTAGTTTTGACTCTTTACAAGGTGCTTGAACTTTTATCGGGTTTTATGAGTTGCAAATGTATGTTTTATTGGATGAGCCATTGCACTGGTAATACTAATATTCCGCTAATGATGAAAATAGCAAATTCTGATAAGCTGAACTTAAAAACACATGGTAGCACGTCATCATGCCAATTGAGAGGAAAGGGGTGCAAGGACATGGACAATAAAGCGGGTATGCGCGCATCCATGCAGGAGCTATTTGCACAGATGGATGAAGCACTTTTTATGGAGGTGGTAGAAAATGTCCCCTTCGAAATGCGTGACGGGGTCGTTGACAAGGAAGGGTGGATCAAGTGGAAGCCCCTTCCTTCGCAGATTACAGAAGAGGAGGTTCGGGAGCTTGAGCAAACCTACCATTTTGAGCTTCCTCCCCTGCTGCGAAGCTTCATCATGTCCTACCATTACGTATCTTTACAATTCGATAACGAAGCCATTCCGGGGGTATATTGGAGCGACTGTACCTTTGTAGAGTTTCCACGTCTGCCTGTGGGCCAAGGCCTAAAGGCATTTTATGATTTGATCAATCAATGGTCACCGCTGCTGTCAGCAGGCTATATTCCATTTGCGATTGCAGAGGACGATCAGGGTCCCGTTTGTTTAAATGCTGGCAGCAGACATAAGGACGGCGATTATCCTATTGTTTGGTTCTATCATGAGGACTTGCAGCATTTGGACGAGGACGAACTGCGGATCAGAAGAAACCTGCTTCCTCATGTGCAAGGACTGTTCCCCTCTTCTGTTGAAATGTTTAACGTCATGTTTAAACAAATCAGATACTAACAGTTCCCTGGAATGGAATTTTACTGTATACCCATCTATGATATTGACATAAAAAATAAGGAATGTTATAAAAAAGGTAGGCTGGCACTCAAATGATGGGAGTGCTAACAAATTTGAATCGTTTGCATAGCTCATACACGCTGGCCCTACATAGGCTCATATCTGAAAGGAGATATCAGAATGGAGAAAAAACAGTTTCAAGCTGAGTCCAAGCGTCTGCTCGAAATGATGATTAACTCGATTTATACGCAAAAGGAAATTTTCCTAAGAGAGCTGATCTCCAATGCAAGTGATGCGATTGACAAAATTTATTACAAAGCACTGACAGATGATCAACTGGTCTTTGACAAGGAAAATTACTATATCAAAGTAACTGCCGATAAGGAAAATAGAACGCTAACTCTGCGTGATACCGGGATTGGTATGACCCAGGAAGAACTGGAAAACAATCTGGGCGTTATTGCTAAAAGCGGCTCGCTGGCTTTCAAAAATGAAAATGAATCCAAGGATGGACATGATATCATCGGTCAGTTTGGTGTTGGCTTTTATTCGGCCTTCATGGTGGCGGATGTTGTTACAGTGACCACAAAGGCCCTGGGCAGCGATACCGCCTATAAGTGGGAATCCACAGGTGCTGACGGGTATACCATTGAGCAGGCCGAGAAGGATGAGGTCGGAACCGAGATTGTTCTGAAAATCAAAGCCAACACCGAGGATGAGTCCTACGACGAATATTTGGACGAGTATCGTTTGAAGGCACTGATTAAGAAATACTCCGACTTTATCCGCTATCCGATCAAAATGGATGTTACAGGCAAACGCCCGAAAGAAGGCAGTGAAAATGAGTTCGAGGATTATGAAGAAGAGCAGCGTATTAACAGCATGGTTCCCATCTGGAGAAAGAACAAAAGCGAGCTGGCCGACGAGGATTATCAAAATTTCTACGCGGAAAAACGCTATGGCTATGACAAGCCGCTTCAGCATATCCATGTTAGTGCGGACGGCGCGGTGGTGTACCAGGCTATTCTGTTTATTCCCGAAAATATTCCGTTTGATTTCTACTCCAAGGAATATGAAAAAGGGCTGGAGCTGTATGCCAACGGCGTGCTGATCATGGAAAAATCCCCCGATCTGCTGCCGGATTATTTTAGCTTTGTTAAAGGTATGGTCGACTCCGAAAGCCTGTCGCTCAACATTTCCAGAGAAATGTTGCAGCATGATCGCCAACTGAAGCTGATTGCCAAAAATATCGAAAACAAAATTAAAGGCCAACTACTGACCCTGCTCAAAAATGACCGGGAAAAATATGATCAATTCTATAAATCATTTGGCAGACAATTGAAATTTGGTGTCTACAACGATTATGGCCGCCATAAAGAGACACTTCAGGACCTGCTCATGTTCTACTCTTCTACAGAGAAGAAGCAGGTTACACTGGATGAATATGTATCTCGTATGCCTGAGGATCAGAAGTATATTTATTATGCTTCTGGAGAATCCAACGAGCGTATTGAAAAGCTGCCGCAGACCGAAATGGTAGCCGACAAAGGCTACGAAATTTTGTACTTCACCGACGACATTGATGAGTTCGCGATTAAAATGCTCTTAAGCTACAAAGAGAAAGAATTCAAATCCGTCTCGAGTGGCGATTTGGGCATTGAGACTGAAGAAAATGAGAAAGTAACAGAAGCGGAGCAAAACGACAATAAAGAGCTGTTCGAGTACATGCAGGGCTTGCTGGAGGGCAAGGTATCCAGTGTCAAAGCCTCCAAGCGCTTGAAGACGCATCCGGTATGTCTGTCCGCAGACGGCGAAGTGACGATTGAGATGGAAAAAATCCTGAACGCCATGCCGAATAACGCCGATGTCAAAGCAAATAAAGTGCTGGAAATCAACGTAAACCATGCGGTGTTTAACTCTTTGAAAGAGGCTTTTGCCGAGGACAAGGAGAAGGTCAACCTCTATACGGCTTTGCTGTATAATCAAGCTTTGCTGATCGAAGGCTTGCCACTGCAAGATCCGGTTGAATTTACGAACGATATTTGCAAAATCATGGTTTAACACATTTTTATTCTGCACAAAGCCGTTCCCGCACCGGGGACGGCTTTATTCATGATGAAAAGACTAAAACACTGTTCGCCACGTTCAGTACAAAGGAGGTCATTTACATGAGTCAGGATTGGGACAACCTGGAGTTCCAGAATGTAACTCGCGACGAGCTTATTATTCCTGATTTTGGGGTTTGTAAAATTTTTGTGACATGCTGATGTGAATTTTGACACAGCAAATTATCGTTTTTCTTGATTATTTGGTGGGATGTCTTTATAATCATTTTGTTTGCAAGAATGATTAGCGATTAGCGTATGGAATAAGGAGGTTATTTATTTTGGGAAAAGCATTGATTATTGGCGCCGGTGGCGTGGCCAGCGTTGTGGTGCATAAGTGTTGCCAAAACCCAGATGTATTTGAAGAAATTTGTATCGCAAGCAGAACTGTTGAGAAATGCGATGCGCTTAAAGAGAAGCTGGGTGGAGGTCGTACTAGGATACAAACGGCTCAGCTTGATGCTGACAACACCGACATGGTCATTGACTTGATTCGAAGCTTTCAACCGGATGTAGTTATCAATGTGGCTCTCCCTTATCAGGATTTGACGATCATGGATGCCTGCCTTGAGACAGGTGTTCATTACGTTGATACGGCGAACTATGAACCGCCGGATACGCCGAAGTTTGAATACAGCTGGCAATGGGCCTACAAAGAAAGATTCGAAAAAGCGGGAATTACAGCTCTGCTGGGCAGCGGTTTTGATCCAGGTGTGACTGGAGTATTTACAGCTTATGCTCAAAAACACTATTTTGATGAAATTCACACGATTGACATTGTGGATGCGAATGCAGGGGACCACGGATATCCTTTTGCAACTAATTTTAATCCGGAAATCAATATTCGCGAAATTACGGCGAAGGGCCGTTACTTTGAAAATGGAGAGTGGATTGAAACTGAGCCGCTTTCTGAGAAAAAGGTATATGACCTTCCTGAAATTGGACCGAAAAACATATATCTTTTGTACCATGAAGAACTGGAATCTCTTGCAGTGAACATTAAAGGCGTGAAAAAAATCCGTTTCTGGATGACGTTCTCGGACAATTATCTGAATCATTTGAACGTACTTCAAAACGTAGGCATGACTTCTATAGAGCCTATTGAGTATGAAGGACAACAAATCATTCCACTGCAATTCCTGAAAGCCATTTTGCCGGACCCGGCTTCTCTGGGACCAAGAACGAAAGGTAAAACAAACATTGGCTGTATTATCCAGGGTGTAAAAGATGGAAAGCCAAAAACATATTATGTTTACAATGTTTGTGATCACGAGGAATGCTATGCAGAGGTTGGCTCCCAAGCCATTTCCTATACAACAGGTGTTCCGGCCATGATCGGCGCTATGCTTATAATTAAAGGCATTTGGAAAAAACCAGGCGTTTACAACGTTGAGGAATTTGATCCAGATCCATTCATGGAAGCACTGAATAAACACGGATTGCCATGGCAAGAGAACTTTACGCCAACGTTGCTTGATTGAGGTCTGCGATGAATATTGATATTACTGGACTTCCATCACCTTGTTATCTTGTTGACGAAAGACTTCTTGTCAAAAACCTTGAGGTTTTAAATTCCGTTCAAGAGCGCACAGGCTGCAGTATTCTGCTCGCTCTTAAGGGATTTTCGATGTTTTCGACCTTTCCTCTGGTTGGCAAATATTTAAAAGGCGTAACCTCCAGTTCGTTGTTTGAGGCAAGACTTGGTCGCGAAAAAATGAACAAGGAGGTTCACGTATACGCACCTGCTTATGTGGATAGTGAATTTGATGAGCTACTGGAGTATGTGGACCATATCGTTTTCAACTCCTTTGACCAACTGAAACGCTTCAAAGCCAGAGTGCAAGGCGTAACCTCCAAGAAAATAGACATCGGAATTCGGGTGAATCCGGAGTATTCGGAAATCGAAACTCCGTTGTATGATCCTTGCTACAACAACTCCAGAATGGGTGTGACCCTGGCTAACTTTAAACCTGAGGAGCTGGAAGGCGTAGACGGTATTCATTTTCACACGATGTGTGAACAGAATTCAGATACGCTGGAGCGCACTATTAAAGTTGTGGATGAGAAATTTGGACCATACATTAAGCAAATGAAATGGCTTAATTTCGGCGGCGGTCATCATATTACCCGAGAAGACTATGATCTGGACACGCTGGTACGCTGTATTCAATATTTTCAGGACAAATACGGTGTGCAGGTTTATCTGGAGCCAGGCGAAGCCATTGCTTTGAATACAGGCTATCTGGTTGCTACCGTGCTGGATACGATGAAAAACGGAATGGATATTGCCATTCTGGATACTTCGGCAGAATGTCATATGCCTGATGTGCTGGCTATGCCATACCGCCCGAATATCATTGATGCAGGAAAGCCTGGTGAGTATGAACACACTTACAGACTCGGTGGCCTTACCTGCCTGGCTGGAGATGTGATTGGAGACTACTCATTCAAAGAGCCATTAAAGCCTGGAGACAAGCTCGTATTCTGCGACATGGCCCATTACACGATGGTCAAAAACCACATGTTTAACGGAGTCAACCTGCCAGCCATCGCCAGCTACAACGACGAAGAGGGCATTAAGGTGATCCGACAGTTCTCCTACGAGGACTTTAGCTCTCGTTTGTCGTAAGGCATAGACAGTGTGAAACAACTGAGTGTACCAATTGCATGATCTAAAAAAGAGCCTGGCCCCTTAAAAAGGGGGCCAGGTTTTTATAATAGGGTTAGTTCCAACCACGAATCAGGATACCTTATTCAAAACTATCTTTATGGGTTGAATTTTATGAAGACATATAACGTATGATATACTTGTTTAATTGGGAATATATTTAAAGTTGGACTTGATGAACGTAATGAAACGATAGGTGGAGGTGAAATATATGTTCGACCCGACGGTTTTTGATAATTTAAAAGTGGCTATAGAAAATGCGGTTTACGATCTGGATAATCTGGATTCACGTATTGAAATTACGCAGCGAATCGATAGATTGGAAATGTCCGTAATGTCGCGTGAATTTGGCGTGCAGTTCAGACTGAAGGGACACCCGGGTGTGACAGCAGAAATTCGCTTAAAAGCAGATTTAAGCAATTTGGCAGCAGAGATTTTAGAAATTGAAGATCAAATTCCGGGATGTGGCTTGTTGCTGCGTTTTAATAAGGAGATTCATGAGATTGAGACGCAATGCAGCCGGATTGAGAACATACTGACCCAAATTTGGAAGCCCGATCTTCGGCCTGTCCAAATACTTAGTTTAATTTATGGAGAGAAGGCGCCTACATACCAAAACAGGATTGAACTGCGTTTTTCCAGGCAAATAAACGAAGAACAGATGGAGGATATTCCAGAGCTGTTGGAACATATTTTGCTGACGCTTATGGAATTGAGCAAGGTCTGAAGTTAGGGGAAAGGAGCCTATAGATAATACAATGAATGAACACGATTTCTCTGAAATATATGCGGTCATGGAGGCTTCTTTTCCGGAATCAGAATGCAGGTCATTTGAGTCTCAAAAGGCTTTATTGAAGCATCCTAGCTATCGCATCATTACTGAAAAGAATGAGCAAGGCAAAACGATCGCTTTTTTGGCAAGCTGGGAATTTACACATTTTCGGTTTGTAGAGCATATTGCGGTAGATCCGGGCATACGTGGCGGCGGGTTAGGTAAAAAGCTCATGAGCAGCTTTATCACAGAGTCTAATAAGCCGATAGTGCTGGAGGTTGAGCCGCCAGTGGATGAATGGACTCGAAGAAGAATCGGTTTTTATGAACGCTTGGGATTCCATCTGAACCATTTTGAGTATGTGCAGCCCCCATTAAGAGAAGGACAGGCTGATCTGTCGCTTCAAATTATGAGCTATCCAGGTGCATTGTCTGAACAGGCGTTTGCTCCGTTTAAACAGATTCTATATACCGAGGTTTACGGGCTGAACCATTTTTGGTATAAAAGTTAAATGCTTTCGTGTTCGATTGGTATACCTTTAATTGAATTTCATCATGCTGCTTCTTGACCCAATCTAGTAGCAACTTACTTAAGTAAGTTGCTGAAAAATAAAAAAGACCGTCCGTGGAATAAAAACAACTTGATTTTATGATCTATGAGAGATATAATCTTAATTACGGTGATTGAAGACATCATCATTAATATTAATATGCGGTCGTGGCGGAATTGGCAGACGCGCACGGTTCAGGTCCGTGTGGGCTAACCCCCCGTGGAGGTTCGAGTCCTCTCGACCGCATCAATTTAACAATGAACGAGCTCTTGAGTTTCCTCTCGCGGAGATTCAGGAGCTTTTTGCATACTCGGAATTTGCAAGGTATTGCTCATCACTTGAGCTGTATTCAAGATGAACATAAATATTGGCGGTCGTGGAATAATGGCTATGCCCCAACCATGCCTGAATTTCCTTTAAGCTGACACCGTTAGCAAGCAGTAAGCTGGCACAACTGTGCCGTAGATCGTGAAATCGAATCCGCCGTAAATTATGCTTTTTCAGGACTAGTGGAAAATGTTGAGTAATATAACCCGGCTTAATTCGCTCTCCTAGCTTATTGATATAAATGTAGTCCTGATATTGGTTGCTGTAAGAGTCTTTGTACAAAGCCTGATTCGCTTGTTGCTCCTTCCAGTAGCCGCAAAAGCAGTTCCAGGAAGACGGGAACGAGTGGTAAGGTGCGATAACTCGATTTGTTTTTGGCCCGGTCTTTCGCCACAATGATTTGTTTGCCTTGATACGAAACTGGGATAACCGTGTGCTTTATGGTAATCGTCTGATTCTGAAAGTTGATTGCGTCCCATTTTAGTCCGACAATTTGGCTTCGTCGCAGTCCGTAAAAAGCTGCCAGAATAACAGCTAACTCAACTGGATCGCCTTTCACGAATTCGAACAAATCGTTTAGTTCATCACTTGTGTAGTAGCCCCCGATAAATCAACTACGATTACCGTAGACTATTCCAAGGTTTAATTGTTTGATTTAAGGACGAGTAGTACACGGCAAAAGAAATCTTTTTGAAAAAAACGAGGTTACATTGGGCGATATATATGAAGCTATAAGTATTGTTCCCAATGAAGCAGCAATTGATGTGGATTGTGGAGTAGCCGGAGAACAATTAGATGTTGAACTTGAAAAGATTCTCCAAGAAGCCGAGTTAAAGACAATTGAATATTTGCGAGGTTACACGATTGCCCAATTGATGGATCGAGTCCAATTCTTTAAAGAACAATGAAACTCGATGGCTAACATTAAGTTGCAGAATCATATGCAACTTTTTATTAGAATAAATTGTGCTTATTTAAAGCACAAAAAAAAGAAAAGAGTCTCAATAAATATCACTTTAAAGATTCCTCTCTGGATTGGACTGTAGTCCGAATTATCTAAACGCATAGTATAAGAAGAATGATTATGAAATTTCGTTCAGTGATAGGAAAGTTTATTTATCGCTTGGTAAAGGAATATTTTTATATCAAGAAAATTCCGATCATTTCCAATTAATTAGGAGAGGTTTAGATGACAATTTTATTGGTTATTATGCAAAGCTTATTAGCGCTCATGTTCTTAATGGCAGGATTAGGAAAAATTTCAGGTTCCAAGATGCATGTTGATGGATTTAAGCATTGGGGATTACCGCAATGTTTCCGAGTCGTAACAGGTATTGTTGAACTTGTTGGTGCGGCCGCATTAATCGTTGGCTATTGGGAATCCAGTTGGGTAGCCTTGGGAGCATTAATACTTGGTATTACAGGTATCGGCGGTATTATCACGCATATCCGAGTTAAGGATTCCTTCAAGCAAACATTTATGATTCTTTTACTTGCGATTATCGGAATTGTTTTATTTGCAATAAACGCATCCGATCTTGCGGATTTTCCGGGATTTAATTAAATGAAGGATCAGGAATTTGAATTTGGGATCTATTCGTTAGGTGAAAGAATCCCTGCACCATCGGGACAGACTATAAGTGCAAAAAGCCGGATTGATGATATTATTGCCGCTGCAAAGCTGGCTGATGAAGCCAGTCTTGACCTCTTTGGAGTTGGGGAACATCATCGTTTGGATTTTGTCACTTCATCCTATGCCATAATTCTGACCGCCATTGCTCAAGCGACAAAGAACATTCGCCTAACGAGTACTTTGTCCGTTATTAGTACGGCTGACCCGGTAAGAGTATTTGAGGATTTTGCAACGCTGGACTTAATATCAGGCGGACGTACGGAACTTATTGCGGGTCGCGGAGCTTTCTTGGAATCATTCGAGCTCTTTGGAGCGGATTTAAGAAATTATGATGAATTGTTTGAAAATAAACTTGGTTTATTGCTGAAGTTAAACGAGCAAGAGCAAGTTTCCTGGAAGGGTCAATTCAGACCAGAGCTAATAGATGCGGATATTGCCTAGGCCATTGCAATCTAAACTCCCGATCTGGATTGGAGTCGGGGGAACGCCGGAGAGTGCCGCTAGAGCGGGGCGATTGGGTCTTAACATGGCACTTGGTATTTTGAGTGGAGATCCAAGAAGAGTTAAACCGCTTGTGGATATTTACCGGGCCGCAGGCAAAGCGGCAGGGCATGACCCATCGAAGCTAAGAGTTTCTGTCACAGGTCATGCATACATTGCCCAGACATCTATTCAAGCACTTGATGAGTTCTATCCTCACTACATGAACTATTTTTCCTATTTCATGAAGGAGCGAGGACAACGTTTTTGGATGTCACGTTCAGACTTAGATATAATGACTGCTCCAGACATTGTTCTTGCGATCGGAAGCCCGCAGCAACTCGTTGAAAAGATTCTCTTTCAGCATGAGCTTTTTGGTCACAGCCGATTTATGAATCAATTCGACATAGGGGGACAGCCACTGTCCAAAGTGGCGAAAGCCATTGAACTACTAGCTTTAGAAGTTGCCCCGGTTGTTCGCAGAGAAATACGAAAGAAACAAAATACTGTGTAAAGAATGGAGAAGATAAAAATGAAAATTGGTGTAAATGGTGCAAGCGGTAATTTAGGTACAGCGACGGTAAAACATCTGTTGGAGCGTACGGTTGGGAAGCATAGCGTTGTCGCCATCTCACGTTCTCCGGAGAAAATTACAATTGATGGCGTAGAAGCTCGATTCGGCGATTACGATCAACCATCATCGTTAATCGAGTCTTACAAAGGCTTAGATCGGCTACTACTTATCCCCTCAACCAGTTTACAGCCAGGTGCTCGTGCGGTTCAGAACATTGCAGCTATTGACGCAGCCGTAGCAGCCGGTGTGTCCCACATTGTCCTTATGTCGTCTGCTGGGGCGCGGAATGTGCAAAAACCGAACATCGCAGCCGACTACTTTGCCAGTGAACAGCATTTGATGCGCAAGGCTCGCCAGTGGAGCATCCTGCGCATGAGTTACTATGCAGAGTCTCTAATAGAGGAAGCACAGATGTCCTTGGCGCATGGCGTACTCACGGGTATAAACGAAAACAAAGTGAGCTTTGTCTCGCGTGACGACCTGGCTGCAGCAGCAGCTGGTCTGCTGGTCGGCAAAGGTCACGATGGTGCGATCTACACAGGTACCGGGCCAGAAAGCCTAACTGGTGCGCAACGTGCAGAGGCCATCGCTAAAGCAAGCGGTAAACCATTAGCATTCATTACACTGCCAGCCGAGACGCTCCAAGCACAGTTTCAGCAGGCGGGACTTCCGGTAGAGGTCATAACTGCTATTGTGAGCATTCAACAGAATTTTTCTAATGGTGACTTCGATATCGTTACGGGAGACATTGAGAAACTGTCTGGTCGTCCAGCACGAAACCTTGAATCAATACTGTCAACCACATTCCAGTAAATTGTATGTGGGAAATAAATGATTAAGGGACAACTCGGGAGAGTCATCCCTTAATCATTGCAGGCACGATAAGACTTATATTTGGCCGCCAATGAATATGTAGGAACGATATTTGTTCTTGTCATCCAATAACTGTATGACTTTGACGTCTACAAAAGGCTTGAATTTCCTGATGGATTCTCTTTCCAAGATACTATCTTGTAATTGGACCGACTGATAATTTTCATTCTGGTATTTATGTAAGATCAATCTCTTTACTTATTGGGAATCTCTGTTCAAAATACTAGCATGTGATTTTGAAGAGTTACTCCCTCGAAAAGGTGGCTACAACTACAGAGAGATTGACGGATACGATAGCTAAGTAAAAGCATTATGGCAGCCGGCCGAAAGGATCGGTTGCTTTTGCATTGAAGTAACTGGCTGGATAGCTGAATTACGGCTGCTTCTCGCGGCTGTTTTTTAGTTTTTGCCGCTGAATTTCTCCTGAATTTCTTTTAAAAACAACTCGGCAGCAACTGAAAAGACTTGATGCTTTTTCCAAACAATATCTAAGCCAGATTCAAGTCTTGGCTCTAGCGGTCTAAAACAAAGGTTACTATCACTAGACGTATTCACTATTTTATCAAGAGTTATTGCATAACCAATGCCTTCTTCAACCATAATGGCAGCATTATATGCAAGATTGTATGTAGCCACGACATTTAATTTATCAAAATCTTCGCCAAACCAATCCGCAAATTCATTTTTAGAAAATGTCTGCTTCATAGCCTGTCGTGAACAGATTAGCGGAACATGGATTAAATCTGCTGCTTGAATGGTATCTTTGCAAGCAAGAGGGCTGTCTTTCCTCATAACAACACCCCAAATATCCTTGGCTGGGATATTGATATAATTGTATTTTGATACATCAGCCGGTTGAATTAAAATACCAAAGTCAAGCAGTCCCTTGTCTAGCCGTTCAGCTACATCATCTTCGTTTCCGCTGTAGAGGTGATACCGTATATTTGGATAACTTATCTGTAAGTCTCTTACTGCCCGTGCAATCTGTTTCATGGCATCGGTTTCCCCGCCGCCTATATAAACATCACCACTTATTGTTTCTTCCATGGATATGAATTCTGCCTCTAATTTCTCGACCATATCAACGATTTCTTCTGCTCTCTTTCTTAAGAGCATTCCTTCATCTGTGAGAATGATACTGTGACTACTGCGAATAAATAGTTTTTTTCCTAACTCTTGTTCAAGATCTTTTAATTGTCTAGACAAGGTCGGCTGTGTAACATGCAAAAAATCAGCCGCACCCGTGATGCTTCCTTCTCTTGCAACAGCAAGAAAGTAACGCAAAACTCTAACTTCCATCTATACTCCTCCTTTATGTTTTACAATACACGATTCAGAAATGCCCTTCAAGCATATCATGATATAAGATATAAGTATTATCTATGCGCAAAAAAGCACACTAAAATAAATAACAAAGGAGGTAATCGGTTGGCTTTTTTCGCAGAAGCTACTTCGATACGGCGAACTCATATGGCGGGCGAGGCTGGAAGAGCAGGATGGATCGAATAATGCTGGCGGTTTGTCTGCTTGGAAGATTTGTCGTCACGCGGAAGAGTCCCTGCGCCATCTACAGACACTCATATCGAGTTGTACCAGATGGATGAAATACAATATTCATGGGTTGCAGGAGATTATACGGTGATAACTGCTAATGCCCGTGCTGTATTCAGTCCGGAAGGTCCATTTAAACTGATCACGATAGATCCGGGATCTTGAGGTCGCATGATGTCCTCATTGAGATTAAATACGCTGGTATTTGCCACTCTGACATCCATACAGCTCGCGGCGATTGGGGACCGGTAAATATCATCTCGTTCCAGAGAACGATCGCGGGAATTGTCACCCAGGTTGGTTCGGAAATCACAAAGTTACAGATATGGGTAAACCAACTGCTCCAAGAACTCCTAAGCAAGCAACGGATTCTATCCTTTGGTTAGCGATGATAGAATCTGAAGAGGCATTCGAGCTCGTTGAAGAACAATTAAAGGAAGTTTATCTATTTTTCGGGGGTTGATGAAATTGAAAATGATGCCGTTAGAGAGTCGAGGAATATCGAACAGCCGCTTAGTGCTGGGCTGCATGGGCTTAGGCGGAAGCTGGGATTTTGCAGACCCGGTTACATCCAGCCACATCCGTCAAGCGGAAGAAGCCGTGGAAGCCGCTCTTTCCATCGGAATTACTATGTACGACCATGCGGACATTTATAAGAGGGGTAAAGCGGAATCCGTATTTGGGCAAGTGCTTAAGCAGCAGCCCCGTCTCCGTGAACAGATTGTCATTCAATCCAAAGTAGGCATTCATCTATCCGACGGCATATTGCCACAGCGCTACAACTTCTCGAAAGCGCATATCCTGCATTCGGTGGACGGCATATTAGAGCGGCTTGGTACACAATATCTGGACGTGTTGCTGCTGCACCGCCCGGATCCGTTGATGGAGCCGGATGAGATTGCCGAAGCTTTCACCATGCTGAAGCTGTCGGGCAAGGTACGTCACTTTGGCGTATCGAATATGAGCCCGGGACAAATTCGCTTCCTGCAAAGCGCTTTGCCTGATCCATTCGTCGTAAACCAGCTGGAGATGAGCCTTCTGCGTCAGCACTGGGTCGATCCGGGCATTCTTCATATTAACCAGAATGCCGGCTTAAAGGATAACTTTCCTGAAGGGCTTATGGAATTTATGCAGATGGAAAACATTCAGATTCAAGCATGGGGGCCACTGGCTCAAGGCAGACTTTCAGGAAAAGTATCTGACAACGCGACCGAAGCGGAAATGAAAACAGCAGCGCTCATTCAGCAGATCGCGGGTGAGAATGAGACAACGCCTGAAGCGATCGTACTCGCTTGGCTGATGAAGCATCCAGCCTGCATACAACCAGTCCTCGGCACGGTAAATCCTAAGCGCATTATTGCCTGCAAAGATGCTGCAAGACAGTCGGAAATCATGACTAGAGAACAATGGTACACATTACTGGTTAGTGCAAGAGGTGTAAATATGCCTTAAATCTCAATTTTTCGGCAATATCCTGATCCGTTCATCCATCCCTCTCATAGAACAACGGCACTCATGGAGAATCAATCATCAGGAGTCTATACCGCTGAGACGGATGACCAGCACATTTCACCATTTCGTGAGCAACCTACGGCACCCCGACTTGGATTTGGTCCGTTGTGGTTGACGGCTCAGTTTATGTGCACGCCTACTACGAACAGAACTCACGTTGATACCAGGCAGCACTACGACAGAAGGCAGGGCGAATCACTGTGGCTGGCATGACGAAGGAAGTCTCTTTTGAACCGATCGAAGGGCAGATCAACGATCTCATCGACAATGCGTACCGTGTGAAATACAACGACGACCCATATCTAAACCCGATGATCCGCTCGCGAGCTCGTTCTGCGATAATACGCCACGCGAAACCAACTCATTATAAAACGCGTGTTCGAGTGAAATCTTAACATTTATGAAACCAATCCATTTGCATGAAGAAAGGAACCGTGAATCTCTAATGTCAAATATTCAAGGGAAAGTTGTCATTATTTTGGGAGCGTCAAGTGGGATTGGCGAAGCAACTACTAAGAAACTTGCGCAAGAAGGAGCAAAATTAGTCATTGCGGCTCGCCGCGAAGATCGCTTGAAAGCTCTTGTTAAAACATTGCCGGATGCTGAAATTGCATATGTTGTTGCTGATGTAACTAAAAAAGAGGAAGTTCAAGCCGTTGTTGATCTGGCGGTCAAAAAATATGGTCGCGTAGATGTGCTATATAATAACGCTGGTATTATGCCAACTGCGTCTCTCTCGGAAGCACGCTTTGATGAATGGCGACAAGTGTTAGATCTTAATATCATGGGTGTATTAAATGGCATTGCTGCGGTATTACCTATCATGAAAAAACAGCAATCCGGTCAAATTATTGCGACCGATTCCATTTTAGGACACGTTGTGACTCCTGGTTATGCTGTTTACTGTGGTACAAAATTTGCTGTGCGAGCGATCATGGAGGGGATTCGCCAAGAGGAAAGAGAAAATAATGTCCGTTCAACCATCATTTCTCCCGGAATGGTGGATACGGAACTTTACACAACGGTCAATGACCCTGCAACTCGAGATTGGTTGAAGGAGAACGCAAAAATACCAGGTGTGGGATTGAAACCGAGTGATGTTGCCGATGCGATAGCATATGCAATTAGCACGCCTGATACTGTTGCTGTAAGTGAAATTATGATTCGCCCAACGAAGCAAGTTATCTAAATGAATGTTGCTCTTGATCATTGCATGATCGAAGAGTATCTGAATCAGTGGTTGGCCCAGTTGAATGCCGGTAAGTAACGGAAAAACGGTTCCGATCGTCGTCACATGCGCGACATCGGCACATGATATTGGAGGATTGGAGGCTGGAGGAAATGAATAACATGAATACGACAAAGGTTTGGTTTATCACGGGTGCCGGTCGAGGTATGGGTACCCATTTCGCGAAAGCAGCTTTGAACGCCGGACACAAGGTTGTGGCTGCCGGCCGCAATCCGGATGCGGTGGCCAAGGCAATTGGTGAAGCCGAGAATGTATTGGTCGTCCGATTGGACGTTACCCGGCCTGCCGATGCAGAGTCCGCAGTCAAGGCGGCAATCGACCGGTTCGGGACCATCGACGTGCTGGTCAATAATGCCGCCCACTTCTATGGGGGCTACTTCGAGGAACTGACCCCGGACCAAATCGAATGTCAGCTGCAGGTGGCGTTGATCGGCCCGATGAATGTTACCCGTGCCGTGTTGCCTGTCATGCGCAAGCAGCGTGCCGGTCATATTATCTCGATCGCTTCGGGCGCCGGTATGTCCGGATTCGAGTTTAATTCCGCTTATTGCGCATCGAAATTTGCGCTGGAGGGTTGGATGGAGTCGTTGGCGCCCGAGGCAGCTCCATTCGGCATTCATACGACCATTGTCAACCCGGGCTTTTTTCGTACGGAATTCCTGACGGAGGCGTCGTCGACTTATGCCAAGCCGACAATCGCGGACTATGCGGACCGCAGAGCCGGTTACATGGCCTTTTTTAATGAGCAGAACGGGCAACAGCCCGGCGATCCGAACAAGCTCGCAAAAGCGCTTCTCATGATTGCAAGCGAAGCTGAGCCGCCTCGACGTTTCATCGCAGGCGCCGACGCGGTCGGCATTGCAGAGCAGAAGATTGTCGACCTTCAAGCGCAGATCGATGCCTACCGCGATCTCTCGATGTCGATGGCCTATGAAGACTAATCGAAATCATTTCATTGTCTATATATTGACCTTGGGTGTATTCGGTATCTTGAATACCGAGATGGGCGTGATCGGAATCTTGCCTATGATTGCGGATCACTACCAGGTCAGTATCTCCACTGCGGGGTTGATCGTGAGTCTCTTTGCGCTTGCGGTTGCCGTCTCTGGCCCAACGATGCCTTTATTGTTTTCAGGCATGAACCGCAAGAAAGTCATGTTGCTTGTGCTTGGCATTTTTATTGTGGGCAACCTTGTCTCCGCCTTTACATCAAACTTTATCGTATTACTGATTGCACGTGTCGTTCCGGCCTTTTTCCATCCCGTGTATGTTTCATTGGCATTCACCGTCGCCGCGGCGTCCGTCGGCAAGGAGGATGCTTCGAAGGCAGTGGCTAAAGTATTCGTTGGCGTGTCTGCAGGGATGGTGCTTGGCGTTCCGGTCTCGAGTTTGATTGCCACCTACACTTCGCTTACCTATGCGATGTTGTTCTTTGCCGCTGGAACGACAGTCGCATTCGTCGCGACACTCCTGTTCGTACCAACGATACCTGTTGCACAAAGGCTCTCTTATGGCACTCAATTGCGGGTATTAAAAAGATCCGTGACATGGCTTTCCATTGCTGGTGTGATCTTCATGAACGGAGCCGTATTTGGGGTGTACAGTTACCTTGCCGAGTATCTTAAAACCGTGACGAAGTATGACTGGAACACAATCAGTGTGATGTTATTCCTATACGGAGCAGCCAATATTGTTGGAAACATGATGGCAGGGAAGCTGCTTGCTAATCATCCATTAAGAACGGTCATATTTTATCCATTTGCCATGCTTGCCGTTTACATCATGCTTTTCAGCATGGGACAGTTCAGCGTCCCCATGGCCTTCATTGTTTTGATTTGGGGAATCTTGGGCGGCATAGGCGGCAACATTACGCAATATTGGGTTGTGTCCGCAGCGCCGGAAGCTCCCGAATTCGCGAACGGTGTCTTTCTGACATCCGCCAACTTGGGAACAACGATTGGCGCAGCTGTATGCGGATTATTCATATCAGGCATAAGTACGCAATACGTCGTAATTGGGGGAATCTTGTTCCTAATATTAAGCATCGCAACGATATATCCAAGAGTTTCTTTGTACAGACGAATGGAGGATTCCAATGTTGCAGGATAAACAAGCAGCTCTTATTACAGGCGCGAATCGAGGAATCGGATATGAAATGGTCAAACAATTGGCTTCAATGGGGTTCAAAGTCATTTTGGCAAGTAGGGATCCAAAGAAGGGTGCTGAAGCGGCGCAACGACTTGCCGAGTCCGGACTGAATGTTTCGTTCGTCGTCATGGATGTCACAGATCAAGAAAGCATCTGCAAAGCAGCAATGACCATCACCGAGACCGTTGGCCACTTGGATGTATTAATTAACAACGCGGGCGTATATTTGGATGGTAGTGCCCGGTTGTTGACCATGGATCCTGCGATTCTGGAGCAAACGATGTCCACGAATTTTTTCGGCGTTTACCATGTCATGCGTTCATTTCTTCCGCTCATGGAAAAGCGGGGATATGGAAGAATCATCAATGTTTCCTCGGAATATGGCGCCATGAGTGCCATGTCGTCCCCAGGAGTGGGGGCGTACAAGATCTCCAAACTTGCAATGAATGCATTGACTCGATTAGCAGCAGCAGAAGTTAGGGGAGATATCAAGATTTATGCAGTCGATCCGGGCTGGGTAAGTTCGGATATGGGGGGACCCTCTGCTCCGAGAACTTCGAAACGCGCTGCCGAGTTGATCCTACAGTTAGTGACGATGGGATCGGAAGGACCTCGTGGAGGGTTCTTCAGGGATGGTAAACCAATCGATTGGTAAAAACGATGGATTACAGGAGGTACAAGTATGATTACTGCGAAAGCACACTCTACATTCAGCTCAGATGGTCCGTTACCGGATGGTGTGGCTATTATACTTTAGTGGATACGAAAAGCATATTCGATGAGTTGGACGAATAGAAGAAGACTCCGGATGTATATCTGGAAACAATGGAGAAACCAAAGACAAAGGTCAGAAAACTAATATCGCTGGGAGCTCCGAAGCAGAACGCCTACGAATGGGACAATTCGAGGAAGAAATACTGGCGCATTGCATGCAGTCCGAATTAGATAGCCAATACTGGTTATCTCCTGGTCTGAGGAGTCTTAGGGCCAGATACAAACAATTACGGAATATGACATGAACCGCCGTATACCGAACGGTTCGTGATGTGATAGCACGGGGGCTAGCCGCCCCTGCTACTTGATTTCCCGTTACATACTGCGATTGCTAAATTTTAAAAATTGAAATGGAAATCAGGTGGAGGTGTTTGAATAAACGTTGATTTTCGCGAATGCCGTTTACCATTTATCTGAATTTCGTTATTATCGTAGCTTTCAATAAGTCCCCCACCTGTCATTTTCCCTCCGTCAAAACCATCACATATTGACCAAAATATATAGCATTATCCAAGTCAACGTCATGTTGCAGGGTCTTGTTCATCTTTTTCCTACCTTGTCTTATGCTTGAAATCACATATTAACTATAACCTTCACTAAAAAGGTTTGAAACGAGATGATGGAGCGGCAGTATGAGCTTTGTTTCTCAGAACTACTAAGGAAGTGCCGCCCCGATTAAATGACAATTCGACCTTCCGTGGGTTGCTGAAGTAGGATTTCAGGATATTCATGGTCGTCCCCTTGAATGTGTTGGTTAATTTGCTCATTTTACTATCAGCATTTAATTCGTTACACCCGTTGATAATCGGCCTCCCATGTTTCTTGATGGTATCAAGGGTTATACCATCGTTCGCAGCCTTTCACATAAGGGTAAAAATTCACTATTCGAAGTAAAACGTAGCGCGATAATTGGGTTCATCGTAAAATGGGGATCGGGCAAATTTCCAGTTAATACAAAGGACGCAGGTTTTCTACCTGTATGAATTCGCGATCTGAGGCCTTACATGCAAATACCCGGAAAAAAGCGTCGCCATGGCCATCATTAAGAGAAGCACAACGAATAGTAATGAGATAATCATCGAGCCACCACTTCGCACAGAAATAACCAGATATTTCTCCATGTTTTACAGGGAAAACTGAGTAATCTGATGGAAGCTTTAACATTGCTGCAAAACCTTGCTGGTAAAGAAACGGTGCGGAGAAATCTGAAGCAGGTGGCTCTTGCGGCATTGGAGGATTATCATAGTTCGATGCCCTTAATCTGTTCTATTTTCTCGGAACCGGAAATATTGCTTCGCCATCGAGAAGGTTTTACTCAACGAAATGAAAGCCCGTATGCGGCAAATGAGGCGGTGGAAGCTTATTTAATGAAAGAAATAAATACTGGGAGAATTAGCGATAAATTGCATCCAAGAGCTGTAGCGGATATATTGCTGGGAAGTTGTTTTCAACGTGCATTCCAATTGAATTTTTTAGGTAAAGAGGAGTCGCTAGAAGAGGGGGATGAATTTGTAAATCGTATTTTGGACACGTTATTTCCAGGTCAATCATAAGAGTAGGACATATTTAACATCGCACTCACTGAACAACAAGTTGACAATCATATTATTTAAACATCAATTAGTACAACGGGAAGCGGGGGACGAACGGTCGTTGTTCCGCTCCGTTTTTTCGTCGATGGCAATGAAGTCGAAGTTGAAGTGGATTGCGGAGAAGCCGGAGAACATTTAGAACGGTTCGCGATACAATTCAGGAACATGCAGGTACGCATAGATCGGACTCGAAAGGACATGATGAGATGACAGATAAACGAACGGGAAACTATTCTCCCAAATGGTTCGGCCTTGCGGTGCAGGCTTTGATCATCTTGGCAAAAGAAAATGTTCAGACGTGTCCGAGCGTCGAAATCGCAAATAATTTGCAGTCGGAAGCCACGCTGATGCGGAGGGTTCTGGCGGTGCTTGCGCGGGAAGGAATCCTTGAGACACGCGAAGGCCGCGACGGCGGCTACAGGCTTAAGAAAGCACCAGAATCGATTGCCCTTGTGGACTTGTACAGCGCGTTTCAGGTAAGCAGCCCGCTCTTCTACGGAATCGAGGATTCGATGGGCACTCATCCGTTCGGAGTCGAGATGAAGGAAGTTTTCTTGGATATAACAGGCGAGATGGACCGGAGCTTGCGCGAGGTGCTGAGGAGGTATACGATCACCGAATTGGCGCAGAAGCTGCATCCCAAGGCGCTTTGAAACTAAATCCAAGTTTATTCCCCCGCTCTATTGACATGGCGCTGAAAGTCATATATGCTCTTATTGTGAGTGTGCGCTCACTCAATAGCGGCTGCTGTAATTTTATTCATAAAGAGTGAGCAATGGGAATTGTTGAGTGTGCGTTCACCTATAATCTAATTTAAAAGGAGGTTGCTCAATTTAAGTCACAAAATTACCGTAATCTCTGTGGCCATCGCAAGTACGTTCAATGGTTGTGAATGCAGGAATACTAATAACCGAAAACGGGCAAAATACTGTTGAAATTTTTATCAAAATGCCAATGAAATTAAAGGAGGAATAAAATTATGGGTAGACTTGAAGGAAAAGTAGCAATCGTCACCGGCGCTGGTCGCGGCATCGGACGTGCCATCGCGAAGCTGTTTGCGGCGGAAGGCGCTAAGGTGGCGGTCGTGTCACGCACCCCGGCAAACGTCGATGCTGTCGTCGCAGATATCAAGGCCACGGGCGGAAATGCCATCGGCGTAGTCTGCGACATTGGTGATGCCGGCCAGATCAAGGCGGCGATCAATACGGTTGTCTCGGATTATGGAGGGATTGATATCCTGGTGAATAACGCGTTCGATTCGTCCGCGCCCTTCTCATCGGTGATCGACCTCTCGGTGGAGCAGTTGCAACGCAATTTCGATACTGGCCCTATCGCCTATCTACGGATGATGCAGGCTGCCTATCCTCACCTCAAGGCGAGCGGAGAAGGACGCGTCATCAACTTCGGTTCGATGGCGGGCGTGATCGGGATGCCGGGCTATACCCCTTACAATATGGCGAAGGAAGCGGTGCGCGCTCTGACCCGCACTGCCGCACGCGAATGGGGACCCGACAAGATCACCGTGAACAACATCCTGCCGGTCGCGGAAACTTGGGAGCCTGAGGCCGATGTTCCACCGCCAACCAACCCGCTCGGCCGTTACGGGTCCCCTGAAGAAGATATTGCGCCTGTGGTGCTCTTCCTCGCCAGCAAGGACTCGCAGTTCATCACAGGCTCAAGCCTCACGCCCGATGGCGGATCGATCATCGACAGCGCCCGCTGAGATGACGCAGCACAGCTCGTTTGACGCAGAAGCTGCATCCCAAGGCACTTTGAACTAAATTCCCGCTCTATTGACATGGCGTTGAAAGCCGTATATGCCCTCATTATGAGTGTTCGTTCACTCAATAGCGACTACTGTAATTTTATTCACTAATGAGTGAGCAATGGGTATTATTGAGTGTGCGTTCACCCATAATCTAATGTAAAAGGAAGTTGCTCAATTTAAGTCGCAAAATTATCGTAATCACTTTGGCCATCGCAAGTACGTTCAATGATTGTGAATGCAGTAATACTAATAACCGATAACGGGCAAAATACTGGTGAACACTAATATTTAACAAAATACCAATGAAATTAAAGGAGGAAAAAAATGTCGTTAGAAATTTTACAAGCAAAATTAGAAATAAGAGAATTAGCCGATGCCTGGTCAAATCTAGGAGATGAGAAAAAGACTTCAGAACAAATACTTTTACTTACGCCGGATCATAAATATAAGGTTTACTTCGGTGGTCAATTGGTGTCTGAAGTTTCAGGAACAAAACAATTAGAAGAGGAATTTACAAGTCACGCTTCTCTTGTAAAACGTTATTTCTCCATTAACGCACAACACGTTGTGAAAGTGGATGGCGATACTGCAACAGGTGTTTCGTACTCTCAAATGAAAATGGTGAGAGACGAAGAAGGCAAAGAAGTTATCACTGACTATAGTGTTAAATATGATGATATATATGTACGTCAAAACGGAACTTGGTTAATAAAGGAACGTACTGCTCACTTTATAATCATTGAAGCAAGAACATTGCAAGGCTAATTTGATTAATACTTGGAAAGTCATAGCTTAAAGATGGAATGTTGTGTTTTGTAGAATAATGCAAACAGGACCTGAAAAATGACTGGACTAGTTGTAAAAAGCTATCCAGTCATTTTTTTAAAATAGAATAGATTGAAGTGAATTACGATAAAAATACCATTAGTTTAATCAACATAAAAGAACCTACGAGGTGAATAAAATAATGAAAGTTACAATCTTTGGGGCTACAGGAAAGACAGGCCCATACCTAATCGAAGAAGCTCTAACGCGGAATAGAGGTTACGGTTTTTGCACGATCTAGCAGTCCATTTACCCATCCCAAAGTGCGGATTATCAGAGGCGACCTGACTGATAAAAAAAGTTTAATAGAAGCGATTCGAGGAGCCGATGCTGTTCTCTCTGCTCTTGGTCCTACCTCGCCGAAATATCCTAAGGATTTGCCAATCACTCAAGCACTTAAGGCAATTATCTCAGTCATGGAGCAAGAAGGCTTAAAACGACTCATTAGTATTTCTACTGGAACTGCTGTAGATCCAGGTGATGGTTTTGATTTGAAAATATGGCTTCCTGCTGTACTTGTTAAGCTGATGCTTCCGGCGGCATATGACGACATTATTGAATCGGTAAAGGTTATTCGTGAATCGAACTTAGATTGGACAATGGTTCGTGCAGCAATTTTAAAAAATCGTCCGGCATCAAAAAAACTGAATCTAGGGCTTTATGGACACACTAAGCATTCGTTAACGATTTCCAGAGAGGATATTGCAGCTTTTATGTTTGATCAGATATCAAGCCAAGATTTCGTACGTCAGGCACCAGGAATCAGTTCTCAGTAGATTGTGGTTACTAAATCTCCGACTAAAGTGTTCAACAGAACTTTCTATAAGGGACTTCGATATCGTTACGAGAGATATTGAGAAATTGTCTGGTCGTCCAGTATGAAATCATGAATTAATCCTGTCAACCGTATTCAGAATATTTCGATGGAATAGAGCCACCATTCCGGTCATGAGTGAGCTAGGTCTCCGAAAAAAATTGGAAACCCCTCTGCTGGGAGGAGCCACCTATGTAAAGGTAGTAATAACTTGGTTGTAGTTACTGATGGTTACAAAGTAGTAGAAGACAGATATTGGTGCGTGCCAAAGAAAGGAAAGTAGAATGAATAAAAATTTATTTTACACGTTCTTCTTTATAACAATACTTGCACTGATGTGGTTCATGAGTGGGTGGAAAGGAATAATTTATTTCTTGAGTGACATCGCAATTGTGGCAATAATAAATAAAGCTGATCTTCTGTTATGGAGATCAGCTTTATTGAACAACAAGGTCAATTGATCTGATTATCCCCTTGTAACTCTATTTAATTTACATAACCCTTGAGAAGTTGATAATAAAGTTGATGATTAGCTGCCGAATCAAAAAGGTCATTGGAGCTATCCCCAAACACAATATCATCGCGTATCATTTGAAGCAAAAAAGGCTTTAAATTTTCAGGTACGGATAATCCGGCCGCATAGACTGAGAGGTCTTTACATCGTTCTATAGCTCGATAAAACACTGGCAGTTCATAAGGCATAGCCGAACCGCAGAGTATACGGACATCCGCTTGTGCGAAGGAGTCCTGTACTCTAGGATCACCCAATACGCCGGAATCCGTCACGATAAAGTTATAATCGCGGTCCAATTCCGGGGTTAAATAAAAGTCTACTCCCTCCATCACATAAGAGTTCCCCGCTTTTTCCGGCTCGAACAGGTGGATAATGTGTGCCAAATGCTTGCTCGCGTTAGCCTCCAAATAACACGCATTCCCTCCATGTGCTTGTATCCAAAAGACCAAATTCATCGCCGTTGTCGTGACGCCAACGCGCCGATCACTCCCAGCTACGGCAATCCGTATGTTTTTACAGTCAAATCTATATTTTTCTTCATGAGGTTGGAAAGTATCCAGTGTTTCGTTAACTGGTTCAGGGGAAACAGAAGGAATATATCGTTGCATCCCTTGCTCTGAAAAGCACTCCTTGACTTCTCGACTCGATATGTTCTGAAGTTGCCATATTCGTGATTCCAGCTTGAATCAGTTGTTGCAGAAAGGGACTGCTATCCGGCAGCCCTTCGGCAATGATGATAACACGAATTTCATACATCGTTTGAAACGATAGTAGAGCCTGAATCATTTCTTCATCGGATTCCAATATAGCCTTCCGATCAATCGCGATGTATCGGACGTGGCTAAAGTGCCGCATGTCCTTCACCAGTCAATGGCAGGGAGTGGGCTGGTTGTTCTCTCCGAGTCCTCTCGACCGCATCATCTTACAAACATGGTTCGTAGTTGCTCAGGCAATTACGAACCTTTTTTACGTGGGTTGTAGGCGCAGACTATTGCTCATATTGTCGTTATCCATAAAATTCATATCAAATTTTATTGTTTCGCTGAAATGCCTGAAGGTTCCTACATTTGCAAAGTTTGTTTTTCAATTTGAAATGATCAAGTGATATACGGGTTTTGACCGTTCTGTTTAAGCTTGATACAATAGGATAGACTATGTGCTAATACTCTTGTATAGATTGGGGGGTCTAAAATTGCAAAATAAAAAAGACCTTTTAGATATATGGTTGTCCTTGTCTCAGATTTATTCCAATGTAACTGACAAACTGGAGCAGGCTCTGCTACAAGAATATGATTTATCTTTGAAGGAATTTTATGTACTGAATTTCATATCCAAGTCCGAGGATAAAGAATTACGATTACAGCAGCTTCAGGAGATGGTGGGTTTAAGTCAAAGTGCCACCTCAAGGCTCGTAGTAAGAATGGAGGCCAAAGACTGTGGCGCTCTGGAAAGACATATATGTGAGGATGATCGGCGCGGTATTTATACTCGAGTTACGGAACTAGGCGAAAATAAATATCAGCGAGCATTACAAACCTTCAATCAGGTTCTGGAATCAGAACTTCAAAAAGAAGGTTTGAAGTCGAAATTTCAAAGTATTACGCAAGAATTGTTTTAAGAAGTTATTTTCCACTAGATGCTTAATTAAGTTAGTATGAAAGGCACTCACAGAAGATTTAGGAGTGCCTTTTTATGCCATACATCATTTGAGGATGATCATGGAACGGTTTAAGAATTAATCATAGTGTTCTTTTTTGATCAAACAATATTGGTGTTCGAGGCTTGACAGCAAGGTTTTTTTTCGTTAAATTAAATGCATGCGCATGCTTATAATTTGTGTGCTAAATTATCTGGTTACTTAGTGTTTATTTAGAACAAGAGAGGAGTTTTGAACATGCAGTATATTAAAGATAAAGTCATTATTATAACAGGTGCTTCAAGTGGAATAGGTGAAGCGACAGCTCTATATCTGGCGAAAAATGGTGCAACGGTTGTCCTCGCAGCAAGAAATGAGGGGAAGTTGAGATCCTTAACTGAACGGATCAAGAATGAGGGCGGTAAAGCACTCTATAAGGCAACCGATGTCACTGTCAATGCTGAAGTTCAATCTTTGGTGAATTTCGCCATAGATCATTTGGGCCGTGTAGATACATTAATTAATTGCGCAGGCTACATGCTGTTCTCCATGTGGGATAATGCCCATGTAGCAGAGTGGGAGAAGATGATTGATCTTAACATTAAAGGGACGCTATACGGAATCGCAGCCGTATTGCCTCATATGAAAAAACAAGGGCAGGGTCAAATTGTAAATGTTGGGTCTATAGCAGGCCATGCAGTAGGAGAAGGCCATGGTGTCTACAGTGCAACGAAGTATGCCATGCGGGCTATTACGGAAAGTCTGCGTAAAGAAGTGTCTGTTAAACACAATATTCAAGCTGTTTTGGTATCCCCAGGGGTTATCGCAACGAACTGGCAAAGTACAGTAACGGATAGGGATGTCAAAGCGGTACTGGGAGATTTGAACAAAGTTGCTATTGACGTGGAATACGTGGCTGAAACCATTGGTTTTGTTGTGAACAAGCCAGCCAATGTCATGATCAATGACGTTATTGTTGCCCCTACTGCCCAGGAATGGTGATATTCAAGTTAATGGGAGAGGAAAAATCTAATAAGGAGGAGTGATTAGATGAAGGTTTTGGTGGTAGGATCAAATGGACAAATTGGACAACGCCTCATCCAACTTTTGAAAGAAAGCAAAGAGCACACAGCCCGTGCGATGGTTCGGCAACAAGAACAAGCTGATGCATATGAAAAGCAGGGCGTCGAAACGGTTCTTGCGGACTTGGAGGGGACTGTAGACTCCATCACAGAAGCTGTCAAGGGGTGCGATGCTATAGTATTTACAGCTGGCTCTGGTGGAAAAACGGGATATGATAAAACGTTGTTAATTGATCTGGATGGTGCTGGAAAAACAATTGAAGCAGCTGAAAAAGCAGGCATTGACCGTTTTATTATGGTCAGTGCAATTCAGGCGAATAACCGGAAGAACTGGCATGATAATATCCTCCCCTATTATGCAGCGAAGCATTATGCGGATAGAGTGCTGGAAAGCAGCAGTTTGAACTACACCATCATAAGACCTGGGATTCTTTTGAATGAATCTGGTACAGGGAAAGTGGCTGCTGCGGAGAATATCGCCTATGGCAGTATCCCTCGTGAAGATGTAGCCCGTGCCATTGTGACCGCTTTGGATGAGAAACACACCTATAAGCGTGCGTTTGACTTGATTGCTGGTGACGATTTGATTGCCGATGCATTGAAAAAAGTTTGAAAAAGAGGTTGCACCAAGTTTACAAAAATTGGCTAGTGGCATGCAGGGTCAACCGTTAGGGGAAGCGCCGCATGCTCTTTCGCATGAAGAAATTTTGGATATGGTTAAGGCGTTTGGGGGAAACGACGAAACGTGTGATAGAAGCAGGGTTTGACGGTGTTGAAATCCACGCAGCGCATGGGTTTCTCATTGATGCTTGACAGGATTCTAAGCATCAAATAATATAAATGCATGCGCAAGCAAATAAAATTAGAGGAGTAATGAATAATGAGCAGAGTAACTTTGAAGGATTATGAAGCAATCGTAAATGCAATGAATGGTTATATCGAAGGGAATATTGTGGGCAAGGGCGAAGTGATGAAATCCACTTTCCATAAAGATGCCATTATGTATGGATACACGAATGACGGAAAACTCAGCGAAGGTTCTATTCAAAATCTGTATGATCTGATTGACACGCTGGGACCGGCAAAAGATCTTCAATACAGAATTGATGTTCTTGATGTTGCGGTTACTGTTGCCGTAGTTCGTGTTATTTTGGAAAGCCCAGAAGTGGAATATGCCGATTACCACACACTTCTTAAAGTAGACGGCGAATGGAAAGTAATCTCCAAGGTGTTCCATCAATATTGATTATAAAAATTTTTCATTCGAAACCTCAATAAATAATGGCTCGAATCATGCCACAAAAGTGGCTGTGATCCGAGCTGTTTTGCTAATGATTTACAATACTGAATGACCGAGTCTTACAGGAAAACTTGAGGAAAGATCACTTAATCCTGAACTTGAAGGCACTGATAAAGAAGATCTGATGCAGCATATTAACCAAAAGATGATCATAAAGTTTTGAATTTTGAAATCATGTCTATAGTTGACAAATGAAATAAACATGTTATTATATATGCGCGTGCATGCATTTTGTTGACGTGTTTCACAATATAAATCGGAGAGGAGTCTTTCTCACATGAAAGATTTATTTAGTCCCTATACAATTAAAGGTTTGGAATTGAAAAATCGCGTAGTTATGCCGCCAATGTGCCAATACTCGGTTGACAAAAAGGATGGAATTGCTACAGATTGGCATTATATACACTACGTTAGCCGTGCGATAGGTGGAACCGGCTTTATCATAATTGAAATGACAGATGTAGAACCAGATGGCCGGATCTCCGATTTTGATCTTGGTTTGTGGTCAGATGAACAGATTCCTGCTCTCAAACGGATTGTAGATGCTTGTCACAGTTACGGTGCCAAAGTGGGAATTCAGATCGCGCATGCTGGACGCAAAGCGGAAGATGCTGAAGTTCCTGTAGCACCGTCTGCCATTGCATTTGATGAAAATTCAAAACAACCTCGCGCGCTTACAACAGAAGAGGTTAAAGGACTGGTGGAGAAATTCCGTGTTGCTGTAGCTCGCGCTGTCAAAGCTGGATTTGACTCCATTGAAATTCATGGTGCACATGGCTATTTGATTCATCAATTTCATTCACCGCTTACGAACAGACGGGAAGATGAATATGGTAAAGACCTTACCCTTTTTGGCCGGGAGATCATTCAGGCAGCAAAGGGCGAAATGCCGGAAGACATGCCGCTCATCATGCGTATTTCCGCCAAAGAATACGTAGAAGGTGGATATGGTATTAAAGAAAGCATTGCTTTTGCCAAGGAATATCAAAAAGCAGGAGTAGACATGTTTGATATTTCATCCGGCGGTGAGGGACCGATAGCTGCATGGGGCAGACCAGGAACTCACGCAGCGTATCAAGTTCCCTTGGCAAAAGATATCAAAGAAGCTCTGGATATTCCGGTAATGGCGGTTGGAAGACTCGATGATCCAACTTTGGCGAATGCAGTTATCGGAAATGAAGAGGCCGATTTGGTTGCTGTGGGTAGAGGGCTGTTGAGAAATCCTTATTGGGTACTGGAAGCCGCATCAAAATTGAGAAAAGAAACTGCAATCCCTACACAGTATACTACAGGATTCTAAGTCCTACTTTATAAATCAATTTATACCGGACTCAATAACATTGGAGGTTTACTATGTCTTATTCCGAATCTGTACAACCATTATTTCGTCCGTTTACTTTGGGAAATCTTACTTTGTCCAATCGTGTAGTAATGGCACCAATGACTCGAAATCTATCTCCTAATGGCGTTCCAGGGCCAGATGTTGCCGCGTATTATCGCCGGAGAGCTGAAAATAGCGTTGGCCTCATCGTGACAGAAGGCACAGTAGTTAATCATGCTGATTCATCCAATCAGAAGGATGTACCTTTCTTCTATGGTGAAGAAGCATTAAATGGTTGGGCCAACGTGGTGTCCGAAGTACATGAGGTAGGGGGGAAGATTATTCCTCAAATCTGGCACATGGGCGCACGGGGCAACGTTAATGACTACTCCGAATCCGATATCAGTGAAATTGTGGATGCTTTTGCACAAGCGGCAGGTGAGGCCAAGCGCATTGGATTTGATGGAATCGAAATCCACGGAGCTCACGGCTATTTGATTGACCAGTTCTTCTGGGAGAAAACCAATGAACGTACAGACCGCTACGGAGGCAGCATGATTGCACGTACCCGCTTTGCTGAAGAAGTGGTCAGAGCTTGTCGTGGTGCAGCCGGTCCTGATTTCACGATTGTGTTGCGTATTTCGCAGTGGAAGGGAACGGATTATACAGCTAAATTGGCCAAAACACCGGACGAGCTAAAACAATTTCTGCAGCCTTTGGTTGATGCGGGCGTGGATATATTCCACTGCTCAACTCGTCGATTCTGGGAACCTGAATTTGAAGGATCTGACTTGAATCTTGCCGGCTGGGTTAAACAAATCACAGGCAAACCAACCATCACTGTTGGTTCGATTGGCCTGGATGGTGATTTCATGACACTCTTCACCGAAGGAAAAGGTGCTGGCAACGCAAGTATCGAGGGATTGGTTCAAAAGTTCGAAAATGAAGAATTTGATCTGGTTGCTATCGGCAGAGCATTGCTGGTAGATCCTGCTTGGGCCAGCAAAATTCGGGACGGAAGATTGGACGAATTAGTGCCGTTCACTCCTGAAGCACTTAAAACACTTTCTTGATCGATAAATTTATACTGAACTTAAACAATGTCTTTGCCTAAAACGAGCAATCCTTTACTGGAATGCTCGTTTTTAGTTGTTACTTCTCAGCATGATTGTCTGTGACCAACAGAAGTGCGAGATAATGAATATGTCACAGGTTGAGCCGCAGGCTATTTTACTATATAGTTATGACTGGACAACCATTCCATCGATATTAAATGAATGCCTAAATAGGGGGACCCTTACAATGATTATTAAACCGAAAATTCGTGGTTTCATATGTACGACTGCGCATCCTGCAGGATGTGCGGCTCATGTCAATCGTCAAATCGACTACATCAAAGACAGCACGGCTATACAAGGAGCTAAAAAGGTACTTGTGATCGGTGCATCCACAGGCTATGGACTGGCTTCCCGCATTGCTGCGAGCTTCGGTATGGGGGCGGATACCATAGGTGTTTCCTATGAACGCCCTGCGGCAGAGGGACGCACGGCTTCGGCAGGCTGGTACAACACTGTGGCCTTTGAAAGAGCGGCCAGAGCGGCTGGCTACATAGCGGAAAGCATTAATGGAGATGCTTTTTCCCATGAAATTAAGCAGGAGACGTTGAAGCTTGTAAAGGAAAAGCTGGGCAAGGTAGACCTGATTGTGTATAGTGTCGCCTCACCGCGGCGGACCCATCCAGATACGGGTGAAACCTTTAATTCCGTTCTCAAGCCCATCGGACAGCCGTTTACGAATAAAACGGTGAATACGAATACGGGCGTCGTATCGGAAATTACGCTGGAACCGGCTACGCAGGAGGAAATTGAGAACACCATCACGGTCATGGGTGGCGAAGATTGGTCCTTATGGCTCAAGGCGCTGGAGGAAGCCGAGCTGCTGGCTGACGGGGTAACCACACTGGCCTACTCGTATATTGGGCCGGAGATCACGGAGGCCATCTATCGCAAAGGAACGATTGGTCAAGCCAAAAACGATTTGGAAGCTACAGCGCATACGTTAACGAAGCAACTGGAGCGTTATCGTGGTAAAGCCTACGTTTCTGTAAATAAAGCGCTTGTTACACAATCGAGTTCGGCTATTCCTGTTGTGCCTCTGTATATTTCCTTGCTGTTTAAGGTCATGAAAGAAAAGGGATTGCATGAAGGATGCATTGAGCAGGCGCAGCGTCTGTTCGAGAAGCTCTATAGCGGGTCAACTGTGGAAACGGATGAGGAAGGGCGCATTCGTCTGGATAACTGGGAAATGAGAGAGGATGTGCAGGAGGCTGTCAAAGCTGCCTGGTCCGAGATCACTACAGAAAACGTGTCTGAACGGGGCGACCTCGAACAGTACCGTCTGGATTTCCTTCAATTATTTGGATTCGGGTTTGATGAAATTGATTATGAATTGGATGTTGATCCAGAGGTTCACACCAATTAAGAAGCAAAAAAGAGTCAAATAAAAACGGGTACACTCAAGCGCTGCAAATAGCTTGTGTGGCCCGTTTTTTATGTATGCGGACAGGTACAAATTGCGAGTTATTCCACCGAATTGAATTTATCGGGAATTGGACGTAGAAACCGACTTGCGGTGAAGCAAGCGGAAAACGACAATGGTGATGATAACTCCAGCAATGCCAAAGACGCTGACAGAGGTCAGAGCTCGATAGGCTTGCCAGCCGAACAAAAAAGCAATACCGCTGCCAAAGGTCGTACCTGCCAGCAATCCAAGCGAGCAGGCAATGTCCGTTCTATATTTCATAATCATATTCCTTTCTAAAACATGAATTCAATCGTAACTTGTACTTTTTTCTGGACTTGGGCATCAACTTGTGCGTACAATTGAGTAGTAATCGTTTTCAAACTGAATTTTTTATCATTATGGGTCATTCTTATGCAAATTATTCCTTTTCAGGAGGCTGATGAAATGAATATGAATGAGCAGATCAAGCAGTGGAACGCAGAGGCGCAGGCAAGCAACGCTGATCATCCCCACCGCAAGGTAGAGCTGTTCATCGAGGTGCGTGATGGAGCGCTTGAAGCCATTGTCCCTTATTTGAACCAACAGGGGTATCGTCATGTAACTTTGGTAGAGGATGAGCATACTTCGGCAGCGGCAGGCCAAAAGGTGGCTAAGCTGATACATGAGGCAGGGTTGACGGTTGATGTCGTACGGCTGCCTCCCAATGCTGTGGGAGATGTCATCGCTGATGAAACCTACATTATGAAGGTGCTGCTGGGTGTGAAGGATCAGAGTCAGGCTGTATTGGCTGTAGGCTCAGGAACGATTCACGATCTGGTTCGCTTTGTGTGCTATAAAATGAACCGTCCGTTCTTGTCCATACCAACGGCCGCTTCCGTGGATGGTTTTACCTCCGCAGGTGCGCCGCTGATCGTAGACGGCAGCAAGCAAACGTTTCAGGCGGTTCCGCCGGAAGCGATCTTTGCGGATCTGTCCGTGCTGGCGAGTGCACCACAGACGATGACTGCCGCAGGCTTTGGCGATATGCTCGGTAAATTCACCTCATTAGCGGATTGGCATGTATCCAGAGATTTGGGAAATGAGCCGTATTCACCCGTGGCTAACCGCATTACCGAGGAGGCTTTACGTGCCTGTGTAGAGCATGTCGATGAGATTGCGGCAGGCAGCAAGGCAGGCGTCGAGGTGCTGATGAATGCACTGATTGCCTCCGGTATTTCGATGCTGATGATCGATCATTCGCGTCCAGCGTCGGGGGGAGAACACCATATCTCCCACCGAATTGAAATGGATTTTATTGCAGAGGGACGCAAGCAGGTTTTGCATGGTGCCAAAGTGGGCGTAGCTTCCGCTTTGCTGTCTGACATGTACAGGGAATTGGCTGCCAGCCAGGATGTGGAGGCTTTAAACGTATATCGGGACTTGCCTGCATCGGAACAGATGCGTGCATGGCTGGCTCAGGTTGGGGGCCCCTCCACGATTGCCGAGCTTGGGGTTACGGATGAGCAGCTTGCTCGTGCTTTGCGCACAGCCCATACTTTGCGTGACCGCTACACAGGGCTCAAGTATATGAACGAGCATCAACTGCTTCGTTCGTAATGTGCAGCATCTATACAAATGGTTTTTAGACACTCAATTAAGCATGTGTAGCAAGGAAGGGATTAACGATTGGGTTTACGCCTCCGGCAGCTATACAACGATATCCTGCTCCTATAACATTTGTATGTACAAATGAACGATATGCTATAATCGTGGAATACAAACGGGTACACGATATTGCAAGTACGGAGGAAATTATGGCACCCAAATATATACAGGTTAAACAGGAAATTTTATCATGGATTCATTCATCCAAACTGGAGCCTCAAAGCCAGCTTCCATCTGAACATGAAATGTCTGAGCAATTTGCCGTTAGTCGGCAAACAGTGCGTCAGGCGCTGGGCGAGCTGGTACAGGAAGGCTGGCTGTTTCGCATGCAGGGCAAAGGGACCTTTGTCGCGACACGAGATCGTAAGCAGCCTGAAGATCCACGGACGATTGGGGTGGTTACGACCTATATATCGGATTATATTTTTCCCTCTATTGTACAGGGAATTGAATCCAAATTAAGCCGTCAGGGCTACAAGCTGCTGCTGTCCAGCACAGGGAATGACCCCGAGCAGGAACGCCAGTGTCTGGAAATGCTGCTGAGTCAGCCGCTGAGCGGGATTATTATTGAACCGACCAAAAGCGGGGAGCGCAATCCCAATTTGAATTATTACTTGACCGTGGAAAATCGCCAAATCCCTTATTTGATGATCAATGCGCGTTATGAGGAAATGGATGCGCCTTGTCTGCGTGTGGATGATGAAAAGGGTGGCTTTTTGGCGGCTGAGCATTTGATCAAGCTGGGTCACCGACGGTTGGCCGGATTTTTCAAAACCGATGATATGCAGGGAATTTTGCGTATGAAGGGATTTGTGGCTGCTCACCGCAAATATGGGGTGACATTACACCCGAATGCAGTAACGACTTACCGGACAGAAGAAAAAAATGAGCTTCCGTTACAACGTGCATCGGAGCTGTTGGCGATGGAGGCGGGGGAGCGCCCGACCGGATGGGTGACCTATAATGATGAGCTGGCTGTTCGACTGCTGGATATTGTACGTTCGGCGGGCCTGAGCATTCCCACTGACTTATCGCTGATTGGGTTTGATGATTCATTTTTGGCGACAGCAACGGAAATCAAACTAACGACCATTCGACACCCCAAGGAAGAATTGGGGCTGCGTGCTGCCGACACCATGCTGTCGATGATTGAAGAGAAGGGATATCGTGAAGAGGATCGTCAGTGGATTATACCGCCTGAGCTTATTGTTCGCGAATCCACGGGACCAGCTTCGGAATATACCCGGGAAACATAAAAACAAAAACATATCCATTTCTTTATTCTTAACATGTAAAGACAAGTTGGTGAGAATACAGCTTCTAAGCTGCATATTTTATTGACATGCTTCTCATCACGCTTCTCGTCATACCAAGCAGCCTGTTTTCTCAATTGCAGAAAATAGGCTGTTTTTACTATGTTTTTTCTGAAAACGGGTGTGGAAATTGATCGAAAAATGAGATAAAAAAAGACTGGCTAAGTTGTACGTACAAGTGTATAATGAAAGCGGAACCAAGGGTAAAGGGCCATTACGGCCCTCCTGTCATTTTCTATTTGAAGTCGGGTTCAGTCACTTCCATTGCAGATTTCAGAAATGATAGTAAAAGGAGTGTCTTATACATGTTGGAACAATTGAAAAAGGAAGTATGGGAGGCCAATCTGGCTCTTCCAAAGCATGGTCTGGTTACTTTTACTTGGGGAAATGTAAGCGGTATCGACCGTGAGCAGGGATTGGTTGTTATCAAGCCAAGCGGTGTGGCCTATGAAGACCTGAAAGCCGAGCAATTGGTTGTGCTTAATCTTCAAGGTGACATTGTTGAAGGTGATCTTCGCCCTTCGTCAGATACACCTACACATTTGGCGTTGTACCGTGCTTTCCCGCAAATTGGAGGCATTGTGCATACCCACTCTTCCTGGGCTACAAGCTGGGCGCAAGCAGGACGTGCGATTCCGGCGTTAGGTACAACTCAAGGCGACTATTTTTATGGAAGCGTTCCATGTACGCGTGCGATGACTGCGGAGGAGATTGCCGGGGAATATGAGCTGGAGACAGGACATGTGATCATTGAGACCTTTAAGGATATTAGTCCAACAGACATCCCGGGTGTACTCGTGAATCAGCACGCGCCGTTCACTTGGGGTAAAAATGCTCATGATGCAGTTCATAATTCAGTTGTGCTGGAGGAAGTCGCCAAAATGGCATACCGTTCCCTCATCCTGAATCCGGAATTAACCTCGATGGATCAGGCGTTGCTGGATAAGCATTTTCTGCGCAAGCATGGGGCAAATGCCTATTATGGGCAAACGAAGAAGGAGGAGGCACACAAATGAGCAAGTATACCATTGGTGTCGATTATGGAACGGAGTCCGGGCGTGCGGTCATTGTTGACCTGTCAAATGGAGCTGAAATTGCTACACATGTAACACCTTATCGCCATGGGGTTATTGATGAAGTATTGCCTGGCAGCGGACGCAAGCTGGAAATGGACTGGGCGCTGGAGCATCCGGCTGATTATATTGAAGTGCTGACCACTTCTGTACCTGCAGTTATGAAGGAAACGGGAATTTCCCCAGACGACATCATCGGGATCGGAATTGATTTTACAGCTTGTACGATGCTGCCGATCGACGCACAAGGGCAACCGTTGTGCTTTGATGAGAAGCTGAAGGATAACCCGCATAGCTGGGTAAAGCTGTGGAAGCACCATGCAGCACAGGATGAAGCAGATCGTTTGAATGAAATTGCTACGCAGCGCGGAGAGGCGTTTCAGCCCCGTTATGGAGGGAAAATTTCTTCCGAATGGATGATCGCAAAAATCTGGCAAATTCTGAATGAGGCACCGGACATTTATGATCAGACAGACCGTTTTGTGGAAGCGACCGACTGGGTTATTTCTCAGCTTAGTGGAGAACTGAAACGCAATCAGTGTACAGCTGGTTACAAGTCCATTTACCATCACCGCGATGGTTATCCGGACCGTGAATTTTTTAAGGCACTTGATCCGCGTCTGGAAAATCTGACAGATACAAAGCTGCGCGGTGAAATTTATGACCTGGGTAGCCGGGCAGGTGGGTTGACAGAAGAAATGGCTGCCAAACTTGGCCTGAACCCGGGGACAGCGGTAGCGGTAGGCAATGTGGATGCACATGCGGCTGTTCCGGCAGTAGGCGTCGTTACACCAGGCAAGCTGGTCATGGCGATGGGAACTTCTATTTGCCATATGCTGCTGGGTGAGGAAGAAAAAGAAGTAGAAGGTATGTGCGGCGTTGTAGAGAACGGAATTATCCCAGGATATTACGGATATGAGGCTGGACAATCGGCAGTAGGAGATATTTTCGCTTGGTTCGTGGAGCATGCTGTTCCGGCTGAGGTAAAGGAGCAGGCAGCTGCGGAAGGCGTAAACGTCCATGTATGGCTGGAGCGTAAAGCGGCTGAATATAAACCGGGTGAAACCGGATTGCTGGCCTTGGACTGGTGGAACGGTAACCGTTCTGTGCTGGTTGATACCAACCTGACAGGTCTGATTGTCGGGTATACGCTGTTGACGAAGCCAGAGGAAGTGTATCGTACATTGCTGGAAGCAACAGCATTCGGCACACGTAAAATTGTCGATGCGTTCCATCATAATGGTGTACCGGTAGATGTATTGTATGCGTGCGGTGGATTGCCGCAGAAAAACCGTTTGCTGATGCAAATTTATGCCGATGTAACCGGGCGTGAGATCAAGGTGGCAGCTTCTACCCAAACGCCTGCGCTGGGCGCGGCTATGTTCGCAGCCGTGGCTGCGGGAGCTGAAGCCGGGGGGTATGACGATATCGTCGAAGCAGCGCGCCATATGGCACGTGTACGGGACGAAAGCTTCAAGCCGATCCCTGAGAACGCTACCGTATACGATAAGCTGTACGAGGAATACAGCCGTCTTCACGACTACTTTGGACGTGGAGGCAACCCGGTCATGAAAAAGCTGAAGGCGATCAAGGAAGAAGCCGGACGTTCATCAGAAGTGACAAGCACTCAATCTTAAGAGTTAAAGAACATATAAATCAGAAGCCTCGTGAGGCTCTATGGTATCTAAAAAAGCACAGTACACCGAGAAATCGGCAAACTGTGCTTTTTTTTGCTTGTTATATTGTGTGAATCGCATGGTGTGAAAGTCTCATCAAATGAAAGATGGTAATGCGTTCCTTTCAAAGACTTTCATGAAAACTACAATAGTTTCGTTTTAAGGGACATTTTTACTTTTTCAGCATGGCATCAGCAAACAAAATGGATTTGGGAATACGGAAAAACTGTTCCGCCTGATCCTGGAAGGTTTGCGAAGGAACGGTACCCTGGTGCAACCATTTTCGGAATGTGCCGGGATGGACGCCAATCCAATGACTGACATCGGTCACCGAAATATCATGAACCATGCATAGACCCGCCAAGATCCGATTTTTGACCGGAGAACGAGTTACAGTCCGTTTCATAAAACGAGACGGTGCTGGTTGACAGATGAGCGGTGAACGCCGAACAACCTCTTCATTAAACAGAATATGGTGCGGATAACCAAGTGTATTACACGTCTTTTCCAGATTGGTGTTGCCAGGAATACGGCCTTCATATACCCACGCGCTGACGCTGCGTGAGGAGATGGAAAGCTCTTCGGCAAGTTGGGACAGTTTAATGTCATTCGCCATCAGAACGGCAAGCAGAACGCGATTGCGTACTTGACAGCGTGTTGGCTTGCGAAAACGTTTAACACGCACACCTTTTCCCAAATATTTGCGATTGATCAGAGACCACGCCTGAATGGAATGTTTGTCTTGTTGTTTAGGCATATATCCTCCGATTTTTTTAAACACATACTACTATATCCGAAGGGGGCTTTGCAAGTGACTCTCCTCCTGATTTTCTTTTAATCCCATGGGCTTAACCGGTTTATGGAAAATAAGGACCATTAGGCCTATAAAATTGGAAGTTTAAGGTGCCGATATTTAAAAAGTGGTGTTTTTTATGGAAATGGAGGTAATATGTTCTTTTCTTGTGATCGTAAGATTTTTAGAGAGAAAAATGGTTTTTTAGCTCAACATGTTATTTTTGCAACGAGAAAAAGGAGGGTTAGCAGTTAGATGCTTTGTAAAAGGGTAATGGTAATACTGCTTGCTTTTTTTAGGGATGGTATTTAGGTGGTATGGAAAATGTAGTAAGAATATATTGATCAAATGAAGAATATGATCCGATTGATGTAACAAGGTTTATTAATGAAAGAATAACTGGTGTTTATATGTCTGAGGGGAATTACCTCTCATTAAAGAGAAAACATGATAACATATAAAGCCTTGAGTGAAATAATTTCTCAAGGTCTTTTTTTCCTACCCAGTACCGCATGAATCGGGCATCTCCAAATGAGTTTACCTCTTATCAGTCCCAAGTGACATTCTCTAATGCAGGTATCTATTGCAATGATAGAACCACATGAACGACTGCAATTATTAAAGGAGTGGAAAGTTACGGATAGATCCCTACCATCCTATTTTTTGTTATATTCACTTGAGTTCCATCCATAGATGATTTATTCACAATTTTGTAACCTATCGGACAGTTGGGGTTGCGAGATTGTTGTCAAATTGTTTTCCTATATTTACTTACTACAGTCTGGTAATCTATTAATATATATGGGGGACGAAAAAGACGTTTGAGTTCAGTCGGTTGAGATGCGTTTATGTTCTAAATGTTGAGTGAATGTCTATATTGCCATGTCTATATCGTCATGTCTGTATAACTTCATAGACAAGCTAGAGATAGCTCCCGCAGATAATAAAATACAGCACAGGATGGTGTAATGGATGAAACTTTTACAAGTAAAATGGATGGCAGTATGCTTGATGGCAATCTGTTGTTTGGGGCTGCTGGGTATACATACGAATACGGCGAGTGCACAAGCGAAGACTCCTTTGCTAGGGGTCAATGATGTGTTACTAGATTCCAATACGATTCATCCAGTGATGAAAAATGACAAGTTGTATGTACCTATCGTTATATTAGGGCAAAAGATGGGCATTTCTGCTTCGGCAAGCGGAAACACACTGATATTGACTGGACATAACCGCAGCTTTACGCTGAGTCTGACCGAAGGTGATGTTTTTGAACGTGGAGGACGTACGATGGTGCCAATCCGAACTTTGACAGATGCATTCGGATTTACCATCACCATTCCGTCAAGTAATCTGTATCGTATTCAAAACGCAAATGCCAGTCTGTCTGATGCACAATTCGTGAATAAATTCGCGGCAGAAATCAAGCAGCATGCGGCTGTCAAGCCAGGCAACACAGGTAATACGGGGAATGCTTCCTCATCCAGCCGTACGATTTATTTGAGCTTCGACGATGGTCCTACAGCGCACACCGGACAGCTACTGGATATTCTGGACAAATATAATGCCAAGGCTACTTTTTTCATGCTGGGACCAGAAATTCGTCAACATAGTGCTGTGATGAAGAGAATGGTAGAAGAGGGGCATGGTCTGGGTTTACATGGAATGAGCCATCAGGTAAAGAAAATCTATGCATCTCCTGCAGCAGCACTTGCAGAAATGAATCAGGATAATGAGATTTTATTCCAGGCCACTGGGAAACGCACTGCTCTAATTCGTACGCCTTATGGCAGCAAACCGTATTTGAAGAAAGCCTACCGCGACCAACTGACAGGTGCAGGCTATCATATTTGGGATTGGAATATAGATTCGAATGATTGGCGTTATACCAAAAATCCCGAGCATTTTGTAAAGACTGTTCTAAGTGATATTCGAAGATTGAAAAAGCAGGGCAGAACACCTGTCGTCCTGATGCATGATAAGCCATCTACGATCAAGGTGCTTCCACAAATCATGGCGGCATTGCAAAAAGAAGGCTATTCGTTCGAGCCATTGAATAACAACCTGACTCCGCTTAATTTTTGGAACGATCATCGTTAATTGAATAGAATGAATGGTGAGAACCGTGGATAAATTCCACGGTTTTTTGTTGTGCCTACAGACTCCGCTTGGCGTTTGTTATATGAATCTATGAATTAGCATCCATAACAGGTTATATGGCTTTACGGGTTGCTGCGTCGCTGCATATATTACAGTAACCGCCCCGAGAGGAGGAGTAGGTATGAATATTAATCCAGGCATGTTTAGTGTGTTTTGCGCTACCACAGGAGCCATTATTACGTTTGCTTTTGGCGGCTGGAATCAGCTGATGGTACTATTCACATTTGCAATGGCTATTGATTATGTGACAGGAGTTGCCGCAGCGATTAAGACTGGACAAGGTCTGAGCAGCAAAGCTGGTTTTTGGGGTTTGATGAGAAAGGCTTTTATGCTAATGGTAATTTCTTTGGCACATCACGTGGATCTCCTGATGGGGACGGAAATTATGAAAGGAGCAGCGACGTATTTTTATTTATCCAACGAACTGATCTCTATTACGGAAAACTGCTCACGAATGGGTCTGCCGCTCCCACCGAAGCTCAAGAGTTTTTTTGCTCTGCTGAAGGACAAGGAGTCTGATGGGAAAGATGGAGGAAAAGATCGCTAGAATTACAATGCTTCTTTCCGTATGTGGGGCGTTATGATAAAATTTTCAAGAGAACATTTTAAGATAAGGAGCCTATACGCATGATTAAACATATTGTTTTGTTCAAGTTAAAAGACCGCTCCCCTGAAAGCATTGAGCATACGGCATCCATTTTGCGCAGCATGAATGGCAAGATCAAAGAATTGCTGTCGCTCGAGGTAGGTACGGATGTAATTCGTTCAGAACGATCTTACGATATTTCTCTTACAGCTGTTGTCGAAACACTGGAGGATCTGCAAACGTATCAGGTACACCCTGTGCATCAGGAAATCATTGTACACATGAATGAAGCGAAGGATGTATCTATCGCAGTTGATTATGAAATCTAAAGTGATGACTGGAGGTGAAGTAACTTGTATTATGTCAACCGGGAACAAATTGAGCTTCGCCTAGAGGCCGTTCCCGATATTGCCGCAGGACTCCGCCATATATCTGGCATCTGGAACGGGGAGTTGTTGCAGGGGCTGGTGCAGGAGCGCTGCCTTCATCTGGCAATTGAGACGGTAACGGACGTAGGAAGCTATATCATTGACGGATTTATTATGCGCGACGCCAGTAGCTATGAAGATATTATCGGTATCATTCATGAGGAAGGCGTATTGGATGATACCGTATTTCGTTCGCTGTTAGAGTTGGTATCTTTGCGTAAACCTCTAGTACAGGAGTATTTTCATTGGGACCGGACAAGTCTTCACCCGCTCACACCTAAGCTGCCTGAGTTGCTGGAGCATTTTGTTTTCAGCGTGCATGATTATTTAAATAAGGAATTGGGTACGCAGCCCGAGGGAGTGTAAAGGCAAAAGTGACGGATAAGTATATCGTACCCGAAATGCCTACCAGGCGCATGATTATGACACTATTGAAAACCCAGGGACCTGTGGGCGTCGGAAGCTTGGCAGCTCAATTGGGCATTACCGAAATGGGGGTGCGCAGGCATCTCAAATTGATGGAGCAGGATGGGCTGATCGTAGCTACGATTGTGAGACAGGCGATGGGACGTCCGACGTTTTTATACAGTTTGAGCGAGCAGGGCAGTGAGCAGTTTCCCCGCAATTATGATCATCTGCTGCTGGAACTGTTAGAGGAACTGGATGAAGAGCAGGGAATGGAAGCCGTTCACTCTCTGTTTGATGGTAGAAAACGAAAAATGATGAAGCGATACGCCCCACATATGGTAAGTGAGACTACACTGGCTTCACGTGTGGAAAAGCTTTCAAGTATTCAGAACGCTTCTGGCTATATGGCAGAGTGGCGCGAAGAAGCGGATGGCAGTTACTCTCTTGTGGAGTACAATTGCCCCATCGCTCAAATTGCAGGCCGCTACCGTAAGGCTTGTGAATGTGAGCAGCAAATGTTTGAGGAGCTGCTTGATGCCGAGGTGGTTCGTGAGGATTGTTTGGCAGATGGAGGCCGTTGCTGCTTGTACCGTATCCGCTCCCGAAAAAAGTAAAAGCTTTTTCTGGCTTGTTCCCTGTATCATGACAAGCTTTCCGTGCTTATAATGCACTAACAGATGGGCATTCGCCCGGGCACAAGGGAGAGATGATGATGAAGGAGAACTACAAAAGCTTTATCCGTGGCGCGTTGGCAGGTAGTCTTGTCGGTTCACTGGCTGCGTTGTTATTTGCCCCCAAGTCAGGTCGCGAGTTGCGTCAGGATATTACAGATCAGGCGCGTCACGTAACCAACAAGGGACAAGAGCTTGCGGGGAAAATTTCAGATACCTCAATCGAGTATACGGACAAGATTAAGGAAGCGGCCTCAGCCGTCATTCATGAAATTGGGCAATGGCGTAAAAAAGACGGCGAAATTATTCATGAGGCCAGCGTTTCATCCACACCTGTTCAAGAGGATACAGAAGAAGATGCTCTGTAATTGTCTGTAAGCGATAGGTGAGATAACTGAGTATCGTTTGGATTCGTGGCTTCTCCCATCCGGGTGAAGCCTTTTTGTTGCTCACTTCATCGTTTTAGGGTAATCTTTTGGGGTACCTTTTACTTGATTGCGACATAAGATATGTAGCAACGGATAACTTCCCGATAGGGAACAACTTATATTTGAACAAAAAAGGAAGCGGTGTGTACGTGCAGCAAGCGATTGCAATATTGGATTCCGGTGTAGGAGGTTTGACGGTTGTCAAAGAAGTCATGCGTCAGCTTCCGCGGGAAAAAATCATTTATTTTGGAGACACTGCGCGCACCCCGTATGGCCCCCGACCATCGGAAGAGGTTAAGAAATTTACGGAGCAGATGGTTGATTTTCTGATTCAGTTTGATCCGAAAGTCATTATTATTGCTTGCAATACGGCAACAGCCGCGGCATTGGACTATATAAGCCAAAAGGTGTCCATTCCGGTGATTGGAGTCATCCATCCCGGGGCTCGTGCTGCGATCAGCGCAACTACCACCGGACATGTCGGGGTGATTGGGACTGTCGGCACCATCCGAAGCGGAGCATACACAGCTGCGCTTAAGCAGTTGTCTCCCTATGTAGACGTGGTGAGCCACGCTTGTCCTGCGCTTGTTCCTTTGGTGGAGCAAGGACAGTTCCATTCAAAGACGACATCGCAGGTTGTAGAGGAGTCGCTGAAGCCCATTCAAGCGTATCCGATGGATTGCCTGATTCTGGGTTGTACACATTATCCTTTTTTAAAGGAAACGATTCAGGAAGTGATGGGTCCTGCGGTGAAGCTGATTAGCTCGGCAGACGAAACGGCTCGTGAGACGAGTACCATTTTGTATAACAAGGGCAGGCTGGAGGCCGGGGATGAAACGCCGGTGCATCAGCTTTTTTGCTCCGGTGATCCGAAGCTGTTTCAACGCATTGCCGCCCAGTGGCTCGGGGAGCAAATTCGGCAAACCCCTGTCGTCTGGCAAGTGACCAACCTGGATTGACGAGACAACCGTCTTCTTTGTCATTGGACAAAAGAAGACGGTTGTTTTGCTTTTCGCTACATCAAGACACGCAGCATCTGCATAACATGCATTAAGGCAGATGGAAGGGGCGTAGAAGATGAGAGGATACATCGTTCAAAAAGGAGATACATTGCACCGGGTCGCCTCGGCTTTTAAATTAACGGCGGATACCTTGATCGCAGATAATCCGTGGGCCACCACTCAACCCTATCTGATTTGTGGTCAAGTGTTATATATTCGTCCGTCAGCGGATCGTCAATACGTCATTCAGCCCGGTGGGTACGCAAGGCAGATTGCCAAGCAGTTTGGTGTGGAACTTGATGAACTGCTGCTGGCGAATCCCGAACTTGCGGAGCATGAGTTTGTGGAAGGGCAAACAATTGTTATTCCTGATGGTCATCAGGATCAGATTGTACGTTTGCGTGGAGAGTATGGGTATGAGGATTTGATGGAAGACCTTGCGGCCTTGGCCCGCAGGTATCCGTTTATTGAAGTTGGCAGCATCGGCACGAGCGTCATGGGGAAGGATATCCCTTATGTACGCATCGGGAAAGGAGCACGAAAAATTCACGCCAACGCCTCTGTACATGCTAATGAATGGCTGACGACGCCTTGTTTGCTGCGTTTTATAGAACAATATGCGCAAGGAATTAGTGCTGCCAGGGAACAGGAAAAAAGGGAGTTCCGGGGGGAGCGAGCGAAGCAATCGGGGACTTCATCATGGGTGTATGGTGGTTCTCCGCAGGATTTGCTGGAGCACGCCTCGTTATGGGTGGTACCGATGGTCAACCCGGACGGGGTAGAACTGGTGCAGCAGGGTGTGCTTCCGACTCATCCGATGTATCGAAACCTCAGAAAATGGAATGAAGGCCGTGCTGATTATCGGGGGTGGAAGGCGAATATTCGTGGTGTCGACCTCAACGATCAATTTCCGGCGTATTGGGAAGAGGAGGTGCGCAGACGGGGTAAAACAGGGCCGTCTCGAAGAGACTATGCAGGACCTGCACCTTTGTCTGAGCCGGAATCCAGGGCGCTTGTCGAGCTGACGGAGCGCGAACAGTTTGATATGGTGTTATCCATCCACAGTCAGGGACAGGAAATCTATTGGAATTATCGGGATCTGGAGCCCAAGGAGAGCAGAGATTTGGCCTTGCGGCTAGCTGCCGCGACAGGATATCGGGCGATAAAGCTCAGGGGGAGCGATGCAGGCTACAAGGATTGGTTTATACAGCGGTTTGGTAAACCGGGGTTTACAGTTGAGGTCGGTCTGGGCGTAAACCCGCTGCCCATGCGTGATTACGACGACATTGCAGCAGAAGTGGGTATGTTAATGGTAGCAGTGCTATCATGGTAAAAGACAAAGCCGACTGAAACGCAATGATTCATTCGTACGTATGTAGGGGAACACGTTTTTTACAAGTGTTCCTCTTTATGTATCCCTTAACGGGTATATATACTACTTAGGAGCATTGGAAATGGAGTGAACAACCTATGAAGTGGAAAAGATTACTGTCTCTCCGTCAATGGTCACATGTATTTCGGCGTATGCCCCGATTGATTACCTCTTCGAGGATTCCCTGGAGTGAAAAATTACTTTTTGCCGTTCCAGTGCTGCTTTATTGGGTGCTGCCTGATGTTATGCCCTTTATGCCCATTGATGACATTGGGGTGACACTGCTACTCATGAATTGGTTTGTAACCCGCGCCGAACGAAAGTATCCTGAGGTACTTGAAAAGCAGCATGTACGTGTTCGGTAGACGTAAATATATGAATTTCGTGATTGCGATTTTTTGCGATTTTCTTTACAATAGGAATATTGCCTTTTGTTACACAGAGAAAAATTATGTGGTGTGATAGGTATCCCAAAGACCACATTTCATTTAATGAAATATGAAGGAGATGGAGTTATATGAACTGCAAAATTACTCGTAATGCAGCTAAAGTATTAAAGCTTGAACTGGATAAGGCAGAGAACCAAGGAAAGAGCTTGCGCGTTGTCATTACTCATGCTCACGGAGATCATGCTCATTACGGCCTTGATTTGGACACGCCTAAAGAAACAGATACTGTAGTATCTACAGATAAAGGTATTGATGTTATTTTGGAAACAGGTCAGCCACTGCTGGATGGTGTGAAAATTGATTACTTGTACTTCCCCCAAGAAGGATTCGTCATTACTAACCCTTCCCAAGGCAATCACGGCGACCACTAGGCCGAAGCACGGAGGGATGAAATATGGCCAATGATATTCGCGTATGTGATGAATGTAATCATATTCGCTTGAAAACGTTCTTGCCCAAATTGCAAAAGATGGCACCGGATGCCGAGATCAAAATCGGCTGCAAATCGTATTGCGGTCCTTGTGGAAAACGGGCGTTTGTGTATGTGAACGGACGTTATGTGAGTGCGGCCACAGAGGATGAGGTCTTGGAAAAGGCTGCGCGTTTTATAAAATAGCTCCTGGTGTACAGGATTCACAACTTTTTGCATAGTTCCCCTTCTTCTGATCCATGCTAATGGGTGTAGACCACTGCCCAGAAGGAGGAGTGACTCATGGCCCAGTATGATTCCAATCTCGACGATCACAGTGTCGAGGCCCAAACGCAAAACTCGGTAGACAAGCTCCACAATGCTGTGTCTCAGGCGTTGTCACATCCGGCTGAGCAATTGATTGAGCAGGCGGAGCAGTCTCGTACCCATGCAGAGCATGCCATACAGCAGGCGAAGGATAGTCTTGGTGACGATGCAGTAGAAGTTGCCGAGGACATGCTGGATGAAGAGGTAGGGCGGCTTGAGCAGGCGAAAAAGACGCTGCGTCCCTAGGCATTCGTCATTGCACATGAGCGCAGTCTAGCGACTGTGAATACAAAAATCCCGATCAACAGCACATATAGGCTGATTGATCGGGGTTTTTTGTTTCCCTCGTCACTTATTCGTTTGTGATTCCCACTGGCGAATGAGGTCGTACGTGATGACCTGATCGGAAATGTTCAACCGATTGAGAGCCTCGGTATACCCCGGCCCACAGGCGTTCACATCCGTAGGCTGGCCTGTAGACAGGTTGTAACAGGTCCCTTTGGAGAATGTACCATCCTCAGATGGAATGTAGTACACTTGACCATCCGTGAAAGCACCGCTGCGCAGTACGACCATACGTGATTTCCCGCTAAACAGATCATTCCCCATAAAATGATAGGGTTTTGTAGAGATCCCGAGCAGATGCATTACGGAAGGCGTCAAATCCAGCTGTCCTGCCGGTTCCGTGTAGGTCCCAGCATGACTTCCGTCAGGAAGATGCACAAGCAACGGCACCTGGTTCATGATCTTCTGCATGTCCAAGTCTGTGAGTGGCTTGCCCAGAAACTTTTCATATAGTGCTTTATCTTTAATAGAGTTGTCATGATCCCCGTAGAACATCAGGATCGTATTGTCCCACAAACCGTCTTCCTTCATCTGCTCTACCAGTTCGCCCAATGCTTCATCTACATAATGGACGGATTTCAGATAGTCTCCGAACATTGTGCCTTCAAACTCGCCGACGTCCAGATCTACTGCGTCAGGGGACAGGTTGTACGGATGATGGCTGGAAATGCCGACCATATAGGCATAGAACGGTTGTTTGACTTCGGTAGTGAGATCATTGAGCGTTTGACGGAAGAAGGATTTGTCTCCCAATGACCAGCCCAGTGGCTCATCTATTTCAAAATCTTTTTTACTGTAAAACTTGTCATAATTCATCGCCTTGTACATCGTGTAGCGGTTCCAGAAGCTGCTGTCGTATACGTGAAATGCATTTGGACTATAGCCAGTATCCTTTAAAATAGAAGGCAATGTATCGAATTTATGGTCTGCATAACGGATGAATACCGAACCCGTAGGTAGCGGATGCAATGAAGCATGTGTAGAAAAGTCCGCGTCCGAAGTGCGACCCTGTGCAGTTTGGTGAAAATAATTGTTGAAATACATACTTTCCTGCATCAGCTTGTCAAAGTTAGGCGTAATCGCTTGACCGTTGATCTGTTTACCGATAAAAAAGTTCATGAACGCTTCAGCTTGAATGACCATCACATTTTTGCCTTTATATTTGCCGGACAGGTCATTTTTCACTTGAAGCAGCTTCTGATGCTGATTAAACCATTCCTTGTCCTTGTTGGATTCTGCTTGAGCCAATGTAGGCTGAGATCCAAAATGATCCTGACCATAGCGGTAGATATCATATCCGTGGAATCCGATCAATCCGGTTACGTTGTATAAGGCCATCGACCACCAATTACCGACAAATATGCCGCTTGCCCACGTGGAGGTATAATATTTGATCGGTCCAAAGGTGAAAATATAGCCAATCAGGAAAGCCAGAGCGCCTTTGGAGAAACAAAGCAGAAATCTCTTGGTCAGCGAGCTTCGGGATGTTTCCACATAAGTATCATTTGTTGTGTACCGACGCCTTAAGGAAGCGACGAATATCAGATACGGAATAAACAGAATCCAGTCTGCAAAAAAGAAAATATCCCACCAGTACATAAGGGATAGGATGCTTCCCCCCAGGGAATCAACTTGTCCGGCTTGAAGCAGGACGGGAATCGTAATGAAATCCTGAAAATACCGATAATAGACCATGTCGGAATAAATGAGCGCGGTGAGCAGAATATCGAGCACCACTAGCGCAACCAAACGTCCGCGACGTGGCAGCCATAAGGTCCAGAAGCTCACAAGCAAGAGCGAACCAATAGCGATGACATAATCCAGTGTACTCATGTCAATATTTTGGGCATGCAGGCTATGATGAATCAGTACGAGCTTGCCAATCATAAATACAAAAAACAGTCCTAACCCGAAATATCGGGACAGCAGTAATCTGCTGAACATGTTTCCAGTGCGACTTGCACTGGCCGTGCGAATAACCAACACTTTACCCCCTTCGGCAGAAATGTTCGGCTAGTATAAACTATAGATTAACATAATGTTAAAACCGAAATGCCTTTAATAATTATAGCGCTCATCTGGCGCATTTCAATGATTAAGTAAAGAAAATACAGCATTTCCCTTTTGGTAATAGATGAGCGATACAGTTTATTAGGCTGTGCAGCACAAACCAGGCCAGGAGTCGAACGAGGGTTCGTTTCCTGGCCTGAGCTTCATCTATTTAGGACTGCGACGGCGAAATATCTTTGCGACGCGGAGGTAGAGGACCTAGATACTGATAGTATTGACATTCAATCCGGCCGTTAAACAGCTTGCGGCGCTTGTCCGCCTTGCGGCCCCAATAATGCTCAAATTGCTTGGTGGAACTGATCGCAAAGAAGGACCAGGTCTTCATTTCGGCTGCCGTGCGTGCGAGTGTACGGATTAGCTTTTCCACCTCGGCTTGCTCGCTCAGTCTTTCGCCATAAGGTGGGTTTGTAATCATTACACCATACTGGCCCTCGAGTCTGACCTTGCTTGCAGGCATCACCTTCAGTGAGATGTCTTTAGCGAAACCTGCTGCCTTCACAGCCGCCTCCGCCACTTCGATGGCACTTGGGTCAATATCGCTGCCTGCAATCTCAAAAGGAATATCATCGCGGGTCAAATCCATCGCCTCGTCGCGAGCTTGATTCCATAACTCTTTGCCAAGGACAGGCCAGTTCTCAGAATTAAAGGCGCGTCTCAGGCCTGGCGCAATATTCCAGGCTTGCATGGCGGCTTCGACCAATAAAGTACCGGAACCGCAGCACGGATCGTAGAAGGGGCGATCTGGGCTCCAGCGGCTAAGCTGAATAAGAGCAGAAGCCATCGTTTCTTTGAGTGGGGCCTCGGTAACAAGCTTGCGGTAGCCGCGTTTGTGCAGCCCTGGCCCGGTCGTATCAAGCGTCAGCAATGCCCGGTCATTCAAGAGAATGACCTCAATGACGTAACGAGGGCCGTCCTCGGCAAACCAATCTGTGTGGTAGGTTTCCTTGAGCTTTTCTACAATGGCCTTCTTGACGATTCCCTGACAGGCTGGTACGCTACTAAGCTGTGATTTGTGCGAACGTCCCTCTACGGGAAACTCACCATCCACAGGAATCCAATCCTGCCATGGCAATGCTTTGGTGCCCTCAAACAGCTCGTCAAAGGTCGTTGCGGCGAATTCACCCATTTTAATAAGAACGCGATCTGATGTGCGAAGCCACAGATTACATCGGCATATATCTATGTAATCCCCGGAAAACACGACGCGGCCATTCTCGACGGTCAGATTCTCATACCCGAGTTCTCTGAGCTCCCGGGCCACGACGGCTTCAAGTCCCATCGGTGCAGTTGCAATTAGTTGCAGTTGAGTCATTAAACGTATTCACTCCGTCCCCATAATCATGTAAGCTTGGTTCAATCCCTATAGTATAGGTCATTGTACACAAAGAGACAAATCAGTCAGGCAAATCATTCGGACAAATCGTTTACGAAGGACACCGTGATCAACCTGCGTTATGATAAAAGCAAGAAGGAGAGATGAAACATGGAAATTACACCAAATATGACGCCTGAACAATATGTAGACCAACTGGTACAGGAGGATGAAGCGCTGCGCAGCATCAGGGAGGCGATCATTGGAGAGGGGATGCCGGAGGTATCGGTTGCTCATCCCTACGGCAAGCTGCTGACTTTTTTAATTGAGGTGTCCGGTGCCCGGGAGGTGCTGGAAATTGGCGCACTGGGCGGATACAGCGGATTATGTCTGGCCCGTGGGCTGGGGGAAAAGGGACGAATTGTATCATTGGAGCTGAAAAAAGCTTATGCGCTACTTGCGCATAAGCATATGGAGGACAACGGTTACGGTGACCGTGTCGAATATCGTATTGGGCCTGCAGTGGACAGTTTGAAGGCGCTTCAGGAAGAAGGACGAACCTTCGACTTTTTTTTCATTGATGCGGATAAGGAAAATTACCCGGTATATTTGGAATATGCGATTGCTCTGGCGAAGCCGGGTGCCATTATTGCCGGGGATAACTGCTTCCTTCGTGGACGTACGCTGAATACAGATAAAAATGGGCCTGCCGTACAGGCCGTGAGACGCTTTAATGAAACGATCGCTACAGACCCGCGTCTGGTCAGCACGCTTTTGCCAGCCTATGATGGTTTAGCACTAGCAAGAGTAAAATAGCGCGCAGCCTCCCAGCTTCTATAGCTGCACCAAAAAGAACCTCCTTGTCCACAGTAACGTGGAGCGGAGGTTCTTATCTGTTCTGGAGGGCTAATTCCAGCAGAGGGTTGTCTTACCTGAAATCATGCGTGGTCTTATGACTAAAAAGCTTTATACGTACCCAGAATATGTTGAGGATCAGCAGGACACCTGACATGATGAACAGTCCTTCGATGCCGATAAACCCGGACAGTACCCCGCCAATAACAGCACCCAGCATATTCCCTAGCGCCAGCGAGCTGGTATTGAAGCCGAAAGAACGGCTTTCCATACCTTCCGGCGTATACAGCCGAATCAGTGCATTTACACTTGGCAGCAAGCCTCCCATAAACACACCCATAAAAAAACGGATAATGACAAGTTGCCAAACTTCATTGACAAAAGCCTGCGGAATGAGCATGACTGCCGTTCCGAGTAGTGAGAGGGTCAAAATTTTGTGTGCTCCTACTTGGTCACTCAATCTTCCAAGCAGCGGTGCAGCTACCATATTGGATACGCCAGTAATGGCCGTTACAAAGCCAGCAATCAGTGCGATTCCTTCTGCGGAGCCATATAACTTTTGCACATACAATGGCAGCAGAGATACCGTGCTGATCATGGCAAACTGGAGCAGGAAGGTTACGGTGAACAAAGCTGGGAGCTGAGGCGTATGGCTTAGCTCCTTTAGTCCGGCAAGAACCGAAATTTGCGGAGTGCGTGCGGCTTCCGTTTTGCTGAAGTTTTCTTTAACCAGAAACATTGCAATTAAAGAGGCGAGGAAAACAAGAGCTCCTGTAATGTAAAAGATCGGTCTGAACCCGACCCAGTCAGCCAAAAAGCCACCTAGCAGAGGGCCAAGAATCGTGCCAGCCATCTGGCCAGATTGCATAATGCCCATAGCGAATCCAGTTCGCTCTTTAGGCGTGGTACCCGACACGAGGGAAATGGAGGCCGGGTTGAAGCCCGAGATCGTACCGTTCAGCAGACGAAGTGCCAGCAGCTGCCAAGGATTGGTGACCAAGCCCATGCATCCGATCACGAGAGCCATACCGAAGCCTGAGCGAAGCAGCATGACCTTGCGCCCATATCGATCAGCCAGCTTGCCCCACAGAGGCTGGAATATAAATGAGGTCATAAAGTTTGCAGCAAAAATAACTCCGGCCCATAGACCGATATCGTGCTCTCCCTTTACATGGAGGTCATGAGCCAGATACAGGGCAAGGAACGGAGTTACCATTGTAATACCTGCGTTAACCAGAAACTGACCGAACCAAAGCACTATAAGGTTGATTTTCCATGTCTCCCACGATTTCAATGTGCGCTCACTTCCTTTCTGCCGTTCTTTTTCTGTAGTCATAAATGCTGATCTATCTATAATTTCTCCGGAGCTTCAAAAAAGCCATTCCTCTAGTATAACACATTTCATTGAAACTTTATCCAAATGTCATGGGTTTGTCATGGTTTGTTCGAGAGCGGCGGTTGTTACGACTCTTGAAAAAGGGCATAATGAAACATAGTATTTACGATTCGAACTGGAGGCTGAAGTCATGACCTACAATGATACCTTTATTCGCGCTTGCCGCAAGCAGGCTGTGGATCATATTCCCGTATGGTACATGCGGCAGGCCGGAAGGTATGATCCTGAGTATCGCAAAATTAAAGAAAAATACACGTTACTGGAGATTTGCCGCCAACCCGAGCTGGCCGCAGAAGTGACTTTAATGCCCGTGCGCAAGCTTGGGGTAGACGCTGCTATTTTATATTCTGATATTATGAATCCGGTAGCCTCGCTTGGGGTTGATTTTGATATTGTCAAAAATATTGGCCCTGTTATTGATAATCCGATCCGGTCAGCTGCGGATGTAGACAATCTGCGCCCGATTGATGTGGAACGCGATCTGGGTCATATTTTGGAAACGATTCGTATTTTGGACCGTGAACTGAAAGTGCCATTAATTACGTTTGCTGGAGCACCTTTTACAATTGCAAGCTATTTAATAGAAGGAAGACCATCCAAAGGATATATTCGCACCAAAGCGATGATGTATGGTGAGCCTGAGCTGTGGCATCGTCTGATGGATAAGCTGGGGGATATGGTTATTACATACGTGCGTGCCCATATCGCTAACGGCGGTAAGGCATTTCAATTGTTTGATAGCTGGGTAGGCGCGCTTACGCCTTATGATTTCCAGACTTTTGTGCTGCCAACCATTACACGTATTTTTCATGAATTGTCCGATCTGAATGTACCCAAAATTTATTTTCCGGGTGTAAGCTCCGGTGAGTTGCTCCCCCACTTAAATGGGGTAAAGGCCGATGTGATTGGACTGGACTGGCGGGTAAGTATACCTGAAGGACGTCGTCGTCTGGGGAACGGTTTTGGTGTGCAGGGCAACCTGGACCCTTATGTGCTCACTGCCCCAATGGATGTTATCAAGCAGTATGCAAAAAAAATCGTAGATGAAGGAATACTGGAGCCAGGATATATTTTTAATCTGGGGCACGGATTATTTCCTGAAGCCTCGCTAGATAAATTAAGAGAGCTTACCGAATATGTACACGAGTATTCCCGCTCCGTTTTGCCAAAGAATTGACATTAGAAATATTCAAGGGGTGACTGCTAATGAAAACCAAAGTGGGCGTATTGGTCATGTCCTACGGGACGCCGGAGAGTCTGGATCAGGTGGAAGCCTATTATACACATATTCGTCGCGGCAATGCCCCCTCGCCGGAGCAGTTAAAAGAATTGAAAGACCGCTATGAAGCTATTGTGGGCGGTGTTTTCCCGCTGCGTCAGAATACGGATCGTCAGGTTCAAAACCTGCAGGAAACCTTAAATCGGGAGAATCGCAACCCGGACATTGAATTTATCTGTTACCAGGGACTCAAACATGCCAAGCCGTTTATTGAGGATGGTGTGGGAGCGATGGTGCAGGATGGCATCCGTAAAGCGGTGGGTGTCGTGCTGGCTCCCCATTATTCTGCTATGAGTGTTGGCACTTACATTAAACGTGCGCAGGCCAAGGCACAGGAGCTTGATCTGGCCATCAATTTTGTGGAGAGCTATCATCTTCATCCAAAGCTGATTAAGACGCTCACCGAGCGTGTGAATGCCAAGCTGGCGCTTTTTGAAGAAGCTGGGGCCAATCGGGACGAGGTTCGTGTTCTGTTTAGTGCACACAGTTTGCCTGAGCGGATTCTGGCTATGGGTGATCCCTATGTGGAGCAATTAATGGCTACATCGCAGGCTGTTGCAGACAAGGCGGGAATTACCAATTGGCAGTTTACGTGGCAAAGCGCTGGCCGTACAGCAGAGCCTTGGCTGGGGCCTGACATTTTGGATACCATGCACAGTCTCAAGGAAGAACAGGTAGAGTATGTGCTCGCTGCGCCAGTTGGCTTCGTATCCGATCACTTAGAAGTACTATACGATCTGGATATTGAAGCACAGGCTTTGGCGAAGGAGATGGATATGCGTTTTCAGCGCATAGATTCACTCAACAGTGATCCGCTGTATATGGAGACGCTTAGTGATGTCATCATAGACCAATGGAAAAAGGGATGAGGACATAATGGAGCAAAAATTACGCAAGATTGTGATTGTAGGTGGCGGCTTGACCGGACTTAGCGCAGCTTTTTACACACGGAAAATGTACAAGGAAGCTGGCTATACACCACGAATTACACTGGTGGAGAAAGCTCCTGTGCTCGGCGGCAAAATTGAAACGCTGCATAAAGACGGGTTTGTGATTGAAAAGGGACCGGATTCCTTTCTGGCTCGTAAAACGGCCATGGTAGACCTGGCGAAAGAGCTGGAGCTGGATCATGAACTGGTAAGCACGAACCCCGACGCCAAAAAGACGTACATTTTGCATGAAGGAAAGCTTCATCCGATGCCTCCCGGTCTGGTATTGGGCATTCCAACAGAGCTGGAACCATTTCTGCGCAGCGGATTGATCTCCTTGGGTGGGAAATTACGGGCTATGATGGATTTCGTCATTCCGCCCCGCCGTGAGCCGGGAGATGAGGCGTTGGGTGATTTTATTGAACGTCGACTGGGCAAGGAAGTGCTGGAGAATGTGACCGAGCCGCTGCTGGCCGGTATCTACGCCGCCAACATGAAGACGCTAAGTTTGCAGGCGACGTTCCCGCAATTTGCTGAGGTTGAGCAGCAATATGGAAGCCTCATTCACGGGATGATGACTGGGAGAAAACCAGCCGAGACGCATACGGGAACTAAAAAAAGCGCCTTTTTGACCTTTCGTCAAGGCCTGCAAAGTTTGGTCCATGCGTTGCTGAATGATTTGCATGACTGTATTTTGCGCACGGGAATTGCTGTTACCGAATTTACAAAGACAACAGAAAGTGAAGATAGCGCCTATCGCGTTATACTGGACAATGGAGAGACGTTGGAGGCGGACGATATTTTTGTAACGACTCCAAACTTTGCTGCTGCACCACTCTTGCGAGAACATGTGAATGTGGCTGCACTAGAGGCCGTAAATTATGTATCCGTGGCAAACGTGGTCATGGCCTTCGATAAAAAAGAAATTGAGAACGTCTTTGATGGTTCCGGGTTTCTCGTTCCCCGCAAAGAGGGACGCAGTGTGACGGCTTGTACGTGGACATCTGCCAAGTGGCTGCATACTAGCCCGGATGACAAGGTACTGCTGCGCTGCTATGTTGGGCGAGCAGGAGCGGAAGAAACCGTGGACCTGCTGGATGATGATCTGATTGCGCTGGTACGGCAGGATTTAAAAGAAATGATGGGAGTTACGGCGACTCCACTGTTTACGGAAATCACACGTCTTCGCAATTCCATGCCGCAATATCCAGTTGGGCATCCGCAAGCTATAGCCGATCTGCGGGAAGAACTGCGAACTGCCATGCCGGGAGTGTATGTTTTGGGCGCTGGCTATGACGCGATCGGCTTGCCGGATTGCATCCGTCAGGCCAAGGAGTGGGCTGCTAATGCCGTCCAAGCGACACAGCAGGAAGCGGTCAGGGTACAGGTGTGAATGTTCGATGATGAACCCTTCGTGTTCCAGACGAGGGGTTCTAATTATATTGGAATTTGATATATAATGGAGAAGGTGAAAAATTCACCAAATAAAAGGAATTCATGTATATGCTATGGCATAGAAGGAGTGAAGAATGTCCCCCTCCAGATCAAAGCGAAATGAAGGTAGGAAGAAAGCGAGAAAAACCAAAATAGGCAAGGCTTGGATTATGACGAATCTTGTCCTGCTGCTTATGATCATAGGTCTTTTCGGTTATTATTACATATTTGAACGCGGCAGCAGCACACTTGCGGACAACGGAGAGCTTTCGCAATCAGCGAAGAAAATCTCATCAGAATCTGCTGGGGAAGAACGGTCTTCTGGTCCGGTGAGTAAAAATGTTACAGCCTTGGCAAACAATCAGCTGAACGAAGGCCCCAAGCCGGATGAGCGTGCTACTAATGATGGAACAAGGCAATCTGTTGATCCTGTTGCAGAGCCAGACCATCGTTCCAAGGCATCACTTGATAACCAAGTCTCTGAAGGTGATCCCCTTGCATCGGATTCATCTAAGGGAAAAGGCGGGCAGGTCTGGAGGGATTCTACAAGCAAAAATACCTCAGGAAGCGAACCGTCTACCGATCCAAGCGCAACAGGAGATATAAATAAAACTGAGGCGGACGGTGAAGCGTCACCTACAGTTACGCTCCACTTTGCAGGGGATGTGCAGTTTTCCGGTAAAGTCGAGCAGCGGTTGGAGAAAAACGGATTTGATTTCCCATATCAATATCTCGGGAACCTGTTTCGTAAAGACGATTTGACGATTGCCAATCTGGAAACACCGGTGACAACGGGTGGTGTCGGTGCGTTAAATAAAACGTACGTGTACAAATCTTCTCCCAAGGCGTTAACTGCATTAGCAGCGGCAGGGATAGATGCTGTAAATTTGGCCAACAATCATATTTTGGATCAGGGCATAGGCGGATTGATGGATACGCTGAAATATCTGGATGGACAGGGGATAGCGCACGCTGGAGCGGGACGTAATGCACAAGAAGCGTATGCACCGCATTATTTTGAACGTAAAGGCATTAAAATTGCGTTGTTAGGAGCTACACGTGTCATACCTGATGCCAATTGGAATGCAGGTGCCAAACAACCTGGTGTTGCCGGAGCATATGATTCGACTGCCATCGTGAAGTCCATTCGCGAGGCACGAAGGCAGGCAGATCTGGTGATTGTCATTGCCCATTGGGGGAAGGAGCGTGCCACTACTCTGGAGCCACATCAAACCGAGTTGTCGCACGCCTTTATTGATGCGGGGGCTGACCTTGTAATAGGAGGTCATCCGCATGTGCTTCAAGGCATGGAGCAATATAAAGGCAAATGGATTGCATACAGCACTGGCAATTTTATTTTTTCTAAATCAACGGTTCCGGCTACTTGGGATACAGCGATATTCCAGGCTACTTGTACCCGGCACGGAGCCTGTGATATGAAGCTGATTCCTTGCCGGGCGGAGCTGGGTCAGCCGATCCCATTAAAGGGTGCGGAGGCCAGCCAAATTTTGCAGAGAGTAGCAGCCCTATCCCCGAAAAATGTTTCGATAGGCACGGATGGGACAGTAAGCGCTCATTAAAAGCTCAAAAGTTTTCGGTACGGGAAATGACGGTAACGGTCGTATGACGAACCCCTTAATGATGGAGGTCATGATTGGGATGAAGCATTTGTGCGTGGCTCACCGCGGTTTTTCAGGCATTGCTCCCGAGAATACGATGGCGGCCTTTAGGCTTGCGCTGGAGCAGCCGTTTGTACACTGGATTGAGCTGGATGTACAACTATCAAAGGACGGTGTTCCGGTGGTCATTCATGATTTTACGCTGGAGCGAACGACGAATGGGACGGGACGGGTAAAGGATTTGGATTGGAAAGAGCTGCAACAACTAGATGCAGGTGGCTGGAAAAATGCAGAATATCGCGGAGAAAAAATCCCTTCTCTCGCACAGGTGTTGGATTTCTGTCGCGGCCGGGTATCACTCAATATTGAGCTTAAAACAGCGGGCGATATGTATCCAGGTCTGGAGAAAGCCGTACTCCGTGAAATAATGATGAGGGACATGGAGGGTGAGGTGGTATTGACCTCCTTTGAGCGTGCTGCTATACGCCACACCAAAGAGCTGGCACCTGAGATCCGTACCGGACTCATTATCGACGCGCGTCCGGACGATTTGGCGAAGCAACTGGAGAAGCTGCAATGCTCTTTTTTATCCATGGGCTATCCGCGTCTGGATCGTAGTCTATTGAAGAATCTGATAGGACATGGTATTACGGTTATGGCGTGGACGGTGGATGACCGTCGTATCATGCGGAGATTATCCGCACTACATCCTGAATTGATGATTTGTACCAACTGGCCGGATCGCTGGGAGCAGGCTTTTTTGCATTCCAAGCACCGATTGTGGCATTATATACGTAATCTTTTTCGTTAAATCAATGTACTACATATGTGGGAAGGATGGCGGTTGTAATGAACACGGAAATTCGTAATGTTTACTGTGTCGGACGCAATTATAAGCTGCATGCAGAGGAATTGGGGAATGATGTTCCTACAGAACCGATGATTTTTTTAAAACCTTCCCATGCGGTTGTACCGCTGGATGGTGCTACGCTGGAGCTTCCTCAGGGGAAAGGTGATATTCATTTTGAGGCTGAGCTGGTTGTGGCTGTCGGGCGTAATTACGAGCCGGGAATGTCCGCAGATACGTGTCTGAGCGCTTTTGCATTCGGCATTGATTTTACGCTGCGTGATGTACAAAGTGCTCTTAAGAAAAAAGGTCATCCATGGACGGCTGCCAAGGGCTTTAAGTCGGCTGCTCCTGTGACGCCTTTCCTGCCCTTGGAGAATCTGGACGTATTGGGGCAACAGGATTTTAGCTTGCTCAAAAACGGACAGGAGGTGCAACGCGGTCATATCAGGGATATGATTTTTTCCATCCAGCATATCGTTGAATACATAGCGACTCATTATGGGCTGGGTGAGGGCGATATCATTTTTACAGGCACCCCGGCGGGTGTTGGACCTATCACAAGCGGGGATCACTTCGAGCTTTTCTGGGGAAGTGATCGTCAGGGAAGCTGCACCATCGCCTAAACAGTCTGTGAAACAATATCATAGAAAGATTCCATTTACAAGCGGGGGTATTTCATGGACTGGATCATTGGCTTGCTTTGCGCTGCTGTGGTGGCGGGGGCTGCTTTTTATAAAAAATCCTTAACGCTATCAGGCTTTGTCGCGGCTGTATTGATGGGAACCGTGTATTATGGGGCAGGCAATCTGTTCTGGTTCGGTACTTTGCTCCTGTTTTTCATAACATCAACTCTCCTGTCAAGGTTCAAAAAGGAGCGCAAGGCAGAGCTTGAAAAATCGTATGCCAAAACCGGCAATCGGGATGCAGGTCAGGTATGGGCCAATGGGGGATTAGGTATGCTGCTATGTCTGGGGTATGCCATATGGCCCCACATGGCCTGGCAGCTGGCATTTGTTGGTGTCATGGCTACAGTCACATCCGATACGTGGGCAACGGAATTCGGCAGTCTGAGCCGTAAGCCACCACGTTCAGTGCTTAACGGGAAGGTGCTGGCACCCGGAACCTCGGGAGGCGTATCTGCAATGGGAACGACTGCGGCCCTGGCTGGGGGCGTATTGATCGGAATAGGTGCATGGATCTTTGGATATGCCCTAGGAACGCCAGTCTTGCCGATATGGCTGTGGGCATTGATTGGAGGCATATCTGGCAGTGCGGGAGCCTTTGCTGATTCCTATCTTGGAGCTACGGTGCAGAGGATGCGTTCCTGCACGGTTTGTGGGCGGGAAGTAGAAGTAGACTCACATTGTGGACAAGCAACAGTATATATGCGTGGCTGGCATTGGATGAGTAATGATCGGGTGAATACCATCAGTTCTATTTTCGGAGGATTGGTTGCTCTTGCGGGTATTTTCTTTTAATCTGAGCGAGTTCCAATCCTTCTACGGCTGTAAAGCCGCAGGCAATAAACCTGGTATCTTGTAGCTAAAAACCGTACTGACATTGTTCAGGTAACGGTTTTTTTTAATCATTAGCTGTGTCTGTGTTAAAATAAACAGGATGCAGTACAAAACTGGGGAAGAGTAGGGAATCCGTATGAATATTATGACCGTTGAACATATAACGAAAAGCTATGGCGAGAAAGTGTTGTTTCAGGATGCTTCCTTTGGTATGGATGAACGTGACAAAATAGGAGTTGTCGGTGTGAATGGCACCGGTAAATCAACGTTTTTACGAGTGATTTCCGGGCTGGAGCCGCCAGATGATGGCAATATCGCAGTGAACAATGATGTACGTATTCAGTATTTGGCGCAAAACCCAGAGTTTGATCCTGAGATGAAGGTACTCCAGCATATTTTTCACGGCAACCAGCCAGAAATGAAAGCCGTGCGTGAATACACGGAAATCATGGAGCTGCTGGAACTGAATCCGGGCAGCGAGGAGCTTCAAAGTCGTCTGTTGCGGGCAAGCCAGCAAATGGATACGTTTCAGGCATGGCAGTTGGAGAGTGAGGCCAAAAATATACTTACCCGACTGGGAATTACCCAGTTTGAGGCGCGTATGGGCGTTCTTTCCGGCGGTCAGCGCAAGCGGGTAGCTTTAGCGGCGGCTTTGATCCAACCCTGCGAGTTGCTCATTCTGGACGAGCCTACCAACCATATTGATAATGAGTCCGTGGAATGGCTGGAGCAATATTTACAAAAAAGACGCGGTGCGCTATTAATGATCACGCATGATCGTTATTTTCTGGATCGAGTTGCGAATGTCATGCTGGAGCTGGATCATGGACGGCTTTTCCGCTATGAGGCCAACTACACCCGTTTTCTGGAGTTGAAAGCAGAACGCGAGGAGCGGGAAGCGTCTTCGGAACAGAAAAGGAAAAACTTGCTGCGTAATGAGCTGGCCTGGATTCGCCGGGGAGCAAAGGCTCGTTCGACCAAGCAGAAAGCGCGTATTGAGCGCTATGAGCAGCTCAGGGATCAGCAGCCGGAAGCTCGTTCAGGATCTGTAGAAATGTCCGTAGCCTCTACGCGCCTCGGTAAAAAGATATTGGAGCTGGAGCATCTGTCCAAATCGGTAGATTCCCGCAAGCTGATACAGGATTTGAGCTATATCGCGGTTCCAGGGGATCGTGTCGGTATCCTAGGTCCCAATGGCAGTGGGAAATCTACACTGTTGCAAATGATTGCCCAGCGTGTGGAACCGGATTCCGGTAGTGTTGTACTGGGACCGACCGTGAAACTCGGCTATTTTACTCAGGAACATCAGGAAATGAACGAATCACTACGTGTCATTGAGTACATCAAGGAAGAGGCTGAAGTGATTCGTACAGCAGACGGATCAACGATTACAGCTGCGCAAATGCTGGAGCGTTTCCTGTTTGCGCCCAACGCGCAATGGACGGTTATTTCGCGATTGTCTGGAGGGGAGAAACGGCGCTTGTACCTGCTGCGTGTCCTAATGTCCGCCCCCAATGTGCTGTTACTGGATGAGCCTACAAATGATCTGGATATTCAGACCCTTTCTGTACTGGAAGACTATCTGGATGAATTTCCGGGCGTGGTTTTCATCGTTTCTCATGATCGGTACTTCCTGGATCGGACGGTGGATAAAATACTGGCATTTGAAGGCGAAGGACAGGTACGAGTGCATGTGGGCGACTACAGTGAGTATGCAGAATGGATGAGCAAAAATGCTCAATCATCTGCGGCTGCGCCTGTCTCGCCGGGTACAACTTCTGCGGCTCGGTCTTCTGTGCCAAAGTCAGCAGGTGCTTCGAATTCGGTCAAGGAGATAAGCAAAACCAAGCTTAAATTCACCTTTAAGGAACAGCGGGAATATGAGCAAATTGACGACCTGATTGAACAAGCCGAAGAGAAGTTAGCCGACATCCAGCGACAAATGGAGGAGGCTTTCAGTGATTCGGCCCGGCTACAGGAGCTTATGGCTGAGCAAGCGAAGGCCGAAGAGCATCTGGAGTATCAAATGGAGCGGTGGACCTACCTGAACGAGCTTGCTGAGCAAATTGAACAAAGCAAGTCGTAAGCATTCATATAGCACGTACCAACATGGTGCAGGAGCGATTTTTTCTTGTTGCTCAGACTAAAAAAGCAAGTCTCCGTAAAACCGGAAGACTTGCTTTTTTAATTACTGGTCTATCGCCTGATGTGACAGGGCGGTTGTCATCATCCAGATTAAACCGTCACATAAGCCGCAAGCAGACGGGCAGTGTTCAACACGGCCTGCTTATGCGTACGCTCCATCGCGTGCGAGGCGTGTACACCGGGGCCGATCAGTGCGGCCCGGATATTGTTGCCTGCTTTCAGCGCAGCCGAGGCGTCCGAGCCGTAGTGCGGATAAATATCAACTGCATACGGAATATGAAGCTCTTTGGCCAACTCAATCAAACGAGTCGTCATGTGATAATCATAGGGCCCGGAGGAATCCTTAGCACAGATCGACACATCCGTTTCCTTGCAGCTCAGATCTTCACCTATACAGCCCATATCGACAGCTATCATCTCAGTGATTCCTTCGGGTATGTATGCCGCTCCGTGTCCTACTTCCTCATAGTTGGAAATGAGTAGTCTAACGGTATGCCGAGGCTTCCAGCCTTCGTGTACGGCGGATTGCAGTAAGCCAAATAGCGCAGCCACACTGGCTTTATCATCCAGATGCCGGGATTTGATGAAGCCGCTCGGTGTTATGACCGGACGGGCATCAAACGAAATAAAATCGCCCACCGCAATGCCAAGCTGTAGCACGTCTTCTTTTGATTCGACCCGTTCGTCAATCCGAATCTCCATATGACTTTCTTTGCGCTCAAAACTTCGTGCATCGTCATAGACATGCACGGATGGATGAGTGGACAGAATGGTGCCCGTATACGTTTGTCCGCTTCTGGTATGAATAAGACAGTATTCGTTCTCAATGCTATTCATCATAAAGCCGCCGACGGATGTCAGACGCAAGGTGCCTTGATTGGTAATCGAGCGCACCATCGCGCCCAATGTATCCACATGCGCGCTCAGTGCCAGCGTATGGCCTGTGTCCTGACCTTCCAAGGTCAAGATGGCGCCTCCCTTGGCGTTCCATTCGATCGGAACCCCGAGGCTTTCGGCTTCCTTGCGGATCAGTTCCATTACATGATGAGTATACCCGCTGGGGCTGGGCGTGTTCAGCAGCTGTTGTAAAAAGCTCATCATGTAATCTTCATTCAATTGAATCGTCATTTGGTGCTCCTCCTCATTTGGACAACCGATCAGGGTTAGAGGACGGTTGCTCTGTAACTCTGTCGGATATAGACAATGTGCTGGATGAATCAGGTGTGCCATAGGTCGTATGCGCATATGCTTCCATCGCGGAGTTATGCTCTTCTTGCAGTGTATGAAGCTGAGCAGTCAGACGTTTCAGTTCTCTCTGAAGCTTGTATTGGCGGAAGATACCGAATGAACCGACGATAAGTCCACCCAAAAGAGTGCAGCCAAGAATAAGCAGGATCAAGGGGATATTTACTACACTAAACAGAAGGTTCACTTGAACCGAGTTCACATTAATGACAGCAAATACAGCCGTTAACAAGGCGATAACAAGAGCAGCGATTAAAGACCATTGTGTTTTCAAATTGCCACCTCCTCCCGTTCCATTCTTACGGTACATTATAAAATCCCTTGCCCACCATGGACAAGGGATTTATCCGTGCATTGTTTCAATGCTGGATTGTGTGCGTGCACGGTCCTATTTGCCTTCCGTCAGCTTTTCCATTTCCGTAATGACTCCCTCGAATACGCTCATCGCCTCGCGAATTGGCTGCGGTGAGGACATATCGACGCCAGCATTCTTCAAAATATTGATGGAATAATCGCTGCCGCCGCTCTTCAAGAAGCCTAAGTAACGGTCAACGGCCGGCTGGCCTTCTTCGAGAATTTGTTTCGAGAAGCTAGTTGCTGCCGAGAAGCCGGTAGCATATTTGTAGACATAAAAACTGTTATAAAAATGGGGGATACGCGCCCATTCCATTTCAATGTCTTTGTCTACCTTCATGCCTGGACCGTGATATTTCACATTCAGATCATAGTAAATTTCTGACAAAAGCTGCGGCGTAAGGGATTCTCCCTGTTCTGCGCGTTCATGTACAATCTTCTCGAATTCCGCAAACATCGTTTGACGGAATACCGTTGTACGGAATTGGTCCGCATAGTAGGTGAGAAGATACATTTTCTCTTTTGGATCGGTAGATTTGTTCAGCAGGTAGTCCATCAGCAATGCTTCATTGGTCGTAGAAGCTACTTCAGCCAGGAAAATGGTGTACTGTGCATCCCTGTACTTCAATGCGTTGTCTGAATAATAGGAATGCAACGCGTGCCCCATTTCATGAGCAAGTGTAAACATGCTGTTCAGGTTATCCTTATGATTTAGGAGTACATAAGGATGGGTGCCATAAGCTCCCCAACTGTAAGCGCCTGTACGTTTATTTTCATTTTCGTATACGTCAATCCAGCGCTCATCATAGCCTTTTTGCAATGAAGCCAGATAATCCTTACCGAGTGGCTTAAGACCTTCTATCGTTTGCTTTTTGGCGTCTTCATACGTAATGTCCATTTTGTATTCGTCCACAAGCGGAGCGAACAAATCATACATATGGAGCTCATCCACACCTAACAGCTTTTTACGCAGCTTGATATAACGATGGAGCAGAGGTAGGCTTTCATGAATGGTATCAATGAGATTCGTATACACTTCCTTCGGAATATTGTCACCATATAGTGACATTTCCAATACGGAAGGATATTTGCGAACACGAGAATAAAAAATATTTTTGTTCACATTGGCATTCAGTGTGGAAGCAATCGTATTTTTATTTTTGGCATACGTGTCATAGACTGCTTTAAAAGCACGCTCACGTACTTCACGGTGCGGACTTTCGAGAAATTGGATATAGCTGCCATGGGTCAGCTCAACCTCTTTGCCGTTTTCATCCTTAATTTTAGGGAATTTTAAATCGGCGTTGTTCAGCATACCGAAAATCGTTTGCGGGGCCTGAGCCAGATTGCCAACCTGAGCAAGCAGCGCTTCTTCTGCTTTGCCCAAAACATGCGCCTTTTCCCGCTTCATTTCTTGAAGGGTAAATTTGTAATCCGCCAGCTTCGGATCTTCAATGAAGGCATCAAGCTGTTGATCCGGCAGGGCCAAAATTTCCGGTGTCACGAAAGATAGTGACTCACTAACCTCAACGCCTAATTTTTTGGCTTTTTGGGAAAGCCCTTGATATGTAGGTTCAGCCGTATCCTCATCATGATGCAGATGGGCGTACACATAGACCCGCTCGGTTTTGAGCGACAGTTCATCCTCCAGTTTAAAGCAGTTGCCAATCGCTTCGGCTGAATTCAGCTTGCCTTGGAATTGTGCAGCCTTTTTGGCTAATTGTTTGACTTCTTCGTATTCTTGGTCCCATGCTTTGCGGTCAGGAAACAGGTCTTCCAGTTTCCATGTATTTTCCACCGGCGCATCGGCGCGTTTTACAATTTTACTCATGGGGAGCCTCCTCTGATCGAACATAATGTGGGGTAGGGCTGCGGCGGCAAGGGACGGATGCCAAAACGAAGAAACCGCCACGCTTACCGCAAGCAGCAGGGCAAGAGGTTTTACAGGATGCATATAACGGCATATCCTCCTTATACCATGGCTTGTATGCCATAGTATGACCTCTTACCTCCGAAAGTATAATTTTCCTTACTGTGGGGTGGAACCTATATTTAATAAGCTGTATACAATAAGGTAAAAGGCAAGGCAAACCATGATCACAGCAGTGAGGGCCATCCACTTTTTGAGAGGAGCCGGTATCGTATCACGTTTCATAATCAGCACTCCGCCCAGCGTGAAGGCCAAAATAATGAAGATGAGATAGCTGTTGGACACCATGAGTCAGCTATACCTGTTTGAAAGCGTCCATGATCCGCTGCCACTCTTCCTCGTTATCTTGAAAGGACTGCTTGGGAAACCGATTTTGAGCCCACTGCATCAGCGCCGGACGGCTCAAAAAGGTGTGGGCTTCCTCGCCCCAATCATCGGATATTTCCCTTAGAACGATGTAACGGCCCTGCACTTCGACTGTCATCATGTTCCACTTGTCTTTTTTGTATATTTCGTGTTTTTTCATCATATGCATGTCTCCGATATATAGATGTTTTGGTTCATGATACCGCAGTTTCCGCCGCAAAAGCAAATCATTCCAGCTTGAAAATTCATCAAAAACATCAATTGCATTGTGAAAAAGCATGAAGTATAATATGGATATTCGCCATAGATGGCGGTATTTTTAGGAGGTTGTTCACTTGAAAGGTACAGTTAAATGGTTTAACGCAGAAAAAGGTTATGGCTTCATCCAAGTGGATGGTGGCGAGGACGTATTCGTACACTTCTCCGCAATCCAAGGCGACGGCTTCAAAACTTTGGAAGAAGGTCAAGCGGTTGAATTCGAAATTACTGAAGGTAACCGTGGACCACAAGCAGCTAACGTTAACAAACTGTAAGTGTAACTGAATTGTAAGAATTGTTCCGTTTTACGGATGTCTTATATATTACGGTTAAACAATGAATTGAAAGCGCAGTTCCTTAAATTTAAGGAACTGCGCTTTTTTGCGTAAAAACCTTTATGATATGAAGAGGTTGAGTCGGAATAGGGTAGTATACGTAATAAACCCAGGCAGGAGTCATTTTAAATTGAAGGAGTTGATAAAATGAGTGCAGCAGAGGCTAGCCCACAGCCTTCCTTAATTGAAGGCCCCATTGCCAAAACGCTGTTTATGTTCTCTTTGCCGATGCTGTTCGGAAACATTCTGCAATCCCTGAATGGAACCATCAATTCGATCTGGGTAGGAAAGTTTCTGGGAGAGGCCGCATTGACTGCCGCTTCCAATGGAAATATTATCATGTTTTTTCTGATCAGTTCGATCTTTGGCGTCACGATGGCCGCCACCATATTGATCGGACAACATATCGGAGCAGGGGACATTGCTGAAACCAAGCGTGTCGTTGGCACAAGTGCCGTTTTTTTTCTAGTGCTTGCTTTGGCTATAGGCATTATCGGTTTTTTGGGTGTTCCGTGGATTCTCCATGTGCTTAATACACCTGCCGAATCGGTAGACATGGCGATCACGTATACGCGTATTATTTTCGCGGGCATGCCTTTTTTGTACGGCTATAACTACATTATGACCGTCATGAGAGGGGCTGGGGATTCCAAAACACCGTTTTATTTTCTGCTCATCTCCGTCGTGCTGGATGTACTACTCAATCCCTTATTGATATTCGGATGGGGACCGATACCCGCGATGGGCATTGGAGGTTCCGCAGCTGCTACCTTGATCGCTCAAGGGATCAGTTTCGTGCTGATTCTCTTTTACCTTTATCGTGTAAAATACTTTTTGTGTATTACCTCTTCAGAGCTTCACTTGCTGAGATTCGACTGGAAGATTATTTGGACCCTGATCCATAAGGGAGTGCCGATGGGGCTGCAAATGATTGCTGTCTCCACCAGCGCAATTGCGTTGATGAATTTGATTAACGGCTACGGGACTGTGGCAGCGGCGGCGTATACGGCAGCGAATAATTTGTCCAGCTATGTGCAGATGCCGGCAATGGCGTTAGGTGCAGCTGTGTCTTCCTTTGCTGCTCAAAATATCGGAGCCGGACATTGGGATCGAGTACGGAGGACTACCTGGATTGGAATTGTGTACAATTTTGTGTTGACTGGCGGAGCTGTGGTATTAATTTACGTGTTTAACCGTCAGGCCCTGCTGATGTTCCTTCCTTCTACAGGTGGTGCATTTGAATTGGGGATGCGGATTAATCTAATTACCTTGTGGTCCTTTGTTATATTCGGTATTACCAATGTCATTACAGGTGTTGTTCGATCTACGGGCTCCGTCATGATACCGCTTTTAATTACCATTATTTCATTATGGGGCATCCGTATACCTTTGGCTTATGCGTTTGTCGATGAGTATGGTTTAGATGCTGTATGGTGGAGCTTTCCTGTTGGTTTCGTTATCTCTGCGGTGGCCATCGTGTTTTATTATGCTTCCGGGAAGTGGAAGCAAGCGAGCATGGGAGAGCTCCCACAAGGCATGAAGCCAGCAAAGGATGAGGGATAAGTAGGACGTTTGTGCTATTCATGCGAATTAAATATTACAGGTGTAAGTCTTTTTGTGAAAATAGCCCATTTTTCTTGGAACATGATTTGCAAAATCCTCGGATAATAAAGAAAAAAGTGAGGTTGTTCATTTGTGCTAAAAGGACGATCATATTATAATGAATATGGTTTGGATAGGTATAATTACGTAGACAACAATGTGGAGGCACCGTCATTTGAGTTATGTTGAGCAAGGACGTTATCAAGTACCGAGAGGCCCCATAGGTCTAATGAGCCGAATGTACAAGCATATTCTCCCTGAAACAAAACAAGAATTGGGCAACTGGAAGAGCAAGGCGGAGCAGATCCCGGATCCCGAGTTGAGAGGTCAGGCACTTGCAAGTATAGCGAATAAGACGTTTCACTGCGTAGGTGGCGCGGTTTATGCCGCAGCCAATATGTCTGCGCGGCAGACGCTAATTCCGCTGATTGTGGCGTACCAGACCATTAGCGATTATCTGGACAACCTGTGTGATCGCAGTACGTCTATGGACCCGGATGATTTCAGGCTGCTGCACCAGTCTATGCTGGATGCGGTTAATCCGGCGGCTAAGCCAGTGAACTATTATGAATTGCGTCGGGAGCAGGAGGATGACGGTTATTTGACCGGGCTGGTGACAACCTGTCAGTCTTGTGTAAGCAGGCTTCCGGGGTATGAGGCGGCAATGCCTTACGTTCAGGATTTAGCGGGATTATACACGGATTTGCAAGTATACAAGCATATTAAACCCGAGCTGCGGGAACAAGCGCTTTTGGACTGGTGGTCGTTACATAAGGATCGTACACCGGAGTTGCGCTGGAACGAATTTGCTGCGGCTACGGGTTCAACCCTGGGGGTCTTTATGCTGTTTCTTGCTGCCAGCGACCGGCATCTCACAGATGCGGGGGCTGCCTCAATACATGCATCGTATTTTCCACATGTGTGCAGTCTTCATATTTTGCTGGATTATCTAATCGATCAAGACGAAGACCGGAAGGGCGGAGATCTTAACTTTTGCAACTATTATAAAGATACCGACATGATGCTGGACCGGATCGCCTACGTTGTGAATCGGGCGCGGGCTGATATTGCAAATGTCCCTGCCAGCTCCTTTCACCGGATGATTATCGAGGGATTGCTGGCTTTATATTTATCCGACCCCAAAGTTAGCGAGCAGCAGGATGTACGCGCTGTTTCGAGACGTTTGATGAAAAACAGTCCGCTCATGCGTTTGTTTTTCTTATTGAACAGTCGATGGATAAGAAGGCTTATATGATTATTTTGAGGAGGTCATAAATCATGACAGCAGTTAAGAAAATTGCAGTATTAACAAGTGGTGGAGATTCACAAGGGATGAACGCCGCAGTTCGCGCCGTCGTACGCAGCGGTTTGTATTTCGGACTGGAAGTGTTCGGGATTCAACGCGGCTACCAAGGCCTTTTGAACGATGATATTTTCCCGATGGATCTGAGAAGCGTTGGAGATATTATCCAACGTGGGGGTACGGTACTCCAATCTGCCCGCTGCCTTGAGTTTACGACTGAGGAAGGACAAAAGAGAGGCGCGCAAATTTTGCGTGACCGTGGAATTGATGGCGTAGTCGTAATCGGTGGCGACGGTTCCTACCAAGGGGCTAACAAACTGACCAAGCAAGGCATTAAAACCATGTGCCTCCCGGGTACGATTGACAATGACATTTCCTTCACGGACTACACCATTGGTTTTGATACGGCGGTTAGTATCGTAGTGGATGCGGTCAACAAGCTGCGTGATACGATGTCATCCCATGAACGTTCTTCCGTTGTGGAGGTAATGGGACGTCATTGCGGAGATATTGCTTTGCATGCGGGGCTGGCTTCCGGCGCGGAAACTATTTTGTTGCCTGAGGTAGACTTTAACCTGCAAGAAGTAGCTGATCGGATGACACAAAATTTTAAGCATGGCAAACGCCACAGTATCGTTATCGTTGCTGAGGGTGTAGGCAAAGGCGAAGATGTAGCAAAAGTAATTCAGGAAAACTGTCCGGCGTATGAGCCGCGTGTTACAGTACTTGGGCATATCCAACGCGGGGGTACACCAACCGCGTTTGACCGCAATCTGGCGAGTCGTCTGGGTGACTTTGCTGTTCGCCAATTGATTGAGGGCGTATCTGATAAAGCCTGCGGAATCATTGATGGTAAATTGGTAGCTACAGACATTGGTAAGGTTGTAAGCACGAAAAAAGAATTTAATATGGAACTTTACGAGCTGGCATTGCGTCTGTCCCAATAATAAGAGTTCTTACTTGTAGTAGATCGGTTCTAATTTTGAAGATACGTAAAGTTATGCGGATGACCCGAGTCATCCGCTATTTTTTTAACTTTGAATACGATAAGGAGGCTATAACGCATGTATTTGTTCAAAATCGAGGTGGACAGCTCAGAGGGAGCTTTGACGGTCATTCTCGCCGCTGAAAATGAAGAACAGGCATTTAAAGAGATTGATCAGCATGTGGAGAGACACTTTCTGTATCCCCCCGAGCTGAATGAGGTGGCTATTGTGGAGAAGAAAAGAATAACTCCAGGCGCAGCATATGTTATTGAGACACGCAAAGGCTAGACAGCCTCTGCGTGTTGTTTTTTTGCGGTAAAACGACGTTGTACCAGCATCAGACGCCAGAGCAGCAAAATAGCACCTACTGCCAAACCCGTAATCAAACCGATCCAGTAGCCATAGGGGCCCCAGGAAGTCCAGCGTGCGAGTATATACCCCACGGGAAGCCCAATGACCCAATAGGACAGGAATGTGAGCAGAAAGGCCGGATTGACATCTTTATACCCGCGTAGTGCTCCTTGAGTAGGTGTAGCGATCGCATCCGAGATTTGAAAGAAAATCGCGTAAATTAGAAAATGCTGAGTCAACTGAATAACTTGCGGATCGGTGGAATACAGTCGAGCCACCTGTTCACCCCAGATGAGCAGCACAATAGCTGTAATCAGTGACAGAACCACTGCGGTGCTGATGCCCAGTATACTATAGGTTCTAGCATCCCGCGGACGATTAGCCCCTGTTTCATAACCAACCAGAATCGTAAGTGCCATACAAATGCTAAGTGGAAGCATATACAACGTGCTTGCAAAGTTCATGGCGGCCTGATGAGCGGCGATGGTGGTTGTATTATAACTGCTCATCAAGAGAGTGACGGCAGAAAAAATGGCAGTCTCAAAAAATATCGCAAATCCAATGGGTACACCAATGTGGATAAGCTCTTTCCAGGCACTGGCGGCAATTCCGTATATTTTGCGGAAAATTCGGTATTCAGCAAATTTCTTGCCTCGATGCGCAGTAATGCCAGCAACCAGCATAATGATCCAATAGGTGGTGGCGGTTGCAACCCCAGACCCCACACCGCCCAGACGTGGAAAACCCCAGTTTCCGTAAATAAGCAAATAGTTTAACAGAATATTGATGGGGAGTGACATCAGTGTGATTGCCATTGTAAATCGTGTTTGTCCCAAGGCATCCATAAAGCTTCGGAGCACAGTGTAGGCGAATAATGGAATAACCCCAAATGCCATCGCACAAAGATAGTAAAGTGCAACGTTATGAACCCTTGGTTCCAATTTCATGCCGTTCAAAATAGGATTGACGAGAAAAATGCCTGCAATCAGAACGATCATGGACAAGGCAAGAGAGAGCCAAAGCGCTTGAATGACATAGTAGGAGACTTTATCTTTGCGCTGTGCCCCAACCAATTGGGACACAATCGGCGTGATTGCCATCAGTATGCCATTGAGGCCTGTTTGTACGGGGATCCACAGACTTACTCCGATAGCTACACCAGCCAGGTCGGCAGGAGAAAAGTGCCCGGACATATTGGTATCAAAAAAAGTCATCGCGGATAATGCGAGTTGGGTAATCAGGATGGGTAGCAAAATGTAAAATAGCTGTTTCCATTTCTGACTCATTGTAATTGTTAATTGCATTTTGTTTCCTCATTTACAAAAGAGTTGTTACTATGATATATCACAAGATATATCATAACATGTCAAGAATCATTGTAAGGGATACTGTAACATTTGAACAGCAACAAAAAAGACTGCACCCGTCATTCTAACGAGAAGTCAGCCTTTAGATTTGTAGAGATCGCATATTGGGGAAAATAATGATAAGTTCAGGAATCAATACATTACTTGTACGTTACTCCGCTCGTATAACGGTTTGTTGCATTCCAGAGCAAATATTCATCCACCTTCATATCCTTAAGCGCTCGAATTTGATCCTCGACCTGGATTTTCCCATACTTGGCATAATGGCCACTGCCCAACCAGCTGGCGGTAAAATCCTGAATCCACGGACGAATAATCGGCTTCAGCTTGCCTGTTGGATCCAGCTTTTTATGTGTATCGACCATGGAGCCTTTTATCGTCTGATAAGGATTTTTATCCGGGTCTTTGACACCAAACCAGCCTGTTGTGTAATGGCTTGGATAGACCATCGGCGAAATGACGTCCACATTTTCAGAGATTTTAGTAAAATCCTGTCCGATTCCCTCGGCAGCAGGAACGGATGCGGCATATCCGAAAATATCTACAGACACCCGCACACCCATAGGAGCAAGCTGTTTGCGAGCATATTGTACGAACTCGGCTACAGCATCCGAGCGTGAATGTTCCGATTTGGTGTATTTTAGCTTATCTGCTCTTTTCTCAAAGCCTTCGGGAAAACGTACATAGTCAAACTGAATCTCCTTAAAACCGAGCTGTGCTGCTTCCTTGGCAATGGCGATATTATAATCCCATACCTCTTTGTTATAAGGATTGACGAACCCGTCTCCCTTGCCGTTTTTCCAGACCGTCCCGTCAGGATTGCGGAACGACAGTTCGGGATTTTTGTTAGCCAGCACGGTATCTTTAAATACGACGATCCGGGCGATCGGATAAACCTTATGCTTTTTCAAACGATCCATCAAACCGGAAATATCGCGAATAAATTTTTGGGGCTTGCCCAATTTTAGCAGTTCAGGGCTGGTCGTTGGATAAGTTATGTAACCTGCATCATCTTTAATGTCAATGACCATAGCATTGAGCTCTGTTTTATCGATCAAATCCAGCAGCTGATTCATGCGCGAACCGCCTGCGCTATAAGCCGTTACATAAATGCCTTTGATAGCTGGCGTGGTCGGCTGCGGGTCTAATTTGACCGGAGGATTAGATGCATCTACCTTCATGCTACTGTGCTGGGCCTGAATCATGGCGCTGCCGAGTGTTGTTGCTACCGTATCTTTGACCCTTGGTATATTGGCGGTCTGTTCTCCATTTCCACTCATCCCCAAGGTGATTAACATAATTACCCAAATCATATTCATTCCCCAGTTCTCTCCCTTATATCTGTCGCTTACCTGATTATACGTAAAGTCAGGTATCCAAAAAACAACATCTTTGTAACCAAAGCTAGTGCAAGCCGTCAGGCATAGTCTTACATGATTAACCCAACGATCGATCGATGAATCCACATCATTGCATAAATAATGCCGCTTCCTCACGGCTGTAGGCACAACCGGAAGAAGCGGCACTGAGTAAAGCGATTTATTGAAGATAATTATCGTTCTGGTGCTCACAAATACTGTACTGAATAATCTCTAGCGCATCCGTTGGCTTGAGTATGGACATCCCGTCCCGGAGGACAATCATCGAGTTCAGCTCATTCTTTTTGAGAGAAGGGAGCATTTCAGGATACCATCTTAAGACGATGTCGGACAGTTTTACCGTTTCCATTTCCACAATAATCACCCTTTCCTGTTCGGAATCATTCCAAAAGAATCATTCATTACGAATCGGAAAAGCAAAGTGCCTGTGAAATAGCAGGTAAAGCGGTCTTATAAATATGATGGGTACAGCGCACGTATAGTGTACCACAGAAACTGAATTTTGACACTCGGGTACATGCTTATCTTCGGCGGAAGGAACCCATGACTCCAACGGTTTCCACAATATTAACGAAAGCAGACGGATCGACTTCCTTAATGATGCGCTTTAATTCGACCAGTTCATAGCGTGTTGTAACAGTCATTAGCATATCCTTTTCCGTATGTGAGAATGCACCTTCAATTTTGATTTTGCTGACACCGCGTGGCGTGGCCAACATCCGGCTCAACAGTTTTTCGGTGTGTCCTGTAATAATGTAGACAGTGATTTTCGTATGGCTTACATAAATTTGATCCAAGACCTTTCCAGTCACGAAAATGGACAGCATTGACGCCAGCGCAATATTCCAATCTCCATTCAAGTATCCTGCCGCGAGAATAACCAGCCCATTCAACCCGACAAGTACAGTTCCGACGGGGAAGTCACGATAACGGGTAACAATGGAGCCGATAATGTCAAAACCACCAGTAGACCCTCCCACCCGGAAGGAAAGCCCTGCTCCAACGCCGATCAGTACCCCGCCAAAGACGGAGGCCAATAGTGTATCCGATACGACAGATTGCACCGGAACCCAGGCCAAAATCCACGTTGTAACAACAACGGATAAGATGCTCAGGCTAATAAATCGTTTGCCCAAAATAAACCAGCCTGCAACAAGCATCGGGATATTGATGACAAAATACATGGTGCTGATATTGAATTTTGTGAAATAGCCGATTAACATGGAAACCCCGGCTACTCCCCCGCTCAGCAGGTGGTGGGGCACGAGAAACAGATTAAAACCGCATGCTATGGCAGCGGCTCCAAGAATGACTACGAAGCAGTTTAACACTATTTTTAACAACTTTTTTTCACCTCATTTAAATTATGCGGGAAGCAACTTGCTGGTATTCATGAATTGTTCTGTGCTATAATGCGATGTGGATATTCTTGAGTAGGGACCTATGTCCAGAGAAACACTTAAAATTTAAACTGTTTTAAAAAGGGTAAATTCGTTTAAGATGTATCGGATAGGGTTCCCTGAGTCATTACAGAAAGTGCAGTTTAAGTCAAATAAACTGTTACTGTATTGGGGAAAACTTATACAATAATATCGCTACTTAAGAATACAGACAACATTGTGGATTGTCCACCACATCCACCATTATGAAGGAGTATGAATAAATTTGACGACATTTGCAGAATTTGATCTTGAACCTAAAGTAATTCAGGCGATTACGGAGCTGGGTTTTGAAGAAGCCACACCAATTCAGGCCATATCCATTCCGATTGCACTGCAAGGCAAAGACATGATTGGCCAAGCCCAAACAGGTACTGGTAAAACCGCAGCCTTTGGTATTCCACTGATCAGCAAAATTTCCAAAAACGACGAAAAAATCAGAGCTCTGATTATGGCTCCAACACGCGAGCTTGCAATTCAGGTGGCTGAAGAAATTGAAAAACTATCTCGCTTTAAAGGTCTTCGCACGTTGCCAATCTATGGCGGTCAAGATATCGTGCGCCAGATCCGCGCTTTGAAAAAGAAACCTCAAATTATTATTGGTACACCAGGACGCCTGCTCGATCATATTAACCGCAAAACCATCAAGCTGGAAGACGTAAACACGGTTGTTTTGGATGAAGCGGATGAAATGTTGGATATGGGCTTCATGGAAGATATCCAATCCATTTTGAAGCAAGTTCCGGACGAGCGTCAAACGATGCTTTTCTCGGCTACAATGCCTCCTAATATTAAAAGACTGGCTGAGCAATTCCTCAAAGACCCTGAGCATGTTTCAGTTATTCCTAAACAAGTTAGCGCTCCACTGATTGAACAGGCCTATATTGAAGTTCCTGAACGGCAAAAATTTGAAGCATTGAGCCGTCTGATCGATATGGAATCCCCAGAACTTGCCATCGTATTCGGTCGTACCAAGCGTCGGGTAGACGAGCTGGCTGAAGCTCTGCAAAAACGTGGATATTCTGCAGATGGCTTGCACGGTGACTTATCTCAAAATCAACGCGATGCTGTTATGCGCAAATTCCGCGATGGAAGCATTGACGTGCTCGTGGCGACGGACGTGGCTGCTCGTGGTTTGGACGTTTCCGGCGTAACTCACGTTGTGAACTTTGACCTTCCACAAGATCCGGAAAGCTATGTTCACCGTATTGGCCGTACTGGACGTGCAGGTAAAGAAGGGGAAGCATGGTCTTTCGTAACGCCTCGTGAAATTGACCATTTACATTTCATCGAACGTGTAACCCGTCACCGCATTCCACGTAAGCCGCTTCCAACACTGGCTGAGGCTCTCGAAGGCAAGCAACGCATCATCGCAGAACGCCTTCTGGAAGCTGTAGAAAAAGGTGAGTTGAACGAGTACAAAGGTTTGGCTATTCAAATGCTTGAGCAATATGATTCTGTACAACTTCTCTCCGCAGCTCTGAAGCTGATGACTGGTGAGAAGAGAGAAGCATCAATTGAGCTGACTCCTGAAGATCCAATCCGTGCAAAGCGTCGTAAACCGGACATTCGTTCTGGCGGTCGCAAGCCGTCCAACTATAGCGGTCGCAGCAACGGAGGCTATAATTCCAACCGTTCTGGCGGCAGTGGCGGTAAAGGCGGATATGGCGGTTACAACCGTGGCAAAGAAGGCGGTGGCTACAACCGTGATTCCGGAAGCCGCTACAGTGGAGATCGCAAACCACGCACGAGCAGCAATGGAGAAACTCGTCGTCCTGCAAGACGTGAAGATTCCTCTTCCGAATAAAAATTAATATATTGAAAAGCCGAAGTGAATACTAGCTTCGGCTTTTTTTGTTTTAGTGGCAGATGATGCTCAATAACCCCTTCTTGGCAAAGGGACCTGCTGTGACGAACTACCTGTTGAATTCACTGGCGCATTAGGGATGAAATACGTTATGATATAGTCAACAGCCGGAATTTACAGGCATAGCAACATGAGTCTTGGAACTGTCAAGGCTCACGGAGGGAGAGACTAGCATTGGAGTTTAAAGGAGCTATGGGTGGTATTTACCGCTTGACGGAATGGATTACCCGACTGGCAGCTACCAATTTATTATGGGTGTTATGTTCGTCGCCTTTTATGTTCTGCCTCATACTCAAACTACTTGTCATGAATCAGAATTTGGCTAATGAATCTTTACAAATGAACTGGGCAATGGCTATTTTGGCACCGCTTACCTTATTCCCCGCCACATCGGCTATGTTTACCGTTGTTCGCAAATGGGTGATGGGTGACACAGATACCGGTGTGTTTCGTACTTTCTTTAAAGGCTACAAGGAAAACTATAAGCAGAGCCTGATCGGGGGCATCTTTTACACGTTACTGTTTGTTATCATGTATGTGGATTATACCGTTTATATGACACAACTCAGCAACCTACAAATCGTGGGCGTTATCATGCTTATTCTTATCATTATTTTGCTCGTGTCTATGTTTAACTTCTTTTCGATGGTGGCTCATTACCATATGTCTATCGGACAAATTATGAAAAATGCGGTTTTACTGACGCTGATTCGGCCATTTCGTGTATTTTCTACTATGCTCGGCAGCGCGGTTGTTATATTTATCGGGGTCAAATATCCCGTGCTTTTCTTATTCTTTATCGGCAGTGTTGTTGCCTGGTTCGCTTTCTTTAATTTTTACGGAACTTTTCTCAAAATGCAGGATCAGATGGAACAGATGAAGCAGAAGGATGAGGAGCAGGAAAGCGTTGAAGACAAGAAAAGTGATAACCTCCAAAAATAAAACAGATTTCTCCTAGCGTTTACTTTCTGAGTTAGAAGCGCTATAATAAGGTCACATCCTGCGATGCGCGTTACGGTCATTTGTTGTTTTGAACCAATGACAATGTCTAGGGAGATCAATACGGATGAATAGCTGAAAAGCCCTGTCAATTCCTGACAAGGGGACTTCAAAAGTTTGTTCTGCGATCACCCACCTGCTAAAGCAGGTTCAGAAGACGCTATGGTCGGACGGCATCAGCGGGTATTCCGCAACGTAATGAACACACTCTGGTACTGCTGCGTGCAGAAACAGGGTGTTTTTTGTATGCAACAATGTTAAACTAAGACATGAGGCACTAAGGTCGCATGCCACAGGTATGATCGGGCTCGCTTTTGGTTGTTTATCATATTTTATAAAGCGCTTGCAGCAAAAGAAAACCGATGTGCCGCATGATGGCAACGATTATCGTGAAGGAGGAAATGTCTTGTCGTTGAAAAGGACTCTGGTAGGGATTGTGCGCAGCCAAGAAAGTACAAGCGACCGGGTCAAGGACCCCCAAATGAAAACACGCTATTATAACTTATCGAGAGACAAGGCTTGGGAAGAAGTGACATCGATCTTAAAAAAGATTCCTGGCTATAAGGTACTCCATGAGGTAGCATCCGTAGGTGAGATTACGTTAGAGAAGCGAACGGCGTTCGGCAGAACTGTCGATATTACTGTTTCTATATTGTCTGTTTCGCCAGTTCGAAGTGCGGTGGATATTTATTCCGCGTCACGTGGATCGCTGGGGGACTTAGGTGCGAATTATCGTATCATTTTGCAGTTGTTCGCAATGATTGACAAGAAGCTGTCCGCTTATAAGGTCGTGCAGTAATTGTAGACGTGTGAGCAGTGGTGGGACAGACCCATGTCAAAAAAAGCGAGGAAGGCAACCCTTCACTCGCTTTTTTAATATTCTCAGTCTTGATTTAGACGAGTTTTTTCACCGCTGCAATCGCTTGATCATAGTCAGGGTGCTCGGACATTTCGCTCAAGTATTCCACATAAGCGATTTTGTCATTTTGGTCAATAACAAAAATAGCCCGATGATCCAAATGGAATTCCTTGATGAACACGCCATAAGCTTCACCGAAGGAATGATCCTTGTAGTCGGACAATGTCAATACGCGGTCAATGCCCGCAGCTCCGCACCAACGAGCTTGTGCAAACGGAAGATCCACGCTGACAGTCAATACTACGACTTGATCTCCAAGGGAATCGGCTTCCTGGTTAAAACGTCGAGTCTGTGCGTCACACACGCCTGTATCCAGAGAAGGAACTACACTGATCAGTTTGACTTTGCCTGCAAAGTCTTGAAGCGTAGCTGCTTCCAGCAGGTTTTTCTGCAATTTGAAATCAGGTGCCTGATCTCCAATTTTCAATTCAGGACCTAAGAGAGTCAATGGATTGCCTTTAAAAGTAGCAGCTCCTGTACGTTCTTGTGTCATATGTAATAGCCTCCTTGGTTTTTAGATTGGTTATCGTTGCCGAAATCTATTATAATCTTTTATAAAAGACATTGTCCAATTTGAATAAGGTGGAGACACCCCGTGAAGGAAGGATTGCCTTGATTTTTTTACGTTATGAGAACTGGAAAAGCTATTTGCGTTTTTACCCGGTGACCTGTCTGATTTTGCTCATCAATATTGTCATGTTTATTGTGCTTACCGTACAGGGTGGATCGCAGAATAGTTTAACGCTGATTCGGTATGGCGCCCTGATTAATGAGGCACCTTTCACTGATCAGCTATGGCGCTATGTGTCAGCTATGTTTTTACACGCAGGGTTCGATCATCTTTTGTTTAATTCCTTTGCGATCCTCGTTTTTGCTCCACCGCTGGAGCGCTTGCTGGGCTCCTTGCGCTATGTGCTGCTGTATCTGGTCACAGGTATTGTAGGGAATGTGATGTCCATCGCGCATTACAACATGGTAGCGGAAACGACTGTCTCTGTAGGAGCCTCAGGAGCGATATATGGTATCTATGGTGCATTTTTGTACGTTGCCCTGTTTCAACGTTCATTTATGGATGACGCTTCACGCAAAACACTGTACACGTTACTCGGGTTTGGTATCCTGTTTTCTTTCGCTGTGGCGAACATTAACTGGACCGCTCACTTTGGCGGCTTGCTCAGTGGGTTTTTCCTGTATGGATTGATGGTTAGATTAACTGGCCAACGTAAACGTCACTAATGACAGCTTTATCGTAAATAGGCAGGGGAATAATGAGGATGATGTTCGATAACATCTTCCTCTGGATGTTGAAAAACAGATTGGAGCGAATATCGGAGTGGAATTACGACAGTTGCAATACTTCATGAAAGTAGCGCAAAAAGAACATGTCACTCAGGCAGCCGAGGAGCTACATGTGGCGCAATCTGCGGTTAGTCGGCAAATTCATCAGCTTGAAGAGGAGCTGGGGGTTAACCTTTTTATGCAAAAAGGCCGCAACTTGCAGCTTACGCCGGTGGGACAGCTATTTTGCAAACGGGTTGAAACGATTATAAAGGACTTGGAACGGGCTGTTTTGGAGGTGCATGAGTTTTTGGACCCTGAAAGGGGCGAAATCCGCATCGGTTTTCCGCACAGTTTGGGAATTCATCTTATTCCTACGGTGGTGGCTGAGTTCCGTAAGCGGTATCCCAATGTTAAATTCAGATTTAAACAGGGGATGTATCCAAGTTTGATCCGTGATGTGTCCGCAGGTGAGGTGGATTTGGCTTTTGTATCTCCATTCCCGGATCGGCATGATCATGTTGAGGGGGATGTGGTACTGACTGAGGAGTTGTTTGCAGTCCTGCCGCCTAATCATCCTTTGGCTACAGCCAAACATATTACGCTAAATCAGCTTAAAGGTGAGAAGTTTATCCTGTTCAGGGACGGATATTCGCTGCGTCCGATTGTATGGCAGGCTTGTCTGGAGGCTGGATTTACGCCGGATATCGCTTTTGAAGGCGAGGAGACGGATACAATTCGCGGATTAGTTGCAGCCGGTATGGGGGTCAGTCTTTTGCCTGAAATGGCATTATTTCAGACCAATCCACTTCAGCCGGCAAGAGTGTCGATTGTTGACCCGGAGGTGACGCGAACGATTGGCCTGATTCATCGCAGGGATGACAAGCTTCCGCTCGTTGCCAAATCGTTTCGTACTTTTTTGCTGGACTATTTTGGTCTTCAAGGCAGTGCAGTTGCTCCGAATGGGAGTGCTAAAGCAGATTGAACGCAAGTGAGCACAGAGTATTAGCATAGATAGTAAAAAAGGTTGTTCCTCTACCATCATATGGCGGAGGAGCAACCTTTTTTGCAATACAAGCGATTAGTCGCGACTGTTAAAAATACCAATCAAGCGGATCAGTTCCAGCAAGGAAACGAGAGCAGCGGCCACATAGGTTAATGCTGCTGCATTTAATACTTTGGCGATACCTCGTTCTTCATCACTACGGATAAAGCCTTCGGAAACCATAATTTCACGTGCGCGGTTGGAAGCGTTAAATTCGACCGGCAATGTAATTAATTGAAAAGCAACCGTAGCCGAGAAAAAGATAATACCCAGACCGATCAGGTTCGTAAAGCTGAACAAGAAACCGGCAATCAGCAGGAACGGTGCAATACCGGATGCAAAGTTGACGATCGGAAAGATACGGTGACGCAGTGCCAGCATCGGATAATGCTCTTTATGCTGAATCGCATGACCGACCTCGTGACAAGCTACGGCAACCGCGGAAATGGATTTTTCATAATATACTGGCTCGGACAGGCGTACCACTCGATGTATCGGGTCATAGTGGTCAGATAACGCACCGGGCACCGGTTCAATAGGAACATCATGCAAACCGTTACGATCCAGCATGTGCCGGGCGGCATCATAACCTGTCAGCCCATTTTCGTTGGGAACGTCAGCCCACTTGTTAAAAGTACCTTTTACACGAAATTGCGCCCATAAGGATAATCCGAACGCAAGAATAATCAATATATACATACCCATCATAAAGCAACCCCTCCATTATTGTTTCATCATACAGCCGGGAATCTACATCAAAGAGCTATGATCCAGTAAATACTTCAGAGCTTCGATACAAGCAGCGCTTTGCGGGAGCAGACCCGTAAGCAACTTGCGAGCTTGAACAGGCTTGAGCTGCCCCAGAAGTGGCTGTAGCTCATTGACTTCACGCTCCAGACGCTGCATGTGCATCTCCAGACTCGTCAGCTTGTCTGTGACGTGATCTTCTCCTGCAACCGAGCTCCATTTAATAAGCGTCTGTTTGATTTCCTCGAGGCTATACTTCTCTTGTTTCATTTGGTTAATACGTTCAAGCCTTTTTAAGGTTTCATCATTATAAAGCCGATAATTTTTCAATGATCGTTCTTCAGGTGTGATCAAACCGAGCTTTGTGTAATAATCAATGGTTCGTTCGCTGACACCAGCCGTTTTGGCTAGTTCACCAATTCGATACAGCTTCATATCCCCATCTATCCTCACCTCGCACTCTTCATTCAACCTTCAATATATCGTCTGCAGACCGAGTGTTTAATAAGAATATTTTACATGATTTTTAACCATACAGTCAAACGTCATGCTTTTTTGCGGACAAAAACATACTACTTTTGTGGTCAGTAAATATGACATGAAAGGTTCGTGGCCAGTTTTTCTTAACATAACAAAAAAAATCTTGTCAACTTTCATGTGTTCTGCTTATAATGACAATAAGAATTTCACGAAATGTAAAGAAACATAACATTCAAGGGAGTGGGCTTCATGAGAAAAAAGTGGTTGGTTGCATTATTGGCCATGGTGACGGTACTGGCTTTTCCGGTAGGTGCATTCGCTGCTGACGGTCCAACAAATGTTCAGCTTCAAGCAGGCTTAAATACGGCATTTACCTTCTTGGCATTTATACTCGTGTTCTTCATGCAAGCGGGATTTGCTTTGCTGGAGGCTGGTTCTACACGAATGAAGAATGCGGGGCATGTCGCTGGTAAAACGATTCTTACTACGGGAGTTGCGGCCTTGTCCTTCTGGGCACTTGGATTTGGACTCGGATTTGGTAATGATGGCGGCAACGGATTTATGGGATTGACGGGTTTCTTTATGAGTGGTACTGATGCTGCAGCATCATTTGATTCTCTTTCCGCTCTGGATGTTCCAATTACCATTATGTTTTTATTCCACTTCGCTTTTGCTGCGGTTTCTCTTTCTATCGCATGTGGAGGAATGGCAGAACGTGCAAAATTAAGTGTATACATTATTTTCGGTATTTTGTTCTCCATCGTGATTTATCCGGTTGTAGCTCACTGGGTATGGGGCGGCGGCTGGCTTGGTAAACTGGGTATGCAGGATTATGCCGGTTCGACAGTAGTCCATCTGACAGGCGCTACGGCGGCATTAGTTGCAACGCTGCTGCTTAAACCGCGTCTGGGCAGATTTAATAAGGATGGCAAGCCGAATATTATTCCTGGTCACAATCAGGTGTACTCGATCCTGGGCGTTATTATTCTCTGGTTTGGCTGGTTTGGATTTAACCCGGGTAGTGCTGTATCGGCTATGAACGATGGATTTTTCGGATATGTGGCGTTGACTACAAATATTGCAGCTGCGGCAGGCGGGGTTTTCGCTTTGCTCGTATCCTGGATGGTGTACGGAAAAGCAGATATTCCTTCGATGCTGAATGGTGTGCTGGCGGCATTGGTTGCCATTACTGGTTCTTGTGCTTTTGTAGCTCCTTGGGCAGCGCTGGTCATCGGTGCCGTAGCAGGGATTGTCACTTTCTTCACAGCACAATGGTTTGAACGTGCAAGAGTAGATGATCCGGTGTATGCTTTTTCTGTGCATGGTATTGCAGGGATGTGGGGTGCGGTATCGACAGGATTGTTCGCCACTCCTGAGCTTGTAAAAGTAACAGGTGTAGGTCAAGCGGGACTTTTTTATGGTGGCGGATTTACACAATTAGGTGTGCAGCTGCTTGGATTGGTTGGCACCTTTGCTTTCGTGTTCGTTATTTCCCTCATTATTCTGGGTGCAATGAAAGCCATTATGGGCATTCGCGTTACAGAAGAGGAAGAAACGATGGGCCTGGATATCAGTGAACACGGTACGTATGGCTATCCGGAGCAGATGAAGCTGGTTGCCGAGGCTGAAAAGCGTTCTGGAATTGTAAGCTAAGTTGTAAAATATAAAGAGCCAGTATAGAGAGCGGAGGAGATGGTTGTATGGAACTGCAAAATATGGCCCCTTGGGTGAGTTCCGCCGAAGCGATTGATCAAGCAGACACGCCTGAATCGCTAAGGCAGGCCAGGGTCGAGTCTCAAAAATGGCTGCTGGCTTCCCAAGTCTCCGCTCCGTTATCAGACTGGTTACAAACGGCGAATGAAATGCATGACCGTATCGCGGCCAGAGCTGTACAAATATGCGAAAAAGGGATGGTTGAGGATGGCTTCGGCCCCCCTCCCGTCCCTTACGCATTTATAGCCTTCGGAAGCATGGGACGCTCGGAATCGACGCTATGGAGTGACCAGGATAACGGTATGATTATCAGTGATAATGTATCTGCTGATAAAGAATTGTATTTTAGCGAATTGGGTCGCAGAGTTTCCGCAATTCTGGAGCATTTGGGCTACCCCAAATGCGAGGGGAAAGTGATGTGTTCGGAGCCGTTGTGGCGTCGTACATTGTCTGAATGGCAGGAGCAGCTAACGAAATGGTCGGATGATTTTGCCTGGGAGCCGATCCGTTATCTGATCATTTCATCTGATATGAGACATATCGCTGGAGATGAACAATTGTCATGCGAATGGAAACGTAGCTTTTATGGGCTGTTCCAAAAACATCCTGATTTGCCTATGGCGGTACTCAGGAACACGGTCAGGCATAAAGCGACACTTAATATTTTAGGTCAGATCGTCACTGAACGTTTTGGGGAGCACGCGGGCGATTTTGATGTGAAATACGGGCTGTATATTCCGCTGGTAAATGCAGTGCGCTTTCTGGCGTTGCAGCACGGAGTAGAGGAAACCTCTACGCTGAAAAGACTGAGGCGCCTGGCGCAATTGGAGGCCGCACCGCTTCCTTTGCTGGACGCTTGTGAGCGGGCCTTTCGGATTGCACTTCAGCTTCGAACGGCAACTCCGGTGCAGGAAAAGGAAGGATTGCTGATCAGCAACGGCTACCTGGCCGTTAAGCCGCTGAAGCAAGGCAAGGGCTGGCACGAGCTGCGCGAGGCTCTTTCGACGGTGCGACGGTTCCATCGTGCGTTGCAAAGACAGTTGCGATTTATGGAAGGGAGAAGGCCATGAAGGAACCAGCGCAGGGAGGCGGCTTTTGGAGCGCTCTCCGCAGAGGAGGAGTACCGTCTGCCATCGCTTCAGTAATGGGGGTTCCTACGGCTCAGCAGATGGCGTTTATTCGCTCCTTAACCCGGGAGCAACGGCGATCTGAAGTTTTGCGGACCCCGCTGGAGCGTTTGGAGACGGTTGTTTTTGATCTGGAGACGACGGGATTTTCTGCGCAGCATGGTGATGAGATTTTATCGTTTGGAGCGATTCGGGTTGTCGGGGATACGATTATGGAAAAAGAGCAGTTTTATACGCTTGTTAATCCACGTACAGTGATCCCTGAGCATATTACCGAGCTAACCGGGATTACCCGGGAAATGACGGATGAGGCTCCACCGCTTATGAATGGGCTGCATGACTTTATGTCCTTTGTAGGTGGGCGTGTACTTGTAGCGCATGCCAGCGCTCATGACAAGGCTTTTTTGAATGCCGCTTTATGGAAAACGTCTAAAGTTCAGCTGACTCACCGAGTGCTCGATACGATGATGCTTGCCAAGTGGCTTGAGCCACAACAGCACCAAACATATAGTCTGGATGAATTGCTGACCTATCAAAGCATTCCGATCGAGGGGCGGCATCATGCGTTAGAGGATGCAAAAATGACAGCTAAGCTGTGGGTGGCGTATGTACAGGAAATGCTTGAGCGTAACGTGACTAACTTGGCAGATGTTTATGCACATTTAAGTCATGCCTGATCTCGTGTACGTCGCTAGCGCTCAGGTTGCACAAAAAACAGCAAGTCCGCGACTATTCGTGGGTTTGCTGTTTTTTTGTGCACATATGCAGATGGGAAAGGTTAGAGTGGGGAGCAGACTGGGTATCCTATGGAGAAGTTCAAGGTAAGCCTAATGAAAGGTGGGTGATTGGATTGTGAAAAGGCTTGATTGTATGAGATTAGGGATAGCTATGCTGGTTGTGGGAGCGACTGCATGGGGAGTTATTGCAAACATGGCTTATGCAACAAGCCTGCCCATTAAAAATGTACTTTCCCAGGAGGGATATAAGGATGGGGAACCCAAAAAGCTAAAACCCGGTCAACGGCTTCCACCTATGGTTTTAAAGGATTTAAACGGTAACTCCTACGATGTGGGGGCTACACGCAACAAACCGCTGGTTATTAGCTTCTGGGCTTCATGGTGTGATCCGTGCCGTGTGGAAGCGCCTATGCTGAATGAGTTGTATCGCAAGTACAAGCAAGATGTAGATGTATATGGGATCAATGTAACTCGCTATGATCGACTGGAGGATGTGCAGAAATTTTCCCGCGCTTTGGGACTGCAATTTCCGATTTTGCTTGATGAGCAAGGGGCATTGTTTGAACGGTTTGGGGGAGCAGCTTTTCCGACTCATGTATTGGTTGATCATCATGGACAGGTGCACGAAATTATAATCGGCATGCTGAGTGAGCAGGAACTGGATCGTAAAATACAGATGCTTCAAAAAAAGAAGGTGCCTTTGAGGTCCCGATAGGCCCTAAAGACACCTTTTATAATCATTCCTTCGTCTGATTAGTGGTTAATTAATCCCTGGTGAGTAAGGTCTGCCTGCTCGTTTTTGGGAGTCGGTGCCTCCAGCAACGCATAACGGAAGCTGTCCAGGAGAGCTTCCCAGCTGGCTTCAATTACATTTTCGGATACGCCTACGTTACTCCAGACATCTTCGTAATTTTTGGACTCTATGAGTACTCGTACTTTGGCGGCGGTGGCATCTTTTTCGTCGAGCACACGTACCTTGTAATCAGCCAGATGCATGTCCCGTAAGGCAGGGAAATATTGGGAAAGGGCCTTACGAAGTGCATTATCGAGTGCATTGACAGGACCATTTCCTTCAGCAGCGGTATAAACGCTCGTCCCTGCGACGTTTAGCTTCAAGAACGCCTCGGATACGACCGGTCTGCCTGCTGTTTTTTCTACCAGCACCTTGAAGGACTCGAACGAAAACATTTCCTTCACTTCACCGCCTGCTTCCCGAATGAGCAATTCCAGCGAAGCATCGGCTCCTTCAAACTGGTAGCCCTGATGCTCCAGCTCCTTGATGCGGCTAATGACGCCACGCGCTTCATCACTGGACGGATCAAGGGTGATGCCCAGTTCCTGCGCCTTGGACACAACATTGCTTTGTCCAGCCAATTCGGAGACCAGTACTCGCTGTTTGTTGCCCACCAGCTCAGGAACGATGTGCTCGTAAGTTCGCGAATCGCGCAAAATAGCTGACACATGGATGCCGCCCTTGTGGGCAAAGGCTGCATTGCCGACATAAGGCTGGTTCACAGGCATATTGACGTTGGCCACCTCGCTAACAAAGCGGGCTGTATTGTAGAGCTGCTTCAGCTTGTCATCAACCAGACAATCGTAGCCGAGCTTGAGTTGCAAATTTGGAATGACGGAGCATAGGTTGGCATTACCGCATCTCTCGCCATATCCGTTAATGGTGCCTTGAACCTGTCTTGCACCTGCTTGAACTGCGCTAAGCGTGTTAGCTACTGCCAATTCACAGTCATTGTGCGTATGAATACCCAGTTTTGATCTAGTTAGTTGGCTATGCAGTGTAGAGACAATCACATGTACCTCATGCGGCATGGTGCCACCGTTTGTGTCGCACATCACGAGCCAGTCCGCGCCGGCTTCTTCTGCTTTTTTCAAAACGGCGAGTGCGTATTCTGGGTTGTTTTTATAGCCGTCAAAAAAATGCTCGGCATCAAAAATAACCTCCATGCCTCCTTGTTTTAAAAAGGCGATGGAATCATAAATCATGGACAGATTTTCCTCCAGTGTCGTCTGTAAGGCGGTGTCCACATGAAAATCCCATGATTTACCTACCAGTGTAGCAGCCTGGGCGCCTGATTCCAGAATCCGCTGCAGATTGACATCCTGTGCCGCGATACTATTCTTGCGGCGCGTGCTGCCGAAGGCGACAATTTTTGCCTGAAGTCCTAGCTCTTGTACCCGTTTGAAAAATTCGATATCCTTGCTGTTGCTCCCGGGAATCCCGCCTTCAATATAATGAACACCGAGATCATCAAGTTTTTTGGCGATTTTCAATTTGTCGTCAGCAGACAAGCTAATTCCTTCTCCTTGAGTACCGTCTCGCAGCGTTGTATCAAAGATAGAAATAGCGGTGGACATGAGGGACTCCTCCTTTGCGGATTGCTCAGATTTTAATGAAACTTTGCTTTTTAAGCTGATTTGTTTAGTTGTTTAACGCTTAAAAACAGGAAAGCGTCAGCCTGTCTTATTCGTATGATACTCGATTATATCAACTAATGACTTCAAATGTAATATATAATTATCATTTTATGACCTCAAAACCTTTGTTCTCATGTAAAATAGAAGGAGAATTCAGATCTAAAATTAAACCAAGAGCCATATTCCCGTAAGCACGGGTGAATTTACAGTTAAAAGAAGGGTTGAGCGTGAAAGATGTCAGTGCTTATTATCCGGTCGGTGGGCGAGTTATTTTGCATGTGGATATGAATGCATTTTATTGTTCCGTTCATGCAGCGGAGGAACCGGAGAAATATAAGGGGTTGCCTACCGCCGTAGCTGGCAGTAGTGAGCTGCGCAGAGGTGTAATTGTAACCTGTTCCTACGAAGCCCGACGTTTGGGTATTTCAACAGGGATGGTTGTTCAGCAGGCTCGCCGGATTTGTCCACAGCTCATCGTAATACAGCCTGATTTTCACTTGTACCGTCGTTATTCCAAAGCGTTTATGAGCATTGCTTATTCGTACACGCCTATGCTGGAAGCCACTTCGATTGATGAATGTTATCTGGACATTACAGGTTCCAAGCAGTTTGGAACACCACTGGAAATTGCAGAGGAAATCCAGCGCAGAGTAAATGATGAGCTTGGTTTGCCCTGCTCAATTGGAGTGGCGCCCAACAAGCTGTTAGCGAAAATGGCCTCTGATCTAAAAAAGCCGCGTGGAATATCGGTTTTACGTCTGCGTGATGTACCTGGCATTTTGTGGAATCTTCCTTGCAGTCAATTGTTTGGTGTGGGTCGCAAAACGGCAGAAAAACTTCTGCAAATGAACATTCGTACGATTGGGCAACTGGCTAAGGCGGACGAACAAATGTTAATTGGTGTATTTGGTGTGACAGGATCGTGGCTCAAATTGGCGGCTAACGGGATTAATCATTCTCCAGTCAGCACGGAACGAGAGCCTAACAAGTCCATCGGTCATACGACTACTTTGCCTATGGATGTGGTGAAGCTGGAAGAGGCTCAGCGGGTACTTCTTAACATTAGCGACCAGGTAGCCCGGAGGCTTCGACGACATGGTATGCTGGCAGGAGGTATTCAGCTGACGATTCGGACGCCAGATATGAAGACTTTTACGCGTTCTCAGATTAGAAGTACTCCTACGGAAAGTGCTGAAGACATATATAAGGAAGCTTGTGCGCTGTATCGCCGTCATTGGGGGGAGGACAAGCCTGTGCGTTTGCTGGGAATTACGCTACAGCAGCTCATTCCGAAGGAGGAAGCGGCCGTCCAACTCGATCTATTTGAATATCAGGACCAGCCTAAGAAAGAAAGTCTGTTGAAGGCGATGGATGCGCTGCGCGACAAATTTGGTGAAAATGCAATTTTGACTGCCGGGATGCTGGGAGATGATCCTTCAGTGCTTCTTCGTAATTCCAAACTGCGTGGAACTTCACTGCAAAAAGACAATCTTCCGTCCCCTGAGTGAATTTTTTGGTGAATTTATGCAGAACAGCGGAAGGCTATACTATAAGTGTTTTTTACATCAAAGATAAAAGAAAATAATTTGTAATAATTTTTCGTTTGTATTAATATGTGAATAGAATGCAAAAGTTGGTTTGTTTGATTGTATAGGAGGAAGAGAACAGTTATGGCTAAATACACTTGGGTAGAAAAAGATACATGCATTGCTTGTGGAGCCTGTGGCGCTACAGCACCAGACATTTATGATTATGATGATGAAGGTTTGGCTGAAGTCATCTTTGAAGGGGATGCCAACCAAGGCATCAAGGCGATCTCAGAAGATCTGTATGATGATATGCAGGATGCTTGTGATGGTTGCCCTACAGATTCCATCAAAGTTGCAGACGAGCCGTTCAACAAAGAAGGTTAAGTGTAGGCTTCTTGGATGGACACAGCACCGTCAGCATAACCTTCGCCGTATAACGGTGGAGGTATGCTGACGGTGCTGTTTTTTATGCTGTCCATCTGGTCCACTTTGACCGATATACATAATAGGAAGTTTGCAAGATTACACGATCAGGAGGATCCGATGGACCATTCGCCTCATCTTAAATCGTATGTAAAAAAGCATCCTGATAATAAAATGGCCTGGTATTTACTCGGTAAAGAGTATGAGAGCAGCGGTCAGGAGGGTAAAGCAAATTATTGTTTCAATCGCGCGGGGGAAGTGTTTGAAGCCTTCGAGCATAAACAGATTCCGGCAGACGTATGGATGGAATATCAGGATAAACTGGTTCAGATGTCCAAGGAGAAGGAGCGACGAACAGCCCGAACACGCCATCTGCTAACTGCCCTCATGGTGCTCTTGCTCATATGGGTGCCCTCAGCCAATGCGCCGAAGCATTCAAATGAGAGCGCATCCGTACCGCCCGGAACCGAGCGCACAGCAGTCGATAACGTGAAAGCTGCAGAAGAACCGGATGTTGGTCCAAAGGAGACAGTTCAGATCGGTGGGACTAATGCGGGTGGCGTGTTTACGGCTCAAGGTCGAAAAGGGAGCGGAGCTGAAACGGCGCTTGCTGATATGCTGACAAAGACGGATCGCCTGCCTCCCAAAACCACCGTTCTGGGCATGAAGCAAAGCGGCTCATGGTTACTTTGGAGAGAGGGAATGCAGCCATTACTCAGTGTCCAAAACAAAGGTAATGGTGGATTAGCTGTTCAGTCTTATGACGCCGCTGCGTGTGCTTGCAAGCCGTCGGACAGGGAGAATCTTCGCAAAGCAGGTCTCAAATGGGCTGCCGGCCAGGAAGAGCTGGCTGTGCTGAATAGCTCCATGCGTGCTTTTCGTTCGCAGCATCAACGTCTTCCCCAGAACCTTGATGAGCTGACCCGTAACTTTCCTGATAACATGATGTACGGTACGACAGAGGAGATGAAGAAGGCTTTTATACCCATGCGTAATTTACTTGCTTCACCGGGACAACGGACAGGGAAGGAATCAGATCAACAGGCTGGCTCGTCGGTTGAAAGCAGTCCTTTACTGGCATCGTCACTGCATGGACGGCCTTTTCTGGGGCAGCCGCTGCGAATTGTGGTAGACAAATCCAGGCACAGGCTCGGCCTGTTGAGTGGCAATGTGCTCGTCCGGAATTATTCAGTGGGATTGGGTGGAGAAAAAACGCCGGAAGGGAAATTTGTAATTACCGATAAAGTAGTGAATCCGAACGGTAAATCCAATGGTGAGTTCGGTAGCCGTGGAATGCAGCTGTCTGCAACGAATTATGCCATCCATGGCACCAACGAGCCAGACAGTATTGGGAAAAATGAGTCGTTGGGCTGCGTCCGCATGAGCAAGAGGGATGTAGAGGAATTGTTTGCTCTTGTGCCTTCAGGTACGGAGGTAGTCATTGGTACTGGGGGATTGCCTGATCAAGTGCTTGTGCCTGATTCCCGATTTACGAGTGCGCCGAAGCACGACCAGACGAATCCCCGCAAAACCTATCACTGGTTAAATTAACCTTTTAGATGCAAGAGCTACTTGTTGTTTAACGGATTCCCGCTTGTGCTAAAACAATGACCAGGACGATCACAACGATGAGGAGAACAAAGCTGACGGCGGTCCATACAATCGCCTTCTTGTTCACCTCGTCCTTTTTCTTTTGCAGACTGGGCGGCTTGCGCTTGGTCTTCATATCGGCAATCCCTCTTTTCTGACGGGCTAAAACCCTGTCTTACTATGTCCATTGTAAATGGTTTGATTATACATTTTCAATGACATCTCTATGACAACTGAATTGTTCTGCTGCCATACCTTGCAAATTACTTTCTTTTTGGTATGGAAAAAGCTAAACTATTTTGTAGAGATGTTTTTTTAGGAATGTGCAAGGGCATAGAACGGAGTGGATGATAACGTGTTGTATCGAAGGATTGTAAAACCTGTTTTTTTCAAAATGAGTCCGGAAACGGCCCATCATGTAGTCATTGATGGCTTAAAGTACGCGGGGGCGCTTCCCGGTGGAGCAACAACGCTGCGAGGCATGTATGGAGTCAAGGAAACGGAGGATCTTGCCGTTGATCTGTTCGGCCTTCATTTTCCCAACCCGATTGGACTGGCTGCGGGATTGGATAAAAATGCGGAAGCGGTTGCTGGCTTTTCCTCGATCGGGTTTGGTTTTATGGAAGTAGGCACGGTGACACCTGTCGGACAGCCCGGAAATGATCGGCCCCGTTTGTTCCGGTTGCCTCCCGATGAGGCATTGGTCAATCGGATGGGTTTTAACAATCTGGGAGCGGAGAGTATGGCCAAACGATTGGCTGCACTCAAACATCGGCCTGTTCCGGTCGCAGTTAATATTGGCAAAAACAAAATCACGCCCAATGAGGATGCACATAAGGATTATGAAAAGTGTATATCCGCGCTATATCCGTATGCGGACTTCTTTGTAGTAAATATTAGCTCTCCGAATACACCGGATTTGCGAAAGCTCCAGCATGGCAGTGAACTGAAATCATTGCTGGAAGCGGTTCGGGCAGAGATGGGTGTGCAGGCGGCCAAATATGGCGAAGCCAAGTCTGTGCTGGTTAAAATAGCGCCAGATGTATCGGATGAGGAACTGGAATATATGACGGATGCGATTGCTGCCAGTGGAGTGGACGGTATTATTGCGACCAATACAACAATATCCAGGGCTGGTCTGACACACCGGAATGCAAGCGAAACGGGAGGACTGAGTGGCAAGCCACTGCGCGACCGTTCTACAGAGGTTATCGGGCGGGTATACCGCCAGACGGAGGGGAAGCTGCCTATTATCGGATCGGGCGGTATTTTCACCAGCCGTGATGCCTATGACAAAATTAAAGCAGGCGCGAGCCTGATTGAAATTTATACAGCATTGATCTACGAGGGACCGGAAGTCAACCGGGCTTTACATGCTGGTCTGCGTGAACTGCTTCGAAAGGACGGCTTTAGACACATAACCGAGGCTGTTGGTGCAGATCACAGATAAAAAATGTGGTGTCGGAAGAGACAGGAGGTACGGGGATGGACGGAAGAGACTGGGGAACATTTTTGCTGCCATACGATCAGGCGGTGGAGGAGCTTAAGGTCAAGTTCAAAACAATGCGTGCGGAGCTAAAGAAGCGCGAGGAATACGCTCCTATCGAATTCGTAACCGGACGGGTTAAAAAAATATCAAGCATCCTCGATAAAGCGAAAAGATTGCAGGTTTCTCCTGATCAGCTAGAGACGGGAATCGAGGATATTGCGGGCATCCGTATTATGTGTCAATTTGTTGAGGATATTCGGCGGGTAGCCGAGTACATTCGAGGACGCAAGGATTTGACTGTTTTATATGAAAAGGACTATATCACCAACTATAAAGATAGCGGCTATCGCAGCTTTCATATGATTGTGGAATATCCGGTGCAGACGGCGCTGGGATTGAAAATTGTGCTGGCGGAAATTCAGATCCGTACATTGGCTATGAATTTCTGGGCCACCATCGAGCACTCACTCAGCTATAAGTATCGTGAAAGTTTGCCGGATGAAATGCGGGCACGGTTGAAAAAGGCCGCTGAAGCAGCCTTTGTATTGGATAATGAGATGTCCTCCATTCGTCTTGAAATATTGGAAGCACAGAAAAAATTTGAGGATGAAGCAAATATCGTATCCAAAGTGCTGACAGGTATGCATCGCTTGTATTTTTATCATAAAATTAGCGAAACGATTGATGCACAGCGCAGGTTTAATGAGCTGTGGGAGCAACACGATATGGAAGGAATCAAGCAGCTTCACGATGAAGTTAAGCAGATGCTGGAATCCTCTACCAAGGAAGAAGACAGGGATGAACAATAAATGGTGAACCTTTCCTATGAACCGTTGTACGTGACATACTTGGTATACTTCAATCGGGATCGGGATTATTTTGAATGTCATGAGGTACTGGAAGAGCTGTGGCTTAAGCTGGACCGTGACCCTGTATATAAAGGTTTACTGCAAATAGCCGTTGGGCTGTTTCATTTTCGTAATGGGAACTATCGTGGTGGACATATGATGCTGGACAGTGCGGTACACAGGCTGGAGCATGCTCCGCCGCAGGCGCTGGGCATTAATATGGCGAAGCTGGTGAACGAGGCGCGCGTTTGTGCCTGTCAGCTAGCCGAGTTTGTTGCCGCTGTCAAGGAAGATCTTCAACATCAGCCGCCGGTTTATCGGGATCTGACGATTGAAATCGTCGAGCCCGGATTACGCCGGGCCATAGAGAATGCATCGCCGCTCATTCCCGCCAATATTCCGCAGCAGCAAAGCCCGCGGCGTGGGGAAAAGCATGAGCAGCGTCAGCAGGCGCTGGAAGCTTCAATCAGGCACAGACAGGGCGCTGACGACTCCTGCATAGCCTTGCCCGAAACGAAGGACGCAACGTAATTCGAAGCGCATCATAATAAGCAAGCAGCCCGATCCATTTTGAGGGGATCGGGCTGCTTTATCGTTCCGAAATGAACGAACGGACCTTTAGGAGGTTACGTTCTTTTTGTATTTCTCAAAAAAGGCTTTGAAATCGTCAAGCGTAAAGCCGTTGTCAGAAGGGTTCTCCTTCAAGCCGCCTTCCATACGATCCTTTTCCACGCCTTTTTCGTAATAGACTAGCGTAGGCGTATATTGAATGTTGTACTTGTCCCAGCCGTCCTCATACTCGCGCAGGTTAAACTCATGCATTGTGATATTCTCCTGCTTGCTCAAAGGCATTAGCTGGGGAGTAGTGGCGCGGCAATGAACACAGTCGGAGGCAAAATGATATACGAAAAAGCTTTCTTTATTATCAATTTTGCTTTTCAGATCTTCTGGCTTAATAATCTGCTGATAGTTCGGATCATTCAGCAGTTCTTGAGTGGCTGGCTTTAAAGTAGCTGTGGATACGCCATACAGGTTGTTTTTAGTGCCTGAATTTAAAGCAAGCAGCACTCCAATCAAAATGGCCAGCACAACAAAAAAGCCGATGACGGGTATAAGCTTTTTTTTGTTGGATTTTTGGGCGTTCAATATAATCTCTCCTATCAAAATTCAAAATATGTAGCTAAGAATCTCATTATTATACAACATTACAGCGTGTAGTGAAAGTTTGTAAACCACAGCATTATTGCGGCATAACGGATTGATTATGGTACAATTAATTTTATTTTAACAGGACAGGATGATTACGATTATGGGTGTACAGCTTCCTACAGCATTTGTAAAGCGCATGGAGCAACTGCTTGGTGACGAATTTGAAGCTTTTATGGCTGCTTATGAGCATACGCCACATGCGGGAATACGAGTCAATACGTTAAAAATTCCGGTGGAGGCGTTTAAGGCGATTTCGCCATTTGAGCTGCGTCCGATACCGTGGTGTAGTACAGGTTTTTACATTCCGCACGGTACGAAGCCCGGGTTACATCCTTACTACCATGCGGGGCTGTATTATGTGCAGGAACCCAGTGCAATGTCTCCGGTAGAGCTGCTAAATGTAGCTGTGGATGAGACTGTATTGGACCTGTGTGCTGCACCGGGGGGGAAATCGACTCAAATAGCCGCCAAGCTGCAAGGAAGCGGTGTATTGGTAACGAATGATATTAGCGCGGAACGAACCAAAGCATTGGCAAAAAATGTGGAATTATACGGTGTGCGTAATGCCGTGGTATTGAATGAAAGCCCGGACCGGATTGCCGAGGCCTTTCCTCATTTTTTTGACAAGATTTTAATTGATGCGCCTTGTTCGGGAGAAGGTATGTTCCGCAAGGATGAGGACATGGCGAAGCAATGGGAAACGCACTCTGTGGAAAAATGTATGGTCATGCAACGAGACATTTTGCGCGTAGCGGCTTCGATGTTGAGCGACGGGGGAAGGATTGTTTATTCGACCTGTACCTTTGCACCAGAGGAAAATGAGGGGATGATCGCGGAGTTTCTGGCGGCTCACCCCGATTTTGAGGTTATTCCTGTTCCTTCAGAAGCAGGCTTTGCACCAGGACATCCGGAATGGGTGAGTGAAACGGTTGCGTCAGCCCACCCTGAGCTGCGTGGGACGGCACGCCTCTGGCCGCATCTGGTCGAGGGCGAGGGGCATTTTATCGCTGTATTGCAGCATCAGGGCAGTCGTGCCGTTGTGGCAGAAAAGGCTTTAAACATGGATGCAGAATGGCCGCGCAGGAAACCGCATTTGTCTGTCGGGGAATCGCTGACTCGAAACGGACAGAGCATGCATGCAACTGGAGATGCTAAACGAAGTAAAAAAGGAATGGACGGGAAGCCAGGTAAAGGAGCGACCGGACGCGGCTTTGAGGGGAGCAAATCCCGTTCCGGCAAAGAGGCTGTAAAGGCTGCGCGCACATCACATGATGTGATAGAGTCCTATCGCCAGTTTGTACAAGAGCAGCTGGAGATATCGTTTACAGGCCATACGGTGATATATGGAGATCGCATCTATCAGTCGCCGCTGGCCTCACATCGTCTGGACGGACTTAAAGTGGTGCGTCCGGGCTGGTTTATAGGAACGGACAAGAATGGTCGATTTGTCCCTTCACACCCGCTGGCGGTGGCTTTGCGTCCGTCTGAGGCGGTTAGAAGCATAAACCTCTCCAGTTCAGATACTGAAGCGATCCGTTATTTGAAGGGCGAAACCTTATCCATCCCGGTTCAGCGAATCACATTGAAGAACGACGCACAGCCCAAAGGCTACGTTCTCATATGTATTGATGGATATACAGCCGGATGGGGAAAATGGCAGGACGGTATGCTCAAAAATGAATATCCAACAGGCTGGAGGTGGACATCGGTATGAGTGGAAAGGGCAGACAGACGCAGCGTTTGGACAAAGTTTTAACCCATATGGGATATGGTTCGCGCAGTGATATCAAGAGACAGGTGAAGCAAGGGATCATTACGGTGAACGGTCGAACCATCAAGGATAGCGGTTTGCAGGTTCATCCGTACAACGATCAGATCGAAGTGAACGGGGAACGTGTTGTTTTTCGGGAGTATATTTATATTATGTTGCACAAGCCGCCCGGCGTAATTTCTGCAACCGAGGATACGCGGGAACGGACGGTGTTGGATTTGCTGAGTGCGGAGGAACGACATTTTGAGCCTTTTCCAGTAGGGCGATTGGATAAAGATACAGAAGGCCTATTGTTATTAACCAACGATGGCAAGCTGGCGCATGAATTACTGTCTCCACGACGTCATGTCCCCAAAACGTATGAAGCTACCGTTTCGGGTCATGTCACGGAAAAGGATATTCATCAGTTTGCTGCTGGAGTGGAGTTGGATGACGGCTATGTTACCCTTCCCGCTCAGTTGACCATTCTTCGGCATGAACATCTGCAGCAGGCGGATAAAGAAGTCATTTCCTATATTTCGCTTGTGATCCATGAAGGGAAATTTCATCAGGTGAAGCGTATGTTCGAGGCGGTCGGTAAAAAGGTGACCTATCTTAAAAGAACGGCCATGGGCCCGTTAACGCTGGACGAACAGTTGCCGCTGGGCAGCTATCGTGAGCTGACCCACGAGGAGCTGGCATGGATCGGGCGGGATTTGGCATCTACAACCTTGGAGACTTCATGAGGATATACACTAAAATGACGCACAGACTCATATTAGAGTTCACTGTGCGTCATTTTATATCATATAGATAACGGATGACGGCTACAAATTATTGTGCCTTGGCTGTTCGGCTTTTTTTCACTTCTGTTGCCTTATAAGCTGTAACCTTGTTTTTACCTGTCGTTTTGGATATGTACATCGCCTGATCCGCCTGCTTGACCAGTTCATCCGGGTCCATTTCCTTTTTGACTGTACTATGCCCGACACTGATGGTCACGATGCTTTCCTCGGCGACCCGCTTGCGAATGCGTTCTGCGACCTGTTCGACCTTGGCTCGTCGATCCACAACCATCGCCACCAGTTCCTCGCCGCCGTAACGCCCGGTCAGTCCGATTTCATCCAGCTCATCCTCCATAATCTGCGCGACCTGCTTCAGCACTTCATCCGCGCGGGCGTGACCCTGTGTATCATTCAGTTTTTTGAAATTGTCAATATCGCAAAAAATGACCGATACGCGGATTCCCTGCTCCATGTATCGTCGCAGTCGTCCCGAAAAGTATTTGCGGTTGTACAGACCCGTCAGACCGTCTGTGATGGAAGAACGATAAATTCTTTGAAGCAGCTCCACAATCCGTTCGAACAGGATGATAAACAACGTGGTGTAATACAGCAACGGTAAAAACGACATCCACAGAACTGTATTTTTCGTGCCTTCCTCTACAGGGATATCACTTCCCAGCCACAGACAGCCGAGCCAGAGCAAATACAGAAGCAAGCTGGCTGTAAATTTCCTAGGCTGGCCGATTCTCGGGGTGATGAACACCATACTCAATATAAGCACCAATACTCGATAAAACAGAGTAAATTCTATCAGCTTTGCTGCGCTGATCCAAGCGGGCAGCAGGCTGAAAGTCCAGGCAAGAACCGGCAATGTCAATAACGCGCCTAGTAACAGCAGAGTCCATGTTTCCGCACGTTTTAGCTTTCGATAGAGTTGAAATACGGCGGCATTGACGAGCATGAAGGCAAATGCCTCCAGCGTATTTTTCCACACGATTCCGTGCAGCAGCATCTTGCCTCCACTTGCCGAATAGAGATTCATGGCTTCATATGTCATAATAAAAATAGCGGCAACGGAAAAAAGAATATAGGCTTTTTTTCGTTGTCTGCTATATATGATCACGCACATAAGCGCCATCATGAGTATAATATACAAACCGCAGGCTGCAGTTACGGCCCCGGCTAAAGATGGGAAACCCCATGTTCCCATTAAGGACAACAACGTCAACGTCACCGACTCCATCTGTCTGGATAGTAAATCTATTGAACGGGCGATATCGTTCCGATACAATAGACAGGATTGATTCCAATTAAAATGTTATAATTTTCTTTTGTACTTAACATTATTCTCAATATATCATCTTTCAGAAAATCCGGAAACCTATACATACAACCTGTGTTCCGGTCAGTACAATTGCTTGAAAGGGGAAGCACGTCATGAAATTGCTACAGGCTCTCTTTTTCCCACCCGAGCAACCGGGCGGCGTTTCATCTATGATTCCATATTTGCAAGAGCGATTTGCTTCTCCCCGTTGGGAGATGGAGCTATTTTCTATCCCTAAACGGATTCGCAACAAGGGCAGGGATGAAGTAAACTTTGAAACCTTTGACTGGACGCAGTATGGACAGTATCCAGTTGTACAAAAATATATCCAGACGTATCGTGACTATTTGTGGTGGACCCGGCTTCGCATTCAGAAGCCCTATGATCTTATTCATGCTCATCACCCCATTGCCGGGATCGCCATGAAAAATGTTTTTCCTGACATCCCGCTCGTGCAGACGATCCACTCTTCTTATGAGAAGGAGCTCATTCTTAACGGTAAAATAGAGGAGCATGGGCCTGAACATCAATTTCTGATATCGCTCTATCGAGAAATGGAGTATAAGGCAGACCGCCTGATTACGGTATCTCGTTCTTTCCAGCATTATTTAGCGCCATATGTACAGAGTCCGGAAGATATTGTGGTCATTCCGAATGGATACGATGAGAAGCGCTTTAAGCCCATCCCGCACGAAAATGAAGTGACACAGCTGATCACAGTTTGCCGCCTCGTTCCGGCCAAAGGACTGGATATATTGTTAAAGGCCTGTGCTGAATTGAAAAAAAGAAATCAGAGCTATGTCCTTCATATTATCGGAGACGGTCCGATTCGGCCTGAGCTTGAAGAGATGGCACGTCAGCTGGATATTTACCATGAGACGATTTTTTATGGATATACTCTTCATCCGGAAGAATTTATGCCTTTTTTTGATGTATTCGTTCTGCCTTCGCGGGCGGAGGCCTTTGGTTCCGTATTTGCGGAAGCTGCGTTGAGCTGTCTGGCATTGGTCGGTACAGAGGTGGGGGGAATACCGGAGCAAATTGAGGATGGGGTAAATGGTCTGCTCGTGCCACCCGACAATCCGAAGGCACTGGCAGACGCATTGGAAAAGGTTATTGCAGATCCTGCCTATCGTTATGAGCTGGCCAGATCTGCCTGTGATAAGGCTAAATCAAGTTATTCCTTGAGTAAGGCGGTTAATGAGCTGAAGAAAATGTATTTGAAGTTTCCACGTTAACCATGGCGCGTATTATCTGGTTTGGAATCTGAATGCCGAAAGCTGGAGTGAGGACGTGAGGAGCGGAAGGGTCTCCCGCGTCCTGCCATAATTAGTTTACTAACCCACATCAGACTGAGCATTCCGAAAATAGGATAGAGAACGGATAACAGTGAGCTGAAACCGAACTGACTGATTAGAAAACATGTGAGCATAATGAATAATGTGATAAGCTTGGGCGAAATTTGGATATGCTGACGAATTTGCAGACTGATTCCATAGATGTCGGCCACAAAGGTACTGAAGATTTCCATAAAAATAAGTACAATGTATATAATTTCGACCATCGAGCCCAACTGGTAAGCAATACTGCCCATCGGAATTTCAAATTGCTGAATGCCAGGCATATGCGCTGACATGACAAAATGTGCAGCCATCAGCATAAACCCGACACCAATTCCGCCCAAAATGCCGCCCCAACGGATAGTTCTGCGGGAGAAGGTTTGGCTGCCAAGCGGGACAAGCACGGCCTGTGCCATCGTCAGATTGAAGGACGTGTACAGGAGTGGAGAAATCCATGTCCGTAATGTACTGTGATCTGTCGTATTCGTAATAAAGCTCTGCGGATTTGGCATGGACAGTGTGCTGTGAACGAGCAGAAGAGATATGGTAATCATCAGCGGGACAACAATGGTGTTCATATGCAGAATCGCTTTAATGCCTTTATTCAGCAGCAAATAAGTTCCGATCAGTGTAATGAGCAGTCCGGTCTGGTAGTGCAGATGAAGATGCTCCACAAAAACTGAGCCGGCTCCCGCCAGCATGACGCTGTTCACGCCGACCAGCACAGTGAGCGTGGACCAGGTGATCCATTTTCCGGCATTGGCGCCAAAAAGGTGCTTATTCAGGTCCTCGTAGGACCTGGCTGAAATATCATGAGCGATTAGCATCATTTTCGTGCCCAACCATACAAATATGAATGTGGACAGAATAATCGTAAGTGTAGCCCAACGTCCATACTGCGTAAAAAATTGCAATATTTCTTGTCCGGTAGCAAATCCGGCACCGACGATTGTACCGATGTATGTAAAAGCAATCTGCAAAACATGAATATTACGTTTCATCCCCAGTCCCTCCTTGCACGCTTGAATAACGCTACAGTGAGCATATAATACAAACTATGTTCAACTGAAATGGGACATGACTGGATGGGACTGAAATAATTATAGTGAATTCAATGAATAGCTTGACGGGAGCGTAATTTATGGGTCAAATCCTTGCATGGATACTAGAATACGGATATTTGGCAATGTTCGGCTTGCTTGCCCTTGGAGTAGCAGGTATGCCGATCCCTGACGAAGTGCTGATGATCGCCTTCGGCGGACTCGTGTCTCAAGGACACTACAACTTTATCGCAGCGCTGGTAGTTACATTTTCCGGAAGTATGACGGGCATGATGATCAGCTACACGCTGGGTCGTCTGCTGGGCAAGCCGCTGTTGCACCGATACGGTAAATGGGTGAGGCTTACCCCCTCAAGGATTGCCTCTTCCGAAAATTGGTTTGGGCGCTACGGCACCTGGGGGATTCTGTTCGGTTATTTTGTCCCCGGCCTGAGACATGTGTCCTCATATTTGGCAGGTACAACCCGTCTAAGCGTTTTTCGCTATATCAGTTATGCATCAGCAGGAGCGCTGCTGTGGTGCGGTACGTTTCTGGGGATTGGACATGCGGTGGGCATGCACTGGGAACAGGTGGCAAAGCTGATGGAGAAGGTGACGCATCGGGTAGGTTTGGTCGTCATTCTTTTGATCATTTTGGGTGGAATCACCGCATGGTTCTGGAACAAGCGTAAAAAAAATGTTACATGACCATCTAGAAAGCAGGCTTTGGCTTGAAAGCAGCAGGTGAAGTATGGTACTTTTACCGCATAGGAATGCCTTGGGAGGTCATGGAATGGAAGTATTAAAGAAACGAATTTTAAATGAGGGTGTGATTGCGTCAGATCAGGTGTTGAAGCTGGATGGTTTGCTTAACCACCAAGTTGATCCGGAACTGACGATGGAAATGGGACGAGAGTTTGCAGCCCGTTTCCGGGAAGAAAAAATCACCAGAGTCGTGACCGTGGAATCTTCAGGCATTGCCGTCGGCTTTGCGACAGCACTGGAGTTGGGTGTACCGTTGGTATTTGCTCGCCGAAAAAAGACTTTATTGGCTGATCCGGACGCGCTGTGCGAACGTGTACCTTCGTTTACGAAAGGAATTGTCACGGATATTATGCTATCCCGTCAATTTATTCACGAACATGATCGTGTGTTGTTTATTGATGATATTATCGCAAATGGCGATGCCGCGCGAGGCATGGTTAAAATCATTCAGCGTTCGGGGGCCGAACTGGTCGGATTTGGTGTCGCGGTGGAGAAATGCTTCCAAGCCGGAGCGAGAACAATTCGTGAACAGGGCATTCGTGTAGAGTCATTGGTCAAAATTACATCGCTCGCTGACGGTAAGATCGAGTTTGCCGAATAGTAACAATTCGGTTGCTCCTGATTCTTATTTGTAATAATAACCTTTGCATGAACCTCAATTTCGCTTATAATATAGATAAGGTTTTGGGAGAGGAGGCAGCAACATGGGGAAAGAACAATTGACCGAACAGTTTTTTCTGGAAAAACTGGCAGCGGCTAAAGTGCATTTTGAACGCGCCTTGGATTGTAAGCATACGGAATTCGATGATTTGTATCCCTATATGATTGAACATCCTCAGTTTTTTTGGTATAAACGCTATGTGGCCTGGTCAGAGTTGTTGACGTTGGTTAACCTATGCGAGGAATTGTCCTTCTCTTGGAAAGAAGAATTTACTGCCCATCAAGTGGAGTATGTAGATCAGCGAGTGTTGTCTGCACAAGTGCTGGACTTCTGGTACGAGAAGAACGATACAAAAGAACATGATCACAGTGTAAATCAGTCGGGATAATTTGTCGCTCTGTTGGCAATCCATATAAGTAGTAAGAGAGAAGAGACCTAGATGATTCGTTTAGGTCTCTTTTTAAGCTTTTTAATTATATATGTGCTGATCGTTGTGCCAAAAAGTGTGTAAAGGGGGGAACAGGATGATTTTAGATGAAGAATTGGATGCTTATCGGCTTTCTGGTGAGAAAGTGCGTGTCGTACGGGATGGTTTGGAGTCCAATGATGTCGTTGGTATTGTCCTGGCATGGGATGATGAGCAAGTGCTTATTCGCCGCCAGAATCGACGTGTGGTCAAGCTGGATCGCAGTTATACATATCAGCCGTTCAGTGAGCCGCGTCACAATCCGGTAGAACTAGATGATTAGAAGCATGTGCTTCAAATATGGTTGAATATCATAGCTTGATGGCTGGGATCAGGCATACAGAAACTCCAAAGCGGACACAGTAATGAAGAATAACTTTACATGAGAGGACGTGCTGTATCAATGACGGTTATGAATGAAAAAGTACATGCTTACAAGGACCAAATCAGCCATTTGGAAAATAAGCTGCCGGAGGTAGTTCATGCCTATCATCGTTTCACCGGAGAGTGCTTTCAAGCCGGGAGTCTGGATGAGAAAACCAAGCAACTAATTGCGCTCGGCATTGGTTTATTTGCTAACAATGAGATATGTACCTTTTATCATGTGGACGAGGCCCGATCCAAGGGAGCCAGTGATCAGGAGATTATGGAGACCATTGCTGTAGCTGCAGCGGTAGGCGGAGGACACGCACTTAGCCAAGGGGTTACACGTGTACAGAAGGCGTTACAATAAAGTGAATGATTTATGGAGATTCATCATACACCGTTCATAGCGGGTAGAAGTGGATACTTATAGCTGACGATTATGCATAGAAGCTTCCGAGCACGGTTGATGCTTGTGGAAGCTTCTTTTGCTTGCGAGCTGTGCGGGGATTATGCGCTTCCGCTTGTGGCAGAAGCAGCAGGGCGAAGCGATTTACGCTTATAGGCCGGGGAAGGTGTAACCAGATTCCGTTCAGCGCACCGTAGAGGCTTGGTAGCTGAGCGGCTATCTGGAACAGGGCGATGTTTTTCAGGTAAAGGAAAGGCAGCTGTATGAGGCATAGAGGTTGAGAGTCCCAGATAAGCGCGCATTCGTTCATACATTTCTTTGCGGAATACGGGCATTGCCATACTGAACTGCTCTTTATTTCCATTACTTATATAGGTGGCGTAAACGCCTGAGAGGTTTTGTTGTACATCCACAACACGAATATGACATTTATTGAATTCATGTTTTACTTCCGATAGTAAGATTCCAGTACGATCTACTCCTGCGTTGATCATTTCGACATAAAGACCAGGTGTTTTCAGAACACCACTCTCTTCAAGAATCAGACTGTCCCGCTCAAATACTTTTTGAATAAAGGTAAGAAGTAAATAACTTTTCACAAGAGACAATTCATTCTGAGTAGTAGCTGAAGAGATCATAACCATTCACCGCCTTAGGGGAATATGGTGATAACGCATATTTGGCTGAATGAACATAGAACCTACGTTCCTGAGAACTTATGTTCTTATTTTAATCCATTATTCCTTATTTATCAAGGGGATAAAAAAATATAAAAGGTTTGACACCTTGATGTGAGCATGGTATGATCTATCTTGTCGCTAAGAAAGTTATCTTTCGAAGATTCGACAATATATATGCGGTCGTGGCGGAATTGGCAGACGCGCACGGTTCAGGTCCGTGTGGGCTAACCCCCCGTGGAGGTTCGAGTCCTCTCGACCGCATCACTTTAAAAATGAATGAGCTCTTGAATTTCCTCTTGTGGAGATTCAGGAGCTTTTTGCATGCTCGGAATTTGCGAGGTATTGTTCATCACTTGAGCCGAAGAAAGCTTTGAGCTGTATTCAAGATGAACATAAATGTTGGCGGGCGTGGAATAACGTATATGTAGTCCTGATATAGGTTGCTGTAAGAGTCCTTGTACAAAGCCCGATTCACTTGCTGCTCTTCCAGCAGCCGCAAAAGCAGTTCCAGGAAGACGGGAACGAGCGGCAAAGTGCGATAACTCGCTTTGTTTTTGGCCCGGTCTTTCGCCACAATGATTTGTTTGCCCTGATAAGACACAGGGATAACCGTATGCTTAATGGTAATCGTTTGATGATGAAAGTTGATGGTGTCCCATTTCAGCTCGACAAATTCACTTCGCCGCAGCTCGTAAAAAGCTGCCAGAATGACAGCTAACTCAACCGGATCGCTTTTCACGACTTCGAACAAATCGTTTAGTTCATGATCGGAAGTGGTCTATTCATGTACATTTATCCCATAGAGCAAGTTCAGAAATAATGTTCTTTACTTTTTTCAAAACATCAGGTATTATGCATTAGAATCAAATGAAATCGCTTTATTCCGGAATTTGAACTGATTTCTAAGAATAACTAAATTTAACTGGGCGTGTTACTGCATTAGCAGGCAAGACCTGGATAGAGTAATTAATGGTACATTTATGTGCTATTGGACTCTATCTGGGTCTTTTTTATTGTTCCAGCTAAATGAAAATGAGGGGATTTATGTGGATCATAAACAAACAGCTGCACAGATTTTGAAGGGTGTGGGTGGGTGGGAGAATGGATTGATACAGTGAAGATGAAGGGCTCTGGCTTTAAGGCGTTTGTGAATACGGGAGATAAGGTGTACAAGGGTGATAAACTAATTGAATTTGATATTGAAGCGATCCGTGCTTTCGGCTTGGACCCGACCACTCTAATGGTTGAAACCAATTCCGACAGCTTCACAGAAATTACAAGCCATGCATTGTCCAATGTGCAAGCCGGCGATACCATCATGACATTAACCAGAGGAGAGGAATAAAATGACAAATCAACATCAGTTTCCGGAAGGTTTTTATTGGGGAGGAGCGACAGCAGCCAATCAGATTGAAGGGGCTTGGAACGAAGATGGCAAGGGAGTAAGCACACTGGATATGTTTACAGGGGGCTCCATCCTCAAGAAGCGCAGAATTACGCTTGAGCTTGATCCGGGTGAACGTTATCCTACACATGAAGCGATCGACTTCTACCATCATTATGAGGAAGATATCCGCTTGCTTGCCGAAATGGGCTTTAAAATGTTCCGGTTCTCTATTAACTGGACACGTATTTTCCCGAATGGGGATGAGCAGGAACCTAATCAGAAGGGCCTGGAGTTCTATGACCGGATATTTGCTGAGTTGAAAAAGTATAATATTGAGCCGCTTGTAACAATTGCACACTATGAGTTTCCATTCCACCTGTCCAAAACCATCAATGGCTGGGCCAGCAGGGAGATGATCCAACATTATCTGCGATATTCCGAAGTGTTGATGAATCGCTACAAGCATGATGTGAAATACTGGATTCCCTTTAACGAAATCAATTGCCTCACCCTTGCGCAAAAAGCATATCAGGCCGGCGGCATCATCTCTGATGAGAGCGGCGAATTGATTGATTTGACCTGCGACAATGCCCAATTACGCTTTCAAGCGCTTCATCATCAATTTTTAGCTTCAGCATTAACCGTGGTCAAGGGGAAAGAGATCAATCCGGAGTTCCAATTTGGATCTATGTTGACGCATTTTACTTTTTATCCCTTGACCTGCAATCCTAAGGATATTATGCTGGCTACCCAGGAAATGCAGATGAAAATCTACTATTGCGCAGATGTTCTACATCGGGGATATTATCCTTCTTATTCTAAGTATTTCTTTGAACAGGAAGGGATTAAGCTTCATCAAGAACCGGAGGATGCAGATATTTTAAGAAGCGGAACTGTAGATTTTGCCTCCTTCAGTTATTACATGTCTGTATGTGTCAGTTCAGATCCTAACCAGGAACAGACCGGAGGCAACCTTCTGGGTGGTGTCAAGAATCCATATCTTCAGGAAAGTGAATGGAAATGGCAGATTGACCCTATCGGATTGCGCTATACACTGCATACTCTTTATGATCGCTATCAAGTTCCGTTAATGATTGCTGAGAATGGTCTCGGTGCCGTTGATATTGTGGATGACAATGGAAATATTAATGATGATTACCGTATTGACTATTTGCGGGGCCATATTAAAGAAATGAAGCAGGCCATTGCCGAAGGTGTTGACTTGATCGCATATACGAGCTGGGCCTGCATTGATTCCGTGTCGCTTGGAACGGGAGAGATGAAGAAACGCTATGGCTTTGTCTACGTAGACAAGCATGATGATGGCACAGGGAGCCTTAAACGGATAAAGAAAAAATCGTTTGACTGGTATAAGCAAGTCATTGCGAGCAACGGGGATAATATTTAGGAAATACAATAAACTCAAGGCCTGCTGCGGCAGGCTCTGGGTTTATTGAGATATGGGGGTTCTTCATAAATGATGAAGATCGTCAAAATTCTTAATAACAGTATTGTTCTTGCCGAGAAGGACATTGGGGAAGGCTATCGGATACAATAACAAGATCGGCAATGTCATTTCTCTATGACAATATTAGTACAACCTTCTCCAAAGAGCATCAATGTACACTGGTCATTAAATCGTATATTGAAAAATCGTTTAAACTCTTTTTGACCCGGGAAGAACAAATTTACCTGACAATTCATATAAGTCGACTTCTAATGAAACCAAACGAATAAAGAATAAATTCAAATAGGCAGACGCGAACCTCAATGGACAAGCAACTACCTATTTGAATTGTGGACACTTTGGCACTAATTAAGAAAGACCAATGAGGAATAATTGTATAAACTCTCCTTAGTTCGTATGAAAGGTGGGGGAAGAAATTGGTCAGAAGGCATCGAGATATCTTGAACTGTATATTGAATACAGAAGGATTTATCAACGGAAGTATACTAGCTAGAATGTGCGGTGTAAGTATTCGTACAATACAGCATGATATTAAAGTAATCAACAGTATGCTTGAAGACTATGGTATAAAGATTGATTCAGTGCTAATAAAAGGATATTATTTGAATGAAAAAAGTAAAGAGATAGTAAAGGAAAAGAATATTATTAGGAAAGTTTTAGATGCTGAGTATATTAATGAGATACCCAACACTCCATTTGAGCGGCAAATGTATATTATTTTAATGCTTACAGTTAAAAATTATATGTCTGTTGGAGAATTAGCAGATGAGCTTTATGTGTCAGAATCAAGCATTAATAAAGATATTATCGCCACCTCGTTGTGGTTAAGAGAAAATGTAAAGATCAATCTGGACTATTCTCTGTCTAAAGGCGTAGGACTGGAAGCCACAGAGAAGGTCAAACGGAATATTATTAGTTGGGTTTTATCCAATAAGTTAAATGCAAGTATTTTGGAAAAATATTGGAAATATCTATTTGGATCTATAAATTTCTTTGTGGATAGAACAATCATATATAAGATCATTGAATTTGAGACAAAGCGGTTTGGTTATTTTTTGTCAGGACATAGTTTCCAACTATTTGCTCTTGAGATAAGCATTGCGCTGGCCCGCAGTGCTGCAGGCTTTACGCTGGAAGACCCGTGTGGCGCTGAGTCCGGACTTAGGCCGATCCTGTTGTCATTAAGAAAAAGTTTCGAAGAGACTATGAATTTTAGGTTGTCTACAAATGATTGGCTTATTTTACAAGAATATTTTCTATCCAAACAATTTCTTTCTGGTACGAGTGTGGAGCTGATAGCAACGAAAGAAGCAGCGAGTGTGGTCGAAGAATTTTTGATTATACTACAGCAGAAATACCATATTCATTTTGCAGAGCATTCATTAATTAAAGAGAAGTTGATATTGTATATCTCTCCTATGATAAATCGGTTGAAGTATAATCATTGTATTGGAAACAAGTTAAATGAAGATATTGGCCTCATACATCCGCTGGAATCTAAAATGGTATCAGAAATTTCAGACATTGTTGATCATAAAATAAATTTGACTGTTCCTGCTGTTGAAATGGGTTATATTGCCATACATTTAGCTGCAGTATATAAATTATGGAGTCACAAATTGCAAGCGATTATTGTTTGCGATTATGATGAAAGCATTTTATGCTATATAAAAAATAAAATAGCGAGTCTTGTGGATGATCAGGTAAAACTGGTTGGATGTTACACATTTCTTCAGTTGATATCAGGGGAAATAGAATCGTTACAGGATGTTGATTTAATCATTACCACCTCAACATTAGCAGGCCGAACAAATATTCCTTTTATACAGATAAATCCATTAATGAGCCGGAAGGATATAAAAAGTTTGCTTGATTCTATACATGCTTTGAGCCAAAAAATACAATAGAACAGACATTCATAGGGCTATGATTTATTTTTTTTAAATAAATCAAGGGCCTTATTTTTTTTCGCCCTTATAGCTGAAATTAACGAATTATATCTGTTTGGGAAAGTGCCTATAATTAAATTGCCAACGAATTTGTAGAGGGGAGGAGCTTCGTTTGGATGCTGATGAATTAAGAAGACGGTGCGCACAAGAGACAATGAAACACATTCATAATAAGGATATTATTGGTTTGGGGGCAGGGAGAAACATCGCATGTTTAATCAATCACTTATCTGAAGAAATTCGAAAAGGATTAATGGTAAGCGTAGTAACGCCTTCCTTGAATACGAAAGAGCTCTGTTTAAATAAGGGCATTGAAGTTATTGAAACCTATGTAGTCGATGAAATTGATATAGCTTTCGATGGATGCGGGGAGGTAGATCAAAACTTCTATGCTTCTAAAAGTGGGGGAGGAATCCATACAAAGGAAAAGTTAATCGCCGCAATGTCCAGAGAGTATATTCTGCTTATCGATGAGGGCAAGCTTTCAGACTCATTAAGCTGCAAGTATCCTGTTTCATTGGAGATTATTAAGGACTCATTAAGTTATGTGACAAGGTGTGTAGAAAAGGTCGGAGGGGCACCGGTTGTTAGAAAGAGCAGCAATAAGGATGGATATACAATAACGGACGATGGGAATTACTTGATCGATGTGAAATTTTCTGAAGTGCCAGATTGGAAGAGCCTCAATGATTATTTGAATAGTATTAATGGAGTAGTAGGAACATCTTTATTTACTAAAGAGATCACCAAGTTGATCGTTGCAAATGAACATGGAGCAAGAGTGATTTCGAGACAGTAACATTATTAAATACGTAGGAGGAACAAAATCATGAAATTAGGTATTGTTGGTTCAGGAGTTATTGTAAAGGACTTCTTAAATATAACGTCTCATTTACAGGAAATTGAACTTACGGCTATCTGTGGAACAAAAGCAACAGAAGAGGAAGCTAATGAACTTTCAAGTAAGCATGGTATTAAGCATGTATTTCTCGATTACAATGATTTTTTAAAGAGCGAGATTGATACAGTTTATGTTGCAGTTCCGAATAATTTGCATTATAAATTTACCAAGTTGGCCTTAGAAGCAGGGAATAATGTTATTGTTGAAAAACCATTTACGTCCAACTATAAAGAAGCGTTGATATTGAGTGAATTGGCAAAGGAAAAAAAGCTCTTCCTTTTTGAAGCAACAACTACTCTCTACTTGCCTAATTATAAGAAAATACAAGAGTTACTACCTACGTTGGGAAACATAAAGATCGTTCAATGCAATTATTCCCAATATTCAAGAAGATATAATAGTTTTAAAGAAGGCAATGTTCTGCCAGCATTTGACCCTCAATTTTCCGGCGGGGCATTAATGGATTTGAATATTTATAACATTCATTATGTAGTTGGCCTGTTCGGAAGGCCTAAAAATATAGAGTATTTCCCCAATATGGAAAGAGGGGTGGATACTTCGGGGATTCTGATATTGGAGTATGAGACATTTAAATGTGTGTGTATAGGAGCAAAGGACTGCAAGTCGCCTATTGCGAATAATATTCAAGGCGATGAAGGATGCATACACCAAACCAGCTCTGCTAATATTTGTAAGGGTTTCGAGGTTATTATGAATGATGGAACGCACTCCATTATAAATGAAAATAACTATGATCATCGCATGATATATGAGTTCCTCGAATTTACGGAGATGATGAATAATCATCGCTTGGAGAAATGCTACCAGCTGTTGGAGCATAGTCTGGCAGTAAGCGAAGTGCAAACCATTGCCCGGAATAAAGCCGGAATTGTGTTTCAAGCGGATATAGAAATCAATTAACTGGGAGGCGTTTATTATACTTACTATTGGATATATTGGAAACGGAAAAGCTGCCAACAGATATCACCTGCCATTCGTTCTGCAGAGAAATCATATCAATGTGAAGACCATTTATCAAAGAAATCCTGCACATGAGAAATGGGAGAGAATTCCTGACGTTATATATACCTCTAACCTGGACGAACTCTTAAATGATAAAGAGATACAACTTATTGTTGTTTGTACAAGACACGACAGTCATTATGAATATGCCAAGATGGTATTGGAACATAACAAGCACTGTTTAGTAGAGAAACCTTTTGTAGAGACCTCAGAGCAGGCTAAGGAATTATTTGCGTTGGCAGAAGAGAGAGGGTTAAAGGTTCAAGCTTTTCAGAATAGACGGTTTGACAGTGATTTTTTAACGGTTCAAAAGATTATTCAGGAGGGTAAATTAGGGGATTTACTCGAATTAGAAATGCATTATGATTATTATCGTCCAGAAGTACCCGAGAATGTTCACGATTTTCATCCTTCCCGATCCTATCTATATGGGCATGGTTGCCATACCTTGGATCAGGTAATTAGTTATTTTGGCAAACCGGACAGTATTCATTACGATGTAAGGCAATTATTAGGTCCGGGAAGAATGAACGATTATTTTGATTTGGACTTATATTATGGAATCTTAAAGGTATCTGTAAAATCCAGCTATTTTAGAATAAAAGAAAGACCAAGTTTTATTATTCATGGAAAGCGCGGGAGCTTTGTAAAAGAGACCAAAGATCGTCAAGAAGAGCATTTAAAGTATTTTTATATGCCTCACAATAATGATTTTGGTGTAGATACCGTCCAACATTACGGTGTACTCACATATATCGATGAAGAAGGTACCATACACGAAGAAAAAGTAAAGTCAGAAAATGGTGACTATGGTCGCGTTTATGATGATCTATATGAAGCGATTATAAATGGAGGGAATAAGACAATTACGGATGAGCAGACATTGCTGCAAATGGAAATCTTAGAAACGGGCATAAGAACACTGAAATAAACTTTATTTTTAGCCGTATGGGAGCTTGGTAATACTTGGCAGGTCGCTACTTGGATATTAAGTTTTGACACTGATGACCGTATACCTGTTTCCGTTGACGTTACTGTTCGGGACGGCTTACAGTAATAACGGAACAAGTAAAGCTTCAGGCTATCATTGGTCTGAAGCTTTATTATTATGCATATAGGCGCTAAACTCTTAATTTTTTTGTTGGAAGCAACTTAAAGGGAGTATATCCACCTGCATACAGTGTCCCAACCTTAAACCCTTGGGTATTTGCGAGAATCAATGGGTCAAACTCTTGTTGTTGCTCCATTAATTTCAATAGAATCTGTGCGCATGCGCGGGCATCATCAAGAGCATTATGATGATTTAAGCTAATGCCGAAATGCTTCGAAATTACATTTAATTTATGAGAAGGTAACTCTTCATATAGCAAAGAGGGCAGTAGAAAATAGAAATTTACTTGTTAATCTATTCTCTTTCCTTCCCCTTTAATGGATAAATCTTACCGGAGGATATGAAAATCATATTTTCCGGATAGAACATTTTAAAATACTTCTCCACTCTAAGATGGATATCTGATTGGTACCATCCAGATAACTCATTCTCTTTAAATAAAAAAGGCATCCCTAAGCGTTAAAGTCAATGCGCCGCCTGTCTTGCCGCCTTTGGGAGCGGATTGCTCCGCGAGGTTTACGGATGACGAATGGGGAACGGCGGGATAGCGGCAACCGGGGCCGCTATACTTTAGTGGTCCGGCCCGGACTTCGGACCAACTTGGCCCGAAGTGAAAACTTAATCGGCTGTTGTCGGCTGGCTAAAAGAGGCCGTTATGTTTCCATAGCGGCCTCGAACCAAACAGGGAATACAACAGACAGAAAAACACAGCGATACCTCCTCATGTACCGCCGTGTTTCTGTAAGAGGGCGTAGTTAATACGCCCACCGCAATATAGAAAACGGCGGCTTTGATTTTTCTCTATCAAAACCGCCGTTTGGCTTACTCCGTATCATTTGGGCGCACAACTATCCAGCCGCCGCAACAACGGTTTTTTTTATTTCCGTTGTCTGGCGGCATTTTGGGGTAGAAGCTATTTGTTAGGTTCTTTTCACTTCATTATCAATCTTTTTGCATAGACAGTAGCGTCCGGCTCAATTATTTTTTTTGCAAGACAAAAGCGATAAAGTTCAGATATTTCCCTCCGCCTGCGCCCATTGTTTTGCGGTCATTGACCGCAATCTCATTTTCCTGGTTCAGCCAATCCGCCCAAACTTCCTCGTTGCTTTCCATCTCGTATATGGAAACAACTTCGGCGTCCCGGCTGCTATTTACTATTTCCGTCCAATAAATAATATCGCGCAGATAAACAAGCTGTTCCGACGTCCACGAGAGAAGCAATTCTTTTGGCAGATTATCATGGCAATCCTTTTTCAGGCCGGGTACACAGGCATATATATACCCGCCACGCTTGACGAAAGGCAGCAGTTTTGCGTCTAAAAACTCCGGGTCACGGCCCCAATAATTATATGAATCGGTACTGACTACCGCATCGAAAAATTCTTTCTCAAAGGGCAAGGCGGTGGCGTCAGCCTTAACGGGAGTAATTTGTTCAAGGGTTAACCCCATTTGATAAAAAAATCTACGGTTTTCCTGCGGTTCACTCCACAAATCGGCGGCGTAAACCTTGAAGCTATAATCTTTTACGAGCATAACGCTTGTAAGCCCTTGCCCGCTTCCAAGGTCGCAGACGAGACTTCCAGCGGGGATTTTATGATTTAGCAGCATTTCTTCCTGCAATTTGAACGGGTTAGGCCCCATGATTTTAGCCAGTAATTCGGGAGTATTGTACTTTTGGCTTTTAGCATACTCCATTGTGATTGCTCCTTTCTTATCTTTTATTTGCTTTATTGCTTTTGCATAGTTAAATTATGCTCCGTTCCTCATATAAAAGCTCCCTACTAAACAATACAGAAGCAAAAAGGCGACATGACAAATCTGCCATGCCGCCTTTAAGGTTTATTTGTTATTTCTTCATTTTGGACAATATCTTATATACGGTCTTTGGCGACAAATAGAACTTCTTTGCCAGTTGCTCAACAGGTGTACCATGTTGGTATTCTGCAAAAATGGTTGCATTACGTTCATCCAGCAAACGTCTGCTATTACTTAATTCGCCCCAGCTTTTTTTGTTTTCTTCTTTACGAGGAATGTAAAGATATTCACCGTCAATATGTTGTTGTATTGCCATAATTAAATCGTCTGGCAATACACAAATTGCATTTTTATAGCCCATTGTGCGCCTCCTATATAATCGGAAGATAGGATTACGCAAGGACTTTCCTCATATTTAAATTATGCGGCAGCCCTTGCTACGCACAATACCGATTCCAATGCACCTTTGGTAATAAGACAATGCTCCTTTCGTATTTATCTACTGTTCTTGTCTTTAGTATACTTCTTCACTCGTTTCATTTCACCCTTGCCGCTGAACATTCTGTTAATTTTTTGTTACTCTGTATAATTCACGGTGTTGATCGGTCACTTTTGGCAATAAACAGACCGTCATATATGGTCGCTTCCTGTTTTTGCTGATGCGATCTAATGTCCATCAAGCCTTTCTTTTCTCTATGCTCAAATTAACAAAAGAGGAAAGTGGATGAGTAAAAAAAATGAATAGTGGATGGTTACAAATGAATTCTTAAATGTTAATTTGTTCAAGTAAATAATTATAAATTATTACAAAAGGAGAGATTTATTGTGGGGAATTATCCTAAATATCGCGTCGCAGCTGTCCAGGCAGCACCTGTATTCTTGGATTTAGATGCAACAGTTGAAAAATCTTGTGAATTGATTGCTGAAGCAGCATCAAATGATGCAAAATTAGTTGCTTTTCCCGAAGCTTTTCTTCCTGGTTATCCTTGGTTTGCATTTATTGGTCATCCAGAATATACAAAAAAATTCTATAATGATCTCTATAAAAATGCAGTTGAAATTCCTAGCTTAGCCATTCAAAAAATAAGTGAAGCAGCTAAAAAACACGAAACTTACGTATGTATTTCTTGTAGTGAAAAAGATGGCGGATCTTTATATTTAACTCAATTATGGTTTAATCCCAAGGGGGATTTAATTGGAAAACATCGAAAGATGAGAGCGTCTGTTGCTGAAAGACTTATATGGGGAGATGGAAGTGGAAGCTTGATGCCAGTATTTAAGACAGAGCTTGGTAATTTGGGTGGACTGATGTGTTGGGAACACCAGGTTCCTTTAAATCTGCTGGCAATGAATTCACAAAATGAACAAGTACATGTAGCCTCCTGGCCAGGATACTTTGATGATGAAATCTCAAGTCGATATTATGCTATTTCAACTCAAACCTTTGTTTTAATGACGTCATCTATATATTCGGAAAAAATGAAGAGTATGATTTGTTTAACACCTGAACAAAAAGAATACTTCGATACATTTAAGAGTGGACATACTTGTATTTATGGACCTGATGGAGAACCAATTAGCGATATGATTCCTGCAGAAACAGAAGGGATTGCTTATGCTGATATAGATATCGAAAAAATAATTGATTATAAATATTACATCGATCCTGCTGGTCACTATTCTAACCAAAGCTTAAGCATGAATTTTAATCAAAATCCTACACCTGTTGTTCGTAAGTTTGGAGATAACGAGGCTAAGAAAATTACTTATGAAGAAATCAATCTACAGATTGGAAGTCGAAACTTTTCAGGTGAAAATGCCTCCTTTTGAATATTTATGAGTTTTTCTTATGGATTTTGCCACACTCTTAAGGCAAAGAAGAACACTTATCTAATAAGTGAGATGGCATGAAAGCTGAATATCAGTCTCTGTCAGATAATATTCAAGACGCTTCGGTTTCGCTTTCTAATTTGCCTACAGATGACTTGAAAACTATCACTAAAAAAGGAGATTTGACAAGGCTGGTTTCAGCCTTGTTTTTTTATTTGAATTGCTGAATCGACGATATCTTGCTGTAATGCGTGCCAGTTGTTTCATCGTAGTGAGGGCTGTTTATCGTAAACTAAAAATATCCCTCTTGATCGTCTTGGGTAAAACGAAAGCAGATAGAGAATCTGATACCTTTCGTAGCAATAAGACGAAGGGTAACAGGGGGAGGAGATGCTCAAGATAAGCCAGATCAGGACGATTAAAGAGTTTAAGGCAAGCAAACGGGATGGGGCCCGTAGCGATCGCCGAACGGCTGAGCAGCATGCGTAAGACGGCAAGCAAATACATGGCAGCAGAAGCATTTGAAGCGAAACCGAAAGAGCGCCAAGCCAAGCTTGGCAGCCGGGCGAAGCGCAAGTAGACTTTGATGAAGCCAACTTCGTTGATGCCAGCGGACAGAGGCGGATGTACAAGTTCTTGTGCGAGAGCTTCCCTTTCAGCAATGCAGGCTACGTACAGCTCTTTGGCGGCAAGACTGCCGAGTGCGTCGCATATGGTCTGCAGGACGTCTTCTACCGATTAGTGGATTGCCGACGCGACTGTCTTCGATAACTCCAGCGGCGTCGGAAGTTGCATCAGCGAAAACGTCTGAATAGCCGAAGGTTTCCCTCGCTTCAAAGCGCATTACGGTTTCCAGATCATCTTCTGCAATCCCTATTCCAGCCATGAGAAAGGCAACGTCGAAAACAAAGTCGGCTACATGCGCCGTAATCACGGTGGTTAGCGGTTGTTTTGTTTTACCATTTATAGTGATGAGTTTATGTTAGACAGCGACCGCAGCGCTTCAGCAAACCGGGATATTCCGGGCTCGATCTCATCGTTTTTGGCCCTGGCAAATGTAAATCGTATAAAGCTGGAATCCGAGCCGTAGACGCTTCCCGGCACGAACACAACCCCTCTTCGGATCGCTTCATCCAGCAGTTTGCCGTCGTTAACGTCTGGAAGCAGCTTGCACCACAGATGCAGTCCCCCGTGGGGAATGTCGTAGATGACCGAATCATGAAGCTCTTTTCGCAAGGTATTGATTAGCAGATCTCGTTTAAATTTCAGTTGTATGCGCAAACGTTCCAGATGTGGTTCGAAATGAGACGATTTTAAAAATTGCCCGGCGACCTGTTGCGGAATGACGCTTAGTCCGAAATCCATCTGCTGCCTGGCATCTGCCAGACGCTCCACAATGGAGCGCGGTGCGACCATCCAGCCGACACGCAGGCCGGACGCGGCGATTTTGGAAAACGAGCCGATGTACAGGATGGAGCCAACTGTATCCAACGATTTTAGCGGCGCGGGCGGATTTCCCTCATAAGCGGTTAAACTGAAAGGATCGTCCTCTACGATCGGCAAAGCCAATTCACTGGCTACCTCCAGCAGCTGTTTGCGACGCTCATCGGCGAGTACAGTCCCCGTTGGGTTTTGATAATTCGGATTGAGAAACACCATTTTGATGCGATGTTTTTTATACAGGGTGCGAATGTCATCGGGACGGATACCGTGCTGATCAACAGGAAGTCGGAACAGCCGAAGTCCGGCAGATTGAAATACCGGCAGCGAGTAGCAGTAGGAAGGGTCTTCGATCGCCACGGCGTCTCCCGGCGACAACAGGCATTGTGTAATCAAATACAGTGATTGCTGCGATCCGGACGTGATCAGGATGGACGATTCGCTCGTCTGAATAGACCGATATCTTTTTAAATAGGAAACAAGGGTTTCTCTGAGTGGAACGTACCCTTGCGGATTGTCGTAACCCAAATAAGACGTATAGTGATGCGTGCTCATCAGACTTGCGATTTCATCCATGGGTGCAAGATCTGCCGCCAGTTCGCCGCTAGCGAAATCGATCCGCGAAGGCTGATCTATCAGTGCTTCCCGGATTTTACGCATAAAAGGCGGATTGGGTAAAAAACTGCCTCCTTCGGCATATCGTTTCCAATTTGGTGTATGCTTGGGCGTAGCTCCCCACTTGGTTGTGCTTACACGTGTTCCGCTACCTGTTCGGCTTTCGATGATGCCAAACGAACGCAGTTCGGCAAAGGCTTGAATGATAGTGCTACGGTTCACCCCTAGTTGCTCTGCCAATTTGCGTTCAGACAGCAGCAGGCTGCCCGGAGGAAACTCGCCGTATGAGATTCGCTGCTCCAGATAGTCGGCAATCTGTTTATATAATGGTTTATTGCTTTGACGATCAGGCTTCCACATATCTCTCACCTTCTTTAAATGTAAGACTAGCCTTAATGTGATTTTTATCATACCATCGATGATCCAAAATAAAAGTGACCATTTCAACTTAACCTTGACAATTATTTATCTATTTGTTGAACATGGATGGTTCGGTTCTTGAATAATTGGATGGTTAGGTTTGTATTGGATGGTTATTTTCAATACTTTTTCTATTATCATAGTGGTCAAGTAGGAATTTAACGGGGGGAGTTTGGTTAATGACAACCATTAATGATGATAAAGTATCTAAAATTGAGATAAAGTTAGGGGCTGTTACCTTTTATAAAAAATACTTTACTGATCGTTCTAAAAAATGATATGCTTAGACCAAGTTAGATCTAACCGCTCTTTTATCATTAAAATAGAATGATCATTCTTCAATTATCAAAATAATATTTCTTAAAAGGGAGAATCGTATGAAGTATACAGTTATTACAGGATCAAGTTCAGGAATAGGTTATGAGACAGCATTGGCGTTTGCGGCTCGGGGCAAAAACCTGATTATTGTAGCTAGAAGATTGGACAAATTAGAAGAGCTTAAATCAAAAATTCAGGAAATAAATTCTGATTTAAATGTTGTTATTCTTACAAGTGACCTGTCAGTTACTGATCAGGCCTATACCCTGTATAACAATTTAAAGGAATATCAAATCGAGACATGGATTAATAATGCAGGGCTTGGAGAAGGCTCCTTTGTTGCTGATCAGAAACTGGAAAAAGTAGAAACCATGCTACGTGTTAACATAGAATCCTTGACCATCCTTTCTACACTTTATGTGCGAGATTATGCTGATGTAGAAGGTACTCAGTTAATTAACGTATCATCAGCACTTGGATATGTCATTGCTGTTGGCAGTGTTGCATATTCTGCATCTAAATATTATGTTAGTGCCTTTACAGAAGGGCTTGCCAAAGAACTCGAACAGAAAGGAGCGAAAATAAAGGCGAAAATTCTAGCACCGGCCATAACGGAAACGGAATTTTTAAACAAATCAATAGATGTGAAAGATTTTGATTACAAAGCCCACATGCCCAAGTACCATACTGCCAAGCAAATGGCGGGCTTCATGGTGGAACTTTATGATAGCAACGAAGTGGTAGGAATTGTAGACCAGAACTATGATTTCAATTTGAGAGGGCCAATCTATCCGATCCTTGAAGGGCTGTGAAATTTATTCGATTGATGGGTAACATCATTTGAAAAGGGGAATCGGGCTGGATGATCACTGGAATATTTTTTCATTGATATCGATAGTGGCTTGCTGATCTGGTACCCGAAAGTTGACAATTGAACTGTTTTTTAATTCACTTAAATGTATAATGAATGCATGAGGTGATAAAAATGGCAAGATATAAAGAATTTGAAGTTAATGAAGTATTAGATAAAGCAATACAACTCTTTTGGGAGCAAGGGTACGAGAAAACTTCGATGCAAGAACTGGTTGACTTTATGGGAATTCACAGAAGAAGCATCTATGATACTTTTGGGGATAAGCATTCCTTATTTATGAAGGCACTTGAACGGTACGGGGCTATTCAAAACAAAAAAATGAGATTATTGGTTGAGAAGCAAGAACCGGTTAAGGAATTAATTCGACAATTTTTCGAGTCCTCGCTAGAGAGAAAAGGAGACCCCCAAGGGTGTTTCATCGTTAATTCGGGTGTGGAACTGGGATTATTAGATCCAGAAGTTTCTTCCTTCGTTGAAGATAGCTATTCAAAAACGGAGAAGTTGTTATATAATCTCATCCTTTTTGGTCAACAAACAGGTGAAATCAAAGCTCATCTTGACTCTGAAGTTCTTTCTCATTACTTCATGAATGTTTGGTTAGGATTACGTACGATGGTCAAGACAGCAACTAATCAAGGGAAGTTATCGGGTATTATTAATACATCACTGAGCATTTTAGACTGAAAAGGAAAAAATATGGATCCTAAAGCCGCTGATCTGAATAGCGAAGATCAGTGACACATTACTAGAATGTTCGTTCTTTTATAATTGAGTTTCACCTTTCACTACAACTATATCATGTAACTGGAACCAAAAGTTTAATGAGCGTTCATTATTTTTGTTCATAATCTGTTGTAACTAAAAACAATAAAAGGAGCACATAAAAATGAATATTTCTGAACAAGTCGCCTTTGTCACCGGTGCAAACCGAGGTCTTGGTCGCCATCTTGCGCTTGAACTTCTATCCAGAGGGGCTAAGGTTTATGCTGGTGCAAGAAATCCGGATTCCGTTGACATTCCTGGTGTAATACCTGTAAAACTTGATATTACCAACCCTCAAGAGGTAACTGCAGCTGCCCTGGCAGCTAAGGATGTTACGCTTCTGATCAATAATGCAGGCACGTCTACAGGCGCTTCTTTGCTTGACGGAGATCTCGATAAAATACATTTGGAGTTTAATACACACGTCTTTGGCACATTATCCATGGTTCGTGCTTTCGCGCCTATTCTTGCAAAGAATGGCGGGGGATCAATTCTGAATATTCTTTCCGTATTATCTTGGGTTAGTACGGGAAATGAAGGCGCGTATACGGCTGCTAAGGCAGCGGAGTGGGGACTGACAAACGCACTGCGCTTAAATCTGTATCCTCAAAATGTGAGAGTAGCTAGCTTGCATGTGGGATTTATGGACACAGACATGACGGCAGGCATTGAAGCTCCCAAGTCCAATCCTGCGAATATTGCAAAAATTGCTATTGATGGTTTAGAGTCCGATAGCTTTGAAATTATCGCCGACGACGTGAGCCGCACTGTCCAAAGCGGTCTCGCTGGCGGTGTTGCTGCGCTATACCCACAGCTAACCTAATACGTTAAGGCGCGATTTCAGGTCCGTGTAGGCTAACCTCCCATGGAGGTTTGACTCCTCTCGACCGCATCAACTTAGCAATGAAAGAGCTCTTGAATTTCCTTCTGTGGAGATTCAGGAGCTTTTTTACGTAATTGGAGTGACAACCGTTAATAAGAAACAAGCTGGCACAATTATGACGAAGATCACGAATATTTAAAGGCAAAGCCGTCTTCAGAAAATTCTGGAGGGCTTTTTTTATTTTTTTATTTTTTATCAGCGATGAGCTAGAGGCAATTTGTGAAGAAAAGCAGGGCGAAATGAAGAGAAAAATGGGAAAACTCAACGATTGGCCTCGTCTTTTCACGTGTTGATTAGAAATTTCATTTTTAACAGCAAATTCAATTTATGATCATGATTTTCAGAAAAATAAAGAAATTAACAGAAAACATTAGAATGGCCTGTTTATGTTGGAGTATATAGCTTTATACATATCTTTATAGAAAAATATGTATTTTTTTGAACATTGAGCAAAATTCGTATTGGAACTATGATAAGACTGTTTCTTATTTCCAATAAAAGAAAGAAGGCGATCGAACCGGTCACACTCACCGTCTTAGGCACCATGATATGCCCGCATGCAAATGTATCTTGCAATCGCTACGTTTCGTAAGTTAAGAGCGGAAATTACGAATTGAAGTGCAGTCATGGATGTATTGTGTCTTGAACACAGCGAAAGGAATGTGAGTTTTTATGAGAAAAGTAGCTTTAGTAAGCCCGTTGAGAACAGCGGTCGGCTCTTTTAACAAAACCCTTGCGCCCCTAAGCGCTCCTGAACTGGGAGCAATTGTGATGACAGCATGCCTTCAGCAAAGTAAACTAGAGCCTTCTTTGATTGATCAAATTTATTTGGGAAATGTTCTTCAAGCCGGTAATGGACAAAATCCTGCCAGACAGGCGGCCCTAAAATCAGGTATTCCCATCGGTGTACCAGAAACAACGATAAACACGGTCTGCGGTTCTGGACTGCATGCCGTCGCTTTAGCCTACAATTCAATATTGGCGGAACAAGGAAACATCGTCTTGGCCGGCGGCATGGAGAGCATGTCGAACGCCCCTTATCTGCTAAAGAAGGCAAGAAACGGCTACAAGCTTGGCAACGGTGAATTGGTAGACTCCTTGGTGGCCGACGGCCTGACGTGCCCGATCAACAATTACCATATGGGAATTACCGCAGAAAATGTTGCCGAGAAATATGGAATTTCAAGACTTGAGCAGGATGAATTTGCTTATGAAAGCCAGATCAAGGCTGCAGAAGCAAAAAACAAGAAGGTTTTTGAAGAGCAGATTGTTCCGGTCATGATTAAAACCAAAAAAGAAACGATTTATTTCACAGAGGACGAACACATAAGAGGAAATACAACGAAAGAAAAACTTGCTACTTTAAAAACTGCGTTTAAGGAGAACGGAACGGTTACCGCCGGAAATTCTTCGGGAATCAATGATGGCGCGGCGGCTATGCTTGTAGTGTCGGAAGACAAATGTAAGGAACATGCGTTAAAGCCGTTAGCATATATCAAGGGTTATTCACTTGTTGGCGTTGACCCTGCATATATGGGAATGGGACCGGTGGAAGCCATTTCGTCACTTCTTAAGCAACAGGGAATGTCCATCAATGACATTGATCTTTTTGAAATTAATGAAGCGTTCGCCGCACAAGCAGTAGCGGTAATGAAAGAGCTTGGGGTCAATCCGGAGAAGGTGAATGTCAATGGCGGCGCAATCGCGATCGGGCATCCTGTCGGTGCAAGCGGTGCTAGGGTTTTGGTTACGTTGGTTCATGAAATGGCGCGAAGATCCTCACGTTATGGCATAGCCTCGTTATGCATCGGAACGGGAATGGGAATAGCGATGCTGGTTGAAAATGCACTCATTTAAAGTACGTGAGCAACGGATGACTTTTTGGACTACCTCTTACAAGGAAGGGAGATCGCTATGAATCAAAAAGATGTACTTTCACTCCAATCCATGCCGGCGGCCAGCGCCAGTTATGGACGCCCGCCATGCCGCTTCATCAACCGGGAATTTTTTATAGTTACCTATGAATCCGATCCCGCGGCGATTAGACAGGCGGTCCCCGAGCCTCTTCAGCCGGATGGAAGCAATACTGTTTCCTATGAATGGATCAAGATGCCCGATTCATCCGGATTAGGAAGCTATGAGGAAAGCGGGATTGTCATTCCATGTACTTTTCATGGAGAACCCTGTAATTTTGTGGCCCAAATGTATTTGGATAACGCGCCTGCTATTCTTGGGGGGCGTGAAATTTGGGGATTTCCGAAAAAATGGGCGAAGCCCCATCTGAGCGTTGAGGAAACGGAGACACTGACGGGTACGTTGCTTTATAATAACGTCCTGGTGGCCATGGGAACGATGCCTTTCAAATATAACATTCTGGATGAGAAGGAAACGGCTAAATCCATCGCAAAAACGCAGGTTAATTTAAAATTGATTCCTGATGTTGATGGTAGCCCCAAAATTGCTCAGTTAGTGGCGTATAATCTCGAAAACATTACTGTAAAAGGAGCCTGGTCAGGGCCTGCTAGATTAAGCCTGATTCCCCATGTCAATGCTCCTGTAGCAGATTTGCCGGTTAAATCTTATATTGGCGGAAAACATTTTATTGCCGATTTAACGCTTCCATATGGGAGAGTCCTCTACGATTATCTCCAATAAAGCTTGCTTTGCTAAAAATATATATATATAAGGAGAAGGAACCATGAATAACAAAGTAATCTCCGCTGAAGAAGCAGTTACGAAGGTCAAAGACGGAGACACAGTGATGGTCGGAGGTTTTCTGGCAGGAGGCTTTCCGGAGGACCTGGTGCGTGCGCTCGTCGACACAAATTCCGCAAGCAATCTTACGGTTATATCCAATGACACAGGCACACCGGAATTGTCTATCTATAAACTTGTAAAAAGCGGCAGAGTAAAGCGGATTTTTGCATCCTATATTGGCTCCAATCCGGAAACGGGAAGGCTCCTTATGACGAAAGAAGCGGAGGTCCAGCTCTTTCCGCAAGGCACGCTCGCGGAAAAAATACGCGCAGGAGGAGCCGGTTTGGGCGGTGTTTTAACACCTGTAGGCGTAGGCACCATTGTAGAGGAAGGAAAAAAGAAAATAGAAATTGACGAAAGGGAATATTTGCTCGAACTGCCGCTCAAAGCGGATGTGGCGATAATCAGAGCTCATAAGGCTGATGAAGCGGGGAATCTGGTCATCAACGGTTCTTCACGCAACTTCAATTTGGTTATGGCTACAGCGGCAGAGTATGTAGTTGCTCAGACAGACGAATACGTAAAGTCGGGGGAAATTGACCCCAATCATATTAACGTTCCCGGAATATTTGTCGATGCGATTGTAAAGGTGGGTGAATATAATGAATAACAGAGAATTAATTGCTCGAAGAATAGCCCAGGAATTCAAAAGTGGCGAAGTTGTCAACCTTGGTGTTGGAATGCCTACAATGGTGGTTGACTATATCCCCGATAACGTTAATATTATGCTGCAGGCAGAGAACGGAATCGTCGGCGTTGGTCCCAAAGCGGCTCCCGGAAAAGAAAGACTCGATTGTATCGATTCAGGCGGGAACTACGTTACAACCGTGGAAGGAGCAAGCTTTTTTGACAGTGCGCTTTCATTTTCCATCATCCGCGGAGGGCATGTGGATATCACCGTTTTGGGCGCCCTGGAGGTCGATGCGAAAGGCAACCTTGCAAGCTGGATGATTCCGGGGAAAAAGGTGCCGGGCATGGGAGGAGCCATGGATTTGGTGGTCGGAGCCAAGAGAGTGATTGTAGCCATGGAGCATGTAAACAAAAATGGGGCGCCGAAAATACTGGAACAATGCAAGCTGCCCCTGACCGCTGTAAATGTTGTAAAGACCATCGTAACCGAAAAGGCTGTCATCGATGTTATTCCAGGTAGAGGCCTGGTGCTGAAGGAAATTGCTCCGGGTTTGTCGGTGGAAGATGTTCAAATGGCAACAGAGGCTGAGCTGATCGTTTCACCACATCTGAAGGCCATTGCCGTGTGAAGGTCATAGGAACGAAAAAAGCCTTTAAGGGGAAATGGGGACTGAAATAACGAAGAAGCTACAGAGCCATGTAGGCTAATCCCACGTGAAGGTTCGAGTCCGCTCGGGCCGCACCATACTTACGATTTTACAAGCTCTTGAATTTCCTAAATGGAGATTCAAGAGCTTTTTTTTGTGGAGTTTTGGCCGAGGCTTGCTTCGTTCCACGACACAGGCAGTCAGCATAGACGACCTCCGTAATGCAACCCAGGTAAGAAAAGTCCACCTATCCCAACTATCCGCTACCGTTTTGGAAAGGGTTATCTGCTATATTTTAAAAAGAAAGCGGTGCCAGAATACTGACGAAAGAAGGAAATGCGATGAATGATGAATTGCAGCATGGGCCAGGTTCCAACAATGCAAGGCTGGAGGAAGTCCTTGACGACAGAAAATTTTTTGGGCATCCAAGGGGTGTGGGAGCCCTGGCGGCGGGTAATTTTTTTAATTCGTTCGCTTGGGGAGCCCTGTACGCGATTTTAATTTTTTACCTCTATTCTCCCTTTATGAAGGGATTGGAATTTACACAAGGACAGGCCGCGTCTATGGTGACGGCAATGGGCGCATGTAATTCAATCTTCACTATTTTGGGAAGCTGGCTGGCGGACCGGGTATTGGGAATGCGTAAAGCCTTGATCATAGGGAACATCATAAAAGGGACGGCTTTCGGACTCCTGGCCATTCCGGCCTTTTCCCTCACCCAAGGAAGAATCTTTGCATTCATCGCATTGTTTTTGATGTCGCTTCCAATTATGGGAGCGAGCAATGCTTCTCTGACCGGTCAACTGTACCGTAAAAGCGATAATGGAAGACGTGATGCCGCTTTTACAATTCATACCATTGCCAACAATATAGCCGGTCTTGTTGCTCCGGTGTTGGTCGGTCAAATTGGCATGCAAAACTACCATATCGGCTTTCTGATCGCTGCCGTGGCCGCTTTTCTCTATGGTGCCGTTATCTTTTTCACCCAACACAAGTTTTTTGGGCCCCTGGGAGAAAAGCCAATTAAGCCCCTTGAGGAAGGGAAGTTCGGTAAAATATTTGTCCGGTTTGTGCTGGTCCTGATTGTTGTAATCGGCACCATTGTAGCATTGGTCCTGGTACAAGTGATTTCTTTTCAGGGAGTCCTGAATATTATTACTTCGGCGACCTTTATTATTCCGATTGTTTTCCTGACCAATCTGCTGAGTAAAAAAGATTTAACAGCTCTGGATCGAAGAAGAATGAAGCCTTTCCTCAAATTGTTCTCGGCACAAATCGTGATGGCGCTCTGCGGGGTTATGTTGACCTCGACGGTGGCCATTTTTATAGACCAGAAAATTAACCGCAATATTTTGGGATTTGAGGTCGCTCCAGGATCGGTAGGGACCATCTACACCGTCTTAGGTTTGGTGCTGGCACCTGTTTTTGTGTGGCTTTGGACAAAGACGCGCGCAACGTATATTCGTACAACGTACAAATACGGCTTGGGCATCCTTTTCTCTGCCCTGGGCTATGGCTTATTAACCATTCCCATTGTTCTGTTTAAGGACCAGGCGCCGTACAGCTTGCTGTGGATGGTATTCTACTACCTGTTCCTTACCTTTTCGGATAATTTGGTCTGGCCGATCGGTTCATCTTTGGTGGCTAAATTGTCGCCTGAAGCTTACGATACCCAGATGCAGACCGCCTGGGGGCAAGCCGGTACGATCGGGAACGGCATTGCTTTAATTTTGTTCAGCTTCTATCAAACGGCCGATCAGCAAGTGAATTTATTCCCTATTATGACGGGACTTTTGCTTGTTACGGCCCTGCTTATCTTTGGCTTCTCCAAAAATATCGAGAAGGACATGGTATAAAATACAAAGTGCTGACAGAGCCATTTGTCAGCACTTTTTTGAAAGGGAGCGAATGGGTGTGCCAATCGTCTATCATGAAAAGTCTAGGCAGTTTCATTTATTCAATAATGAGATCAGTTATATTTTTGGCATCATGCCCAATCATCAGCCGGGACACTTATATTATGGAAAGAAAATCCACGACAGGGAGGACTTTTCGCACCTTCTGGAACTGGGCTTCCGCGACATGTCCCCCTGCGTGTTCGAGGGGAATGCCAAGTTTTCGCTTGAACAGGTCAAACAAGAGCTTTCCGTATACGGGGCCGGGGATCTGAGACATTGTGGACTGGATATTCTCCAGGAAGATGGCAGCCATACCGCTTGTTTTGAGTACATGAATCATGAGATTCTCCCCGGCAAACCATTGCTTGAAGAATTGCCTGCAACTTATGTGGAGACTGACGGGGAAGCACAAACGTTACGTGTTTTTTTGATGGATAAATGGTTGGGGTGTCAAGTGGAATTGCAGTATACCTTATACAGCGATTTGCCTGTATTGACCAGAAGCATAAAGTTAAGCAATTCAGGAGAGCAGAAAATACGGCTTGATTCCGCGATGAGCATGAATCTGGATCTTCCGGACAAAGATTATGAAATGATTGAACTAACCGGAGCGTGGGGAAGGGAGCGGCATGTTCAAACACACACGCTGCATCAGGGCGTCCAGAGCATCTATAGTTTGCGCGGACATAGTAGTCATAATTATAATCCGTTCATCGGCTTGAAAAGGAAGGGAACAACGGAGTTTTTCGGGGAAGTGCTCGGATTTAGCCTGATCTATAGCGGCAACTTTTTGGCTCAAGTGGAGGTGGATACTTACGATGTAACGCGTGTGATGATGGGGATTCACCCGCATGGATTCAGTTGGAGCTTGCTGCCGGGAGAAAGCTTTCAGACTCCCGAAGTCGTGATGGTTTATGCGGATAAAGGGTTGAATCAAATGAGCCAGACCTTTCATGAACTTTATCGAACACGATTAGTGAGAGGAACTTGGAGAGACAGAACGCGCCCTATTTTAATCAATAACTGGGAAGCCACTTACATGAAGTTTAATGATGAGAAAATATTGGGGATTGCGCGGTCGGCCGCCGAGTTGGGCATTGAGTTATTTGTGCTGGATGATGGATGGTTCGGTGAGCGAAATACGGATACGACTTCATTGGGCGACTGGTATCCCAACAAGGATAAATTGCCTGACGGGATTTCCGGTCTTGCCCGTAAAATAACGGATTTAGGTCTGAAATTCGGACTTTGGTTTGAACCGGAGATGATTAGCAAGGAAAGCGAGCTTTATCGGAACCACAGCGATTGGACGTTGTCTGTTCCTTATCGTTCCATGAGCCCGGGGCGCAATCAATACGTATTGGACTTGACGAAGGCCGAAGTCATTGATTTTTTGGATGAAGCTATGAGTAAAATACTGGCCGAGTCGGACATCTCCTACGTAAAATGGGATATGAACCGCTCCATGTCGGAAGTGTTCTCCGCAGGTAGAGAAAGCGATTTTCAAGGAAAAGTGTATCATCAATACATTTTAGGATTGTATGAACTGTACGAACGACTGACCCGTAAGTTTCCGGAAGTGTTATTTGAATCTTGTGCCAGCGGAGGAGGCAGGTTTGATCCAGGCATGCTGTATTTCTGTCCGCAAGGCTGGATCTCAGATGATACGGATGCGATTGAGCGATTGAAAATCCAGTACGGCACATCTTTGGTATATCCAATTAGCAGTATGGGATCTCATGTTTCAGCGGTCCCTAACCATCAAACCAACCGCAGCACTTCGCTTGTCACACGAGGAGATGTGGCTTACTTCGGAACCTTCGGATATGAGCTGGATTTAAACCTGCTATCCGATGCGGAAAAAGCAACGATCAGAGAACAGATCGACTTTATGAAAGAGAACCGGGAGCTATTACATCAGGGGATCTTCTATCGACTGGTTAGTCCATTTGAAGGAAATGCAACAGCGTGGATGATACTGGAAAAAAATAAAAATCGCGCCATTGTGGGGTATTATCGTACACTTACCGAAGTCAATGTAGGGTATAAGCGGTTGAAACTAGCCGGGCTGGATGCGGATAAAAAGTACCGTGTTGCCCATGCTGACGAACATTACTGCTATGGAGACGAATTGATGGAAATCGGTATCTTGCTGAACGACAGCACTTCCGGAGACTATCTATCCAAAGTTCCAAAGGGAGATTTTCTGTCCAGATTATTTATTCTGGAAGCTGAATAAAAGCAGACGAACATTAAGAACCCAAACCATCAGGTTTGGGTTCTTAATGTTTATCGGTAATAGTTAGCTATCAATCATTGTCTGTTAAAGTGCTTGCGATAAAAAGTTTTTCGATACTGTGTGGGGGTGACGGTCTCATATTTTTTAAACAGGCGCATGAAATATTTGGAATCATCGTACCCGACTTCTGAAGCGATTTCGATAATGCTCAGATCTGTCTCGGTTAACAGTTCTTTAGCGTGCTTCAATCTGAATTTAATAATCTGTTCCGAAATTCCGATGCCTGTGTTTTCCTTATAAATTCGGGATAAATAGTTTTTGTTATATTTAAAATGATTCGCAATGTGTTCGAGTGTGATATTCTCAAAGGCATGAATTCTGATCCAGTCCTGAATCGGTTGCAGCTGGTTTCCGTTAAAATTTTTTTGGATCAGATAATTCATAATTTCGGAGGTCAATTCGTATAAGAGGCAGGATAAATAAGCATTTAAGTAATTTTTATGTTGCTTTTCCTCGTATAAATCGAGTAGTTGATTAAACATAATATGGAAGCGCCTGGAGTCTACTTTGTTGGTGTAAAGGGGCAAAATAATCAACTGGTCGAGATCGTTTTCGCTAATTTCCTGGATGACCTCCGCTTCTGTTTTGAGTTTTAAACAAGCTGCCGAAAAATGAAGCCAGTGAAATTTCATACGGCCCTGGTAAACTTTAAGTCCCCGGTGAAGCGTGTGAGGGGGGACAACAAGAATCTCACCCGATTCAATAGCATAGGGAACCTGATTGCTTTCAATGTACAGGGTCGAATCCACGGGGCTGATGATTTCATAACTGTCGATGATTCTTTCTTTGTGGATCCAGGGCTGATCTGTAATAAAAGTGCCAGCGGACAAGAAGGTGGCCTGCTCCAAATACTCTTTATTAACGAAGTACATCATAAGACCCTCCAATTCGCATCTGCCATATAGTAAATATAATCCACCTAATCTTTTTTTCAACTACTTACTTTAAAAATGTTTTCTTGTAACATGAATGGTGTGAAAGCGATTTTAAAAGTTGGGTTAGGAGGAAAACCGATGTCAAATAAACGGAATGATCTGGAAATCGTTCAAGGAGATATTGAGGTTTTGCACCTGGGAAATTTGAAGACGGTTGAGTTCGATATTCATTTGCCGACTGAAGGCAAAAATGGTTCTAAAATTACTTGGATGTCGAAAGATGATCGCTGGATTGACGGCTCGGGGAAAGTACACCAGCCCGAGTACGGGAAGGGAGATCGGGTGGTTCCGATTACCGCTACCTTTCAGTATGGAGAGGCGAGCCTTCAAAAGATTTTTGAAGTTAAGATTTTGGAAGAGAAAAATAAAATCCAGGTCGAAAAAGTCTCCCCCGTCGTTATCAAGCAGGAAGTGAACAAGGAATTTCACTTGCCTTCCGCGGTCTCCATTCGAACCGTAAGCGGAGATGTCCTGGCCCATTCCGTGACATGGCACGGGGGGAAACATCGTTGTTTTTCGGAAGTCGGGGAGCAAAAAGCTGCCGGCCATCTGACGGATACGCTTTATGAGGTAGAGGCTGTTATCTTCATTGAGAGCAGGATTGAAAAAAAGAACAATAAAGCACTTCGACTACATGACATTTCAACACAAAAAGTACATCTGGAAGGTCCTTCTTTGTTAAAAACCGCGCAGAATCGGAGACTGCAATTTTTATTGACAGTCAATGATGATCAAATGCTATACAATTTTAGAAAGGCCGCCGGTCTGGATACGTTAAACGCACCGGCCATGATCGGGTGGGACTCGGATGACAGCTTGCTGAAAGGGCATACCACCGGCCATTATCTCTCCGCTCTGGCTTTATGCTATGCATCCACCGGGAATGAACGGATTCGCCAGAAATTGGCTTACCTGATCGATGAGTTAAACAAAGTGCAGCTAGCCTTCGAGGCGGATGATCGTTACCACTACGGATTTCTTAGCGCCTATTCCGAAGAGCAGTTCGATTTGTTGGAAGTGTATACACGATACCCGGAGATTTGGGCTCCCTATTATACGTTGCACAAAATATTTGCCGGCTTGCTGGATAGTTATCATATAGCGGGAATAGAACTGGCGCTGGTTATTGCCGACAAAGTAGGGGACTGGATTTACAATCGGTTAAGCGTACTGCCACAAGAACAATTGAAAAAAATGTGGGGTCTGTATATTGCCGGCGAATATGGCGGCATCAATGAATCGCTAGCTGAACTCTACACTTACACGCAAAAGGAACATCATATTGCTGCTGCAAAGTTGTTCGATAATGATCGTTTGTTCTTTCCGATGGAACAACATGTTGATGCTTTGGGCGGAATGCATGCCAACCAGCATATTCCACAAATCGTAGGCGCATTCAAGATTTTCGAGGCTACCGGGGAACAAAAATATTATGATATCGCAAAGTTTTTCTGGGAATCTGTTGTGAACGCGCATATCTACTCCATCGGAGGAACCGGCGAAGGGGAAATGTTTAAGCAGCCATACCAAATAGGTGCGCATCTTACGGAACATACGGCTGAAACCTGTGCTTCATACAATATGCTGAAACTGACCAAGCAGCTATATGTGTATGAGAACGATGTAAAGTACATGGATTACTACGAAAGAACCATGATAAACCATATTCTTTCTTCGACGGATCATGAATGCCTGGGTGCCAGCACGTACTTTATGCCGACTAGTTCAGGCGGACAAAAAGGATATGATGAGGAAAACTCCTGCTGTCACGGGACAGGATTAGAAAACCACTTCAAGTATGCCGAGGCGATTTTCTTTGAGGATGCCGATTCCTTATATGTCAACCTGTTCGTTCCATCGGCATTGAATGATGAAGCTAAGGGATTGCAGGTTGTACAATCCGTACCGGAAATTTTCAACGGTGAAGTCGAAATTCACATTGAAACATTGACGAGAACGAATTTAAGAGTTCGCATTCCCTACTGGCACCAAGGAGAAGTCACGGCCTTCGTAAATCATACAAAAGTGAATACTGTAGAGGAGAACGGTTATCTTGTTCTTTCGCAAAAGTGGAACAAAGGAGATCAAGTGACCATGAAGTTTACACCTCGGCTGCGTCTGGAGCGTACACCGGATAAAGCCGACATCGCATCTCTGGCCTTTGGCCCCTACATTTTAGCCGCTGTCTCGGACCAAAAAGATTATTTTGAACTGCCCTTGAATGAGGGGAATCTCCCGGAAAAGTTTGAGCGGGTGGTCAATTCAAATCGTTTTATCTTCAAGGATCTGAATCTCGAATTTGCCCCACTAGCTGAATTGAACCATGAACACTATCATTTATATATAAAGACCAAATAATTAGACCAGAAGGGGGAGAAATTAATAAATCTCTCCTTTCTTCGTAATGATAACGGAGGCTAGGGATGATGAAGCGAATCGAACGTTTATTGAAGAAAATGGCGCAGGAAAAGCTGCCGGCCATGTACGTAAGCAATCCGAAGAATGTCCGTTATCTGTGCGGGTTTACAGGGGAGGATTCATCTTTGCTCCTTACTGAAGGTGCTGTTTTTTTCATTACTGACAGCCGCTATGTGGAGCAGGCCCGCGAAGAGTTAAGTGATCTGATTCAGATGGTATGCTGGAATCAATCTTTGATGGCCGAAGCAGCAGAAATCATCCGTACGCATCATATTCAAGAGATTGGATTTGAAGGATTCTCTTTAAGCTACAGCGACGGAGAACTTTTCAAATCGTTGGTCCAAATCAAGACCAGAATAGCGGATGGTTGGGTAGAGGAATTCAGAGCGGTTAAAGACGATGATGAAATCTGCAAAACGATTGAGGCCGTAAAAATAGTTGATCGGACGTTTATGCATATTTTAAATTTTATACGCCCGGGAATTTCCGAGAAGCAGGTGGCAACGGAAATGGAACATTTCATGAAGCGTATCGGGTCCGAGAGAACCCCCTTCGAAACCATCGTTGTATCGGGCATCCGGTCTGCTTATCCTCACGGAGTAGCCAGCGAGAAAATCATCGAACTGGGAGATATGGTGACCCTGGATTTTGGTGCCACCTTCCAGGGATATTCTTCAGACATGACCAGAACGATCGCGGTTGGCAAGCCTGATTCACGCCTGAGTGAAATTTATGATTTGGTTTTGGAGGCGGAGCTGGCGGGTGTGAACGCTATTTGTCACGGGATGACAAGCAAAGAGTTGGATTCAATTATCCGTAGTCCATTTGTAAGGGAAAATATGAATGACCGATTTAATCATGGTGCTGGCCACAGCATTGGACTGGATAACCATGAAGCGCCTTATATCAGTTATCGGTCCGATGACGAATTTGTGAAGAATATGATTATGACGGTTGAACCGGGCTTATACTTACCAGGCCTTGGGGGAGTTCGGATTGAGGATGATGTTTTGGTCGGAATAGAGAAGAGCCAGGTGTTGACAGGATCTCCGAAAAAGGATCTGATCGAATTGCCGTTTTATGAATAATTCTTGATGAGTAGCTAATTGAGAAAAAATAATTGTATATTATTAGTTATGATAAGCAGCATTCTACGCAATTATAGACGAAAATCAGATAAAGCAATGGAAAGGTTGGAAAGAAGATGGAAAAAGCTACTTTTGCAGGTGGATGCTTTTGGTGCATGGTGACTCCGTTTGAGGAGCTGCCTGGCATTCATGGCATTGTCTCAGGCTATACTGGAGGAACAATTCCCGATCCGACCTATGAACAGGTTAAAACAGGAACTACAGGTCACTACGAAGTGGTGCAGATTACGTTTGATCCTGAGCTGTTCCCGTATGAAAAGCTGCTGGAATTGTATTGGCCGCAAACAGATCCTACGGATGGGGAAGGTCAATTTCAGGATCGGGGTACACAGTATAAACCTGCTATTTTTTATCATACAGAGCAGCAACGGAAGCTTGCGCAACAGTCAAAGCAACAACTGGCACAAAGTGGACGTTTTGATAAGCCAATCGTAACCGAAATTCTTCCGGCTTCGGTATTTTATCCGGCCGAGGAGTATCATCAGGGTTACCATAAGAAAAATGTAAAGCACTATAAGGAAGATCGCGCCCAATCAGGTCGTGATGAATTTATCAACAAGAACTGGTAAACGATTTTAAATATACGCTTTTACGATGTCGAGGCAGGTCGGGATGGATTCTTTGATCTGCCTTATACATAATTAGACGAGGTTACTCACACAATGAAGGGACAGAGAAGGAGGCTGACCCGCAATGAGTAAACGACGGAAGCTGAGCACGAGAAATATCATTAAAAAAGCGATACAGGCATTTCGTGATCGAAACCAGCGAACGTATGCGCATGTTTGTCACCCAAGCTCTAAAATACGAAGAACCGCTGTGTTTTGTATTTCGGTCTGTTTGATGTTCATGGTGTGCGGGACTGCTTGGAGCATGGGAACTGATATTGCAAAAGCAACAGACAAGCAGGAACGGGAGAAAAAAATGGTTGCCATCATTATCGATGACATGGGGAACAACATGAAAGGGACAGAGCAGATTTTACAATTACCCGTTAAAATCACAGTGGCTGTGATGCCCTTTCTGCCTACAACCCAACAGGATGCCATCGAAGCACATAAGCGCGGTCACGATGTCATCGTTCATCTTCCCATGGAGCCCAAGCAGGGAAAGCCGGAATGGCTTGGACCGGGAGCGATCAGGGCCAATATGACGGATGACGAAGTACGCGCCAAGGTGACAGCAGCCATTAAGGATGTCCCTTATGCGATAGGGATGAATAACCACATGGGTTCCAAAGTCACCTCAGACAAGCGTATTATGTCCATTGTTCTTGATGTTTGCAAGGAGCATGGGCTATTTTTTGTCGATAGCCGTACCAATTATTGGTCTGTGGTACCTGAACTTGCCGCTGAAAAGGGAATGCCACCCGTGCGCAATGATATTTTTCTGGACGATACTCATACGCTTACCCATGTGAATCGGCAAATTACAAAGGTAATGGAATGGCTGGACAAGCATGACACCTGCGTAACGATTGGACATGTTGGTGTAGCTGGTAGGTATACGTCCTCGGCCCTTCAATCCTCGGTTCCTACGCTAAAAGATCATGCCAAGTTTGTGGGCATTAGCGATCTGGTGCGTTCTGTATGGGGATGGAAGGGGAATCCAGCGGCCAACACTACCATACCGTCAGATGTGCAATAACGCCTTCGGCTATAGCCTCAGCAATGTTTTTCTGTCCGCGATCCGCTGAAAGCATGGCTCTGTCTTGTGCATTACTGATAAATCCCGTCTCCACAATTACTGCGGGATGCTGGATTTTATTCAGAAGATAAAAGGGTTTTCCGTAAATGGTTTCCCTGTTCATGCAGAATAAGCGGTTTAATGAATGCTGAATTCGCTCAGCTAACAGATAACTGCCGCCTTCATCCTGATATAACACAATCGGTCCCCGTTTTTCGGAGCGCTTGTTCCAATTAACATGGAGGCTTACAACCAAGGAGGTAGGCAACTGCTCGGTGAGGCTTTTGCGCTGGGCAAGGTCTTTTTGATGTCTCGATTTGGATGGAAGCCAGCGGTTATCGTCACTTAGTGCGTAATCCTTATCCCGATTCAGGACAGCAGGATAGCCCTGCGAGCGCAAAATCAGGTATAGTTTTTGACCGATGGCAAGGTTGATGTCTTTTTCCAAAAGTTTTTTGTGACTTGTTCCGCCATCCACACCGCCATGGCCGACATCAATCAGGATAACAGGCTTGGCAAACGCATGATAGGGTGAATTTTCGCTGGATTGACCATCTGTTTTTTTGTTCAGTTCAGTGCTTTTTTCACCGGGCTGAGAAGCTGCATCCACAAAGGGCGCAAATACAGAACTGCAAAGGATGCATAGACTTACCCCAAGTCCTGTCAGCCATATCTTGTTCAATTTTTTATTTTGCACGTTCTATTCCTCCAGTAGATGGATTGATTGCAGCATAGCTGCCTCCAAATAAATCATTAGCTTTCGGGTACAGATGATGCTGAAGATAGTATGTTCCATTTAAAGGGAAACCATGCATCGCTAATTTCCGTAGGGATTAGACTTTTTGAAAAATGAGCAAGCTAGGTTTATCTGCACCTAACGCGTAATCTGATATTTCCAAGTAGCTCGAATGGAAATGTAAAGGAGCAGATTGAAGGGGGTTGTGGAGGATGGCGAAGAGTGACGAGTTGGTTACCTATATTACGGAGCGGATTGTTCGGTATATCGAAACGCCGCGTGATGTGCGACGCAGCCAAAAACGGGCCAAAGAGCCGTGGATGAACAAATGGTTTGGCATGCTGCCGCTCGCTTTTAAAATGTGGATAAAATCCGCACGCAGAAGACGAAGGGAGCGACATTGAACCTGCGAAAGAGACCACAATGGGCATAGGGTATGCCGTTTGAGGTCTCTTTTTATGTTGCAGAGATTATTTCGGATGAGTTCGTCATCGTAATAGCTAAGAGTCCAAACGATAAAATTCGCCGGCTGACAGCAACTGCTTTAGTGGTACAAAACGGGAGAGGTCATTGTGCTGGGTTAGCGCATATAAAATTGGACGTGACGGATCATCTGGGGATATCCAGGATTGATACCCGTTAATGGATAAGGGACCGCCAAAAGCAAAGTTGATGCCTGTAGCAGAAAATATAATACGTGGTGATGTACGTAGCGTGTCTATCCATTGGTCTGCGTTATGGATGGAAAGCTTTTGCTTGGATTGAAGCCAGCCAAGATCGTCATAGGGGTTAAAAGGATCAGCCGAGAAAACAACAGCTTGTGCCTGTGTTTGCAAAAAGTTGACAGTTGAAGGGGGGGTGTGATTGGGGAGCTTATGTTTCCAGCTCCCATCGGCTACTTCTACCGGCAACGGATCACCGGTTACGGCATCAATACATAATTCGCTGCCTATAGAGGAACGTACCAGCCAGTAGGCTAATAGAGGTTCCTCATACATAGGCGTGATTTGCAGCTTGTCGCTAGATGAAAATTCGGTCTCTGCGAGAGACTTAAGGGATTGGCGAAGCACATCCATACTGTATGGCCCGCCTGGACCGTTCCCGTATTCGTTAAGTTGATAAGCGCCATTTGTGTCTGTTCCGATAATCAGGTAGCCAATGGATTCTCCCGCACGGTTCACTTGAACAAGCCAACTGCGGGTTCCAGGTCCGAGTGGATGGTAGCTAAGCTCGGCATCTTTCCACTGCGCAAAAGAAGGCTGCGACGATAGGGATTGTATCGTGTCGTCCGCAGTCCGTTTTACGTCCGAAGGCACACCTTGCTCTTGAGCAGGGGAACCAGCAGAAGCGTCACCCGAGGGAAGGGAAGGGCTGATTGACCCTGTTCCAGTCCGCTTCTGGACCGGACTTGTAGATTCCGCTGGGGAAACGCCAGAGCTTGCCTGGTAAAAGATGTCTGAGCTTACATGGTTGCTCTCAGTGGCTGAGGGAGCCGCATGGATAGAAGCGAACGGACAGATTGCGGACAGGCCGATTAGAACAACTGCGATCATGCCCACGCTATAGTGCCCGGAATTATTTTTCTTCAAATGAAATCCACCTTTCTGCCGGCCTGCTTGGCTGGCGGAGGCATTCTTTTTTATCTAGCATACAGCTTGTCCGGTGAAAAGACTGCTGCACCTTGTCGGCGCAAAGCTTCTGACCGTGTTCGCTTTTTGCTGTCGATAAATAGGGGCAGGCTCAGCAAAGCTTGTCGTTCTCATAGCGGAAACCGTTCCAGTCTGAAGCACGATGTTACAAGCTGACGATACTTCTGCAACCAGCCTGCGAAGGAACGAGAGATATCGGTTACCGCAGGTGAAATATGCCGCAATTAATGGCGGATACGAGTACCTTGGGTTCATATTGCCATACCATTTCTTTACGACGGGCTTGATGCTGCTCCATGATGGCTTCTTTTTTGTCCACTTCTTCTTTATCTTGATCTTTATGCTCCTTGGTCAGATCTTCGTAGTAGTGGTCAATGACTTCCAATTCCTCCCGCAATCGTTCCTTTGCTTGCTCTGCCCAGCTATAATCCTGCTGCCGGAGCTGATCGGTGAGGTAGCTTTCAAGTGAGTTGGAAGCCTCGGGGACAGTTAGCTTGGCAGGCTGCACATGCATATTGCCTGCCAACAACGGGCTTAGTTGACGGGCTTCGAGCATATCGCCAAAGTCGGACATGATGGTGCCGCTCTTGAGTGAAATGCCTAGCCAATGAAGTTCCTCTCGCTTCAAATCACAGGCAAATTCAACCTTATAGCAGACGCCGAGCCAGGCTTCGTAGACTACGGGAGAACGGGCAGTCAGCTGACGGGCATCAGGCTGCTCAAACAAATAAACATATTCTCCCCCGTCCCGTGCCGCTTCAAAAATTTGATGCAAACGACGGCTTCCATAATGAAGCTCCTCTTGCAAAATACGTCCAGGCCCGAGCTGCGGCAACGTCGGAACATGGCCAAAGTAGCGGCCCATTACCTGATCCTGAGCGGGATTGCCTGCTGCTGGAGCTGGCGGTGCCTGATTGGACAAGCGTTCCTGTTCCGTCCGGTAGGCTTCTCCATCAAAGATGAACGTGAAGGACATCGTCTGTGCTGGAACGCCGGTACGCTCTACGTACCCCCAATAGTAGGGTCGGTTGGTTAAGGCTTTATCCGCTTCGATAGAAAGCTTGACGGTTACATGATTGGGCGATCTCTCGATGACGCTGCATCCGGTAGCTTCCAGATACGTTAGGACAAAACGCTGAACTTGCTGCGAACTCATGCTCACCTTAGCGACCTCCTTTCACGCTGCGCCGAGCTTTGGTCGCAGGAACCTGCTTCATTTCCATTTTGATGGAGTCCAGCGAGTGACCCAGCTCCTGCATCTTGCGACGAATTTCATCATCGCTGCTGGATTCAAGCATGATTTTGTGCAGACTTTTTTCAATCGATTCTTTTTTCTCGAATTTCTCAAGAATGACGTCCAGTCCGCCAATGACCATTTCGAACATATTAATCTTTTCATGCAGGAGATGAAGAATATGCTCCTCAATCGTTCCAGTTGTGGACAAGTTGAAAATATGAACATCATGCTGCTGTCCAAGCCGATGCACCCGTCCGATCCGCTGCTCCACCCGCATGGGGTTCCATGGTAAATCGAAGTTAATCATATGGTGGCAAAATTGCAGGTTAATGCCTTCACCGCCCGCTTCGGTAGCGATCATGACCTGAATGCGTCCGCGGAACAGATCCATCATCCAATCCTTGCGTCCCCGGTTCATGCCGCCTCGGTAAGGAACGGCAGACAGCCCACGGTCACGGAAATAATTCAGCAAATATTCCTGTGTAGCCCGGTATTCGGTAAAAATGATCACTTTTTCGTTCATCTGACGGATGAGTTCGAGCGCTTTTTCGGCTTTGGAATTGGCCTTGATCGCTTTAATGTGTGCGACCAAATCCCAGACGCGATCGCGTAGAGGAGAGTCCGGTGCCATCTTTTTGGATAAATTAACGAGCGTGACGAATACGGCATCCCGGCTGCTGCATACTTCCCGTTGAAGGGTGACGAGAGACAGCATACTGCTTAAATTTCCGCCATTCGCCTGATATTGCTCTTTGACAAAAGAGGTCACTCCATCGTATAGCGCCTGCTCCTCCGGTGAAAGCTCCAAATGAATGTTGGAAACATTTCGTTTGGTGAATTGAACCGGGCCCTCTCCGCGGCGATTGCGGATCATGACTTTGGATAGCTCATCTTTGAGTTGATCCTCATTTTTGGGCAGACGCTTATCCACCACAAAATTGGCTGAAAAATCGCCTTGCCTTCCCAACTGACCGGGCTTGAGCAATGTAATGAGATTAAACAGCTCTGACAAGTCATTTTGGACGGGAGTTGCTGTCAGGAGCAAACAATATTTTTTACGCAGCTTCATAATGAACTGGTAGTTGGATGTCTTTTTATTTTTCAGCTTGTGGGCTTCGTCGATAATGAGCAAATCATAATCAGTATCCAGCAGGATGCTGCTGTGTGGCTCCCGCTTGGCGGTATCCATAGAGGCCACGACGACCTCGGATGACCAGGAGTATGTCTTTTTTTGGGCGACAGCGGAAATGCCAAATTTGCTGTTCAGCTCACGCACCCATTGCAGGACTAAGGAAGCGGGTACAAGAATGAGCACTTTAGTAGCAAGCCCGCGAACCAGATATTCCTTGAGGATCATTCCAGCTTCGATGGTTTTGCCCAAGCCGACTTCATCGGCAAGAATGGCGCGTCCAGACATTTGAAACAGTACCTTTCGAGCCGTATCCAGCTGATGGGGCAATGGAGTGAGGTCTTGCAAATGCTGCAAACATTGAAGTTCATCAAAGCTCGGTACCAGCTTGGCTCTTTCCGCCTCAATTGCCAGCTGATACAGATTCCAATCTCCCCATGGGCCTCCCTTGTGCAGGCGCTGGTCCAGCTCGTCCTGCCAGCTGCGATCAAATTGCACCGGAACAGGTAATGGCACTTGATTTTGTGTATGTGGGGAACTTGTTGATTTGGCTTTCATGATGATTCCCTCCCTCCTGGTAGTAGCACAGTTGAAGCTCTTGGCTCTGTCACATCTATGGCATCTATTTTGCACAGATCGTAGATGTAGTATGGACGGAAAAAGATATCTTCATAACAAGAGGGATGAAATCCGTTAGCTGCCCTCCATTAACTTTTGGAGTTTGCTTTCTGTGGAGGATTGCGCGTTGGGTGTGTAAATGCTGCAGCGCAGATCGACGCCCCCCTGTACCTGAAGGGAGGTTAGGTCAAACAACATTTTGCCAGCCTTGGCATGACGAAATTCTATGAGCACCTCCGGTGCGGAGCTTACCTCGCTCTGATTCCAAAGCTCGTTGAACTCTCCGTAAGCCTGACTCATATTTTGTATAAATTGTGCATACCAAGGGTCTGTCACGTATTGTCCGTAATAGGCACGGAAAATGGCAAGAAACCCTTTTACAAAATGCTCCCAATTCACGGCCAAACTTTTAAACTCCTTTTTGGTGAATAGCAGTTCTATCATATTGCGCTGCTCATGTGGCAGCTCGCCAAAATCCATAAAAACATGGGCTGCAGCCGCATTCCAGCCAACGATCTGGCAGCGCCGATCTGAAATAATAGCAGGGCAGTAGTGCAACTCCTGCACAATCTTTTGCAGTGAGGGGGATATGACCGTTTGTTCCGCAGGAGCAGGCGGGGCATGAAACCCGGCTTCCAGCGCCAAATCATATAAGTATTTACGCTCATCGGTGTTTAACTGCAAGGCGGCAGCAATGGCGTCCAAGACGGAGGCTGATACCTTGATATCCCGTCCCTGCTCCAGCCACGTGTACCAGGTCGTACTCACACCAGCCAGCTGAGCTACTTCTTCTCTGCGCAAGCCGGGTGTTCTGCGACGTGATCCTTGGGGCAGGCCAACCATATGCGGGTGTAGACGAGCTCTTTTTGTTTTGAGAAAAACAGATAATGCTTCCAGGCGTGCTTCGGTTTTCATAGATGTTTTCACTCCATTCATAGGTCAACGAGAATTGAGCATATGCAACCCTCTCTATAGTAGTGTTTATTATACCAGGATAAACAAACACTTGTAATAGGATAAACCGAGGGTAAAATGAGGATTGTAAGTCAGTTACCGAGCAGGAGGAATGAATAGCTATGCAAAGAGTAGTGATAACAGGTATGGGTGTCGTTTCCCCACTGGGCAATAAAGTAGACACATTGTGGGAAAATTTGCTGGAAGGCAATTCAGGTATACGTAAAATTGATACGTTCGAAGTATCCGATTTAAAAGCACAAATCGGCGGGCTGGTACAGGATTTTGATGCAGAACAGCGATGGGGACGCAAGGATGCCAGACGAATGGATCGGTTTACTCAGTTTGCATTGTATGCGGCAGAGCAGGCGCTCAAGGATTCAGCTCTGGATCTGGATCATATCAATCTAGAGCGTGTCGGAGTCTATGTAGGATCAGGAATCGGCGGCTTGGATACACTGGTGGACAATATAGAGGTGATGCTAAACCGGGGTCCGGGCAGAGTGAGCCCCACATTGGTACCGATGATGATCTCCAATATGGCTGCTGCTCAAATTAGTATTGCGTTCGGAGCCATGGGCCCCACGCTTTCGCCCGTTACGGCCTGCTCTATCGGGAATACGGCGATTGGCGAAGCCTTTCGGACCATCCGTACAGGGGACGCGGATGTCATTTTTGCCGGTGGGGCTGAAGCAGCAGTGACTAGATTGGCCTTGGCGAGCTTCGCTAATGCGACTGCATTGTCCACACGTAACGAGGAGCCTTCTATAGCAAGCCGACCTTTTGATCAGGATCGGGACGGGTTTGTCATGAGCGAAGGTGCAGGTATTCTGGTATTGGAATCATTGGAGCACGCCATCGCGCGAGGTGCGGAAATCTATGGGGAGGTCATCGGTTATGGAGCCAGTTCGGATGCCTATCACATGGTTGCACCGCATCCCGAAGGAACCGGAGCTTACTTGGCGATGAAAGCGGCCCTTCATTCGGCCCGCATCTCCCCTGAAGAAGTGGATGTGATTAGCGCCCATGCGACAAGTACATCGGTGGGAGATATAGCTGAGACCCGCGCGATTCACAAGCTATTTGGCGACTATGCCTATCAAATTCCGGTGACCGCAAATAAGTCTATGCTGGGGCATATGCTGGGAGCGGCAGGCGGTGTCGAAGCGATTGCGCTGATACAAAGTCTGCGGGAGGGCATCATTCCGCCAACGATTCATCTGGACAACCCGGACCCGGCTTGTGATCTGGATTATGTACCTCACCAAGCGCGCAAAGCGTCATTAAATATCGGCTTATCCAATTCCTTCGGCTTTGGCGGTCATAATGCGGTCATTGTGATGAAGCGTTACGAGTCATAAGTGTAATGAGTGATTGAAACCTCAGGCATTCTATCCAGCTGGATGGAATCCTTGAGGTTTTTTTGATTTGCGCAATAACAGATTCATTTTAGACAAGAGATAGAGTAAGATGTAGGAAACATTGTAGAGGACGAGAAGACATGATTTTAGATGACTGTTAATAGGATCAAGCTACAGGGATACGCACGAGTAATGGTGAAAGGTTTGGAAAAATGAAAATAGACAGACTGCTTTCTATCGTCATTTTACTGCTGCAAAAAAACAGAATACAAGCGAAGGAACTCGCCGATTTGTATGAGGTTTCAATACGGACGATCTATAGAGATATTGAAGCGATCAGTATGGCCGGTATTCCGGTGGTAACTTTTCAGGGAGCAGGTGGGGGAATCGGGCTGATGGAAGGATATCGTCTGGATCGCAGTATGCTGACAGATCTTGATGTAAAGGATATTGTGATGGGCCTGCAGAGCTTGTCCTCATCGCTCGGCGGTCCGAATGTGTCGCGGTTGCTTCACAAATTTGAGAGCATTGTACCAGCATCTGAAAAAGAGCAATTTCGTGTCCGCACCACCCAGTTCATCGTTGATCATTCCGGATGGGGAAACCAGGCTGCGCAGGAAGGCAAATTGATAAAGGTGAAGGAAGCAATGAGCCGAGCGCGCACTGTTGCTTTTACCTATCGAAACGCAGAAGGAGTGATCACCGAGCGGAATGTTGAACCGCATACGCTCGTTCTGAAGGGACAACAATGGTTTGTATATGCTTACTGTCCCGACAGGGAACAGTTTCGTTTGTTCAAGCTTTCCCGCATAAGTGAACCTGTGGTGACAGAGACGGCTTTCACCCGCAGGGATCTTTCCTATGAAGTGCTGCCATGGAATGAAGGGCGGATGGCAGCGTCCAGAGCTGTACAGCCGTTTACGTTACAATTTAACCGCAATTCTAGGCATTTGGCGGAAGACTGGTTTGGCGTGGAAGCGCTGATCGAACAGACGGAAGGAATCTATACGGTTTCGGTCCCGTTTCCTGAGGATGCATGGGCGTACGGATTTATTTTAAGTCTGGGACCCGATGTGGTTGTCAAAGAACCGGCCCATTTGCGAGACAAAATACGGGAGATGGCGCTGCGTATTGCGTCTAATTATGAAGATGCTACCGAATCATAGCGGAAATCCTGGAGGAATTTCCGGGCTAAAGTAAAATAAACCTGACTGATAGCTGTCAGGTTTATTTCGTTATACTGGTTGCATATCAGATATCAGTTAGCGAAAGGAGCTTAACAGGAATGGATAAAGCTTGTCAAAGCTGCGGGATGCCGCTGGAGCATGAGGATCAATATGGAACAGATGCACAACATGCCAAAACAGATGAATATTGCAAGTATTGCTACAAGGAAGGTGCATTTGTGCAGCCTGACTTGACTATGGAGGAAATGATTCAGCAGTGTGTGCCCATCCTGGTCGGGGAGGGAATGAAGACAGAAGAGGCGACTTCGATGCTGGGCAATTATCTGCCGATTTTGAAGCGCTGGCGTTCTTCAGACCCTACGGGACTTCAACTGGATGGACCCATTCGGGAGGAATACCGGGGTGACATCCATTTAGTCGGGTTGAAAGCACGTACGAGCAATCTCAATGAACAAACATCCCACGGGATCATTCCAGCCATGTGGGAACGCTTTTGGACTGAGGATGTGCCGGGTCGGATCAGGGGCCGTGAAGGACAGGATTCCGTCTATGGCTGTTACACTGACTATGAAAATGGAGCTTTGGGCGAGTACACTTTTTTAATCGGGAAGGAAGCGGCTGTTGATTTCCAAACTCCTGATGGTCTTGAGGAACTGCTCATCCCTGCAGCACGTTATGCTGTTTTTCAGGCATCAACAGAGCCCTCTTCTGTCATCCGTGTGTGGCAGACCATCTGGCAATGGGCGGCGACGGGACAAGCGGAGCGGACCTACACGGGTGACTTTGAAGTGTATGGCAGCCCGGATGAACCTGTTTTGATTTACATCGCAATCAAGTGATAAACGTTATACTGACTGAGAGAACCGTCCGGCCATGGTTATGGCACGGGCGGCTTTCTTTGCTACTTTAATATGATTGAACTGGACGCGGCTTTGCATATGTCTGAGCAGAAGTATAAGGTAGAAGAGCCGAAGATTTGAATGTTCATCAAACGACTTAATTCATGTGAAAAATGCCCAACAGGAGGTGTACGATGCTGGCAAAGCTGATAAATAAAATCCCGCGGGATTGGCTTGTATTCATGTATAAGCATACAATGGCCGGAAGGTTTGCCAACACACCAGAAAAAGCTTATTCAGGAGCTGCTGAAGTAGTTTTCATCCTGTATTCCGTGTCATGATATGGAAAATCGTATTTACAGGCGTTTCAAAAATACGCCGATGCGCTCCAATGCGATTTCCAGCTGTTCTCGCGACGATGCGTACGAGCAGCGGATAAAGCCCTCGCCGCCGGGACCGAATGCGGAACCGGGTACAGTAATGACTCCTTCTTCGTCCAGCAGTCGCTTGGCAAACTGCTCTGAGCTTAACCCCGTGTGCATAATGGAAGGGAAAGCGTAGAAGGCTCCGTTCGGTTCATGACAGGGCAGTCCTGTCTGACACAGGCTTTCAACGAACCATTTTCTGCGCAGATTGTAAGATTCCATCATGCGGTCTTTTTCCTCCAGCCCGTTGCGCAGTGATTCAATAGCGGCAATTTGCCCGATAATAGGAGCGCACATGGCGGTATATTGATGAATTTTCAGCATGGCAGCAATCAGCTCTCTCGGACCACATACATAACCAACCCTCCAGCCAGTCATTGCAAATGCTTTGGAAAAACCGCTGATGAGCAGTGTCCGCTCCTTCATTCCCGGCAGAGCAGCAAAGCTTACATGCCGCTGCCCGTAGGTCAGTTCAGCATAAATCTCGTCGGTTATGACGACCAGATTGTGCTCCTCAACCAGGCGGGCAATAGGCAGCCAATCCTCATAGGTCATGATCCCGCCTGTCGGATTGTTCGGATAACAGAGAATGAGCACCTTGGATCGTGGGGTCAGCTTGGCCTTGAGCGCTTCGGCTGTCAGCTTGAACTGCCGGTCAGCAGAGGTTTCGACCGTTACGGTATGCCCTCCGTTCAGAAACGTAATAGGCGCATACGAGATGTAACATGGAGCTGGAATGAGTATTTCATCGTGCTCTGTAATCAGGGCACGCAGTGCCAAATCCAGCGCTTCACTGCTGCCGATGGTGACCATGATTTCATTCGTCGGGTTATAGGACGTGTTAAAACTGCTCTCCAAATATCCGGCAATCTCCTCACGAAGCTCGGGAAGACCGGCATTGGGTGTGTATGAGGTTTTTCCATTTTCGAGAGCTGTGATACAGGCCTTTATGACATGCTGAGGGGTCACAAAGTCAGGTTCACCGACTCCGAGCGAAACGATATCTTGTCTGCCCGTACTATATTCAAAAAACTTACGAATGCCTGAAGGTGGCATTTCCCGTACAGCTGGAGTCAAAAAATCAGTTATAGATGCTACTGTCGATACGTTCGTCATGTTGATTTCCTCCTTTTAAAAAACAAAAAAACCCGCCCCTGTAAAAGGGACGAGTTCATACCCGTGTTACCACCCTAGTTTCATTCCATACGAAATGACACTCTGTTCACGTATCCATCAATACGTGTTCCGGTTAACGCTGGAAAGGCGGCAGAGCTTACTTCAGGTTCAGCCCGCTTCTCGGAGATGGCGTTCGGCTATCCTCGGAATGTTGGCTTTCACCTGCCCCAACTCTCTGCAAATCCGCTGTATAGCTTACTCGTTCTCGTCATTGAAATTTGTTGCCGTATCAAGTTAGGTGTAATTATAAGCACAACATTTCAGGATGGCAAGTCTTTTTTTAAATGCAGCGACAGCAGGATTATCATTGACGATTGGAAGATTACGTATATAGTGATAATGAGAGGGCTTGGCTCTCAGATTTTGGCGTGATTTCAGACCCTATTGCCGTGAGAGGAAGACAGCTTTATGAACGTATTTGAACGTTTTAGCGGTAAAGCTTTGCCTGCGGAATGGAGCTGGATCAATGAGCCGGCTGTATGGAAAATCGATGATTCCAAGTCTTTACAGATGTCTGCACCATCATAGGCTGATTTTTAACACTTGACGCGAATTCAAAAAGACGTATATACGTATACACGGACAGGGGAGGCAAAAGCTTGCTGTTTACAGGGAAGGGTTACAAGCTGCCCGCTTTGTTGGGGGTGCTGTTTGTAGCTACGTTGGGCTGTTTTGGGCTCATTATGTATTTGCAGTTTGCAAGTGGGACGAAGATGTATCAATTTTTATACTGGGATATATTCCTGGCCTGGGTTCCGATCTTTATTACTTTAGTAATAATGGCTTTTTGCAGATTGGGGAATGTGAAAGTCAGACGGGTTCTTATGTTGCTTAGTGGAGTAATATGGTTGTTTTTTCTGCCGAATGCGCTATATTTACTGACTGAGTTATTGCATGCGTTTCGTTTGTACAAGGTGAATCCGGACTCGCGTTTTTGGCTGGACACCACATTTTGGTTGATCTTATTTACGTCTTTTTCGGCAGCAGTGCTTGGCCTTTTTCTTACATCCCTTTGTGTATGGATCATCCACCGAATACTGCAAAAAGCTTATAATGCCTGGCTGGCGTGGATTATCATTTTTGTTTTGCTGTGGCTCGCCAGCGTGGGCGTATATATCGGCAGATTTGCTCGCTGGAATAGCTGGGATGTGCTGCTAAAGCCCTTGGTCATTCTTACAGATGTTTGGAAATGGGTGAGCCTGGCAGGGGAAAGACAGCATTTGCTGGCCTTTAGCTGGCTGGTGTTTGCGATTACGGTCATCTTTTATCTAATGATGTATATCTCTTTAAGCGAGGAAAAGGCCTGTAGGCCGAGGACACGTATGTAATGCATACGGTCTTCGGCCTTATTGCATGTGGCGAGCTAGTCGCTGGAGTTCTCTTCCCCGTGTACATCATAAAGCACGCGCACAAGCAAATCCTGACTAAAGTTGCCGAATCTTTTACCAAAAATGGTGAGCCCCCCTTTGTTCTCCGACTGATCGGATACGGATAAACGGAGTGTAATATCGCTTTTATAGTTAAGGCCGATATCGTTTATTGTGACTTCTGATATACGGCACCCGTCAATGAAACTGCCATGCTGATTGATGCGAATTAATTTGAGCATGCCATATTGATTCAAATGCGGTGGCCACCAATCGGGATTGAGAACCCCCGGTACTTCTCCAAAATCTCCGGGGCTGGTCCAGTACCCAATAGGGATACCATTGATATGAAACCAAATGTCGGAAGGATATTCCTCACAATAGCACGGTGCTTCTGAGCCCAGTTCTGCGGAGAACTGAATTTCCTTAAAGGATTGATTCGCTTTCAGATAGTTGGGGATGCGGTATTCCAAAAAGCCTTCGGCCATCCAGATCATTTCCGACTCCAGCCGCCCGGGATCTGCAAAATAGCGTGGATCATCAAAATCGCCGATAATGCTGTCTCGGGTCACCAATCCGCAAGTGGGGACCGCTTGATAGTTACTATAATGACCAATACGAATCTCCACCTCATACACATTTTTTTGTTCTCTGCTCCGCAAATCTACCATTAGCTTTTCTTTATTCAAATAGCACATTTTTCGTGTACCGTGTTTACCGCTCACTGTATTAATTTCCACCAGGCCGCATTCTTCCAGTTTGCGAATATGCATCGTAATGGTGCCGTTGCTCAAATGCAGCTTGTTAGCAATATCATTCATACTTTGTCCTTGATAGGCAAGTAACTCGAGTATTTGAATGCGAATTTCCGAGCCTAGTGCTTTAAAAATATCTAATCCGGACATTAAGTTCTTAATATAAATCATATCTATAGACCTTCCTTACCTATAAAATATGTAATGTAAGCGTTTATATTTTTACTTTGAATTATGTTAAAATAAAATCAGAAAGAAGTAAACTGCTTTTCCATAAATTATTTTTACTAAAAAATAGGGAAGCGAAACAGGTTCGAAAATAAACCCATTTTCGAAAATGAATCGTATTTAAGTTATTTAATTGATTTTATTAGTATATATAAACTTAAATACGTCTTAATTGTATTTTTTATGAGATTCAAATTAATGTTTTATATTTATTTAAAAAGATTTGTAAATGCATTGACGAACTGTAGAGGGGCGTGCTATATTTTGTTTGTAAACGAATTCATTATTGATAAAGTAAAATGTTAATCATAAGGTGCATGAGAGGGATGATACTCACAGCGGCAATGAACAACAGTTTGTGTACCGCACAAGTAAAATTAAAGCCTAGTCGTGTAAGATTATTTTAACGCCAAATGTATGCGGTTTCATTTAATTTTAGGAGGGGTCGCGATGATAAAGAAAAAAGGTTTTGCGATAACAATGGTTGTTCTGCTATTGATGGTTGCTGCATTAGCTGGTTGTGGTGGAGGAAGCTCCAGTAGCGATGGAACCAAGGAATTGACGTTCATGTTCCGTGGAGGTACGGATGAGCAGAAGGCTTATAAGGATGTTATCAAGAAATTTGAAGAGGAACATCCTGGCGTGAAGGTTAAAATGGTCGTGACGGCAGCAGACCAATATGCTACAAAGCTTAGAGCTGCGATTACAGGAAACAATCTTCCAGATATCTTTTATTTTGCCCCTGGAGATTTGAAAGCGTATGTTAATAGCGGCGTGCTGAAGGATCTGACACCTTACATTGAGAAGAGCAAGGATATAAATCTGGATAACATTTGGAAATATGGTGTGGATTTGTATCGATATGACGGTAAAATGGCTGGTCAAGGAAATATTTATGGTATGCCGAAAGACCTGGGTCCATTCGCACTTGGCTACAACAAAACCATGTTCGAAAAAGCGGGCATTCCTGCACCTGATAAAGACAAACCGTATACATGGGATGAGTTCATCAAGGTCAGCCAGCAGTTAACCAAAGATACAAATGGTGATGGCAAACCGGATCAGTATGGTACAGGCTTCAACGTTCAGTGGGCACTGCAAGCCTTTGTATGGAGCAATGGTGCGGATTGGCTAGACGCGAGCAAAACAAAAGTAGCCATTGATGATCCGAAATTTGCGGAAGCGCTTCAGTTCTTTGCTGATATGCAAAACAAATATAAAATTACGCCTGGTATTGAACAATCACAAACGCTGGACACATACCAACGCTGGATGAAGGGTGAAATGGCATTCTTCCCTGTAGGTCCTTGGGATATGAGTACGTTTGAAAAGCTGTCTTTTGAATATGATTTAATGCCATACCCGGTTGGATCGACTGGCAAACCGGCAACATGGATTGGCTCTTTGGGTATCGGTGTTTCTTCTAAAACAAAATACCCGGATGAAGCCGTAGAACTGGTGAACTATTTGACCACTTCCAAAGAAGGTATGAAGCAGCTCGTTGACGCGAAGGTACAAATTCCGAATCTGCTGGATATGGCGGATGAGTGGGTGAAGGATTCAAAAACCAAGCCTAGCAACAAGCAGGAATTTATTGATATCGTAAATGACTATGGTCGCGCATTGCCTGGCAACTATACGTATAACGCGGAATGGTATGATATTTTCTTCACGGATATTCAGCCAGTGCTGGACGGTAAAGTTACGGCAGCCGATTATGTGAAGCAGGAACAGCCTAAGATGCAGAAACTGCTGGATAAAGCGGTGGAGCAAGAGAAAAAATCACAGAAGTAATACGTAAATAACGGATAGAGGATGATGTTAGCGGCTGATATCATGCTGCTGGCATCATCCTCTATCCAAATTAGAAACAGAGGTGAGTCCTGTGATAACCAAATCTAATCTCTATCGCAAAGAGAAGATATACGGATATTTATTTATCCTTCCTCCTATTCTCGGTTTGCTAATCTTTACGTTGTTCCCGTTTGTCTATTCGTTATACGGCTCTTTTACAGACTGGGACGGATTAGGACAAATGAATTTTATTGGCTTCGACAATTTTAGAGATTTATTTACGGATGAGCTCTTTTACAAATCGATGTACAATACTCTTTTCTTAATGCTGGGTATTCCAATTGGTCTTGTATTAGCTTTACTGCTGGCACTGGGATTGAATCGCAAAATTCCAGGCACGACGACATTTCGTGTGATCTACTATATTCCGGTTATTTCTTCGCTGGCTGCGGTTTCCATCATGTGGAACTGGGCATACAACGGAGACTACGGTCTAGTGAACCAATTCCTGGAGTTGTTCGGCATTAAAGGTCCCAACTGGCTGATGGATAAGGATACGGTTAAGCCAGCCTTGATCCTGATGACAGTCTGGAAAGGTCTTGGCTACACGATGCTACTGTATTTGGCCGCTCTGCAAAGTGTATCTCGTTCTTATTATGAAGCAGCAGAACTAGATGGAGCTAGCGGTTTCCAAATGTTCCGCAACATTACATGGCCCATGGTAAAGCCGGTAACCTTTTTCCTGGTCGTAACCAATATTATTGGTGGCTCGCAAATCTTTACTGAAATGAACATTATGACACCTACAGGTGGTCCGGAATATTCATCTGCCTCAATCGTCTTCTATATTTGGGATAAGGCATTTAAAAACCTGCAAATGGGATATGCCTCCGCGATGGCTATGATTCTTGGCATCTTCATTTTTATCGTAACTTTGATTCAATTCAAAATGAATGAAAAATCGTCCTTTGATGGGGATTGATTTTCGCGGAAAGGAGTGAGTCTGATTATGTCCCATAGTCAAAGAACGAAAGTTACCAACACCATTATCTTTATTGCACTGGCCATTGGAGCGATTGCGATGATCGCACCGCTGCTGTGGATGCTGTCCACTTCGGTGAAGGAAAAGCAGGATGTCTTTGCTCTTCCGCCGGTATGGATACCAGAGGTGTTCCAGTTTGGCAAGTATAAGGAAATTTGGGAAGCAGGACCTTTGTTAAGCGGGATCAAGAACAGCGTGATTGTGGCTGTAAGTGTTACCGTTGTGGGGACCTTTACATCCAGTGTGGCTGCCTTTGCATTTGCCAAGCTGAGATTTCCTCATAAAAATAAACTGTTTCTGGTACTCATCGCATCCATGATGATTCCATATCCAACGGTTATGATTCCGCAGTTTATGATGTTTTCCAAGCTAGGTTGGGTAGATACGCTGTTGCCTCTGATAGTTCCCGGCTTGTTCGGAAATGTGGTTATGATCTTTTTCCTGCGGCAGTATTTGCTCAGTGTACCGGATGCCATTATTGAAGCGGCTAAAATTGACGGCAGTTCTTATTTTCGACTGTATTCGTCCATTACGTTCCCGCTCATTAAGCCGGCAGTTGCGGCCCAGCTTATTTTATGGTTCATGGGAATTTGGAACGATTATTTGGCGCCGATTATTTACTTGAACTCACCAGAAACGCAGACATTGCAGCTGGTTATTGCGAATTTTAATGCGACTTATGCCATTCAGACGGACTATCCGCTCATTATGGCAGCTTCCATTATTGCGTTGTTGCCTGTATTAATTATATTTCTGATCTTCCAAAAACAAATTATTGAATCGGTTGCTATTTCCGGTGTCAAAGGATAAGTGGGCACATGGCAGACGATCACCATATGTATGAATAATGGAAGGAGGAGAAGAACAGTTATGGTTATGCTGCTTATGCTGGGCCTATCCGGCTGTGGGGATAACACCCCGGACCCTGCGTATCCGCAGGCCCCGCCTCCTGATCACTTGTATGATCAAAGTGTGATAAACGATGAACACCGCTGGACCATTAACAATGCACATGACCCGGCGATTATCAAAACAGATCAGGGCTATTATGTCTACTCGACGGATGTAAAGACAGGTGGAGAGCTGAGACCGGGTGTTATGGTGCGCAAATCGACCGACCTGATTCACTGGAACTGGGTTCAGTATGCATTGCCTGGTATACCCAAGGAAGCGGGGGGATGGTCATCCGCAACGAATCTGTGGGCACCAGATGTTATCAAGATGGGGGATACCTATCGGATGTATTACTCGGCCTCTACCTTTGGCAGTAGGCGGTCAGCCATCGGGTTACAGACATCCAAATCGCCGGAAGGCCCCTGGAAGGACGAGGGACTGGTCGTTAAAACGGATGAGCATGACAAGCTGAATGCGATTGATGCTAATCCGGTGCTGGATGCGGAGGGGAATCCGTGGATGGTGTACGGTTCTTTTTTTGGCGGTATTTACATTACACGGCTTGATCCCCAAACGGGGAAGCTCAAAGAGTCCGGTTATGGGAAAAATATCGCTGCCAGAGACCGGGCAACCGAGGACGGGGCTGTGGAAGGACCTTACATTGTGTACAATCCAACCTTCCGTAAATATTACTTGTTCGTCTCGTATGATTCTTTGTTTGAGGACTATAATGTGCGCGTTGCCCGCTCGGACTCTATCACAGGGCCGTACGTGGATGTGAACGGACATGATATGGCTGACACCGGCTATTTGCCTCAATACGAGATTGGCAATAAGGTACTGGGCGGTTATCGATTCAGTGAAGGAGAAGGCTGGGTTGCGCCAGGACATAATTCCGTGCTGAAGGACGGAGAAGATTATTATATTGTTCATCATGCGCGGGGAGAAACGGACAAGAGTTGGCCGTACCTGCATGTACGCAAAATATTGTGGACGGCTGATGGCTGGCCTGTCGTATCACCGGAACGGTATGCAGGCGAGAAGGAACAGGATATACCTCAAAGATTATTATCCGGCAGTTGGGAACGCGTCGTAATGAAGCAGGAAGTCGATGGTCAGGTGGAAGCTGAACCGCTTCGTCTGGAAGACGGAGGACGGGCAACCAGCGGAACTCTTGAAGGCCAGTGGACCTTTGACGGCAAGCGTACTTTAACACTGAATTGGAGCGATGCATCCGAAGGAACCCAGGAGCAACTGTTATTGCTTCCTTCATGGGATTGGGAGTTGGGTCGCCATACGCTCGTTTTTACAGGCATGAACAATAAGGGAATTTCCATTTGGGGCAAGCGTATCAGCAATTAAAATTATGAACTACATATTACACATAGAGGAGAGAAAAACCATGAATCAACCTGTATCTTTTATTAATCCGGTTATTGAACAACGGGCAGACCCCTGGATTTACAAGCACAGTGATGGATACTATTATTTTACCGGCTCTGTGCCGGAGTATGACCGTATTGAGGTGCGGCGGGCACGAACCATTCAAGGCTTGAGCACAGCAGAGCCTGTCGCAGTGTGGCACAAATATGAAACGGGTCCATTAAGCGCGAACATTTGGGCACCGGAAATTCATTTTATTCATGATAAATGGTACATTTATTTTGCAGCAGCTCGTACAACAGAAACGAAGGAAGGCCTGTTCGACCACCGGATGTTTGTGCTGGAAAATGATGCTGCCAACCCGCTGGAAGGAGAGTGGGTGGAGAAGGGACAGATCAAAACCCGCTGGGAATCATTCGCTCTTGATGCAACAACCTTCCAGCATAATGGAGTTCTGTATTATGTGTGGGCCCAGAAGGACCCGGGCATTGTCGGTAATTCCAATCTGTACATCTCTGAAATGAGTAATCCGTGGACGCTGCGCGGTGAGCAAGTGATGATCTCTACCCCTGAATATGATTGGGAGGTCATCGGTTTTAAGGTGAATGAGGGAGCGGCGGTTCTGAAACGGAACGGACGGATTTTTATCAGTTATTCAGCCAGCGCGACTGACCACAATTATTGTATGGGTCTGTTGTCGGTAGATGAGAATGCGGATTTGCTCGATCCCAAATCGTGGGCGAAGTCTCCTGTGCCAGTATTCTGCACAAATGAGGAAACAGGTCAATTTGGGCCAGGTCACAACAGCTTTACAGTTGCACCTGACGGTAGCGATGTTCTCGTATATCACGCCCGTAACTACAAGGAAATTACAGGTGACCCGCTGTATGATCCCAATCGCCATACACGCGTGCAGCCGTTGAACTGGAATGAAGATGGAACCCCTGATTTTGGTTTTCCAGTGCCGGATGGAGCTACCGTAAATAAATAAGCGGTTGGAATGCTGTGAATGACCATGTGTTGACAAAAATAACGAAATTTCCTGAAAATAGTAGAAGTATAATTTTACTGCGCATAACAAGGATACTAGGACATGCTCTGAGCTTAAAGCTGGAGGATGTCTTTTTTTATTTTGGGAAAAGTATGAAAAAAGCTGGATTGATAAAAATGTTTAATATTTTCCACGGGATGGGAGCTGCAAATGTATGGTAAAGTGTAGCTTAAACAAGACAATATCCCAACGTTTTTTCCAAAGTCTCCTGTGCATACCGAATCCGAATCACACGAGGTGAGAAAAATGCTGCAATCATTAAAAGCTATAGCTAACTATCGGAAAGAAAATGATCTGGCCTGGGATGCGCCGACTTGGCTGAAGATCCTCGTTTCCGCTGAAGAGCGTATTGTCAATCTGGAACGCATCCGTTCCATAGGAGAGCTAAAGGATTCCAATCCTGTACTGGATTATGTGGAGCGTACGTTGCTCATATTGGACGGACTCCCATTGTCTTTCTGGATTAAGGAGCTGCTGGAGGATGTGCTGGTATGGTCTGAGGCGGCTAAAGGGGGCACAGGCCGTGAACGGCTGCGCTGGCAGCAGGAGGGGATTAATTTATTTGTGCATAATATTGGCTCTTCCCAGCTATATGTCAGACAGGCTCAAGCAGAGTTCCCAGCTTACCCGCGCAACAGCATGACCCGGATTTTGATTGAGACGCATGGACTAATCGGGCAGTATATACGGGGCGAAATTCCTTTTTCAGAAAATCGGCCGTTGCTGGAAATTACTCGCAAGGGCTGGCTAAGCGCTGAGGAGCTGGAGCTTGTTTTACGTGCTCTGAACGAATGTATTATCGCCGGGGTGGACCCTGATCTATGGGAGCAGGTTCGTGGTGAGGTAGAGCAGCTGATCGGCTGGATCGCATGGGATAACGTGCCTGTGGTGTGGGGCGTAAAAGAACGTCTCAAGCGATTGCGATCCGTTTCTATTCATGAAGGCGAGCCGTTCGAACAGGCTTACGCGGAGTTGGAGCGTGAGTTGAATGTAGAAAGGGCACTTGCTCCGCTGGAAAATCGTACGCTTTGGTATGTAGAGTCCGCTTTACAGGATTTTTCGCTCGAAGAACTGGTAAAGGTATTTTTAGTCGTACTGAGAGAGGGTACAGGACATGAGCAGCCAGCTACGGTACGTCATATTAGCTTTGAATCTCTCATGAACACGATGTATTATGATTATCGTGGTGTCAAGAAAATTAACGTATACAAAAAACGAATGATTGAGAAATATTTGAGTGCGCTGTCCTGGCAAGATCTTTTAAAAGGAAAGCGCAAACATAACCCTCATTTGAGTGTGATCGTGGAGCATAAGGAGGAGCTGCCGAGCACTGTATTTTTTAATTTTGCATTTTCATCTGCGGCTGAGAAGCTGATTGACTTTTGTATTGAGGCAGAAAAAACGCCGCTGTATGACAAAGCAGTATTGCTGCTGTTCGATCTATTCGGATTACGGCGTGATGCGTATGATCGTTTTCACAACGAGGAGACGTATCTTGCGGATATGAACCAGACCGCAGATTACAAACGGGTCATTCTGGATTACGTGACTGGAACCCGCATTCTGGATATAGGGCCTGGCGGGGGCGTGCTGCTGGATCTGATTGAGCAGGAAAGACCGGATGCATATCCGCTAGGACTTGATATCTCAGTAAATGTGATTGAAGCATTAAAACGGAAAAAACAATCGGAGGGTCACCGTTGGGATGTTATCAAAGGGGATGCGCTTCGATTGGAGGAATTTGTGGAAACGGGGAGCATGGACACGGTCATTTTTTCTTCCATTCTCCACGAGCTGTATTCTTACATCGAGCGAGATGGGACCCGGTTCAATCCGCAAACGGTCGAGGCGGCTTTGCAGAGCGCCTATCGTGTGCTGACACCCGGCGGGCGCATCATTATTCGTGACGGCATTATGACCGAACCGACAGAACAGCGCAGACGTATCCGGTTTCTGGAGCCAGACGGGATGGAATGGCTGCTGCGATTTGCCGAAGATTTTGCAGGTCGCCATATTGAAATGGAGCGTGTAAGTGAGTCTGACGCTGTTATGCCTGTCAACGATGCAATGGAATTTCTGTACACCTACACCTGGGGGGCAGAAGCCTATGTACATGAAGTGCAGGAGCAGTTTGGTTATTTTACCCCCTCACAGTATGAGGAATGCATTCGTAACACACTTGGATCACAGGCGATTATTCGGGTGAACCGCCACTATTTGCAGGAGGGTTATACTGAGGCGTTGTCCGGGCGTATTGAGTTGGCGGATGAACAGGGACAGCCGGTTCCTTTGCCAGACAGTACCTGTCTGATCGTGATTGAGAAGCCACACTAGGACTGGAAGGAGAGCATTGGCAGAACCCTCTGCTGTTTCGGGATTTTTTGCAGTCACATAAAACAAATCTGTTTTTCTTAACAAGTTTTGCATATAATACAGGTGAAGTGCCTGGTAAAATGACAATAAAGGAGCTGTGTTGAAGATGTCAAAACGTTTGATTCCCTACATCACCATGAATGGAAATGCAAAAGAAGCGATCGAATTTTATGAAAAGGCATTGGATGCGCAACAGCTTTTTGTTCAAACCTTTGGCGAAATGCCGGAAAACCCGGATTTTCCGATTCCCGCAGAGGTCAAAGGTCGTATTGGACATGCTACCCTTAAAGTCGGTGAGACCGAGCTTATGTTTTCCGATACCTTTCCCGGATCGCCGTTTAGCAGCGGGAACCAGGTGAGTATCTGTATTACAACCGACAGTGTGGAGCAAGCCAGAAAAATGTTTGATGCTCTACAGCAAGGAGGACAGGTGGGCATGCCCTTGCAAGAAACCCACTTCAGTCCGGCCTATGGGAATGTAACGGACAAGTTTGGGGTCACATTCCAAATTTTCACAGAAGCTCAATCTTAAAAAATGGAAAACGGTCAGATTTCGCTACCTTGGCGGTCTGGCCGTTTTTTGCGTACATGCCATCGTTCAACGAAAAAAAGCCCTCCAACAAGCTGATATGCTCCCATCATAGTAGA